>JAFZMQ010000029.1 GCA_017551095.1 Clostridia bacterium | reverse complement strand
TCGTTTCCGAATTTCTGTCATAAAAAACTCTGTTTTTTAGTGAATTTTCATTCACTGACAAGAACTCTGCACTGTTTATTTTTCAATGTTCAACTCCGTCCCTTCTCAAAGGGACAGCTTACTCATATTACCACATCACTTTTCTGTTGTCAAGTACTTTTTTTAATTTTTTTTGTATTTTTTTATTATTTTTTGATTTCTGATGAGAACAGCCTTTCCCCGCCATGCAAATGCACGGTTTTTATACCTTTTTTCAAACTCTTTATTACTGATATTCTCATCAATTTTCAACTCTATAATTCTATTTTCTTTAAATTCCGTGATTTCAGTTTCGGGCACATTTTTATTATGAGGACACGCCTCCTGACAAATGTCACAGCCCCATACAGTGTTTGCTCTAACTATTGCCCTTTCTTCTTCCTCTGTCAATTCGCCCTTTTTCTGCGTTATGTATGACAGGCATTTTGCTTCGCAAAATCCGTCATTTAACGCTCCGAGCGGACATGCCTTTTCGCATTTACCGCAATTTTGGCATGATTTTTTGTTCTCTTTATCCGCTTCAATCACGCAATCGGTCAGCACATATCCCAAAAAAATGTAACTTCCGAATTTTTCGCTTATTGCCATATGATTTTTTCCAATAAATGCAATGCCGCTTTTAGCCGCCAAAAGCCGTTCATTCAAAAAACCCGTATCCGCAAAGCTTTCCGCAGAAAATCCGTTTTTTTGTAGCTCTTTTGCTATCGGTTTCAGCTTCCGCAAAACTGTCAGGTGATAATCCTCGCCCTGCACATACCTTGAAATATTGCCTTTTCTTTCGTCCGCATAATAATTAAATGCACAGACAATCGCTGTCCGTGCATTTTTTAAAATCTCTTTTTCCCTCTCATTTTTTTTGAAAACCGCGGGGTTTTTCAATGTTTCTGCTTCCTTATAATAGTCGGACATACTGCAAAAACCGATATCGGAAATTTTTTCTGCTTTTGCAATCTCTATTATTCTGTTTTTCATAATATGGAATCAATTTCATCCCTGTAATCGTCCGCATCATGTACGCCGACCAGCCTGTTTATCTCATTTCCGTCCTTAAAGATAATCACTGTCGGTATTGATGCCACGCCAAACCTCATTGCCAATTCGCCCTGTTCATCAACATTTACCTTGCCGACATTTATTTTTCCTTCATACTCCTCCGATAAAGCGTCAATTACAGGCGAGAGCATACGGCACGGACCGCACCAACTTGCCCAGAAATCAACCATTACCGGCATATTGCCGCTTATTTCTTCCGCAAAAGATTCCTTAGTTAAATTTTTAATCATACCTGCACCTCTTATCTTGCCCTATACTCCGGGAATGTGGAATAAATAGTATTTATTCCGCCTGTGGAGAATACCTTGGTTGTGAAAATCTGGTCTTCTATGAATGCGTCTTCTTCATAGCTATACGTGTAGTTTCTTATATCTCTGTCCGTTCCGCTGAACGCATAGACAGTTATTACAGGCGTCGCTACACCTCTTATAAACGCCTCGTTAATTTCAGCGTATACCACGCCCTGCAATCTTTGATAGTATAGATTATATGCCCCTTTTTCTGTTAGCACCGCAAGTGTCCAATACTGCGAATCGTCCCATTCCATTTCTCCGTTTACATTTCTTGCCGATGTTGCCAAGATGACTCTGTCCTTTTTTCCGCTCTTGGTAAGCTGAATGCTGTAATCGCCCATAATCGTCCATTCATTAGTCATATTAAGCGTTTTTGAAAGCACGATTCGCGTTTTCGGTTCTTCCGTTTCGGGCGTTGTTTGCTCCGTTTTGTCGGGTTCTACAACGGGGTTGCTTACCTCCTTGTCAGCCTCATCCGGTCTTACCAGGTCTGCTACCCGTTCACATCCCGTCAGCATCAGCATAGATGCTGCCAAAATCAGTACTAATACTTTTTTCATATTTATAATCATCCCTTTCCGTGCCAAAGGCACAAAGCCTAAGTCTAAAAGAAAACTGTTCATATTGCCGCTTTGCAGTTAGCGGTGCTGTACGATTGTACCGCCCCTAACAAAAAGTGGCGAGATGGGCAATTTTATTTAGACTTATTCTCCTTCTTTTATATCTATGTATCTTTCTTCCTCTTTTGTAATTTCTGCTCTGCCCGAACATGCCTCTGTAATATCCTTTAAAAAGGTTTCGGAATCGTCTTTTTTGACAGACACAAAAAGTTCTGTCTTTTCTGAATATTCAATATTTGTGAGATAATATCCCTTCATATTCAAAATGTGCCGTATTTTATCTAAAAGAGAATACTCTGTACTAACCTTATAGCAATCGCACAGAATTTTTGTTATTTTTCCTGCATTTTTTACCGATTCCGCCGCGGCGGTAGAATATGCACGGACAAGTCCGCCCGTACCTAAAAGCGTTCCGCCGAAATATCTTGTAACAACTGTTACGGCATCTACTATGCCCTCTTTTTTCATTATATCCAAAACGGGCATACCCGCCGTTCCGCCCGGCTCACCGTCGTCTGAGTATCGGGAAATATTATTTTCCGCTATTATATATGCATAAACATTATGCCTCGCATCACTGTACCGTGAACGCATCTCCTGCAAAAAATCAAGAGCTTCCTGTTCGCTTTGGACAGGTTTGGTATGTGCTATGAATTTTGATTTTCTGTCAACATACACCGCTTCGCCTTCGTTTGCTACCGTTTTAAAGGATTGCTTTTTCGAAATCTCAATCATCTCTCTTTATATAATGTAACTTTTCATTTTTTCATAGGTGATTTTGTCCGCCAAAAGATTTATTTTTACGCCCTCGCCCAAGTATTCCTCCGACAAAATCTTTTGATTTTTGTGCAGTTCATTCACCAGATTCCCCAAGTTGTACGGTATAAGCACCGTCATCTCTTTCTTTTTGCCGGGGGCGACTTCTGATATGATGTCAATCAGCTTATCAATATTTTCGCCTGTCTTTGCCGATATTCCAACGCTGTTTTCCTGTATGGGTATAAATTTTTCGTCTACCAAATCGGTCTTATTATACACATAAACGGTGGGTTTTCCCAATGCACCAAGCTCGGACAGCACCGAATCGACAACCTTTATATGCGTTTCATATTGCGGATTTGATGCGTCTATCACATATATCAGCATATCCGCCTCCGCCGTTTCTTCAAGAGTCGCTTTAAATGCCTCAACCAAATTATGCGGGAGTTTTCTTATGAAGCCGACCGTGTCGGTTATTAAAATTTTGCGGTTATCGTTAAGCGTAATTGCCCTTGATGTCGTGTCGAGCGTTGCAAAAAGCTTGTCCTCTGCAAGTACGCTGCTCTCTGTAAGCAGGTTCATTAGCGTTGATTTTCCTGCGTTGGTATATCCTACCAAACACGCGGTTATGACGCCGTCTTTCCTTCTGCGTGAACGCAAAAGCTCACGGTGCTTTTTTATTTCTTTTATATCCGCTTCCAATGCGGCGATTCTTCGGCTTATATGCCGTCTGTCCGACTCCAATTTTGTTTCACCCGGACCTCTTGTGCCTATTCCGCCGCCTGTCCGGCTAAGCTCTAAGCCCATACCCCGAAGACGCGGCAAAAGATATTTTTGCTGTGCGAGTTCTACTTGAAGCTTTCCCTCTCCGCTTCTTGCACGTTTGGCAAAAATGTCCAGAATCAAAATCGTTCTGTCTATAACCTTAATCCCGAAAAGCTCCGAAAGATTTCTTATCTGCACAGGCGAAAGCTCGTCATCAAAAATAACAGCGTCGATACCAAGGCTATCAATCGTCTGCTTTATTTCTTCAAGCTTTCCCTCGCCCATATAGGTCGCGGCTTCTATTTCCGACTTGTTTTGAATTACCTCGGCTATTACCTCCGCACCTGCCGTTTTTGCAAGTTCCGAAAGCTCTTCAATCGTTTCATCAGTAGTGTCAAAAAGGGCATCTTTGCACCCTGTATGCACTCCCGCCAAAAGAACACGCTCTTTTTTTTCTTCCATATATATACCTCATATATGCTTCGTAACAATACTATTATCTTCTATTTTTGCCGTTTTGTCAATAAAATAGCACCGTCATTTCAAAAAAAATTCAAAAAAGTATGGAAATTTATACAAAACCGTTATATAATAGTCTAAATATTTATGCTTTTGGGAGGATTTAAGTATGACAAATGACATTTTAAATATTTTGGACAATGCAAAGACACCGCTTTCTAATGAGAAAATTGCAAATATGCTGGGAAAGGACGAGGCGGAAGTTGCGAAAATAATCAAAGGACTTGAAAAGGATAACGTCATTGTGGGATACAAAACCCTTATCAATTGGGAAAAGACCGACCGAGACCTTGTCACATCCATAATCGAGCTTAGAATTTCTCCCCAAAGAGGCGAGGGCTTTGATAAGGTTGCAGAAAAAATCTATAAATATCCGCAGGTTAAGTCCCTGTTCCTTATGTCAGGCTCTTATGACCTATGCGTAGTGATTGAAGGACAGTCTATGAAAGATGTTGCACTTTTTGTGGCGTCAAAACTTGCTCCCATGGACAATGTGTTAAGCACATCAACCAGCTTTGTTCTAAAAAAATATAAAGATGACGGTCTTGTTTTCTATAATAATGAAGAAGACACCCGACAGGTGATAACATTATGATGGATTATGAAAAAATTCTTACAAAAACCGTGCAAGGAATCGCACCGTCCGGCATAAGAAAATTTTTTGATGTTGTTGCAACTATGCCTGATGCTATTTCTTTGGGCGTCGGAGAGCCTGACTTTGTTACCCCTTGGTCAATCCGCGAAGCAGGAATTTACTCCCTCGAAAAAGGGCGTACGCACTACACCGCAAATGCCGGACTTTTAGAGCTAAGAGAAGAAATATGTGCATATACCCAGAGAAAATACGGCATTTCCTATGACCCAAAAAGCGAAGTTTTGGTGACTGTCGGCGGAAGTGAGGCAATCGACCTTGCAATCCGCTGTCTTATAAACGCAGGAGATGAGGTAATCATTCCCGAGCCGTGTTTTGTTTGCTATAAGCCCTGCACAGTTATGGCAGGAGGCGTCCCCGTAACTATTGAAACAAAGGAGGAGGACGGTTTCCGGCTTTTGCCCGGGCAGCTAAAAAACGCAATCACAGATAAAACCAAGCTCCTGATTTTGCCCTTCCCTAACAATCCGACGGGCGGAATCATGTCAAAAAGCGATTTACAAGCTATCGCAGAAGTATTAAAAGGCACCGATATTATGGTGCTTTCCGATGAAATTTACGGCGAACTCATCTATGACGGCGACGGGCACACGCCCTTTTCCGCAATAGACGGTATGCGCGAGCGGACGATTGTTATAAACGGGTTTTCCAAGGCTTTTGCTATGACAGGTTGGCGTCTTGGCTATGCTTTGGGCCCCAGCCCCATAATAAAATCAATGACAAAGGTACATCAATACTGCATTATGTCAAGTCCGACAACAAGTCAGTTTGCCGCAATAGAGGCTCTTCGCTCCTGCGATGATGATGTTGAAAGAATGCGTCAGGAGTACAATTACCGCAGACGCTTTATAGTCGACGGATTCAGAAATATGGGACTTTCCTGCTTTGAGCCACTGGGTGCTTTTTATGCATTCCCGTGCATAAAATCGCTCGGCATGACAAGCGAGGACTTTGCAACCAGCCTTTTAAAAGAAGAAAAGGTTGCCGTTGTCCCGGGAAATGCTTTCGGCGAAAGCGGCGAGGGATTTATCCGCTGCTCCTACGCCTATTCAATAGACAATATCGAGGAGGCACTTTCCCGCATTTCACGATTTGTCGAAAAACACAAATAATTCTTCGGGGGATTAGTAAATCCCCCGATTTTTTATTATTTTCTTTATTTCTCTCACCCTCTGCTTTTCGCTCCTTTTATCGTCCGATACAACCGTCCTTATTTCCTCCAACGCATCCGCCGCGGAAGAATCTATACTATCCGCCAGATTTATGTCGGAAAGGCTCATCCCTTTTGCCAGAATTTCACCCATTATTTTTGCCGCCGCTGCATTTTGTATATTCATTTTATATCCATTCCTTTCTATTCGGCAGATTTAAGCCGTATAATAACAACCGTCATATCGTCGCTGAACACAGACCTCGTTTTTGCTCCCTCTAAGATTAGCTTTGCCCGTTCCTCACAGTTTACTTTTGGCGAAACAAAAATCTTTTTAATCCACTCGTTTTTCAGCACTCCGCATCCTGCCTCGCCTATGCCGTCGGTAATCATAAGTATCTCATCACCTGCCGAAAACCTGTATCTTTGCGGCTCTACCGCTATATTTTCCAAAATCCCCACCGGCAGAGCAGAAGATGAAATCTCCTCGACGGCGTTATCTTTTTTTATAAAGCTTTGAGCACTGCCGACTTTTAAAAATTCCGCCTCTCCCGAACACATATCGATTTCCAGAATGTCCGCAGAGGAAAAGCTCTCCCTGTCGGCATTTAAGGCAAGTGCTGAATTTATCATATCAACCGCCACGCCTTTTTCTATCCCTGATGCAAAAAATTCCGCAAAAAGCCGTGCCGTAAGTCCGCTTATCTCCCGTGCCGCTACGCCCGAGCCCATTCCGTCACAAATTACAACATAGTATTTATTCCCGTTTTTAAAATGTATTACCGTATCCCCGTTTATTTCCTGACCGCTTTTTGCCTCCTGGCAAACCGAAACCGAAACATCATATTTTATTTCTCTTGTTTCTTCCTCACCGCGTTTAGTAAGGGTGCTTATTATATTGGAAATTTCTCCGTACTGCTTGGCAACAATCTCTCTGTCGGACGCGAGTTCACCCTTTAAAATTTCAGTTTTTTTCTCAAATTCCCGCATATGCAAGAATTCATTTAAAAATCCCTCTGCCCGTACACAAGAACGCCAAAAACTAAGCGGAAGATTTGAAGAATTTAGAAATCCGTCCCTATCCATAATGAAATTCATTTCCCTTATATTCTGAATCGGGATTTCGGATATATGGCATATTTCCGCATTTTTGCAGCCTTTGCACACTCTTTCCGTAATATCATAGCAGAGTTCACTTTCTTTTTCTTTTTCCAAAAGGCGTACTCCGTTTCCTAAATCCTGAACCGCTCTCGCAACATTTTTTATCCTGTCGGAAAGCTCGGTGCTATACTGCTCGTCAGCAAATTTATCACTTATATGACTGCCGATTTTTGCCACCATATTTTGCGGAATAATCAAAAATATTATTGGAGCGGCAAAAATGTCCGCCACGCTGAGTTCGCCCATGCTTCCTATACATAAAACACAGATTGTAGCACCTGATAAAAATCCTGCCGCAACACCGGCTTTGCCCGTTTTTGCCGTTATTGCCGAAACCAAAGCCGAAACCGCAAAAAGTCCGCTCATCTCCACTACCTGCGGTTGATTCAAAAATGTCATAAACCCCAAAACCGCTCCCGTTAAAACTGAAATAGGAATACCGCAGGAATAACTTGCACTCATTGTTATAATCATTGCAGCAAAAACGGGGATATTTATGTTAAGATACGGCAATTTAAGCCCGTATGTTCCGCACAAAACCGCTCCCGCTATAATTATTTCCGCCGCATACGCCACCGTTTTTCTTTCCTTTAAGTTGCCGAAAAGAAGATAAAGTCCGCCTATGGCAAACATTTCGGGTATAATTACGGCAATTCTTCTCGGTGTCGCACCAAAACCAAAAAGCGTAACAAGCGACGCAAGGGCGACAGCCGTTCCCAAGGCTACCGCCTTGACCTGCTTTGCTTCAAACTTTCTTATATATACCATTATTCCGTAAATGGCGGCTGCCAATATGTATTTTATTGCCGTTTCCATACTGCCTGCGACGCCCAATAAAAGTCCTGACACCGCAGCAAAGATATTTTCCTCCGCCAAAACGGCGGCATACGCTATTCCGAAAGGATGTGTTTCTATTATCTGCGTCCTTGCCAATACGGTCACCAGCAAAACTTTTCCTGCAAAATACAGGTACGGTACTAAAAATGTTTTTTGGGTTTTTGTTGCCTCTATATTCATTTTTTCTTCCCCTTTATCATAAAATGTATAACGTGAAAATTATACCATTTGAAAGAACAGATTTTTGTCGTGTTTAATTGTCGAAAAAAGTCTTTTTTCTTCCTCAATAATACATTTTATTTACAAAATCGCCATTTTGTTGGACTTTTTTGCGTCAAAATGTTAGAATATCATAAATTATGCGAAAAAGAGGGGGATTTAAGTTTGCGTATTTTGGTTTTTTCCGATTCTCACCATGATGTAAAAAGTTGCATAAATGTGATAAAAAACATAATCGGCGTTGATATGATTCTTCACGCAGGAGATTTTGCAGATGACGCAGAGAAAATAAAAGAAAAATTTCCCGACATCACCGTAAATTATGTCGCGGGAAACTGTGACTTTGGAACAGCTCCAAAAGAGCTCGTTTTTCACTTGGGCGGAAAAAAGATTTTTTTAACGCACGGGCATCTTTATAATGTTAAAAATGATTACGGCTTTTCCGCACTCACCTCCCGTGCCGAAGAGCTTTGCTGTGACTGTGCAGTTTTCGGGCACACGCACCGCGGTTTTTGCGATACCAACGGGCATCTTACTCTTTTGAATCCGGGAAGCATCCGCGACGGCAAAACCTTTGGCGTTATCGAAATTGAAAACGGCAAACTCCGTGCCGCCGTTTGTGACGCTTAGACCACCATATAATGATATATTTTTACTCTTTTCTACAATATGTTGTGGTTTTTTGTTGATTTTTGCTTCAATTCTGCACAATATGTTTTATGTACCTGCAAAACTACTTGCTCCGCCTTCGCATTTGGCGATTTTAGCCTTGAACAAGGCGTATTTATGTCAGTTTGACTGAATATTTTTTATATCCCCACAAAAATCTGTATAACCGATTTAAAAGCTATTGTTATAGCCGTTCCCGTGTCCTATAATTATTATTGCGGACAGGGAACGTTTGTGCATTGGGGGATTTTTGTGGAGAAAATAACCTTTTGGCGACTTCCGGAAATCGGTATATCACAGGCTTTAAGTTTTGCGATATGCCGATTTTCTTTTGGAAATTTAAAAAAATGCTTGACAAACATATCTAAAACCTATATAATAGGTTCGGTGTCTGTTTTTGCGGACGGTGTTTCGGCAAACGGACAATAAAGATTTTACTTATATCGGAGGTGTTCAAAGATGAAGAGAACCTATCAGCCAAAGAAGCGTCAGAGGGCGAAAGAACACGGTTTCAGAAAAAGAATGGCTACTGCATCGGGCAGAAAAGTTTTGTCTAGAAGAAGATTAAGGGGCAGAAAGAAATTGTCGGCTTAAAAATTTGAGGCGAGAAGCAGAAAGGCTGTTTGACCCTATGCTTTTTGCCTTTTTTATAGCTATGGAATTGATTTAATATGAATAGTAACAATACTTTAAAGCTAAATAAAGATTTTAAGCGTCTTTATTATAGGGGTAATTGTGCCGTGGCACATTCTGTCGTTTTATATGTTCAAAAAAACCGCTACCCAAAAAACCGCATAGGCTTAACTTGCGGAAAATCTGTCGGAAAGGCGTTCCGCCGAAACCGTGCAAAGCGGCTTATGCGTGAAAGTTACCGCATTTTGTCACCCGAAATAAAAAAAGGGTACGACATTGTGATTATAGCAAGAGCCGCAATAGTCGGAAAAAAATGCGACAGCGTTTTAAAAGATTTGCGGTTTGCTATGGGAAAGCTGGATATGTTTTTATGAAACATTTTTGTGTTTTTTGT
Source organism: Clostridia bacterium (assembly GCA_017551095.1). Classification (GTDB taxonomy): domain Bacteria; phylum Bacillota; class Clostridia; order UBA1381; family UBA1381; genus UBA1738. The sequence continues at coordinate 99,023 of JAFZMQ010000029.1, read as the reverse complement.
ATCAGGTTTTATCAGCGTCACCTATCCCCTTTAAAGCACTATTCACATTGCCGATTCACCCCCACCTGTTCGGAATACGCAATAGGCGTATTGGAGAAATACGGCTTTTTTAAGGGCAGCTTCCTTGCTATATGGCGGATTTTAAGATGCAATCCGTTTTGCAAGGGCGGTTATGACCCTGTGCCGTAAAATAATGAGGTATTGAGGTATTTAAATGAAACTTAGTTTATTTGAGCTTTTGATTACAAGACCGCTTGGTTTTATAATTCGTATGATTTATGATCTTGTCCAGAATTACGGTCTTTCAATTATTCTTTTTACTATTATCGTGAAGCTTATTTTGATGCCGCTTCAAGCAAAGTCGCAAAAGGCGATGAAGAAGCAGCAAAAGATTCAGCCTATTATCGCAGAGCTTCAAAAAAAATATGCAAATGACCAGCAAAAATTACAGGCGGAAATGATGAAGGTTTATAAGGAGAACGGCGTCAGTATGACAGGCGGTTGTCTGCCGCTTTTGATACAGTTCCCTATCCTTATCGGTCTATACAGCGTAATCCGCCGTCCTATTACTTATATAAAAGGTATAAATTTTGCAGACGGAGCAGTTTTGGAACAGGTTAAAACCGTTCTGGCACAGATGACGGAGAAATTTCCCGAGATTGTGGGAAAGCTTTCTACGCTCACTCCCGAGCAGTTACACAAAAACTATCAGATTCAGCTCTCTACCTGGGCTGACAAGTTAGGACTTGCAAACGAATACGGTTGGCACATAAACTTCAAGTTTTTAGGTCTTGATTTATCCGGTGTGCCGTCTGCCGCACTCTCGGCAATTTCACGCGGTGATTTTTCCGATATCGGCACAGTACTTTTGATTTTGATTCCTGTTTTTGCCATTCTTACAACATGGCTTTCCATGCGTCAATCGCAAAAACTCACACAAAATCCTAACGTTAAACAAAATGATGATGACCCATCACAGTCTATGAGCAAGTCTATGAATATGATGATGCCGATTATGACAGGCTTTTTCACATTCTCGCTTCCGTCGGGTATCGGCATTTATTGGATAGTTTCAAGTATTATGCAAATTGTTCAGCAATATGTTCTGGACAGATATTTTAATGAGAAAGAAGATGATTTTGTTGTTACAGTACCGAACAAAAACAGAAAAAACGGCAAAAAACGCAGAAGAAGCTAAAAGCCTCGCTCTTTCCGAGCTCGGAATATCGGAAGACGACGCTGTTATAGAGATTGTTGATGAAGGAACAAAAGGATTTTTGGGTTTAGGCTCAAAGGGCGTAACCGTATCGGTTTCGGCAAAAAATCCGGCTCCTATAATCGCAAAAGAATTTCTCTCGCAGGTTTTTGATGCTATGGGGCTTGATGTTGAAATATCGGCAAACACCGACGGCGACACGCTTCTTGCAGAAATGTCAGGCGATCATATGGGGCTTGTTATCGGAAAAAGAGGAGATACTCTTGACGCGTTGCAATATCTCACATCACTTGTTGTAAACCATGAAGTTCCCGAGCGTATGCGTGTCACTTTGGACACCGAGAATTATAGAGAAAAGCGTCAAATAGCTCTTACCGCTCTTGCAAACCGTCTTGCCGATAAGGTTGTACGAACCGGCAAAAAGCACACATTAGAGCCTATGAACCCATATGAACGCAGGATTATACATTCCTGTTTACAGGCAAATGACGGGGTTACGACCTTTTCAATAGACGAAGAGCCGAGAAGAAAGGTTGTTATTGCTCCAAAGAACGCAAAGCCCAAGTCTGTACCGCACATTTCTTCACATATTGCAGCTGAATACAGACAGCAAAATCATAACAAAGCCAAGAGTTATGACGAATTTTTGGCAGAAAACGGCGAAGAATAAACAGTCATCAAGAAAGGGGATTGTGTATGTCCGGACATTCCAAATGGAGTACAATTAAAAGAAAAAAAGGTGCTAATGACGCACAAAGAGCCAAAATTTTCACAAAGGTTTCTCGTGAGATTCTGGTTGCCGTAAAATCTGGCGGTCCTGACCCCGACAATAATTCGGCATTAAAAGACGCTATTTCAAAAGCCCGTTCTGTAAATATGCCGAATGACAACATTTCCCGTACAATAAAAAAAGCGGCGGGAGGAACCGACGGCGATAACTACGAAACTGTTGTTTATGAGGGATACGGTCCGAGCGGTGTTGCCGTTATCGTTGACACTCTTACCGATAACAGAAACCGTACCGCAGCAAATATCCGTCATTATTTTGATAAGTTTGGCGGAAATCTCGGTACAAACGGCTGTGTAAGCTTTATGTTTGATAAAAAGGGCGTTATCGTTATTGAGTCGGAAGGCATTGATGAGGACGAAGTCACAATGGACGCCTTAGAAGCAGGTGCTGAGGACCTTTCTGAGTCCGACGGTGTTTTTGAAATAACTACCGCCCCTGAGGATTTTCACGCTGTCCGTGATGCCTTAGACGGAAAATACGAATTGGCGTCTGCCGAGCTTTCTATGGTTCCGCAGACTATGACGCAGATAACCGACGCCGACCATATTGTGCTTATGGGACGGCTTTTGGATAATCTTGATGATGATGACGACGTTCAAAACGTTTATCATAATTGGGATATGCCAAACGATATGGAGTAAAAAAGCAAAAATCGCAGGAATTAAATCCTGCGATTTTTTATTTCTTTTTCTTTTCAGGCGTTTGCTTTTTTTCCTTCTTTTCCTTCTCGTTATCACTGTATCCGTAACCGTAGCCATAACCGTATTTATGCCCGTAGCCGTAGCCCCTCTTTGAGCTCCCGTATCGGTTATATCCTCCATATTTGTATGCTGTGGCACTTACATCATTTAGCACATATCCTAAAATCTTGGCATTTGCCAACTGGAAGCTGTTTCTTGCTCTGTTAATGGATTCGTAAATGGTGCTGTTCTGCCTTACAACAAATATTACGCCTGATACATATTTTGCCATAGCCGCCGCTTCGGTAACAACGGTGACAGGCGGAGTATCAATAAAGATATAGTCGTATCTTTCCCCTAATTTTTCAAGTACATTCCCCATTTCAGAAGATGTTAAAAGCTCCGTCGGATTGGGCGGGATGTGTCCTGATGTTATACAGTCAAGATTGTATTTGTCGCTATGTTTTATAGCCTTATCAATATCTATAAGACCACATAAAAGGTCGGATAATCCGTCCTCTCTCGGCAATCCCAAATGCCTGTTTATACGAGGTTTTCTAAGGTCTGCATCTATTATCAGGACCTTTGCCTCGGTTTGTGCAAATGTTATTGCAACATTAAGACTTGTCGTCGTCTTTCCTTCGTGCGGACTTGCACTTGTTATAATTATCTTTTTACAGCCCTTTTCCGAGCCGATTGAGTATATTATATTTGTTCTTGCCGCATTGTACGCTTCACGCACCAAAAAATCAGTTTTATCGTCCAAAACCGGATTTATTCCACGACTTGCTGTCTTCGCATTTCTGCTATTGGCGTGTTTTATGTTAAAATCGCCTATTAGTTTTAATATGTTCATTTGTCAGCACCTACTTCCTCAACCTGCATAAATGCCGGAATCTCGCCAAGCAGTGGCTCAGGGAACTTTTTGCTGATATCTTCTCTTGACTTAATTCTCGTATCAAAAAGCTCTAAAAGAAGTATTATTCCCGCACCTAATGCTATGCCAACCAAAAGAGCAATAAGCGAGTTTTGTTTTACATTCGGCGAAAACGGAGCTGTCGGTACTTGTCCGTCATCAAGAATCTTTACAGAACCCGCATTTATTACACGGATCAATTCATCGGGAGCGTGTGTCAAAACGCTGTGGCAAATTTCATAAACGTCCTCGGGATCTCTGCCGACAACTTTAATCTCCATTATCTGTGTATCATTAACCGCACCGTATGAAATCATGCCTTTTAACGCACCTGCTGAATACTTTCCGTCTAAGTCCGCTGCAATCTGCGAAAGAAAGGTTCTGCGGCTTAATATCTCTTTATAGGTTTTTACAAGAGCCTGGGAAGAGGTCATATCCCCCTGAGTAATGTCTATGTCTTGTTTCCTCTGAGCATTTACATACAGTGTGCCGTCACTTCTGTAAAGGGGCTCTACAAAAACCTGCGTATAAATAAACGCTCCTATACTGCATACTATTGCACAGATTGTCCATATCCACCAACGCCGTATCATCATATCAATAATATCGGCGATTCCAATTTTTTCGTTCAAGTGATCATCTCCCAAAGACATACTTTTTCCTATTATATCATTGTTTTGACAATAAATCAATACATTTTGCCTATCTTTATTTTTTTTTAATCATATTGTTGAATTTTTTGTCGTATAGCGGTATAATACTTTTGCAAAGAGGTGTTATATATGACAAAAAAAGACCGTGCGGAAAACGCTGTAAAAGCCTTAAAAGAGCTTTATCCGGATGTCCGTTGTACTTTGGAATACAGCTCCCCTGTCGAGCTTTTAATTGCGACGCAGCTTTCGGCACAATGCACCGACGCACGCGTGAATATTGTAACAAAAACCCTTTTTAAGAAATATCCCGACTGCGAAGCCTTTGCAAATGCCGATTACGACGAGCTTTGCGAAGATATACGCTCTACCGGTTTTTTCAGAAATAAAGCGAAAAATATAATTGAATGTTGTAAAAAAATAATATCGGATTACAACGGCGAAGTCCCCGACACAATGGAAAAGCTTTTGACTCTTGCAGGTACAGGCAGAAAGACGGCAAACCTTGTTTTAGGCGACATTTTTAAAAAACCTGCCGTTGTTGTGGATACGCATTGTATAAGGCTTTCAAACAGAATCGGGCTTACGAAAAATTCCTTGCCCGAAAAAATCGAGCAGGACTTAAAAAACCTGATTCCGCCCGACGAACAGCTTGATTTTTGCCACAGGCTTGTGGCTCACGGAAGAAATATTTGCACGGCACGGTCGCCAAAATGCGAAGAGTGCCCACTTAATAATTTATGCAAAGAATATGAATCGAAAGGAGCAAAAAAATGAATGATTGCCTGTTTTGTAAAATTATAAAAGGAGAAATTCCGTCAACCAAGGTCTATGAGGACGATATGGTTTATGCATTTCGCGATATTGCCCCTCAGGCACCCCACCATGTTGTGATTGTGCCGAGAATCCACCTTGCGTCAGCAAATGAAATAACGCCCGAAAATTCCAAATATGTTGCAAAAATTTTTGAGGTTGTTCCCAAAATCGCAAAAGAGCTTGGTTTTGACGAGCGTGGCTACCGCGTTGTAAACAACTGCGGCGAGGACGGTCTGCAATCGGTAAAGCACCTGCATTTTCATTTGATGGGCGGACGGAAATTCTCGTGGCCGGCAGGTTGATTTCCTTTATTTTTCAAAATTTGCCTCAAAAAACTTGACAAGCATATAAAAAATGAGGTATAATCATTAGAGTGGTATAATATCCATATTATCCATCAAACAGCCGGAATCTGTTTTGCCGGAGGGAGGGAAATACAAATGTCAGAAGTTCGTGTTAAAGAAAATGAATCTTTGGATAGTGCATTAAGAAGATTTAAGCGTCAATGTGCTAAGTCCGGAGTTATGTCTGAAATAAGAAAACGTGAGCATTACGAAAAGCCGAGCGTAAAGCGTAAGAAAAAGTCCGAGGCTGCTCGTAAGAGAAAGTTTAAATAGGTAAAAAAATGACCTTAAAGGAAAAACTTGCCCAAGACTTAAAAGAGGCAATGAAAAACAAAAATACCGTCCGCAAAAATGTGGTACAGTTCGTAAGAGCCGGTGTACTGCAAGTTGAAAAGGACAATAAGGTAACTCTTGACGATAACGGTGTTTTGGAGGTTATTGCAAAGCAATTAAAGCAACGCAAAGACTCTCTCCCCGACTATGAAAAGAGTGGCCGAGAAGATTTAATCGCCGAATTAAAGGCGGAAATGGATGTTTTGATGGAATATTTGCCAAAGCAACTTTCCCCCGAGGAGCTCGAAAGCATTTTAAAAGATATTATTGAAAAGCTTGGAGCTACTTCAATGAAGGATATGGGAAAGGTTATGCAAGAGGCAAAGGCTCAGACCGTCGGAAAAGCCGACGGCAGAATGATAAACGAAATCGCAAAGAAATTGTTATCGTAAAAACAAAGGGGAGAGTTTTTACTCTCCCCATAATATTCGCTGGTGTAGCTCAGTCGGTAGAGCAGCGCATTCGTAATGCGCAGGTCGCAAGTTCAAGTCTCGTCACCAGCTCCACGTCGCAGCGAACTACGCTGCAATCAAAAAGGTCGCAATATTGCGGCCTTTTTTCAACCGCTCCGTAGCTGCTCCTTTTTCGCAAAAAGTCACGCTCGGTTTTCCTACTCGTTTGTAAACGCACTCGTTTACGGAAAACTTTCGCTACCAACTTTTTGCGATTTTACTTATTACCTATTCACTCTTCACTTTTTCCTAAAAATTTGCTTTTTTTGCTTTCTTTTCTCCGAAAAGTTTTTCCTTATTTTTTATTGTTATTACACACGGTTTCCATTGTCCGCAACCCTCACACAAATCCACGTCCATAGTTACATCTTTTTCCGTAAGCTGATTATTTTCCTCCATTAAATATTTGTTCATACACTCCAAACAAAATTCCGCCATTCTGATTCTCCTTTCTTTTTATATCTAAACGGATATAATATCCCAATAGTATATTCTTTTTTGGTTATAATGTCAATATACCCAAATGGATATTTTAGGAGTATGTTATGGGATATTATAAGCGTTTAAAAGAACTGCGTGAGGATAACGATTATTCTCAAAAACAAATTGCGAACATCCTTTTTACAACTCAACCACAGTATTACAGATATGAAAGCGGAAAAAGAGACCTTCCGTGTGACTTACTTGTAATTCTTGCAAAACACTATAATGTTTCAGCAGACTATATTCTCGGACTAACTGATAAAAAGTGATAACAAAAAAGAGCCTTTCGGCTCTTTTTTCTTTCTTATCCTTTCGGGATAGTGTCAAGCAATATTGATACCTCGGGGAATCCCATAGCATACGGTGCTACCTGATACTGCTGGAAGTACAAAACAAGCTCCTCATTTGTCATATAAAACGATACATACGGTGCTTGTTCCTCTAAGTCCCAAAGGTCCTCGTCCTCATATTCTGCATAAAAATTCTCAATTACGAACTTATCGGTTTCCTCCTGCGATTCTCCCAAAATGTCACAAAGAGTCAGCTCTTTTCCCGTTTTTGTGTCATATGTGTATGACAGGCGGCTGCCAAACGGATGTGCTCCGCCCGTATAGAAAGATTCATCAAATGTTATTGAGAAAATGCCGTCAGAATTTCTATTTATATAATAGTCCATGGCGTTCTCGTACGGGAACAATTCCTTATATTCTTCGTCCGCTTCCTCATAAAATTCTTCAATTTGTCCCATATACTCTTTAACAGACGCTATAAACTCGTTCTTTGTTTCTTCAAAAGTTTTGTTCATAGAATCTACAAAACTGCTCTTTTCATTTTTGGAAACCACAGGGTGTTTTGTAGAAATTGAAACGAGCTCCGTTCCGTCTTTTGCCGAAATTGTTTCCTTATTAAACTGCTTTTTAACTTTAAGCTCTTTCGGGTGCGAGGGATATAATGCACCGAATCCTGCTTCTTCCACACATTCCTGTCCCGCTTTTGTCAGCATAAAGTCCGCCATTTTCCGTGCGGGAGAATCTTTCGGCTCGTCCTTTCTTAAAACAACATAGGTATTATTGGAAAGCGGATATTCGCCACTTGCGATTGTGTCGTCGTCAGGATAAACGCCGTCTACTGCCAAAAGTTTTAAATAGCTGTTTGTGTCATAGAACATATCCATATTCTGAAAATAGTAGTAAATGCTGTAACCTAAGCCGTAGCCTTTCGGGTCGTATGTTTCCGCACTCATAACATCGGTCAGGACATTTTCCATAGACTCGGAGGTCGTTTCCTTCCTTATCTTTTCGTTGATTTCCTTGCCGTTTAAGAAATGGCGTTCCATTTGAGCGTGGCTTCCGCTGTCATTATTACGGCAGTACGGATACAAAAGTGCATCGGGTCCGCCTATTTCTTTCCAATTTGAATACTTGTTATCCACATATATTTGGGAAATCTGCTCTTTTGTGAGATTTTCCGCCGTGTTGTCCGCGTTTGTGAAGAAAATCATTGCGTCATATGCTATCGGCATGAGTTCCAGCTCCACGCCCTTTTCCTTTGCCAACTCCAAAACATCATTTGCCGGGTAAACGGACGCAAAAAGCATATCAACTTCGCCGTTTATGAGACGCTCGTAAGATGCGTGGCTCTTGCTATGCTTTTTCGGCATTTCCGGATGCGAATATCCGCCATAAAAGAGATTTCCGTAAACCGCCTCGGTAAATGGGTATGTTGATGTTGAGCCGTCAATTTTGGGCATTTCCTTATCAAATCCGAGAGAAATCGCCGTCTGCGACGGATAAATCTGCAATATATCACAAGCGTCAAGTGCTACATATGCTGCGAAAAAGCGTGATGCGGCATCTTGCGGTTTTGCCAGAAAATAATAGTCGTCATTTCCGTATTCTACGCCCTCTTCATCTTCCACACCGACATAATCCGTCGTGCCGTAAGTTTTCATTGTCTCGTATGCCGTCAAAGCCCAATCGGATATTTTGTCGCAGTCTGATATTTTTGTTTCTTCCGCTAACTCCTCACGGGTTACGGACGTTTCCTTTTGCAGACCGCTTGTCCATAAGCATCTGGCAATAAGAGCTACCATTTCTTCGCGGGAAACATCACGCATAGGCGAAAAATGTGTTTCATCATCACCCGCTACAACGCCCAATTCTCTCGCCTTTGTTACCGCTGCTGCATACCAGCTGTCCTCGGGCACATCAACAAAGCCGCTATCGGTATCGGGCATATTGTCAACACTCAAAAGACGCATAGCTATCGCAACCGCTTCTGCACGGGTAACATTTTGGAAAGGCAGAGCCTCACCTTTTTCGTTGCCCTTAATTACGCCTTTTTCCGAAAGCTGTGCCATTATATAAAAGTAGAAGGAATCCTCATTATATTCCGAGCTGTCGGGTTCGTCGGCAAATTCCATTTCCTCGGAAACGAAATATTCCAGAGGTCTTTTTTCGTTTTCCGCAGGAATTGTCGCATACACATAACCGTCATAAACGGTTGACAGAGGTATCGGTGTCTTGTCGTCGGCATACCGCATCAAAAGATTTGCATAAGCGGCATAGTTTTCCTCAAAAAGTTTTTGTGCTTCCGGACATTCAATATACACCGTTTTAAATGTTTTTTGGTCATTTTCCGCATAGGCAAAGGGAATAAGCGAAAGCAAAAGCGAAAACGCCAAAATTCCTGACAAAAGTTTTTTCTTCATATTATTATCCCCCTAAGCATTATTCTAATTAAACAGTACAGTAAAAAGCGGTGCTTGTCAATAGAAATTCGCAAAAAAAATACTGCATATTTGCAGTATTTTTTGACTTATTCAGCAACGAAAGGCAAAAGTGCAATTTGTCTTGCTCTTTTAATAGCCGTTGTAAGCTGTCTTTGATGTTTTGCACATGTACCGCTCATTCGTCTTGGCACAATTTTGCCACGCTCTGTGATATATCTTCTTAATTTTGCGGTATCTTTATAGTCGATATTTTCTACCTTATCAACGCAGAAAACGCAAACTTTCTTTTTAGCGCGTCTTGCTTTGAAAGGTCTTTCGTTCTTTTCTTCCATGAAACTTTCCTCCTATCAATTTTTATCGTTTAAAACGGTAAATCGTCCTCAGAACCCTCTACGGTCTGAAATCCCATGCTGTCAATATCGCCAAAAGCGTTATCGGCAGAAGGCATAGGCTGGGACATATTATAACCGCTGTCCGAATCCCCCGATTGAGATTCTGTTTTTGAGCCTGTAAAATATACCTCATCTACAACGACATCGGTAGCATACTGCCGTTTTCCTTCTTGGTTTTCCCAAGAACGCGACTGTAAACTTCCGACAAGTGCCATCATAGAGCCTTTATGGAAATATTTACAGATAAATTCTGCCTGCTGACGCCACGCCGTACAGTTAATAAAATCGGCGTTTTGCTGACCGTCCTTTGCGAAACGGCGGTTTACTGCAATCGAAAAACTGCATACCGAAATGCCGTTTGCCGTCTGACGCATCTCAGGGTCACGGGTTAGCCTACCCATTAAAATCACTTTGTTCATAACACTACCCCTTATTAACTGTCTTTACGGATAATGATTGTACGAAGGATTCCGTCGGTAATTCTGTACTGTCTGTCAAGCTCTTTCGGAAAATCTCCGTCCGAGGAAAAGTCAACTAAAACATAGTATCCCTCGGTTTTATCATTGATTTCGTAAGCGAGTCTTCTCTTACCCCATTCGTCTATCTGAATATCGGTACCGTTTTTAGAAATCAGTCCTGTAAACTTTTCTACAAGAGCTTTAACGGCGTCCTCTTCCAGACTTGCGTCAACGATAAAAATTGTTTCATAGCTGTAAGTTAATTTTTCAGCCATATTCGCACCTCCTTATGGACTTATGTCCCAAGATGAATCCTCTTGGGCAAGGATATTGCTTATAAAAAGCCTTAACATTATATACCAAAAGGTTTTTTGTGTCAAGGCTTTTTTAAATATTCTTTTTCGGAAATCAAAGTTTTATAAAATTCTTCAAGGGCCGCTATTCCGTCTTTATTTAATGCAGATGTATCAAAAACCATATTTTCTGCCGTCTTTTCGGGCTGTTTTTCTTCATCAAAATATCCCTTTTTAAAGTCGAAAAGCTCCTGATATTTGCGTAAGTGCTGCACAGGCGGAATAGTTTCCCCGTTTTCCCATGCCGATAATGTCGCACGCGAAACGCCTATTGTGTCTGCAAGTGTTTTTTGTGAAATCTTGCGTGATATTCTTGCATTTTTAAGCTTTTCCGACAAAATCATGCTTTTCGCCTCCATAAACTGATTCAACTAAATTATAATATTTTTGCCAAAAATGTCAATCTGTTAACAAAAATTTCATATTTTTTTTGAAAAAGTTTAATTTTTTATTCATACTATCTTAAAAAGCGTGTGTTATGATACATATAATAAAAGTCGAAAAGAAAAAATAAATCAAAAAAGTTAATTTTTTAGGAAGTGAAAAAAATGAAAAAATATCCTTATGCAGACTCGACGGAACTTATAGCATACCGTCCGAAAATCAAGCGGCACAGATTCAGAAAGTTAGCACCCTTTCTTTTAACCGCGTTTTTGGCAAGTGCCATAACGGCAGGTGCGGTTGGCGTAGGCGGATACTTTTGGCTTAAACCGATTGTAAAAACGCAAAGCGTTTCCTATAACACACCGCAAACCGATATGAGCGGAGAAGCAACTACCGTTCTCTTTACCGACGGCAAAAAGGCTCTTTCCGTTACCGAGATAGCGAAGCTTGTAGGTCCGTCCTGCGTTGGCGTTATAAACAAGGCAAAAATTCAGCCGCAGCGTTATTATGACCCGTTCAGCGGAAGATACTACTATTATCAGAGCAGCGAGGAGCTTGTAAAACAAGGCTCAGGCTCGGGAATAATAATAAGCGAGGACGGGTATATCGTTACAAATCAGCATGTTATCGCTGATGCAAGTGAAATAACTATAATTCTAAACACAGGTGATGAATATACTGCGACGCTTGTCGGTTCTGATTCAAAATCCGACCTTGCGGTTTTAAAAATAAACGCAACAGGGCTTACGGCAGCGGTTTTAGGCGATTCAAGTCAGGTTGAAGTCGGCGACCTTGCGGTTGCAATAGGAAATCCGTTAGGTCAGGAACTTGCGGGAACTGTAACTTCCGGTGTTATAAGTGCCGTAAACCGTAAAATGACGGTTGATAACAGAAGCTACAATCTTTTGCAGACAGACGCCGCAATAAATCCGGGTAATTCGGGCGGTGCATTGGTAAATAAATACGGCGAAGTAATCGGCATAAATTCAATAAAGATGTCGAGCACATATGTCGAGGGCATAGGCTTTGCAATCGCAATTTCCGAGGCAAAGCCGATAATAGACGACCTTATGAACAGCGGCTATGTTTCGGGCAGGAGCTTAATCGGCATAACAGTAACCGAATCCCGAAACGGTGTTACCGTATATTCTGTATCGGCAGGTAGCGGAGCAGAAAAAGCAGGTATAAAAGAGGGTGACCTGATTGTAAAGGCAGACGGAAAAGCGGTAAACACCCGCGACGCTCTTAACAGTATCAGAGATGCCAAAAAGCCCGGTGATTATATAACTTTAACCGTCATAAGAAACGGCGAACTGACCGATATAAATGTGCAGCTTTCCGAGGACAAACCAAAAGAATAAAAGACTGTGTTTTTACCGCACTTTAAAGGCGAAACTTTAAGGTGCGGTTATTTTTTTATTATAAATAAGAAAAAATCCCGAAAATGTATGGTAATTTGACATAAAATATTGTATAATGAAATTATCACAAGTTGGGAGGGACGAAAATGGCGTCGGCGTTAATTTATATTAAAAGCTTTTTTCAGGTTTTGAAAATTACAGACCTTATTGATATTTTGCTTATTGCGGTACTCGTTTATCAGATGCTGAAACTGATAAAGGAAACACGGGCTATGCAGCTTTTAAAAGGCGTTTTGATTTTGTTCGCGATTTTGGAAATAAGCTCATGGCTCCATCTTAACACTCTTAACTATCTGTTAAGGAGTGCCATGCAGGTGGGAATGTTCGCAATAGTTGTCATTTTCCAGCCCGAACTAAGAAGTATTCTGGAAAAAATGGGGCGTTCAAGAGTAGGACGGCTTATCAATATTTCCTCCTCTTCCGCCGATATGCAGGACTATGCAATAGGCGAAATTGTAAAAGCCTCGGATAATCTTTCCCAGACGAAAACAGGGGCTTTAATTGTAATTGAGCGTGAAACCAAGCTGGGTGATGTTATAAGGACGGGAACTCTTATTGATGCGGAGGTAAGCTCTGCACTTCTTGAAAACATTTTTGTTCCAAACACCCCTCTTCACGACGGTGCCGTTATAATCCGCGGCGACAGAGTACATACGGCCGGCTGCTTATTGCCGTTAACATCAAACGAAAATCTCTCCCGTGAGCTTGGAACAAGACACCGTGCCGCACTCGGCATTTCAGAGGCATCCGACGCCTTTGTTGTTGTAGTCAGTGAGGAAACGGGCAAAATTTCAATAGCTGTAAACGGCAGACTTACAAGAAATCTTACAAGAGAGTCACTTCTTACGGCACTAAAAAAAGCATTCTCGCAGGAAACACAAAAGAACAGATTTTGGAGGGTTGAAAGATGAATGTAAAAAATAACAAAACTCTTCTTAAAATCATTTCCGCCGTTATTGCAATAGTTCTTTGGTTTGCAATAACATATACGGAAGACCCTGTAATCAGCCAGTCAATCGTTGGCTTAGACCTCACCGTAATAGGCGAAAATACGCTGAATTCCAACGGTTTTGCCATAGTGAACAGGGACAGCTTCCCCTCAATCAATGTGGTTATCCGCGGAAGCAGAAGTAATGTCATTTCCGCTCTTGGCGAAATTTCCGCCGAGATAGATGTTTCTTCCATTAAACAGGCAGGGGAAAACACTGTATCGGTTGCATATTCCTATCCGTCGGGCAAAGTGATTCTTGAAAAAATTAAAGTCAGGGAGATTACCGTTGAGACGGAAAGCGTTGTATCCCGTGATATACCCGTAAAAATAGAAACGGTAAATCATGACAAAAACAGCGGTCTTCTTATAAATTCCGTCTGCAAAACCGAAACGGTGACAATTACGGGAGCAGAAAGCGACTTATATAAAATCGCATACGCAAAGGCGGTTGTTGATGTCTCAAAAATCACAAAAACAAGTGAGCAAAACTGTGTTTACGACTTTTTCAGCGAGGACGGCGAACTCCTGTCCGATAAGAATATAACAAATAAAAGCACCGAAACCGTTTTAGTGGAAAACAAGGTTTACGATAAAGTGACTCTACCTATTAAAGTTGTTCTGGACAGCGAAAAACGGAAAAACTACGGATTTTCGGTAAAAAATATTAGCTCGGAAACGGTAGATGTCGGATTTGACGCCGGTGTTTCGGCCGATTATATTGAGGCAGTTATATCGGCACAGCAAGGCAAAAACGGCTATGAGGCGACTCTTATTGTGCCCAACGGGGTATATATTCCGGAGGAAAACAAAGTAATAACTGTAAACGGTGAAATTGTGCCGAAGGAAACAAAGCAGATTACCGTAAAGGTTGAGCCGATAAATTTACCAACCGGTGTTTCTGCTGAAATTATACCAAACGAGCAGACAATTTCGGTAAGGACAGCAGAAACAAAACCTGAGATAACGGCAACCGTTGACCTTTCCGATATTACCGGGGAAGAACAGGTTTTGCCGGTAGAATTTAAAACCGACGGTGATGCAGATATAATAGGAAAATATAGCGTGATGGTAAAATTAGTACAGGGAGAATAACATGTCAGATATTTTAGTCCGCGGCGGGAGCATGGACGGGACAATTAAAATTTTTGTTGCTGTAACGAAAGATTTGGTTGAAGAAGCACGGAAAATACACAAAAGCTTTCCCATAGCAACCGCGGCTCTGGGAAGAACTTTAACCGTTGCCGCAATTATGGGACAAAATCTCAAAAATGACGCAGACTCGGTAACAATCCAATTTCGAGGCGACGGACCGCTTGGCAATATTGTTGCGGTTTCGGACAGTAAATCGCAGGTTCGCGGATATGCGGTAAATCCTTTTGTCGATTTGCCGCTTAACAAAAACGGCAAACTTGCCGTAGGCAAGGCAGTGGGAAAGGGCGACCTTTCTGTTATCTATGATTTGGGAATGAAAGAGCCTTATTCGGGTCGTGTTCCGATTGTTACGGGCGAAATTGCGGAGGATATGACCTACTATTTTGCAAAAAGCGACCAAATTCCGACGGCAATAGGGCTGGGCGTTTTAGTAGATACCGACTGTTCTGTAAAGACTGCGGGCGGATATATGATACAGCTTATGCCGGAGGCAACCGAAAAAACCGCTGAAATTATAGAAGAAAAGGTGCGAAATGCACCCTCTATCACCGAGATGCTTGAAAAGGGAATGACAGCGGAGGACATACTCTTTTTCTTAACTGACGGGTTTGATATGCTGGTCAGTAACGAAACTGTGACGCCCGTATATAAATGTAAATGCTCCGAAAGGCGAATGAGAAATGCCGTTATTTCAATAGGTAAAGAAGAATTAAAGCGTATAATTGAAGAAGACGGAAAATGCGTTGTAGAATGTCAGTTCTGCAATAGCAGTTACACCTTCCAAAAGGACGAGCTTTTGAAAATGTATGAGTTGGCAAGATAATAAAAAGACGGCTTTGCCGTCTTTTTATTATTCTGTTATGTGTATCATTACCTGCTCCACTATCCGCTTTACATGTTCGTCATCAAGAGAATAGAAGGTGTTTTTACCGTCACGACGGGCTTTTATTAATCTTGCCTGTTTCAAAATACGCAGCTGGTGGCTGACTGCCGATTGGCTCATTTTTATCCGCTCGGAAAGCTCGGCAACACAAATTTCATTATCAAACAAGTTCCATAAAATTTTAATTCTTGTACCGTCACCGAAAACTTTAAAAACCTCGGTAAGCTTCCCTATTATTTCTTCGGGCGGTTCTTCATTTTTAAGTCTGTCCACAATTTCGGTATTATATTTGCAGTATTCACACTTCATTTCTCTCACCTCTTTTAACAATATAATTATATACATTATTTCATTTTTTGTCAAACTCATATTTTGTTTAAAAAAAATTTCTTTTTTTATTGTAAAATATCATTTTTTCTGTTATTATAAAAGAGGATATTTTTCGATAGGGGGATAAAAATGGATAATAAGCAAATTTGGTCGGCTGCTTTGTCTTATATAAGGAAGGATATAAATTCCGTTGTGGGATTTAATACATATATAAAAGATATTGTTCCCGTTTCCTTTGACGGTGAAATTTTTACGGGAGCTGTTTCAAATCTTATATGTAAGTCTATGGTTGAGATAAGATACCGTGATATGATTGAAAATGCACTTTCTAAAATTACTGCAAGAAAGGTTACATTTTTACTTATATTAAAGGACGAATTTGTTACAGAGCCTAAAAAGGAGCTGCCTAAAAATAATTCAAAAACAAACTTAAATCCAAAATACACTTTTGATAATTTTATTGTCGGTTCGTCAAATGAATTTGCAACCGCTATTGCTATGAGTACCGCAAAAAATCCCGGTCAGGAAATGAATAACCCCTTATTTTTATACGGCGATTCAGGACTCGGAAAAACACATCTTATGCAGGCGATAGGAAATGAAATCGTAAAGCAGTATCCCGAAAAAAAGGTCGTTTATGTGACAAGCGAAAAATTCACAAACGATATGATTGAATCGCTTCATATTAAGGATATGGGTTCGTTTCGCCAGCTTTACAGAAATGTAGATGTGCTATTGATTGACGATATTCAGTTTATAGAAAATAAGCAGGGCGTTCAGGAGGAATTTTTCCATACCTTTAACGAACTGCATCAGAATAATAAGCAGATTGTTTTAACCAGCGACCGTATGCCACGCGAACTTGCAACTTTGGATTTGCGTCTTAAAACCCGTTTTGAATGGGGACTCAGTATTGATATAATAAAGCCCGATTATGAAACAAGAGTCGCAATTTTAAAAAAGAAATCGGAAAGCAGAAATGTTTACATAAATGAAGAAGTTTTGTCTTACATAGCAGAAAGAATTGACTCAAATGTCCGTGAATTAGAGGGAGCATTACTTAAAATTATTTCTTATGCAGGAATGAAGCATACCGAAATAACAAAAGAACTTGCAGAAAATGTTATAAAATCAATTATTCCGGACGACGGAATTATAAAAATAACACCGCAAAAAATAATTGATTCAATATGTTCATATTATAACATTTCAGAGGAAGAAATTTTAGGAAAATCAAAGCAGAAAAATATAGCTTTTGCAAGACAAATTGCAATGTATCTTTGCAAAACCTTAACAACAATGAACTTTTCAATGATAGCAAGAGCTTTGGGAAACCGTGACAGAACAACCGTAATGTACGGTGTGGATAAAATTATGGCTTCAATTAAGAATGACAGTGCTTTAAAGGCTGATATTGAGGCTATTACAAAGGATATTAACAGCATCTGATTTATTAACACAAAAAGATGGAAAAAATGTGAATAGATTTTTATTAAAAATTAAGGTGTTTATAACTTTTTAATATCAACAGTTTATAAACAAAAATATTTTGATAAATTTTGGCATAACAGTAATATAAAAACATCTTTTCCACATATTCCACTTTACTACTATTATTACTACTATAAATTATTACGTACGTACCTACCTATGAAAAATTTTGAAAGGAAGAATTAAAATGAAATTTGTATGCCATAAGGGACAACTTTTAAAAATTATAAACACTGTTCAAAAAGCAGTATCGGCAAAATCTATTATGCCGATTTTGGAATGTATCAAAATAGACGCATCAGCAAACGGAAATCTTACAGTATGCGGAAATAATTTAGATATTTGTATTGAATATAATGATACCGCTAATATTTCCGAGGGCGGTCAGATTGCGATTTCTTCAAAAATGTTCGGAGAAATTATAAGGCGTCTTCCCGATACTGATGTTTTGATAAATGTTAATGAAGAAAATAATGTAATGACTATAAAATGCGGAAAATCCGAATTTAATATTCAAGGTCTTTCCGGCATAGAATATCCAGCAATTCCAGAAGTAAAGGAAATTTATAAATTTTCTTTAAAACAGCCGAGCCTTAAAAAAATGATAAGAAAAACAATTTTTTCGGTATCTCAGAATGAAGCAAGAAAGCCTGTTTTAACAGGAGCTTTATTTGAAATAGAATCGGGAGTTTTATCAATAGTAACAACCGACGGATACCGTCTTTCAATTTGCAAAGAAACGGTAAATTCATCACTTAGCAGTATAAAATTTGTAGTTCCGGGTCTTACACTTCGTGAAATTTTTAAGGTTTTGGAAGATGATGAGGAAAAAGAGGTAAATATCATAATTTCCGATAGACACGCAATGTTTGAATTTGAGAATTATAAGATTGTAACCCGTCTTTTAGAGGGTGAATTTATAAATTATAAACCTGTTTTAATGACTCCTAACAGTATTTTTGTAAATGCTAAAACGGCAGAGCTTTCCGAAAGTCTGGAAAGAGCTTCACTTTTAATAAATGACGATATTTCCTCAAAAGCAGAAAAAGTCCCTGTAAGGCTTAATATTACAACCGACAAAATAGAAATAAACTGTATGACGGGAAAAGGCAAGGTTTATGATATTGTAGATGTCAAAGCAAGTGGTGACGATTTGGAAATAGGCTTTAACCACCGCTATCTTTTAGATGCTCTAAGAGCTTGTGAAGAGGAGGAAATAAAGCTTGAATTTTCTAATACGAGAAGTTCCTGCTTCATCCGCTCCGCAAAAGGCGACAATAGCTTTACCTTTATGATTTTACCTGTAAGACTTTATAATTAAAATGGAAGTTATAACAATAAAAAGCTATGGTATGGACCAAAATTCATACCTTTTGGTAAACGGAAAAGATGCAGTTTTAATTGACGCAGGTGAGGATACCTTTAATATTTTAAAGGAAACAGAAAAATATAATGTAAAATATATTTTACTAACCCACTGCCATTTTGACCATATATATTCTTTAAGTGAAATAAAAGGGCAGAAAACCGTTTTAGGCTCAAAAAATCTGTTAAGGAATATAACTAATCCGAAAATAACATTTCTTCCCGGCAGCGAAAAATTAGAGGGTAAAATAGACGGTTTTTTTGAGGACGGGGAAGAAAAAAATCTTTGCGGTATAAATATAAAATGTATTTATACAGAAGGGCATACCGATTGCAGTGTTTGCTATCTTGCGGAAAACTGCCTTTTTTCAGGGGATACGCTCTTTTTTGAAAATGTCGGAAGATGGGATTTTGAAACGGGTGATTTTAAGAAATTAAAAAATTCGGTAAAAAAACTCTATAATTTGCCTGACGATACTATCGTATATGCAGGTCACGGAATACCTACCACGATAGGACACGAAAAGAAAAACGGATATTTTAAGGAAGAAAAATAATGCTTTTAATTCAAAACGGATTTTGTTGTGAATATGAAATGAATATTTTTATAAATATTTTTTTCGGAAAAGAAGACGGTATAATAAAAACTGATTTTTTTGATAAAAATGGCGGAATTTACGCAAAAACCGAGATTGAATATAACGGAAAAAACTATTTTGGCGAGTTTTCCTTTCCTTTTGACAGCGGACAAGAAAGCGAAAGAAAAATTAAAAAATTTTTTGGCGTGTGCGTGGTAAGAAGTTTTATTGAAGCGGCCCAAAAAATAAAAAAAATAACACTTCCGTGGGGAGTTTTAAGCGGCATAAGACCTGCCAAATATGTAAGAGAACTAAAAGAAGAGGGATTAGGCGACGCGGAAATAAAGAAAATTTTAACAGAAATTTTCGGAGTTTCGGAAGAAAAATATAAACTTTGCAAAAAAGTTGCCGAAAATGAAGAAAAAATTTTAGAAAATGTTAAAAATGACTCGGTAAGCATCTATATAGGCATACCTTTTTGCCCGTCAAGATGCCTTTACTGCTCCTTTGTTTCGACAGATGTAAAAATAAGCGGAAAATATATGGACGAATTTTGCGACCTTCTTGCCCGCGAAATAGAAAAAACGGGAGAAATTTTAAAGGATTTATCCCTTTCGGTGCAAAATATTTATATCGGCGGCGGAACGCCGACAACACTGTCTGAAAATCAGCTGAAAAAAATTTTAAACGCTATAAATACAAATATTGATACAAAAACCGTTCAGGAATTTACGGCAGAAGCCGGGCGTCCCGATACGATAACAGAAGGAAAGCTTGATGTTTTAAAAGATTTTGGTGTAAACAGAATCAGCATAAATCCGCAAACGCTGAATCAAAAAACGCTTGATTTAATAGGTCGGAAACATAGCACTGATGATTTTTATAGGGCGTTTTCTTTGGCAAAAGATGCGGGATTTTCTGTTATAAATACAGATTTAATCGCAGGACTTCCAGACGAGACCTTTGAAATGTTCAAAAAAAGTATTGATAAGGTAACAGAGCTTGACCCTGAAAATATAACGGTACATTCTATGTGTATAAAGAGGGCGTCGGCACTGAATTTTTCCAAAATGCAGCTTTCAAATGCGGAAACTGTGGAAAAAATGCTTTCATATACCGAAAAGGTTATGGAAAAATGCGGAAAAGAGCCGTACTATATGTATAGGCAGAAGAATATTTCAGGAAATCTTGAAAATGTCGGATACTCCAAAAAGGAGCATTTTTCAAAATATAACATAAACATTATGGAGGAAGTGCAGACGATTATCGGACTTGGCGGCGGAGGAGTATCGAAAATCGTGAAAGGCGACAGGATAGAGCGTATTGCGAATTTTAAAGAGCCGTACGAATATATAAAAAGATTTGATGAAATTCTTTTGAAGAAAGAGGAAATAAAATCTCTTATAAAGTCATAAAGAAAGGGAAAATTCTATGATATACGAAAGTGAAGCCCTGCAAAACATTTTTAATGAATATGAAGAAGACCGCACAAGAGCAAGAGTTATGCGTGACAAACGGGTAAAGGAAATTACCGAAAAATACCCGCATCTTTTGGAAATCCAAAAAAGGATAACCGAGCTTGGCATTGAAAATTTTAAAAATATTCTTGATGAGCCCCAAAAAAGCGAAAGCTATAACGAAAAATTCAAAAAAGAGCTTTCAAAATTGGAAAAGGAAAAGGAAGAATTTCTTTTAGAAAACGGGATTGAAAAGGATTTTGACGAAGTAAAGTATAAATGCGAAAAGTGCTTGGACACGGGCTATATAGATAACGAAAAATGCCCCTGCTTAGTGCAGAAAATCATTGATTTGCACTATGAAATGTCGAATATGAAGAATATTTTGCACGATTTTTCCGAGTTTTCCTTTGATTATTACGGCGACAAAAAAATTGAAAAGCTTGGAATGACCGAAAAGGAAAATATAAAGGATATTTATAATAAGGCATTGGAATTTTGCAAAAATGATGCGTCTAAAAATTTGCTTTTTTACGGCGGATGCGGCTTGGGCAAGACCTTTTTGTCCTCTTGTATCGCAAAAAAAATGTTAGACAGCGGAAAAAGCGTTATCTACCAGACGGCAACGAGTCTCTTTTCCGATTATGAGGATTATAAATTCGGCAGAAAAGAGGGCGGATATGAGGAGCTTTATGACATTTTGACATCAGCCGACCTTTTGATTATCGACGATTTGGGAACAGAGGTATCAAACCCCGTTTCAATGCAGTTTTTCTTTGATATAATCAATAAAAGAACAATGCTTTCCAAAAAAATAATAATAAGCACCAATCTCACAATGGACGGAATACTTAAAAAATATACAGACAGGCTCTTTTCACGGCTTTATGAAAGCTTTGAAATACTGCACTTTGTGGGCGAGGATATAAGAATACAAAAGCTAACAGGTGAGGGAGAATAAAATGGCGGACATTAAAAGACGGGACATAGAAGATACCGTATGGCAGGTTTTAACATCTTTCGGGTTTCCCGAAGAGGACGCATTTTGCGAAAAGGACAGGTATTTTGTACTTGATAAAAAGGAGGCTGCCATTGTTACAAAAAGCAGCACAAAAGCCTGTGCCGACGCAGTTGCGGCATGTATTGAAACGGCGTTTGCCGTGGGTACGGACGAGTTTTTCGTAACGGTTTCGGACAAGGCGGTATTTAATCTTTTGGACCTTTTCGGGTTTATTAAAATTCTGCGTTTTGACGAAACGGCAAAAGATGAATTTTTCCTTTCATCAAACGGAATAGATTTTGCACGGGGCAACTTTACCGAAACCAAAACTATCGCAAGAATTGATATAGAAAAGCTCATAAAAGCAAGTGAAAACTCCGAGATTTTCTCGCATGAGCCTGTTTCAAAAAGCCTTGTTTTTGCCGAAAAGGACGCCGAAGGCGTAGCGTATGACATATGCTACAATTTGCGGGTAAACGGCTGTATTGTTGAGATGTATTGCAAAGACGGCGATATAAACGATGCTACGGAATATGCAGAAAAGGAAAACGCATCCGCCATAATCCGCTGTTTTAAAGACGGATGTATCGAGATTAAGGAAATAGCAGAAAACGAGATAATAAAAACAACGATAGAGGACTTTTTGGGGTATTACGAAGACGGCTGCGAACATCACGATGAGGATTGCGATTGCGGACATCACCATCACTAATTTAAAAATGTAGCAAAAAGGAGGAGTGTTATGATAAATATTATTGATATTGGCTCAAACACCATCCGGCTTGTTACATACGACAAAGGAAAAAGCGTCTCAAATTACGGTATGGCGTCCGAAATCATAAGCGACACAAAAAATGGAATCTTGTCGGAAAAAGGGATAGAAAAACTGTGCGAAATTATTGCGGAGCTTAAAAAAATAAAGGAAAATGAAGAGATTTACGCCTTTGGGACATATGCAATAAGAGTTTTGAGGAACAGAGATAATGTTGTAAAACGGGTTTTTGATGAAAGCGGCATTAAAATTGATGTTCTTTCCGGTAAGCAGGAAGCGGAATATGATTTTTACGGACTGTTAGGTACAATTTCTAAAAAAGAAAGCGGAATAGGCGTCGATTTAGGCGGCGGAAGTGCACAAATTCTCATTTTCAATAGTGGAAAGCTGACGGCGTCAATGTCACGCCCGATAGGGTGCAGACGCGTCAAGAACAGATTTTCAAAAGGAAAAAAGCTGCAAAAAGCCGAAATTATAAAGATAAGCGAATACATATACAAAAATTTAGAAACGCAAAAAGGCAAGAAATCCGAAAAAATATATATGATGGGCGGTACGGCAAAATCTGCTCTGAAACTTTACCGTTTTTTGACCGGCGAAAATGCCGACATAATAAAGGTTTCCGAAATAGAAAGCATATTAAAGTTCCTTGACGAAACAGATGAAAAGGTAATAAAAAAGCTTTTCAGGAGCAGATATGATAATATTGCAGTGGGGATAGTCATAATGCGGGAGATTGCCGAATTTTTCGGAGCGGAAAGCATACACATAAAAAAATGCGGCGTCCGAGACGGATATGTAATGAAAATAAACGAAACAAAAAAAGAGGCTTAACGCCTCTTTTTTGTTAGAATTTATCCCGTTTTGTATATGTCGTATGCAGAAGCTCGTGTGCTTTATGTGAGCACGGCTTTCCAAAATACTCCTCATAGAGCTTTTGAACATACGGATTTTCATGAGATTTACGCAAGGTCGATGCTTCGTCCTCTGAATAGAGAGCTTTTGCACGGAGTGCCTTAACATTGGTCGTTGCCTTTGTCTTAGAATCAACAATCGGCTGACCGCCGCCGTGGATACATCCGCCGGGACATGCCATAATCTCGATAAAGTCATAATGTTCGCCGGCTTTTACCTTTTCAAGAATAATACGGGCGTTCTTTGTTCCGTGTGCAACTGCAACACGAACATCTTTACCTGCAATTTTAAGAGTTGCCTCTTTTACTCCGTCTAAGCCGCGGACAGGGGTTACATTAAGATTTTCTAACGGTTTACCCTCTAAAATTTCATAAACTGTACGGATAGCAGCTTCCATAACACCGCCTGTTGCACCGAAGATAACACCTGCACCCGTTGCCATACCGAACGGCTGGTCAAATTCTTCGTCAGGAAGTGAGTTAAAGTCGATACCTGCCTGTTTAATCATTCTTGCAAGTTCGCGGGTTGTCAGTGATGCGTCGATATCCTGTGTTCCGCTTGATGAATGTTCCTCACGGCTTATCTCGTACTTTTTGGAAGTACAAGGCATAACTGCAACCGAGAAGATATCCTTCTTGTCAATTCCTGCTTTTTCAGCATAGTATGACTTAATTACAGCACCGAACATCTCCATAGGAGATTTTGCCGTAGAAAGATTATCAATAAATTCCGGATAATAGTGTTCGCAGAACTTAACCCAACCCGGTGAACAGGAGGTTATAAGCGGAAGCTTTTCCTGTTTTGTAAATCTTTCGATAAACTCTGTGCCTTCCTCCATAATGGTAAGGTCGGCAGCAGTATCTGTATCAAATACCTTGTCAAAGCCTAATCTGCGTAGAGCCGCAGCCATTTTTCCTGTTACGGGAGTGCCGATAGGAAGTCCGAATTCCTCGCCCAAAGCCGCTCTTACGGCAGGAGCCGTTTGCACAACAACGTGCTTTTCAGGATTATCAAGAGCCGCTCTTACACGCGGAATGTGTGAGTTTTCGTAAAGAGCACCAACAGGACATGCAACGATACACTGTCCGCAGAATACGCAGGCAACATCCTTCATCGGTTGTTCAAATGCGGCACGGACTTCTGTCTTAAAGCCTCTGTTTACCGCAGAAATAACAGAAATTTCCTGATTGTCACAAGCAGCAATACATCTTCTGCAAAGGATACATTTATTATTATCACGAACAAGTGATGTTGAGCTGTTATCAATCTCGTGCTTGATGTTTTCGCCGTCAAACGGGATATCGTCGATGCCGAGTTCATCAGCAAGAGCTTGAAGTTCACAGTTTCTGTTTCTGATACACGTTAAGCACTTTCTTTCGTGATTGGAAAGAATGAGCTCTAACGTTGTACGACGGGCATTTCTCACCTTTTCGGTGTTAGTGAACACCTCAATGCCCTCAGCAACAGGGTAAACGCAGGCAGCCTGTAAGGCTCTTGCACCCTTAACCTCAACCAAACACATACGGCATGCACCAATTTGGTTTAAATCTTTAAGATAACACAGAGTAGGAATGTTGATACCAATCCAACGAGCAGCCTCAAGAATAGTAGTACCTTCCGGTACGCTTACTTCCTGACCATTAATTTTCAAGTTTACCATATCAATCACTCCTTTCTTATTCCTTGTCAATAGCACCGAACTTACAGGTTGACTGACAAGCTCCGCACTTGATACATTTATCTTGGTCAATTACAAACGGCGACTTGATTTCGCCCGAAATAGCGTTAACAGGACACTGTCTTGCACAAAGACTGCAACCTTTACACTTCTCTGGATTTATTTTGTACTGAGCAAGGGCTTTACATACATGTGCAGGACATTTTTTATCCTTAACATGTGCTTCATATTCGTCTCTGAAATAACGCAAAGTCGATAAAACGGGGTTTGGAGCCGTTTGACCGAGACCGCAAAGAGCGGAAGATTTTATTGCGTAGCAAAGATTTTCGAGCTTGTCAAGGTCTTCCATTGTGCCTTTTCCGTCGGTAATTTTTGTCAAAATTTCCAAAAGACGCTTTGTTCCGATTCGGCAAGGTGAACATTTACCGCAGGATTCATCAACAGTAAATTCCAGGAAGAATTTTGCGATGTCAACCATACAGTTGTCCTCGTCCATAACGATAAGTCCGCCCGAGCCCATCATAGAGCCGATTGCCATAAGCGAATCATAATCGATAGGCGTATCAATCAAAGATGCAGGGATACAACCGCCTGACGGGCCGCCTGTCTGAGCAGCCTTAAACTTTTTGCCGTTTGGTATTCCGCCGCCGATTTCTTCAATAATCTCACGGAGCGTTGTACCCATCGGGATTTCAACCAAGCCGGTGTTGTTGATTTTTCCGCCGAGAGCGAAAACTTTTGTTCCCTTTGATTTTTCGGTACCCATTGATGCGAACCAATCAGCACCATTTAATATAATTTGTGCAATATTTGCGTATGTTTCAACGTTGTTTAGAAGGGTTGGTTTGCCCCAAAGACCTTTAACTGCCGGGAATGGCGGACGAGGTCTTGGCTCACCGCGGTTACCCTCGATAGAGGTCAAAAGTGCGGTTTCTTCACCGCAGACAAACGCACCTGCACCCAATCTTATATCCAAATCGAAATTAAAGCCGGTACCGAATATGTCTTTGCCTAAAAGACCGTATTCACGTGCCTGTCCTATTGCTATTTTAAGTCTTTCAACAGCTATCGGATATTCTGCACGGATATAGATATAGCCTTGGTCAGCACCAACCGCATATCCTGCGATAGCCATAGCTTCGATAACTGCGTGGGGGTCGCCTTCCAAAACGGAACGGTCCATAAATGCACCCGGGTCGCCTTCATCGGCGTTACAGCAGACATATTTCTTATCTCCGACTGCCTTATATGTGAAGTCCCACTTCATACCTGTCGGGAAACCGCCGCCGCCTCTGCCGCGAAGCCCCGAATCTTTAACCGTTTGGATTACATCCTCACGGCTCATCTCGGTCAAAGCCTTAGCGAGTGCCTGATAACCGTCAAAAGCGATATATTCATCTATATTTTCAGGGTTTATAACACCGCAGTTACGAAGAGCCACACGCTTTTGCTTTGCGTAGAAAACGGTATCATTAACCGATTGTGCCTTATCTGTACCAACGGAGTATTCTGCAACGGGACGACCGTTTATAATATGTTCCGATACGATTTTGGAAACCTTATCCGCCGTCATATGAACATAAGTGATTTTTTCTTTTCCCGGCTCATAAACTTCAACAATAGGCTCTAAACGGCACATACCGATACAACCTGTCTGCATTACCATAACATTGTCAAGTTTTTGAGCCTTAACTTCACGCTCTAATGCTTCAAGCACGGGACGTGCACCGGCAGCTATACCGCAGGTTGCCATACCTACAACGATACGGATTCCTTCCTTGCGGTCCTTTCTAAGGTTCAGCTTATCCAGCGTACAGTCACGAAGTGCCTGTAATTCTGCCAAACTTTTCATAAGTTACCTCCTAAATTAAGCAAATATTATCTATAAATTTCTGATTTTAAGCTTGATATTTTGCAAAAATATCATCAAGGTCCGCAGGAGTAACCTGCCCGAAAACCGCGTCGTTAACCGTCATAACGGGGGCAAGACCACACGCACCGATACAACGGGTTGCGTTTAACGAGAACTTTCCGTCAGCCGTACATTGACCTACATCAATGCCAAGCCTTTCCTTTATTTTCTCAATAATAGTGCCCGAGCCTTTTACATAACAAGCAGTACCAAGGCAAACGCTTACCTCATACTCACCCTTTGGATAAAGGGAGAACTGCGTGTAAAAAGTTACGATTCCGTAAATCTCGGCAAGAGGTACATTAAGCCCCTCAGAAATGATTTTCTGCACTTCAATCGGGAGATATCCGTAAATGTCCTGTGCCTCGTGAAGCACGGGAATTACGGCACCGTTTTCGCCGGTATGCTTTTTAATTACCTCTCTTAATTTTTCTTCCTGTTCTTTTGTACCCTTAAAGGGTATGGTCGCAATGCTCATTTGTATCCTCCTTTAAAAAATCACAAAAAGTCACTATAATTATAGCACGGCAATTCCAAAAATGCTATATTCTTTTCAAAAAATTTAAAAATTTAATAAAATTGTTATAAAATTAACAAAAAAAAGTTACATAATTTGACAAAATGACGGATTTATGCCAAAAATCAGTCATCACCGGGCTCCAAATCCGACTCTAAAAACGCAATATCGGGAGATTCCATTAACTCAACCGCTTTTAGTTTTCTCCGGATTGCTCTTGTTCTCACGCCGACGAGCTTATCAAGCTCCTTATTTGCCTGTTCAATTCTTGTCTGTGTTGCCGCGAGTGCGTCACCAAACTTGTCAAACTCGGTTTTTACCGACGCAAGAATGTTCCAGACTTCGACGCTCCGTTTCTGGATAGCAAGAGTTTTAAAGCCCATCTGAAGCGAATTTAAAAGTGCCGCCATTGTGCTTGGTCCTGCAACTATTACTTTATATGTATTCTGCAAAATCTCAATCATTCCCTGATTTACAACTTCTGCATAAAGTCCCTCAAAGGGCAGGAACATTATCGCAAAATCGGTTGTATACGGAGGCTCAATATACTTGTCGTGAATATCCTTTGCAAAGACTTTTATCCTTGACAAAAGCGTGTTTAAAGAGGCTTTTATCATCTCGCTGTCGCCTGAATCATATGCGGATTGCAGGTCGTAAAATGCGTCTGCGGGAAACTTTGAGTCGATAGGAAGATAGACAAATCCGTCCCCGCTCGGCATTTTTACCGCAAATTCAACGGGATTTCGGCTATCGGGAACGGTTACGGCGTTTTCGTCATACTGCTCGGGGGACAGGATTTCTTTTAGAATTGCACCGAGCTGGATTTCGCCTAAAATTCCGCGAGTTTTCACATTTGAAAGGACTTTTTTCAGGTCGCCTACGCCGACTGCCAGGGTTTGCATTTCGCCAAGACCTTTATATACCTGCTCCAACCGCTCACTTACCATCTTAAATGATTTTGCCATATTTTCTTCAAGCGATTTTTGGAGCTTTTCATCAACAGTTTGACGCATTTCTTCCAGCTTTTTGGAGTTGTCCTCCTGCATTTTTAAAAGGCTTTTTGAGATAAGCTCACGCATTGAGTCGAGCTTTTGCTCATTAGTCTGCTCAAAGGTTTTAAACCGCGTTTCCATAGCGTTCAGGCTATCCACAACCGCCTTGTTCATTTCCGATTGCTTTTCGGTTATGTTTTTGTCAATTTCACTGAATTTTTTGGACTGATATTCGTCGGTATTTTTTTGATTTTGTGCAATCATATCGCCTAAAAGACGGAGCGTTTCCGCAGACTTGGAGTCCCCCGATTTTTTCAGGGCGAGAACGACAACAAAAATCAAAATAACAGAAGAAATAGCGATTAAAATTATATCTGTCATAATCATCTGCTCCTTTTTAAATTATATAAACTCAAAAATATCGGGATTTTTGGATTTTATGAGGTTAAGACCACAATCCTTTAAAATATTCTCAAAAATGTCAATAACGGCAATTTCGGTAGGGTAATGTCCCGCATCAACAATGAAAATTCCCATTTCGCTGTAATTTATCATATCGTGGTACTTCATATCCCCTGTTACGATAACATCCGCACCCTTTTCGATTGCCGTCGGAATGGAGTCGGAAGATGCCCCCGAAGCCACGGCAACACGGCTGACATACGCCGTTTTGTCGCCGCAAACACGCACAAACGGCGTTTTTAGCGTTTTCTTTGTGAGGATAGCAAAATCGGCAAAGCTCATGGGAGCTTTCAAATTTCCTATTCTGCCCAGACCGTTTTCCTCTAAATTCTCTACATCACAAAGCCCGAAAAGCCCGGCAAGTTTTGAATTTATACCGTTTTTGCCCACATCACAGTTTGTGTGAGCCGAGTAAACCGCAATTCTGTTTTCCGAAAGCCCTAAAATGAGTTTTCCCTCGGGCGTTTTGGCGTCAATTCGCTTTGTTCCGTCAAAAAGTATGGGGTGATGCGACAAAATCAGGTCGGAATTTTTCGCCTTTGCCTCCGCTAAAACCGCATTATTTACATCAAGAGAAAGCAAAACGGTTTTTATTTCCCATTCCCTGTCGCCCAGTAAAAGTCCGCAGTTGTCCCATTCATAAGCATCTGAAAGCGGAAATTCCCGCTCAATAAGCGCTATAATATCATTCAGTTTCATAAATTAAAGCCCGTTCCTTTCTTTTAGTTTTTGTATATCGGAAAGTAACATATTAAGCCGTTTTAGCTCGTCAAAGTCCTTGTTTTTGCTCCGTGACAGCCCGTTAAACTGTTTGGTAAACTCACGCTCTTTTTTTGCAAGAAGCATGGGAAAAAGCGGGTGATTATACAGGCTTGGCGGCAGATGCAGGTCGATTTCCGCAGCAGGAGCTGACGAAACGCCTGATTTTGCGATAATGAGATTGTAAACCTTATGCCCCTCAACCGCCAGATCTTCCTTTTCTATTACAAATCCGTTTGAGAGCAAAAACTTTCTAAGCTCCGCCTGACAACTCATAGGCTGCAATAAAAGCCGGGCGGAATACGCTTTTTCAATATCGCAGGAGATGATTTTTTCAATCAGTTCGCCGCCCATACCGGCAATTATAATTTCCTCGGCATCGCCCTTTTGCAAGGGTGACAGACCGCTGCCCGACAAAAGCTGAACGGTTACCCCGTTTTTTCGGACATTTCGCTCTGCCGCCGATAACGGACCGCGGTTTATATCGGTCGCAATAACCCGTATGCCCCGTTTTGCAAGTTCAATTGGGACATAAGCGTGGTCGGTGCCTATATCGGCAACCGAGCCGGACGATACATTATTTAAAATCATTTGAAGCCGTGGCGTAATCATAAAAATCCTCTCATGCATAAAAATTCATCTATACAACTTCTATCCACACCTGTGGATAACTTGCCTGTTGGCAAATAGTGGCATAAAACCGTCGTTTTTTTGTGACGACAGAAAAAAATCCGACAAAATTCCACAAAAATTTTGACAAAAAGAGGAAAAATGGAAATAAATTTTTGTAAACCAATGAATTTTTCCTCAATCACGCAGTAATGCCACTTTTCCATCCTTCAAATTAGAGGGATAACCCTGTGGATAAGATGGATAACTCCAAAAAACCACGCAAAACAGGGCAATTTTTATTAAAATCAGAAATTTAACGGTGTGGATAAAAATATTCATTGGTTTACATAATATCTTATAATTAAAATCTTTAAAAATTATAAGTTTGTGCAATTTTGCCATTGAAAAAATCCAAAATATATATCTCTAAAAATAAAAGCAGACGAGGTCTGCAATTATTTTATTATGTCGGTATTCATATAAGGAACGAGTGCGTCAGGAACGGTTACTGTTCCGTCGGCGTTTTGGTAATTTTCCAAAATTGCGGCAACGGTTCTGCCGACGGCAAGACCTGAGCCGTTCAGTGTATGCACAAACCGTATTTTTCCATCAGCTTCATCTTTAAAACGGATATTTGCACGACGCGCCTGATAGTCCTCAAAGTTTGAGCAAGAGGAAATCTCCACATATCTGTTATAGCTTGGCATCCAAACCTCAATATCATAGGTACAAGCAGATGAAAAGCCCAGGTCGCCCGTAGAAAGACATACCACTCTGTAAGGAATGTTAAGCCCTTGCAAAAGCTTTTCTGCGTCATTTGTAAGTGATTCAAGCTCATCATAGGAGTTTTCGGGATTTACAAATTTAACAAGCTCCACCTTGTTAAACTGATGCTGACGGATAAGCCCCCTTGTGTCACGCCCGGCAGAACCTGCCTCGGCTCTGAAACAAGCAGAATATGCACAGTATTTTATAGGAAGTTTTTTGCTTTCCAAAATCTCGTCACGGTGCAGATTTGTAACGGGAACTTCTGCCGTAGGAATTAAGAAATAGCCGTTATTTGCAACCTTAAACGCATCTTCTTCGAATTTGGGGAGCTGACCTGTGCCTGTCATTGATGCCCTGTTTACCATATATGGCGGGAAAATCTCGGTGTAGCCGTTTTCTGTGTGCGTATTTAAAAAGTATTGGATAACGCTGCGTTCAAGCCTTGCTCCAAGCCCTTTATAGACGGTAAAGCGTGTACCGGCAATCTTTGCACCCCTGTCAAAGTCAAGAATGTCAAGCCCTGTTCCGATATCCCAGTGGGCCTTTGCCTCAAAATCAAACTTTCTCGGCTCGGACCAACGGCGGATTTCCTTGTTTTCGGAATCGTCAACGCCTATCGGAGATTTTGACGACGGGATATTTGGTATGCGGAGCATAAAGTTTTTAAGCTCGTCATCAATCTGCGAAACCTCGGCATCACGCTCTTTTATTTCATTTGAAAGTGTTTTCATTTCGGCAAAAATCTGTGATGTATCCTCACCCGCCTTTTTCATGAGCGGAATTTTTTTGGATATTTCGTTTTGGGTTGCCTTCATTTTTTCAACCTCAACCAAAAGACTGCGTCTTTTCGCGTCGAGCGAAATAGCAGGAGCTATGTCAAGGTCGTTGTTTCTGTTCTTTAAAGCCTCTCTTATTCTGTCAGGCTCTGTTCTTAAAATTTTAATGTCAATCATTTTTCTTCCCTCTTTTATTTTGTTTTTTGACTAATATTTATTGCACCGCCCGTTGCAAAAAAGTGGTGAGATGGGCAAGTTCATTCAGACTTATTCTGTTTTTTTAACTAATCTGTCATAAATGTCTTTTTGTTCTTTTGTTAAATCTTCCGTAAAAATGTTTTCTAAAAGCGTCCTGGCCAGGCGTTTGTTGCCACCCAAAAGCTTTTCCGAAACAACAATAAGGTCTGCATATGCCTTGTTTTCTTTTTGCAAAGAGTCAAGCTGGGCTTTTAAGTCCTCATTTTCCGCCGCAAGAGAATTATTTGTATCCTTTAATGTCTTGTTAAGCTCTACAAGCTGCATATTTTCTTCACTTACCTGTGCCGCCTTATTTGACAAATCGACTTTTTCCATATCAATTTCGTTAGGTCTGGATCTGTCAAGATGCGTCTGTGCGAAAAAGGAAACAATTATCATTACTATTGCAACGGCAAAAATAAGCGAAGTATACATAAGTAGAGATTTATTGTCGTCATTTTTTAGAGTCATCTTATTTCCTCCGTTCCAAAAGGTTTAAAAGCCGTTCCAAATCGTCGTTTCCATAGTATTCAAACACAATTTTGCCTTTTTTTTGAGTTCCCGAAAAGCTGACCTTTGTGCCAAACTTCTGCTCCAAGCGTGAGCATATGCGGTCAAGCTCAATCTTATATGCAGATACCGAAGAATCTTCCTTTTTATGCGTCGGTGTTTTTGAAAGCTCCTTTGCAAAAAGCTCCGCCTGACGCACATTAAGCCCTTGGTCAACAATTCTGTTTATGAAAAATTCACGGACGGGTCCTGTCGGAAGCGAAAGAGCCGCACGGGCATGTCCCTCGGTTATTTCGCACGCAATAAGCCGCGTTTTTGTGTAACCATCAAGATTTAAAAGTCGCAAAGAGTTTGCAACAGCACTTCGGCTTTTGCCAAGCCTTCCGCTTATTTCCTCTTGTGTAAGTCCGTATTCGTCCATCAGTGAGCGATAGCCTTCGGCAATTTCAAGCGGATTTAAGTCCTCTCTTTGCAAGTTTTCTACAAGGGCGACTTCTGTTACTGTCCGTGCGTCATATTCGCGGATAACGGACGGGATTGTTTTTAAACCTGCGGCTTTTGCAGCGCGCCAGCGGCGTTCCCCCGCTACGATTTTATAGCCTTTATCAGATTTAGTTACAACTATCGGCTGGATTACCCCGTATTCTTTTATGGATTCGGTTAGTGCCGAAAGTGCTTCTTCATCAAATCTTTCCCTTGGCTGATTTTTGTTAGGCATAACATCCGTAATCTTTAATTCGGTTATGCCGTCCTTTTGTATATCCTCTGCAAAAAGGGCGTCAAGTCCCTTGCCCAAGCCTTTTTTTGCCATATAATCACCCCTTGTTATTCTTTATAACTTCCCGGGCCAAAGCAAAATATGCATCAGCACCCTTTGAAGTAATATCATATTTTATAATCGGCTGACCGTAGCTGGGAGCTTCGGAAAGCCGCACGGTTCGGGGAATTTGCGTTTTGAAAACCTTATCGCCGAAATGCGTTTTTACCTCTTCTAAAACCTGCTTTGAAAGGTTAGTTCGGGAATCAAACATCGTTGCTAAAATGCCCTCAATTTCGAGGTTTTTATTAAAGGAATTGCGTATGTATTTTATTGAGCTGACCATTTGCGAAAGCCCCTCTAATGAGAAATATTCGCACTGAATCGGGATTAAAACGCTGTCCGCAGCCGTCATAATGTTAATTGTGAGCATACCGAGTGCAGGTGGTGAATCAATGATTATAAAGTCATAATCGCCCGAAACAGAGGAAAGTGCATTTTTCAAAAACTGCTCTCTGTTATCCTCGCCGGCAAGTTCGACTTCTGCCGCAGAAAGTGCGGGAAGTGACGGAATTACCGATAGTCCCCCTGTTTTTGTTTTTAAAACGGCAGATTTTATTTTCTTTTTGTCCGCAAGACAATCGTAAACCGAAAGCTTTATTTCG
Organism: Clostridia bacterium; assembly: GCA_017551095.1. Classification (GTDB taxonomy): domain Bacteria; phylum Bacillota; class Clostridia; order UBA1381; family UBA1381; genus UBA1738. The sequence continues at coordinate 65,025 of JAFZMQ010000029.1, read as the reverse complement.
CTTTTTTCTATGCCGACGCCGGAGGTGGCATTACCTTGCGGGTCACAATCTACAAGAAGGACCTTTTTGCCCTTATATGCAAGACAAGCCGCAAGGTTTACGGCAGTGGTTGTCTTGCCTACTCCGCCTTTTTGATTGGAAACAGCAATAATTTTTCCCATAACAACTCCCCGTTCTCAGAAAATTACTACTATATTATATCACAAAAAAATAAAAAGTAAATGTTTCACGTGAAACATTTTTGGAATTTTTGAATATTTTTGACAAAAGTGGAAAAAATATATTAAGAAACAAAAGGTTGAGGGATATATGAGTTTTGCAGATACCATAAAAAGATATTTTCTTTATCAATATAAAAGCGAAAGGGAGCAGTTTGTGCTAAAAAAAGATGAAAGTGCTCCTATTTATGATGTGCGAAAGGAACATTCGGATAAAATGGCGGTGGAAATTTCGCACAATATTGAAGAAAATAGAAAACAAATAGAAAAAATGTTTGATTTTCCGCAGAATAGCGACGTTGTTATAAGGAAAATGTGTTTGAAGGGCGGAACAAAAGCGTTTTTGGTGTTTTATGACGGTCTTTGCGACGCAAAATTGATAGACGACGGTATAATAAAGCCGCTTTTGGAATTTCCGTACCTTGAAAAAAATGGTAAGTACTGCGAAAATAGAATTGAGGAAATGCTTATAACGCACAATCAGGTCAAAAAGGCGACTACATTTGAAGACGCAATAGATGAGATAAATTTCGGCGGATGCGGTGTTTTTGTAGACGGATTAGATTGTGCTTTCTGTGCAGACGTTAAAGGTTGGCCTCATAGAAGTGTTGAAAGAGCCAAAAATGAGCAGTCAATATACGGTCCGCAAGAGGCATTTATAGAGATGCTAAGGGGCAATTCGGCACAAGTCCGAAAGTTTTTAAAGACAGAAAAGCTTGTTTGTGAAAAAATTGCGGTAGGGAATGTTTCAAAAACTCAGGGCGTGATGATGTACTTAAAAGATGTTGCAAACAGTACGCTTATCGGGGAAATAAGGCGTAGAATAAGCGGAATCTCGGTTGATTATGTAATTTCAATAGAAGAAATTTCAATGCTGATAGAGGAAAACCCTCTAATGATAACGGGGCATATTCTTGCGACCGAACGCCCGGACAGAGTGGCGCGGGCGATTTCCGAGGGGCGTGTTGCAATAATTTTGAGCGGAAGCTCGCGAGCGTTGATTTTGCCGACAAATGCTTATGAGATGATGCACGGTGCGTCTGATGCGTATTTAAGAACAAATTTTGCAAATATGTCACGGGTACTGCGACTTGTTGCGGCACTAATTTCTGTATTGCTGCCGGGTGTATTTTTAGCAATAACGCTATATCACTCGGAAATGCTTCCCACATATCTTCTGTATGCAATAAGTGCATCAAGGCAAAATGTGCCTTTTCCAAGCGTTATTGAACTGTTGTTAATGGACTTTTCCTTTGAAATGATACGCGAGGCAGGAATAAGAATGCCAAACCCCATAGGCTCGGTTTTGGGAATCGTTGGTGGTCTTATATTGGGGCAGGCGGCGGTGTCTGCAAAGATAGTAAGCCCTATTATGATTATCATAATTTCTCTCACCGGTATAGGATCTTTTGCGACGGCGGACTATTCTTTAAGTTGGAGTTATCGCATTTTAAAACTGCTTTTTGTCTTGATTGGAGCATCTTTCGGTTTTTTTGGAATAGCCTTGGGAATATTCACCTATGCCGTCCTGATAGCAGGAAGTACGAGCTTCGGGATCCCGTTTTTGTCGCCCTTGCCGGGAAATGAGCTTTTAAAAAATGCCCTTTTTGTGCCGCCTGTATGGAAAACGGAACGGCGGCCGGAATACTTAAAAACGAAAAAGCCGAAAAGAAGTGACAAAGTGAGCAAAAAATGGCAAAACGGGAAATAAATGTTTCACGTGAAACAATAAACGACAATTTTTAAAGGAGAAAAGCCAAAAATGTTTAAAAATGAGGCTATAAACGAAAAGGAAATGACGCTCATAATCGCTAATTTGCTCAGCGTAAAGGCAATTTTTGCGTTTCCCAGGACAATCGTTGAAACAAGCGGGAACGCAGCGTGGATTGAGGTCATATATATGGCACTTTTTGCATGGGCGTTAATGGAAATATCCTTTTTAACATATCGGATATCGGGCAGAAAATCAATAATAGATTTGTCTGCAAAAGTTGGCGGAAAACCGCTTAAAATCGCAGTTTCGCTGCTTGTGGTTTTTGCGCTTTCTTTAAATTATGCGACAGAAATCAGAATGTTTTCCGAGTCGGTAAAGCTCATTTTACTGCCAAGAACGGAGATAGAATACATTTTAATTCTACTTTCCGTAACAATAGCTATCGCACAAAAACCGGGAATTTCTGCAATTGCAACAGTAAATGCGATTTTCTTCCCTGTTTGCCTTGCGTTTTTAGGCATTATTGTTTTCTTCCTATACAAATCCTATAACTTCAACAATCTTTTTCCGGTTTTGGGAAACGGTACAAAAAACATATTGACGGGCGGCATTAAAAACCTTTCCTGTTTTGGTGATATAATCGCAATAAACCTGCTTCTTCCGCATCTTAAAGATATCGGAATTCCTAAAAAAAGCGGAAGAAAAGCCCTTTTAATAGCGTCACTTACCATGTTTTTTATCTGCCTTTGTTATGTGCTTTGCTATGCGTATCCGCTTTCAAAAGAGTATCTTTTGCCCGTTTATCAGCTATCAAAAATGATTCGTGCAGGAGAGTATTTTCAGCGGTTTGAGGCATTTTTTGAATTCATATGGGAAATATCCCAGCTTTTGTATTCATCAATATATATTTTCCTGATTTGCGAAACTGTTGCAAAAGCTTTTGATTTAAAGGACAGAAATGCCATATCATACGGGGTGATTGCGATATTAACGCTTATTGCGGCAGAGCCTATATCTATTACAAAGGTGCTTAAATTCAGCAGAATCGCAGATATGGCGACAATACCGACAGTATATATTTTGCCGATAATCATCCCATTATTATATATGAAGAAACCGACAGGAAAGGCGAAAAAATGAAGTTTTTAAAAATAGCGGTCATAGTTTTAATTCTTGTCTGCTTTGCAAGTTGTAAAGACGCCCAGGAGCCAGAAACACTCGGCTATGTTGTAGCAATAGGAATAGATATGCCAAAGGACGAAGAAAAAGGCTATAACATAACCTTGCAGTTTGCAAACCCCGACAAAATAAGCGGCGGCTCAAACGAATCAGGCGGCAAGGGCGGTGAGGAAAGCATAGAAAACATCTCGGTTTTAGCGCCCGATATATATCCTGCCATAAATATAGCAAACCATATCATAAGCAAAAAATTTGTCCTTTCACACACAAAGCTGATAGTTTTTTCGGACGAAGTGGCAAAAAAGGGAGTTTCGGAGTTTTTGGAAACGATAAACCGAAGCGTAGAAATACGCCCGAACATATATTTTGCGGTATGCAAGGGAACGGCAAAGGAGTTTTTGGAGGCGGTAAATCCGAAAACCGAGGTTAATCCTGTGCGGTATTACACAATGATTTTTGAAAATGATTATTCGGGATTCATTCCGCAGAATATGAGCAGGGATTTTTTTCTCTTTTTCAGCAGTGATGAAAAGGGTGCGGTTGTGCCGATATGTGCGGCAATGAAAAAGGAAAAAGAGCCTGAATATGCCGATTCCGGCTATCAGTACGAAGTCGGGGACTACACGGCAGGTGAAATAGAAACGGGCAGCAGCGAAATACAGGTCGCGGGAATGGCGGTGTTTGACGGAGATAAAAAAATTGCAGAAATCGGCGACATTAAAACCGAAATTTTTAATATTTTAACGGGCGAATATCAAAGCAGTTATGTTTCCTACAATTTTGGTGACGAAACGCCCGTAACGGTAATGCAGATGCAGAAAAAACGCCCGAAAATACGGGTGGATACAAGCTCGAAAACGCCCAAAATAGAAATAACGCTCTTTCTTGAATCGGAAATAACCCAAGGCTCGACAAAAGGGATTATAGAGAATGAGCTTGACGCATTTTCGGAGGTGGCGGCGGCGGAAATAACGCGTCAGGCTATGGAATTTTTAGAGGAAACAAAAATGCTCGGAACGGATATTGTCGGGTTTGGGAGCGTTGCTAAGCGAAAATTTAAAACTATCGGTGATTTTGAAGCGTATAATTGGAAAGAACGGTACAAAACCGCACAAATAGATGTAAAAGTGGAATTTTCGGTACGGAGAACGGGGCTTGTTGTAAGGAGTTAAATGTAAATGGCGGCGATTGTAGTTTTTGTAATGGTTTTAATTTCAGCGGTAAAAACGGCGTCTTACGGCGTTTGGGAGTTAAAGCGGCGGAATAAGGCAGGAGGAAGTGCGGTTATCGTGATTGCGGCACTGGGCTTGGTTTTGGCAGGGCGATACCTTATAGAATATTTAACTTGACATAAAAAAAAGAAAGTAATATAATTGAGCTGAGTAAATCAGGCGGTTGCGGGCATAGAAATATGCGTGAGGAAAGTCCGGGCTTCATAGAGCAGGGTGCCGGCTAACGACCGGTGAAGGTGACTTCAAGGAAAGTGCAACAGAAAATAAACGCCGAATTTTCGGTAAGTGTGGAAATGTGAGGTAAGAGCTCACAGGGATGATGGTAACTGAATTCCCGTGTAAACCCCACCCGAAGCAACATCAACTGTGCAATTAAGTCTGCTCGGCAATGCACGACTGATGGCATGAACAAAAGGGTAACCTTTTGTCACAGACAGATAACCGCCCACGACAGAACCCGGCTTATGATTTGCTCACAAAAAAATAGCAGATACTATCTGCTATTTTTTTGTGTGTTATTTTCCTTCAATATCCCGCATAATTGCTTCGGCGGCGGCCTTTCCAGCACCCATGGCAAGTATTACCGTTGCCGCTCCTGTTACGGCATCACCGCCTGCGTAAACTCTTGCTCTTGTCGTGAGCCCCGTCTCCTCGTCGGCGACAATTCCGCCCCAATCCTTTGTTTCAAGACCTTCGGTTGTGGATTTTATAAGCGGATTCGGGCTTGTTCCGAGTGCCATTATCACGCAGTCAACATCTATTGTAAAGTCGCTACCGGCTTTAACTTTCGGACGGCGTCTGCCCGATTCGTCAGGTTCGCCGAGCTCCATTTCCACGCAGTTCATTCCGCCGACAAACCCGTTTTCGTCGGGCAAAATTTCGGTAGGATTAGTCAAAATCTTGAAGATTATGCCCTCTTCCTTTGCGTGTTCAACCTCTTCCGCTCTTGCAGGAAGCTCCGCCTCGCTTCTGCGGTACACTATATAAACATCATCTGCACCGAGCCGCTTTGCGCACCGTGCGGCGTCCATGGCGACATTTCCTCCGCCTACAACGGCAACCTTTTTGCTATTTAATATAGGCGTTTTTGCGTTTTCCTTATAGGCTTTCATAAGGTTTACCCTTGTTAAAAACTCGTTTGCCGAATAAACGCCATTTAAGTTTTCGCCCGGTATTCCCATAAACCTTGGAAGTCCTGCTCCTGTGCCGATAAACACGGCGTCAAAGCCGCTTTCCAAAAGCTCGTCAATCGACAAAACCTTGCCGATAACCATATTCGTTTCGACCTTTACGCCGAGGGCTTTAAGCCCGTCAATTTCCTTTTGCACGATTGCTTTGGGAAGACGAAATTCGGGGATACCGTAAACCAAAACGCCACCGGCTAAATGGAGTGCCTCGAAAATTGTCACATCATAGCCCTTTTTCGCCAAATCTCCTGCACAGGTAAGACTTGCAGGTCCTGAGCCGATTACCGCAACCTTGTGTCCGTTTTGCTCGGGCTTTTTGGGAAGCTCCTTTGCGTTTTCGTTATGCCAATCGGCAACAAACCGCTCTAATCTCCCGATTCCAACACTTTCGCCCTTTATGCCGCGTACGCACTTGCTTTCGCATTGGCGTTCCTGCGGACAAACCCGTCCGCAAACGGCGGGGAGAGAGCTGGATTCTGCAATAATTTCATATGCTTTTTCAAAATTCCCCTCTGCAACCTCTTTTATAAAGGCAGGAATATGAATTTTTACGGGACAACCCGAAACACAGGGCATATTTTTGCAGTTTAAACAGCGTTTTGCCTCATCTATTGCAGTTTCTTCGGAATAACCCAAAGCAACTTCGGAAAAGTTTTTATTTCGTACATCAGGAGCCTGAGAGGGCATCGGATTTTTAATAGGTGACATATTAGGCATAACTATTTCGCCTCCTTAAAAAGATTACAAGCCTCATCATACGCCTTTTTCTCAAACGGCTTGTATACGGACGAGCGTTTCATCGCCTCGTCAAAATCGACTTCGTGACCGTCAAAATCAGGCCCGTCAACACAGGCGAATTTTGTCTTTCCGCCGACTGTCAAACGGCATCCGCCGCACATTCCCGTTCCGTCAATCATAATGGGGTTCATGCTGACAACGGTTTTTATGCCGTATTCCTTGGTCAAAAGTGATACGAATTTCATCATAATAACGGGACCTATGACGATTACCTCGTCATACTTATTGCCGTCTTCAATGAGCTTTTTAAGTGCGTCGGTAACAAGCCCTTTTTCGCCATAGCTTCCGTCGTCGGTCATAATCACCATTTTATCGGAAACGGCGGAAAATTCCTTTTCTAAAATTATAAGGTCGCGGGTTCTGAAACCAACAACAGAATGAACGGTAGCACCCAATTCATGGAGTTTTTTTGCGACGGGGTACGCTATTGCACAGCCAACGCCGCCGCCGACAACGGCAACTTTTTTAAGACCAGAAAGCTCGGACGCCTTTCCCAAAGGACCGACAAAATCAGGGATAAAATCGCCCTCATTTTTTTGGCTTAGCTCCTTTGTGGTAGCACCGACAATCTGAAAAATTATGGTAACCGTGCCGTTTTCGCGGTCATAATCGGCAACGGTGAGCGGTATTCTCTCGCCGTCACTACTGGCACGGAGTATTATAAACTGTCCCGGCTCTGCCTTTTTGGCAACGGCAGGAGCTAAGATTTCCATTTTTGTAACAGTTGGATTTAGAATTTCTTTTTTAACAATTTTATACATTTTAAAAACCTCTTTAAAAAATATCTCTCTCATTATAATACGCATTTTTGAATTTGTCAATTTTAACAATCGAATAAATTGCATAAACAATATAAAAAAAGAAACAATACAAAATACAAAAATAACGGAAAAATTCAGGAGATGTAAAAAATGAACATATGGAAAGGGAATGCAGTTTGCGGGGGGATTGCGATAGGAACGGCGTGTGTTTACAGGCGTAGCGAGGATGTTGTAGAGAAAAAATATGCCGAAAATAAAGACGCGGAGCGTGAAAAATATGCAATGGTAAAGACACTTGCAATAGACGAGCTTGATAAACTTTTCAAAAAGGCAAAAGACGAAATCGGCGAGGAGGAAGCACAGATTTTTTCCATACACAAAATGATGGTCGAGGACGAGTACTATAACGAATCTGTTTTAAATATTATCGAAAAGCAAAAAATGAATGCGGAAACGGCGGTTTTGATGACATCAAGTAACTTTGAAAAACTGTTCCGTAATATAGATAATGCGTATATGCGTGAACGAGCGGGTGATATAAGAGATGTTTCGGACAGGATTGTGGCACTTTTGAGGGGCAAAAAACGGCTTTTACCGGTGGCGGCAAAGGAGAATACAATACTTTTTTCCAGCAGTATTTCGCCCAGCGAAACTATGCAGATGGATAAAAGCAAAATATCCGCGTTTGTGACAGAATACGGAAGTAGTGCATCTCATACGGCAATTTTGGCGAAATCTTTGGGAATCCCTGCCGTCAGCGGAATAAAAATAAGAGAAAATATTGATGGCAAAAGGGTTGCAATAGACGGATATTCGGGGATAGTCTATATTGAGCCGGATGCGGCGGTTATTGAAAATCTTAATAAAAAGGCGAAAGAAATTAAACATTCTGATAAAAAAATGAAAAAGGGGCAAAAAACACGGGTTTTAGCAACCATTTCCGCTCCCGAAGAAGTCAAAAACGAAACAATTTGCGAGAGTGACGGCGGGATTTTTGAAAGTGAAAATTTGTTTTGCAAAAGCGACACTTTTCCAAGCGAAGACTATCAGTTTGACGCCTACCGAAAAGTTTTGGAGTCGGCAAAAGAGGTAGCTATCCGCACACTTGACATAAATTCAGAGAAAAAAGGCACTTTTTTCGGGATTTTCCGTGAGGAAAATGCGGTTATGGGAATGAGGTCGATAAGGCTTTGCCTTAAATATCCGCAGATTTTTAAGACACAGCTCCGTGCAGTTTTGAAAGCGTCTGTCTGCGGAAAAGCAAGAATTTTACTGCCCATGGTAGTTTCCGAAGAAGAGGTTTTAACGGCAAAAAAACTGCTTGATGAAGCGAAAAACGAGCTAAGAGCAGAAAAAACGGATTTTGACGAAAATATCCCGCTGGGAGTGGTTATAGAAACACCTGCGTCGGCAATAATCTCGGACGAATTGGCAAAACTTTGCGATTTTTTTGTTATTGACGGGAATAATCTTGCACAGTTTGTTCTTGCCATGGACAGAAAAAACCTTGCCCTTTCCGAGCTTTTTGATAAAACTCATAAAGCGGTTATGAAAATGATAGAAATAACCGCAAAAAACGCCCATAAAAACGGGATTAAAGTGGGAATTTGCGGAGATGTTGCATCTGAACCCGACAAAATCCCCGAACTTTTGAAAATGGGCATAGACGAATTTGCGGTGAAACCAAGAAATGTTTTAAAAGTCAAAAAAACAGTTTGTGAAAACGAATAAAAAACGGAGCGGTTGCTCCGTTTTATTTTACTATAACGCTTTCGCCCGTCATTTCCGACGGTTTTTCAATATTCATAAGGTCAAGCATTGTCGGTGTCAAATCACACAGTTTTCCGCGTTTTAGTTTCAGGTCTCCTGCACCTAAAATAATGAGCGGTACGGGGTTTGTTGTATGTGCGGTAAATACTGCTTTTGTTTCGGGGTCAAACATCTTGTCGGCATTTCCGTGGTCGGCAGTAATTAAGACCTTTCCACCTTTATCTAAAATTGCGGATACTACCTTTGACAGACATTCGTCAACCGCCTCAACCGCCTTTACGGCAGCGTCAAAAACGCCTGTATGGCCAACCATATCGCAGTTTGCAAAATTCAGAATTATGCAGTCGTATTTATCCTCATTTATGAGGTCAACACAGGCATCAGCAACCTTGTATGCACTCATTTCCGGCTGCATATCGTATGTTGCAACCTTTGGTGAAGGTATCAGCTTTCGGTCCTCGCCTTTATACACATTTTCTACGCCGCCGTTAAAGAAAAATGTTACATGTGCATATTTTTCCGTTTCGGCAATTCTGAGCTGCGTAAGTCCGAGATTTGATATATATTCGCCAAAGGTGTTTTTCAAAACCTGCGGCAAAAATGCAATATGCACATTCGGCATAGACGCGTCATACTGCGTCATACATACATAGTAGAGCGGGAAAAATGTGCGGTCGAAGCCTGTAAATTCGGTGTCCACAAAGCTTCTTGTAATTTCCCTTGCTCTGTCGGGACGGAAATTGAAACATACAACCGAGTCGTTTTCGCCGATTTTGCCAACCGGTGAGCCGTTCTCGGTAACGACCGTCGGGATTACAAATTCGTCGGTTATTAACGCTCCGTTTTCGTCCTTTGTCTCATATGATTTTTCAATCGTTGCGATTATATCGTCGGTATAAACGCCCTTGCTGTTAACCATTGCGTCATACGCTTTTACAACTCTGTTCCAGTTATTGTCACGGTCCATAGCATAATAACGACCGCTTACGGTTGCGATTTTGCCGACAGAAGAAGAAAGTTTGTTTTGAAGTTGTTTTAAGTAAGAAACACCAGAAACGGGGGACACATCTCTGCCGTCAAGAACGGCATGAACAAAAACTTTTGTAAGACCGTTTCTTTTTGCCATATCTATAAGCCCGAAAAGATGCTCAATATGTGAGTGAACGCCGCCGTCCGATAAAAGCCCGATAAAATGCAGAGCGGAATCGTGTTTTTTGCAGTTTTCCACAGCACCCAAAAGCGTGGGATTTTCAAAAAAGTCTCCGTCATTTATGGATTTTGTGATTCTGGTAAGCTCCTGATAAACTACCCTACCCGCACCGATATTTGTGTGTCCGACCTCGGAATTTCCCATCTGCCCGTCGGGAAGTCCAACCGCCATACCACTTGCATCAAGCTGGGTGTTGGGGTAGTTTGCAAAATAGCTGTCAATATTCGGCTTTTTTGCTGCCTTTATCGCATTTCCCTCGACCGTCTCATTTATTCCGAACCCGTCTAAAATTATTAAAGCTATTGGCTTTTTCATTTTAAAATCTCCTTAGGTAAAAGTTGTGTTTTAAAAACGGGCGAAACCGCCCGTTTTTATTAGTTAGCCGCTTTTACGATTGCCGCAAAGTCCTCTGTAACGAGCGACGCTCCGCCAATCAAACCGCCGTCTATATTAGGCTTTTCCATAAGCTCTTTGGCGTTTGACGGCTTCATGCTTCCGCCGTATTGGATTGTGATTTCATCAGCACATTTCTCGCAATAGAGAGCGGCAAGAATTTTGCGGATACCTCCGCAAACCTCTTCTGCCTGTTCGCTTGTTGCGGTTTTGCCTGTGCCGATTGCCCAAATCGGCTCATATGCGATAACAACCTTTTTAGCATCTTCTGCGGAAATTCCTGCAAAAGCTTTTTTAATCTGAATGGAAATCAAATCCATTGTAATTCCTGCTTCACGCTGCTCTAATGATTCGCCGACGCAAACTATCGGAATAAGTCCCTTTTCAAGAGCCTTTTTCGCCTTCAAATTGACTGTTTCGTCGGTTTCGGCGTTATATTGGCGTCTTTCCGAGTGACCTATTATTACATAGGTAACGCCTAAATCTTTAAGCATATCTGCGGAAACTTCGCCCGTAAACGCACCCTTGTCCTCAAAATGCAGATTTTCCGCACCGATTTTTACATGTGTGCCGTTTGCCGCCTCAACTGCCTTTGAAAGACATACATAAGGCGTACAGCATACAACCTCGCAGCCTGCGTTTTCTGTTGCAGCAGCAACAGATTTTACAAAATCATAAGTTTCGCTCGGGAGCTTGTTCATTTTCCAATTTCCCGCAACAATATATTTAGCCATCATTTTATCCTCCGTTTATTTGTCGTTTATAGCAACTATTCCGGGTAAATCCTTACCTTCCAAGAACTCTAAGGAAGCACCGCCGCCTGTTGAAATATGCGTCATTTTATCAGCAAGACCTGCTTTGTTTACGGCTGCAACGCTGTCGCCGCCGCCGATTACGGTAGTTGCATCAAGCTCTGCCAAAACCTTTGCAATAGCGTTTGTGCCTTTTGCAAAGTTCGGCATTTCAAATACGCCCATAGGTCCGTTCCAAACAACAGTTTTAGCGTCCTTTAAGGCATTTGAGAACAGCTCAATCGTCTTAGGACCTATGTCAAGTCCCATAAATCCGTCGTCGATTCCGCCCTCGCAAATCTTGATTTCTGCGTCGTTTGAATATTCGGAAGCCTCGACAGAATCAATCGGGATGAGCAGTTTTACTCCCTTTTCCTCTGCCTTTTTCATCATATCGGAAGCGTAGCCGATAAAGTCTTCTTCTAAAAGTGATTTTCCGATTGAAAGTCCTTGTGCTTTCATAAATGTGTATGCCATACCGCCGCCGATAATTAAGGTATCAACCTTTTCCAAAAGATTATTTATAACCGAGATTTTTGAAGAAACCTTCGAGCCGCCCAAAATAGCCGCCAAAGGTCTTACCGGATTGTTTACGGCATTTCCTAAGAACTGAATTTCCTTTTGGATAAGGTATCCACAAGCAGCAACAGGCAGATACTGTGTAACGCCCACATTTGAGCAGTGTGCACGGTGAGCCGTACCGAAGGCGTCATTTACGAACACATCTGCAAGGGACGCAAGTTCCTTTGAAAAATCGTCAATATTCTTTGTTTCTTCTACGCGGTAACGGGTGTTTTCCAAAAGCACAACATCACCGTCTGCCATTTCAGCAACCGCCTTTTTCGCGTTTTCGCCGACAACATTATCATCAGCCGCAAAAACAACCGCTTTTCCGAGTTTCTCGGAAAGTGCCTTTGCAACAGGTGCCAAAGACAGTTCGGGCTTGGGTTCGCCCTTGGGTTTGCCCATATGTGAGCAGAGAATAACCTTTGCACCGTTCTTTATAAGATACTCAATTGTGGGCAAAGCACCTACAATTCTTGTATCGTCCGTTATGTTTCTGTTTTCGTCAAGAGGCACATTAAAATCGCATCTGACCAGGACGCGTTTGCCTTTTACATCAATATCTTCCACTGTTTTCTTATTCAGCATAAAAACACCTCGCATAAAATTTTCTGTTGGGAAAAATCCCTGACAAGTTTATTTTACCCTAAAATGCAAACTTTTTCAAGACAATTTGAAAAAATTGTTAAAAATTTATCTTAGTCAGGAAACACGCACACAAAAGTCCTGTTAAGTCACCGATAACAGCAGCAATAATCACCGTTTTCAAATGTTTTACATTTGTTCTGCGGAAATATACCGAAATGGTGTAAAAAGTCGTTTCTGTCGAGGCACATAAAATACAGGCGGCACGGGCGATGCGGCTGTCTGCACCGTAAGTTTTTACCGTATCGGTCAAAAGCCCCAAAGAGCCGCCGCCAGAAAAGGGACGAAGAAGCGCCAAAGGCAGAATTTCCGATGGTATGCCGATTTTTTCGGTAACAGGCGAAACGGCGGAAGAAAAGGCGTTTAAAAGTCCCGATTCTTTCAGCATTGCCGACATAGAAAGAACGGCAATCATAGGCGGAAGAATGGAAAACAGAATTTTTAAGCCGTCCTCCGCACCCTCCAAAAAGAGCTGATAAACGGGAGCGTGGTTTTTTATGGCAGAGAAAAGTACAAGAATGATTAAAAAAGGAAGAATATAAGCCATTTATAACCTATCCTTTCCAAAAAGCAGTTTTTGGGTTAAAAGTGCCATAAAAAGTGCCGAAAAAGAGCTTATCCACACATACGGCACAATGGAAAAGGGATTTTCTGCACCGAGAGAGGAAAGAATACTTATAACGGTTGTCGGAAAAAGCTGAATACTTGCCGTATTCATAACGGCAAACCTGCCCATTTCACAGCTTGGACGGGAACTTTTTCCGTTTTCCTTGTCCATGCCCTCCATTGCGGATATTCCGGCAGGTGTTGCGGCGTTGCCCGTACCGAAAAGGTTGGCGATTATATTCATTGTTATTTTGCCCCTTTGATTTGTTTTAGGAAAAAGGCGGCGTATTATGGGCGACAACAGTTTTTGGCAAAAATCCGCCGCACCGCCCTTTTCGGCAATACGCAAAACTCCCGACCAAAAGCAGAGCGTTCCCGAAAGTGAAATCATAATTTTTATTGCCTCGTCAGCACCGAAAATGCCGCTTTGAAGCGTTTTTTCAGGGAATCCCAAAAAGGCGGAAAAAATAAGGGAAACCAAAATCGCAAAAGTCCATACAAAATTCATAAAATCACCACGCAAAATAAAAAAATTCACTACTATAATATTGTCTTTTTTTACCTGCTATGATATAATAAGAAAGTATTATTATAAAAGAGGTGTAAAATGAGTTACGCAGACGAAATTTTTATAAAAAACTGCAAGGAAATCCTGAAAAACGGTGTTACTGACGAGTCAATGTCGGTGCGTCCGCATTGGGAGGACGGCGAAAGTGCATACACGAAAAGTGTTTTCGGAATAGTGAATAGATATGACCTGTCAAAAGAGTTCCCTATTCTGACCTTGAGGCGTACATATTGGAAATCTGCCCTTGACGAGCTTTTATGGATATGGCAGAAAAAATCGAACAATATCCACGATTTAAAAAGTCATATCTGGGACCAGTGGGCAGACGAAACGGGCAGTATCGGTAAGGCATACGGATATCAGCTCGGAATCAAGCATAAATATAAAGAGGGCGAATTTGACCAGGTGGACAGGGTTTTGTTTGACCTTAAAAACAACCCTAACTCACGCAGAATTATAACCAATATATATAATCATGCCGATTTGTCGGAGATGCGGCTATACCCTTGTGCATACTCGGTTACTTTCAGCGTAAAAGACGGAAAACTAAACGCAATTTTAAATCAGCGTAGCAACGATTTTCTTGCGGCGAATAATTGGAATGTGGTGCAGTATGCCCTTTTGGTGCATATCTTTGCAAAGGTTTCGGGACTTAAAGTCGGCGAACTTGTGCATGTTATTGCCGACGCACATATCTATGACAGGCATATCCCGATTGTAGAGGAGCTTATTTCACGCCCGACCTTTGACGCACCAAAGCTCGAAATAGGCGAAATAACCGATTTTTACAAGATAACGCCTGATGATTTTAAGCTTGACGGCTATAAATTTAACGAATTTAATGTCAAAATACCTATTGCAATATAAGGAGATAAAAATGAAACTTATTGCCGCCGTATCGGAAAACTGGGGAATCGGAAAGGATAACAAACTGCTCTTTAATATACCCAAAGATATGCAGTTTTTCAGGGACAAAACCATGGGAAAAACTGTGATTTTGGGCAGGAAAAATCTGGAAAGTTTCCCAAACGGAAAACCGCTTAAAAACAGGAGAAATATCGTTTTGACAAAAGACAAGAATTTCCGTCCGGACGGTGCGGAAACGGTAAACGGCATAGATGAGCTTTTGTCGCTTGACGGTATAAGAGATGACGCATATGTGATAGGCGGAGAAAGCGTGTATAAGCAGCTTTTGGATTATTGTGACGAGTGTTATATAACAAAGGTTCATGAAGCCGCGGACTGCGACAGGTTCATGGTAAATCTTGACGAAAGTGCGGATTGGCAGCTTTTTTCGGAATCGGAAAAAATCGAAGATAACGGGCATATAATCAGCTTTTGCACATACAAAAAGGTAGAAAAATAAGGAGGAAAAAAGGTGCAGCTTCATAAAATAGCGGGATTGACGGTGGACTTGGGATATAAGTATGACCGAATGAAAAAACAGGCGGCAGCATACCGCATAGAAAATGGCGGAAAGCCCGACCTCACGATATATATTTCGGACGAATTTCTTGAACAAAAGTGCAAGGAAATAGACGGCTTTGATTTGGGCTTGTGCGAGTATGTTTATACGGGCAGTGTTTTCTATACGGGGCTTTTGCAGTTTGACGGATTTATGCTCCACTCATCAGCGGTACTGATGGACGGAAATGCATACCTTTTTTCCGCGTCAAGCGGAGTAGGAAAATCGACGCACACATCACTCTGGCAACAGGCGTTCGGCAAGGACAGGGCGAAAATTTTAAATGACGATAAACCGGCAATAAGGGTAGAAAAGGACGGGATTTTTGCTTACGGTACGCCATGGAGCGGAAAAACCGACCTTAACATAAATGTTCGTGCAAACCTTGCGGGAATATGCTTTTTAGAGCGTGGCACAGAAAATAAAATACGCCGTGAAAACGGCGGTGCGGTACTGTCAAAACTTTTAACGCAAACAGTAAGACCGTATGATGAGCGGGACATGGATTTGCTTTTAAAGAGCGTAGATACCGTTCTTTCCAAAATTCCCGTATATACAATGAGCTGCACAATATCGGAAGAAGCGGCACATATGGCATACAACGCGATGAAACCCCCTAAGGCAGAATAAAAATTGCCCACAGCACCGTTTTTCGCTCGGGGCGGTACACAAAGTACAGCACCGCTCGCTGCAAAACGGCACTGTGAACAATTTTCTCTAAGTCTTAGAAGTATAGAAAAGGATAAAACTTATGAAAATCGGAGCAAAAGATTGGGACGCACTTTTAGCGGACGAACTTCAAAAAGAATACATAACCGAGCTTGACGCCTTTTTGGAAACTGAATATCGAAACGGCAGAGTTTATCCCGAAAAAAATGATATATTTACGGCATTCAGGTGGACGGGATATGAGGACACAAAAGTCGTCATTTTCGGACAGGACCCGTATCACGAGGAAAATCAGGCACACGGTCTTGCTTTTTCTGTGCAAAAGGGCGTGGATATCCCCCCGTCATTACAGAACATATATAAGGAGCTTAAAAACGAGCTGGGGCTTTATATCCCCAATAACGGCTTTCTTGAAAAATGGGCAAGGCAAGGCGTACTTTTGTTAAATGCGTCGCTCACCGTGCGTAGCGGTGAGGCAAATTCGCATAAGGGCAAGGGTTGGGAGCGGTTTACCGATAGGGTGACCGAGCTTTTAAACGAGCGGAAAAAACCGGTTATTTTTCTTTTATGGGGAAATGATGCAAAGAAAAAAGAGGAGCTTATTACTGCTCCCCGGCATATTATTCTGACGGCAGCACATCCGAGTCCGCTTTCGGCAAACCGTGGCTTTTTCGGGTGCGGACATTTTGCTAAGGCGAATAATATGCTTATTGCAATGAACAAAGCACCTATCGATTGGCAGATAGAAAACATATAGAAGGACAAAGATATGAAAAAACTTCTTATAATCGATTCAAACAGTCTTATAAACCGTGCATTTTACGGGGTCAAATTTCTGTCGGCAAGGGACGGAACTCCGACCAACGCAATTTACGGTTTTTTTATGACCTTTTTAAAACTTATGGACGATTATCAGCCCGACTATGTTTGTGCGGCATTTGATTTAAAAGCACCGACATTCCGGCATAAAATGTATAAAGAGTACAAGGCACAGAGAAAGCCCATGCCTGACGGGCTTAGAGTGCAAATTCCGATTGCCAAGGATATTTTAAAGGCTATGGGCGTATGCATACTTGAAAAAGAGGGCTTTGAGGCGGACGATATAATCGGCACAGTTTCGGCAGTATGCGAAAAAGACGGCGTAGAATGTTTAATTGCAACGGGTGATAAGGATGATTTGCAACTTGCCTCGCAGAAAACAAAAATTCTTTTAACGGTAACGAAAAGCGGAAACACAGAAACGGAAATATATGATGACGGTGCGGTTTTTGAACGTTACGGCGTAACCCCGAAAGAATTTATAGATGTAAAGGCACTTATGGGTGATAGCTCGGACAATATTCCGGGTGTTCACGGCATAGGCGAAAAAACGGCAATGGCGATAATTGCGTCGGCTCACGGCATAGAAAATCTTTACGAAAATATAGAAAATTTTGGAATAACACCAAAAAATACGGAAAAATTGCTGCAAGATAAAGATATGGCATTTTTGTCAAAAACACTTGCGACAATTGACAGAAATGTGCCGATAGAACTCAACTTTGAGAACTTTGTGTTGGAGGATTTTTCGCATAATAGTGAGCTTTACGACATATTAAAACGCCTTGACCTCAATAAAGTTATGCAAAGAATGGGCGTAACCAAAGAGGAAAAAACGCAAAAAATTGATTTTTTGGAAGGCACAAAAACGACGATTATAAATAGCGGCACAGAAATGAAAAAACTTGCCGACAAAATACAAAAAAACGGCGAGGTTGCCTGTCTTTTTGAGCTTTCGGAAGGAAAACTCAAAAATGCGGCGTTTGCGATAGGAAAAATTGGATACTTGGTTTCCGTAAACAGCGAAACAGAGGGGTTTTTGCACGATATTCTGCGGAACAGGGATATAAAAAAACACACAATAAACATCAAGGATATGTATGTGTATTATGAGTTAAACGGCGTATGCTATGACGCGGCTATTGCGGCATACTTGATAAACCCGTCCCGCCCGTCATATACAGTCTCCGACCTCGCGTACGAATATTTGGGCTATGAATTTTCATCAAAAAAACAGTTATCTCTTTTTGATGACGAGGAAAACACCTTGGCGATAGAAGTTCTTGCTGTAATGCCGATTGTGAAAATCACCGAGTCGAAATTAAAGGAAAATGGACAGGAGCGGCTTTATTATGATGTTGAGCTGCCTCTTTGCGAGGTTTTGGCGGATATGCAAAAAGAGGGCGTTTTGATAGATAAAGACCGCCTGAAAGAGTTTTCCGGGCAAATCGCAGAAAAAATAGACCTGCTTGTTACGGAAATTTACGGCTTAGCAGGTGAGGAATTTAACATAAACTCCCCAAAACAATTGGCGGAAATACTATTTACCAAGCTCGAATTAAAGCCTTTAAAAAAGACAAAAAGCGGATATTCCACAAATGCGGAAGTGCTGGAAAAGTTGCAGACAAAGCACCCTATAATCCCGAAAATTTTGGAATACCGCACCCTCTCTAAACTAAAAAGTACCTATTGTGACGGGCTTATGGCGGTAATAAATCAAAAAACAGGCAGGATACACTCGGTATTTAATCAGATGACCACCGTTACGGGCAGAATAAGCTCAACAGAGCCTAATATGCAGAACATTCCGACAAGAACAGAGCTTGGCAGTCAGATGCGAAAAATGTTTGTGGCAAAGGATGGGTGTGTTTTCCTTGACGCCGATTATTCACAGATAGAACTAAGGGTTTTGGCACATATTTCCAAGGACAAAAATATGATTGACGCGTTTTTGAAAAATGAGGATATTCATAGAGTTACCGCGTCGCAGGTTTTGGGAATACCGCAGGATATGGTAACCAAAGAACAAAGAAGAGCGGCAAAAGCGGTCAATTTCGGGATTGTTTACGGGATTGGCGAATATTCGCTTTCGCAGGACCTTAAAATTTCGGTAAAACAGGCAAAGGAGTATATTGGGAGCTATCTTGAAAAATACAGCGGTGTCCGCGAATATATGCAAAACATAAAGGAAACGGCACGGAATACGGGTTATGTAGAAACAATGCTAAACCGCAGACGGTATATCCCCGAAATTGCGTCGTCAAACTTTAACACACGGGCTTTTGGTGAAAGAGTGGCACTTAATACGCCGATTCAGGGTACGGCAGCGGACATAATAAAACTTGCAATGGTAAGAATTTACCGAAGATTAAAGGAGGGCGGATTCCGCTCAAAACTCATTTTGCAGGTGCATGACGAACTTATCATAGAGGCATATGAAAATGAAAAAGAAACGGTAAAAACCATTTTAAAAACCGAGATGGAAAATGCCGTAAAACTGTCTGTTCCGCTTGTTGCGGATATGTCAGAGGGAAAGAGCTGGTATGATGCAAAATAAAAAAGTGGTAGGAATAACGGGCGGTAGCGGAACGGGCAAAAGCTACATTTCCGCACAGCTTAAAAATGCAGGTTATTTGGTAATAGATGCAGATGAAGTCGCACATAAATGCCTTGAACAAGCCGAATGTGCTGCTGAAATCAGGGCGGAATTTGGCGAGGGCGTTATAGAAAACGGAAAGCCGAATCGGAAAAAAATAGGCGAAATTGCCTTTTCCGAGCCAAAAAAGCTCGAAAAGCTGGGAAAAATCACACATAAATATATTTTGGCGGAGATACAACAAAAGATTGACGCGTCGGACGGCAGAGTTGTTTTTGTTGACGGTGCGGTGCTTATCGAGAGCGGATTTAAGTGTGATTTTATGATAGGAGTTCTTGCGGACAAAAAAATCCGTAAAGAACGGATAATAAACCGCGATAAAATCAGCGAAACCGAGGCGGAAAAGCGGATTTCAGCACAACAGGAGGATGGTTTTTACCGAAAAAAATGTGATTTTATTATTGAAAACAACGGCGGAGAAATTGACATAACGGAAATAGTAAAAAGGATTCAGTGAATGAAAAGAATAATAATATTTATACTCGCCGTGGCACTTCTTTTCAGCTTAGGAATATATGCTGCTTACAGGGTTTTCCCTATGCAATATGCCGACATCATAGAAAAATACGCAGACGAGTACGGACTCAGCAAAGACTTGGTTTCGGGAGTCATTTATGCCGAGAGCGGTTTTAACGAAAAAGCTCATTCGGGACTTGCAAGGGGACTTATGCAGCTGACCGACGAAACGGCGTTTTGGGTTGCCGGAAAACTCGGAATCGAGTATGAGGCGGATATGGCAGAAAATCCTGAAATAAATATAAAAATGGGCTGTTATTACCTGTCGTATCTTATGCAAAAGTATGAAAATACCGAAACGGCACTTGCAGCGTATAACGGCGGTATGGGGAATGTAACAAGATGGCTTGGAGACAAAAATTATTCTACCGACGGCAAGACGCTTTTTAAAGTACCGTATGCCGAAACGGAAAAATATGTTAAAAGAGTAAAGCTTTTTACAAAAATTTACAGCAGACTGTATAATTGAAAAGGAGATAAAAATGGAAATTATTAAAGCAATAATATTAGGAATTATACAAGGTATAACCGAGTGGCTGCCCGTTTCAAGTACGGGGCATATGATACTCGCAAATGAATTTATACATCTTTTGGGCGGACAAAACAAGGATTTTGTGGACTTATTCTTGGTTGTGATACAGTTCGGCTCGATTTTGGCGGTGGTAACGCTGTATTTTAACAGATTAAACCCCTTTTCGCCCAAGAAAACAGCGCAGGAAAAAAAGGCTACATGGTCTATGTGGTTTAAGGTGCTTGTTGCGGAAATTCCGGCGGCGGTAGTTGGACTGCTTTTCGACGATTATATTGACGAAAAGCTCTACAATTGGTTTACAGTAGCACTTATGCTTCTGCTGTACGGAATCGCATTTATAATAGTAGAAAAAAGAAAAAAAGAGGCTACAATATTAACGATAGACGATATTACATATAAAACGGCACTTTTAATGGGCGTTTTCCAGATGTTAGCCTTAGTCCCCGGAACATCACGCTCGGGAGCGACAATTCTGGGTGCGGTGATTTTAGGCACATCAAGAGCCGTTGCGGCGGAATTTTCTTTCTTTTTGGCGGTGCCTGTAATGTTTGGAGCAAGTCTTTTAAAGATTGCAAAATATGGTTTTGTGATGAACGGAGAGGAGCTTGGGCTTTTGCTTGTCGGCATGACAACGGCATATATCGTTTCTGTTTTCTCCATTAAATTCCTTGTGGAATTTGTTAAAAAGCACGATTTTACACCTTTCGGCTGGTACAGAATAATTCTTGCGGTGGTGATTTTTGCATACTTTTTATCAAGATAAAAAAATTGTCTTGCAATTCTTGAAAAAAAGTGGTATAGTAGATGGGTAAACTTCTTAAAAACAACGGAGGAAAAGAAAATGAGCGAAAGACAGGCAAGACAAAAACGCAAAAATGAACCGATAGTAGAACAAAAAAAGCAGAAAGGTTCGCCGCTTTTTGGCATTATAGCAACGGTGTTGATATTAGTATTTTTAGGCTTGGGCGGATATGCGTTAAAGGACAACATTAAAGCTATTTTGCCGGAGAGACCGGAAAAGGAAACTACGGTTGCCGATATAGCAAAGGACCGTGATATGACGGTTGACGAATTTATTGAGGAATTTGGACTCGGAGATAGTGAGGTTACTAAAAAAACCACGGAATCGGAACTTTTATCAATGCTCACAGTGGCAAATTATGCGAAATATGAGGACAAAACGGTTGATGAGCTTTTGGCAGAATACGAAATAGCGGAAGCCGACGAAAATATGCTGTGGCAGGATGCATACCTCTTGATGCCTATGTCAAAATACGTAGAAAATATGGGCACAACCTTTGACGAGTTTAAGGGACAGGCTGGACTTCCGGACGCAATTACAGAAAAAACAACGCTTGGCGACGCACAAAAAATAATCTCAGAGTTACAGGAAGAACAGGCAGAGGATAGCGAATCCTCGGCAGAATAATATAAAGGAGAAGAAAAATGGACGAGAATAAAGAATTTGAAAAAATGGCGGAAGAAGTTAAAGAGACAGCAGAGGAAATCGCAGAAGAAGTAAAGGAAATCGCAGAAGATGTGCAGGAAAATATTGAAAATGCGGCAGAAGACGCAGAGGGTTTCGCACAGGATATAGCGGAGGAAGTTAAGGAAGAGGCGGAAGAAATTGCAGAAGATGTGGCGGAAGCGGCAGCGGAAGTGCAGGAATTTGCAGGTGATGCAGTTGAAACAGCAAAGAAAAGCCCACTAAAAGCAATAATAACAGCCTTAATCGTTATTATTCTCGCAGTGTTCTGCATACTTTTAGGATTAGGGAAATTCCCAAAACTTTACAATAAATACAACCATATGGGATATGTAAACATCACAGGCAGAACTATTGCCGATATAGCAGAAGAATCGGGGATGGAGCTTTCCGATTTTATTGAACAGTACGGTCTTCCCGCAGATATGCCGGGTAACACACAGGAATCCGCAGCATACTATACAATGCCGGTAAGCAGTATTGCAAATATGTATGGAATGAGCTTTGACGATTTAAAGGAATTACTCGGATTCGGTGATGATGTAACAGAGGATACCGCTTGGGGCAAAGCCGAGGGCGAAATCACTCTTGAAAAATATATCGGCGAGGACAATTTTGAAGAATTCAAGGAAAAATACGGTTTCGGTGACGAAGTAACCCTTGAAACAAAGTGGAAAGAAGTTCGTAAAACAGTTGACCTTGAAGCAAAGAAAGCATATGAAGAGCGAAATGCTGCTAACACAGAGGAAGAAGCTGACAGTGAAGAAACAGCAGCCGAGGAAGAAGTAGAAGAAGTGGAAGAAGAGGCAGAAACTGCCGAAGAAGCTGAATAATAAAATGCCTCCCTGATTTTATGGGGGGCATTTTTGTATTCAAACGGCAAAAGGAGCGGTAAATGAAATATTATGCGGTGAAAAACGGCAGAAAAATCGGGATATTTACCGACTGGGAAAGCTGCCGTATGCAAGTCGACGGCTTTTCGGGAGCGGAATACAAATCCTTTTCAAAAGAATCGGACGCAAAGGCGTATTTAATCGGCGAAAAGATTATACCAACATCCGAAACCGTTGCATATGTGGACGGCAGTTTTAATGTAAAAACAGGCGAATATTCCTTTGGTGCCGTGATTTTTCATGACGATAAAACGGTGGAGCATAGCGAGAAATTTTCGGACAGCGAGATGGCAGAAATGCGTAATGTCGCAGGCGAAATAAAAGGTGCGGAATTTGTTATGCGATACTGCGTGGAAAAAGGTATAAAATCAGTCAAGATAATCTATGATTATATGGGCATAGAGGCGTGGGCGACGGGAAAGTGGAAAACCAACAAGGCAGGAACAATCGCGTATAAAGCCTATTATGACAGCATAAAGGATAAGGTTTTGGTTGAGTTTGAAAAGGTTAAAGGCCATTCGGGCGATAAATATAACGACAGGGCGGACGCCCTTGCAAAAGAAGCACTCGGCATAAAATAAAGCGTTTAACATACCCGTTAAACGCTTTTTAAGTTCTCAAAAAATTTTAAAGAGGGCAAAAATGCAAAGCCCTGTAAAAATAATTGCCGACATAGCAATAAACGAAACCAATAATTTTCCGTCATTTTTTTCGGTGTATGTCTTGCCGTCTCCCATATATTTTTCAACTACCCGCTCCGCTTCCGCTAAAACGGCGGAGTCGCAAACGCTCTCGGAATTTTTTAAAACAAGTATCGCTTGTGAAATAATTTCGGAATTTACATTATTTAATATTACGACCCTATGAGTTGTGTTTTTCATATCGAAAATCCCCTTTCAACACCTATATATAGTTAATAATTCTGTAACAATTTTATTGTTCCCCTTCAAACATCATTATTGGCAAAACAAGGGTAATTTATACAAAAACGGGCACATTTTCGAAAAATCCCGCCCCAAAAAGCCAAAAACAGCATAAAAAATCATGGGTTTAATCCTTTTTGAAAAAGCCGATTTTCGTACAATTTCACTAAATCCGTTTGAAAATGTGGCAAAAATCGCCAAAAAATTAGGCAAATTGCAACAATTTTGTAATAATTTTCTTGACAAGGGCATATCATAAGGGTATAATGTTACGGTATCATAGGAGGATAGTAAAATGTTGCTTAATAAAAAAGGCGACAAAAAATGGAATGTAATTTCCAAAATTGTTGCCGTATTTATGCTGACAAGCATACTTACACTACTCACCGGTGCTGTTTTGGATATTGGCTCAAAAAGGGTAACGCTTGTGCGTGTTGACGCTTTTTCGGACAGCGAGAATACACAAAAATTTACAACGAGACAGGAAATCGTTTCGGAGTTTCTTGCCGAAAACAATATTGAAATGGGCGAGTTTGATAAGCTCAGTATGCTGCCCGAAGATAAACTTTATGACGGTGCAAGGCTTATAATAAGAACGGGCAGAAAATTCACCCTGTCCGTTGACGGAAATGTTGAAATAATAACAACGACAAAGAAAACGGTGCGTGAAGCCTTTGAGGAGGCGGGTGTTTCGGTTGATATTTCTGACCGCGTAGAACCGTCTTTGGATGCGGAAATCGAAGAGGATATGCATGTAAATGTTTTCCGTGTTGCAGAGCGTAGAATAACCGTTGATGAGGAAATTCCCTTTTCATCAAAAGAGGTTTCGGACAGCTCTTTAAAAAAGGGTACTACAAAAATCAAAACAAAAGGGCAAAACGGACTAAAACGCGTAGTTTATGATGTAACTACCGAAAACGGCATTGAAGTAAAACGACAGCTCGTTTCATCTGCCACTGTCAAAAAACCCGTAACGCAGATTGTTGCGGTAGGTACGGGCGAAAATAAGAAGTCATCAGGCGGACAAAAGGTTGTTGCGACAAATGCGGGAAAATCGCTAAGCTACTCAAAAAAATTAACCGTAACGGCGACCGCATATACCGATTCATCAGGAAACAAAACTGCATCGGGTAGAATGCCGCAATACGGCGTAATCGCTGTTGACCCGAAGGTCATACCGCTTGGCACAAAACTATATGTAGAGTCAACAGACGACGGAAAAAGCTGGACTTACGGCTATTGCGTCGCAGGTGATACCGGCGGTGCGATAAAGGGGAACAAGATCGACCTATTCTATAATTCAGAGGGCGAATGTGTCCGATTCGGAAGAAGAACTGCAATCGTATATATTTTAGATTGATTGAGGGTGTTTTTGCATCCTCAATTTCCATTTACGAAAGGATATAAAATGGATTTAACAGACATAAGAACAATAAGAGAAATAGAGAAAAAATTTAATTTTGGATTTTCAAAAGGGCTCGGGCAGAATTTTCTTTTGGATTCCGATGTTTTAGACAAAATCGCAGACGCTGCCGATATAACAGACGGCGTTTTGGAAATAGGGGCAGGGTTTGGCGTTCTTACAAGAAAATTAGCCGAAACGGCAAAAAAGGTGGTTTCGGTGGAGATTGACAAAAGCCTTATTCCCGTGCTTCAATATACTTTGCAGGATTTTGACAATGTAAAAATCATAGAAGGCGACTTTTTAAAATTAGACGCAAAAGCCCTCATTAAAGAAGAATTTGGCGGCGGTAAAATTTCTATTGCCGCAAATCTGCCGTATTATATAACAACTCCGATAATAACGGGCATTATAGAATCAAAACTGCCGGTCAAAACTATTGTTGTTATGGTGCAAAAGGAAGTGGCAGAGCGGATTGTTGCCAAAGTGGGAACAAAAGATTACGGAGCAATAAGCGTGCTTTGTAATTTCTACACAAAGCCGGAAATAGTGGAAATAGTTCCAGCCGGTAGCTTTTATCCTGCACCGAAGGTGGATTCTGCCGTTTTGCGTATGGAGGTTTTGGACAAACCGCCCGTTTTGGTAGAAAGCGAAACGCAGTTTTTCAAGGTGGTAAAATCTGCATTTTTGCATCGCAGAAAAACGCTTTTAAACTGCCTTTCAAGCGGATTTGGCATAGAAAAACCCGCACTTTCGGAAATGCTCAAAGAGCTTGGCATAGAGCCGTCGGTGCGGGGCGAAAGACTCGGGCTTTCGGAATTTGCAAAAATAGCAGACGCGATAGGTAAAATGCATTAGAGCGTGTTGTTTACACCGCGAAGGAGCGACTTTGCGTAGTCTTGGTCAACCATCTCCCAATCAAAGCTTTTAAACTTAACGCCGCTGTCTCTCATCTGGACTTTTATGGTTTCGTAAGTTGAAACAGGCACACGGGAGGTATAAATTTGATTTTCACGCCTGTCCTGCACTAAAAATTCTATTTCCGCTCCGTCAGATTTTCCGAACATACAGACTCTTTGTGCCATTTTTTCGCTATCCTGCATCAAAACAAGGAGTTTTATAACCTCAATGACCTTGTCGTTAAAACCGCTGTCAAAGATGAGGATTTTTTCTAAAAGCTCATTGTATGAAGTCACAAACCGCAGGTTATAATCGGGATAATTTTCAAGTTCTCCGCTTTTTTTGGAGGACTTTTTTATTTCGTCAAAAAGTTGTTGCTTTTTGGCATTATCATCCTGAGGAGAAAAGGAGATTACGAGCTTTTTTTCGTCGTCGCAGTATAGAAGGGGCGAGGGAAAAAGTGCTTTTTGACCGCACACACCACAGACAAACATATTTATTTTGCCTTTTAGTAAATCCGATTTCAAATCGGGACTGTCTGATGCGGTTATCGACTGCCAGACCGTGATTTCAGACTTTTCGTGACAGGACGGACATTTTATTGTTTCTTTGATACTTATACTCATTTTAAACCTCCTATAAGGCAGTTTTCGTTATAATTAAAGGGCGGAATGTCGGGGAAAAGGAATATAAACCGTATTATGTAAACCGCCAAAAATATGCCCATTACCGAAAAAATAATCCATTTCCGCCGGAATTTGCGAAAAAGGAAAATAAGGGGCAGTAAAAAGAGCGGGTGCATTAAAAATGCGTCCTTAAAATGCCCCGAAAAAAAGAGGATATATGCCCGTGTGACACCGCATGTAGGACACGGTATCCCGAAAATATGGTATATGGGACAGGAAAAAAGCTTTAACATACATTTCACCAAGGACATTATACATTATTTTTCCTTTTGTGGCAAGAAAAAAAGAGCAAAACGCTCTTTTTATCCTGCAAAAATTTCGCGGTAGGCAGGTTTCATATATGTCAAAAGGTCTTCAATCGGCAAAGGTATTTCCACAAAACCGCGTTCATAATAGGAAAGCTCATACGGCGGATAGAAAATCACAAGATTTTCCCCGTCAATATAAAAGCCCTGATTTTGCGAGATTTTCGGCTTTGCCCAGATGTCTGCATATTTTTCGGGAGAACCTGCAACCGCATCTGTCAGCATTTTGTTTAGTGCGTCAATGTATGTTTCGCCGTCAAACAAATCAGAAAGCGATAGCTCTAAACCTGCGGAATTATCTATATTTTTTGCGATTCGGAATCTGCTTTTATGTGCCTTTCTCGCAAAATATTCATAGTCGGTGACCATAGACAAAAATCCGTTTTTGTTAAAATGCACCGCCGTATTCATATCAAAAAGCGATTGTTCGCCCGTTTCCTCCGCCGACCTTTTCCATTTTTCCAAAAGAGCGTCTGTTGAGGAGGAAAACTCCTCATTTATTTTGTCTTCAAGGTCACGGCTGGAAAGTCCGCGAAGCTGAGGTATTTTAACATTTGCGGTAACGGTATCGGAGGCATATGAGTTGTCGACGGTGTCGATTTTTATGCCGTTTCCACAGGCGGAAAGGAGAAGTGCAAGACCGGCTGCAAGACAAATCTTTATAAAATTATGCAAATAAGACCACCGCTTCCCTCATTTATGATGCGTTCAAGCGTATTAGAAAGCTTTTGCCGTGCCTCGTCGGGCATTTTGCTGAGCTTGTTGTTTACGCTTTCGTTTACAAGTTCATAAAGCGATTTCCCGAAAATGTTGGACTCCCATATTTTTGACGGGTCATTTTTAAATTCGTCTAAAAGATAATGCACAAGCTCCTGCGACTGCTTTTCGGTGCCGACAATGGGGCTGACTTCCGCCTGAATATTTGCCTGAATCATATGTATGCTTGGAGCGGACGCCTTTAAACGCACACCGTATCTGCCGCCCTGACGCACAATTTTCGGCTCTTCCAGGGAAAGCTCGTCGGTTGATGGCGACACAATCCCATAGCCTGTGGTACGCACCTGCTCCAACGCGTCTGCCACCTTGTCGTACTTTGTTTTTGTTTGTGACAAATCACGGATAAGGGTTATTAAAGATTCTCTGCCGTCTATTGAAAAACCCGATTCTTCGCCAAGAATCCGATAGAACAGCTCGTCAGGAATATCTAACTTTAAAACGGCGTCGCCTACGCCCAAGTCTATGCCGTCGATTCTGGAATCGCTTATAAAGTCGTATGCCGAAAGATTTTCGCAAAGATTTTTAACACCGCTTATTTTTGAAAGCGGAGAAATCTCGGTTCTAAGGGAGTCTAAAACCTCCTGATATAGCCAGTGGTCAGCCCCAAGACGCATAAACCATTTCGGAAAATCAAAGGTGATTTCGTTTAGCGGAAACTCAAAGAGTACAGTTTCCATAATTCTCGCTATGTCATTTTCGGTAAGCTCCTGGCAGTTTAAGGGAATGACCGAAACCCCGTATTTTTCGGTAAGCTCCGCCCGTAAATTCTGGCAATAGTCAGATGTGGGGTCGGCAGAATTTAAAAGAATTACAAATGGCTTATTGATTTCTTTAAGCTCGTTTACGACACGGTTTTCCGCCTGAACATAACTGTTTCTGTCAATGTCGCAGATAGAGCCGTCGGTTGTAACCAAAATGCCAATTGTGGAGTGGTCGCAAATCACCTTTTTTGTGCCAAGCTCCGCCGCCTCAAAAAATGGCATAGGCTCTTCCGCCCAAGGCGTAGAAACCATACGGGGCATATCATCCTCAATATAGCCCGACGCACCGTCAACAATGTAGCCGACGCAGTCAATCATTCGCATATTCATATGTGCGTTATCGCCAAGCGATATTTCTACCGCCTCGTTAGGCACAAATTTCGGCTCGGTAGTCATAATCGTACGCCCTGCCGCCGATTGCGGAAGCTCGTCACGGGTACGCTCCGCCTGATACCCGTTTTCCAGATTCGGAATTACGAGTAAGTCCATGAATTTTTTTATAAAAGTAGATTTTCCCGTGCGGACAGGTCCGACGACGCCTATATAAACATCCCCGCCCGAACGCTCCTTTATATCCTGATAAATGTTGTACTCTGCCACAAACAGCTCCTCCTTTATAGTACAGGTTACTACATATATATTTGGACGAAACTGAAATTAGTACAAAAAGCAAAAAAAGACCTCTTTGCTACTTAGAGGTCTGTGGCAAAACAAAGTACAATACTTTGAAAAAAAACTATTTGTCTTCAATCCCCAGCAAATAATCGGCTGAAACACCAAAAAATTTACAAAACGCAATTATATCATCAATAGACGGCTCGGTTTTGCCACATTCAATAAAAGACACTTTTCTTTGTGTCATACATAGTGCCTGTCCGAGTTGTGTTTGATTAAGGTCTTTATCTTCTCTTAAATTTCTGACTTTTTCACCAAAAGAAAGTTTCACTTTTATCACCCAAGAAAAGTGTAGCATAGACGATTTTTGTCTATTGACTATTAGTTAAAAATAATCTATAATGGGATAGAGGTGGTTTTATGGAAATTAAACAGAATGCGTTTGGTGATTATCTCATATCGAAAAACGGAGTACATAAGGGCTATACATTAAAAATTTTAGGAGTTTACAAGGTTTTTAATAAAAAAGGCAGGATTGGGTTTATTTTAAAAAGAGATGATGAATATATTTCATATGACAATATGGGAAATGCGATAGAACGGGGAGAATTTGAAAAATTACTTTTAAATTTTTTCAAACAAAAAAAGGGCTGAAAACAGCCCTTTTAATTTTTAGCCAAGCTCTGCAAAGTACTTGATTGTTCTAACCATCTGGCTTGTGTATGAGTTTTCGTTATCATACCAGGAAACAACCTGTACTTCATACAAATCATCAGCGATTTTTGCAACCATTGTCTGTGTTGCGTCGAAGAGTGAGCCGTATTTCATACCGATAACATCGGAAGAAACGATTTGGTCTTCGTTATAGCCAAAGCTTTCGGAAGCCTGAGCCTTCATAGCTGCGTTTATAGCCTCAGCAGTAAGTTCTCTTCGTGCTGTGCCTCCTTTGTAACTAACAACAGCCGTCAAGATTGTTGTTGAGCCTGTCGGAACAGGAACTCTCTGAGCAGCACCGATAAGTTTTCCGTTAAGCTCGGGGATTACAAGACCGATTGCCTTTGCAGCACCCGTTGAGTTAGGAACAATATTTGCAGCAGCAGCTCTTGCTCTTCTTAAATCGCCCTTTCTGTGAGGACCGTCAAGAACCATCTGGTCGCCTGTGTAAGCGTGAATTGTAGCCATAATACCTGATTGAATAGGTGCAAAATCGTTAAGAGCCTTAGCCATAGGAGCAAGACAGTTTGTTGTGCAGGATGCAGCAGAAATAATCTTGTCTTCCTTTGTAAGAGTCTTCTCGTTTACGCTGTAAACAATAGTTTTGAGGTCTTTTCCTGCGGGAGCAGAAATAACAACCTTTTTAGCACCTGCATCGATATGAGCCTGTGATTTTTCCTTTGAGCAATAAAAACCGGTACATTCCAAAACAACATCAACACCGATTTTGCCCCAAGGCAAATCCTTTGCGTCCTTTTCAGCATAGATTGTGATTTTTTTGCCGTCAACAGTGATTGAGCCTTCGCCTGCTTCAACTGTGTGTAAGCCTTCGCCGATTCTTCCGCAGTAACCGCCCTGTGCTGTGTCATACTTTAAGAGATTTGCAAGCATTTTTGGGTCTGTTAAATCGTTGATAGCAACAATTTCATAGCCCTCTGCACCGAACATCTGACGGAATGCCAAACGGCCGATTCGTCCGAATCCGTTAATTGCAACTTTAACTGCCATAATAAATTCCTCCAATTATAAAAATAATAAAACAGGAAATATTTTTCCTTGTCAGTATATATTTTACAACATAAATGCAAAATTTACAAGGCATTTTGTTATTTTTTTGTCATTTTTTTGAAATTTCCCGATTTTGCATAAAAAAAGATGCTAAAAAGGCATAATTTTATGATAAAACGCCGTTCTCTTTTAGAAAGAAAACGGCGTAATTGATGCTATCTCCAACCTTGTGAGCGTTCATATTGCAATATGAAGTCATTGTTGTATTTTTCTATATCATTTAGTTTTATTTTTGCCGACGGTTTAGGGTTGTACCAAGCCTGTGAATTAAAATAGCTCTTGTACGGCTCGTTTTTGAATACATATCCCTTTCTGGCAAAAATCTCGTTGCGGATAAGTCCCGTATCAAACTTGGAAAGACCGTTTAAATCGGCTTCTGTAAGATACTGCGTATCGCTTGGGAACAAATAATTATTCCGCGTAATATTTCGCTTTGGTGCTTCTTCCTTTACAGGCTCCTTTGGAGTTTCTGGCTGAGGTTCAGGTTCAGGTTCGGGTTCGGCAGGAGCTTCCGCTTCTATCGGTTCTTCCTGAACTTCCGCTTCTTCCGTGATTTCAGGTTCTTCCGCCGTTTCAATTACCTCGGGTTCTTCCACATTTTCGGGCGTTTCCTTGTATGAATTATTAAGGAAAAGAGCCGCCACACCAAATGCGATAACCAAAACGGCGATAATCATGCCGACAATAAGTCCTGTTCTATTCTTTTTTTCTGATTTTGCGGACTCTTTTTCCGCCTTTTTTGCAAGTTTTTTGTCTGCTTTTTCGGTGGCTTGTTGTACCTTGCGTTCTTCCTTTTCGGCTTGTTTTGACGCCTTTTCAGCCTCCGCCTGTGCCTTTTTTTCGTCCCTTTGGCGAATTGAATCTAACTCTTCTTTTGCTTTCTGGCGTTTCTTTTCCGCCTTTTCTTCGAGCTGCTGCTTTTTCTTTTCCGCCTTTTGTCGTTCCAATTCCTTTTCCTTGCTCATTTTGGCATATTCCTGCCTCATACGCTTGTCCTTTTCGCGTATTTCTTTTGCGGGAAGATGGCGTTTTTCCTCCTCCATCATAACTTTAAGCAAAATCGGTGCACCGCATTTCAGGCATTTCTTTTGGTCCGCACTTACTGTCGCACCGCACTTTCTGCATTTTAAACTTGTCATTTGATTTTCCATAAGATTCCTCCTAAGTAGCCTTTGTGAAATCTCCGATATGTAATAAATTTGCATATCCACCTATACGATTATAACATACTTTTTGTCAAGGGACAGTGAGAAAAGGGAAATGTCACCAATTTGTAACGGGAAAATAATCTGACTGCAATATATGTACCGAAAACCGCCAAAAAATAATAAAAATCAACAAAAAAAATTAAAAAATATTTTAAAATAAGGCAAATAGAGCATTTACATTATAAAATAATTGTGGTATAATATTACTTGTAAAGCTGTATTTGGAAAGAGGTGAGATGGGAATGTTCAAAATAGGTGATAAAGTGTTTTATCCTATGTACGGTGCCGGAACGATTGAGGGCATTGAAGAACGGAAGATACTTGGCGAAAAACGAACATATTTTTCTATGAAAATGCCGACAGATGACGCCGTTGCTATGATTCCCACCGACACCTGTGAAAACATAGGAGTAAGATACATAATTTCCAAAAAAGAAGCGGCAAACGCTCTTACGGCATTTAAAAATGAGCAGGTTAAAGAGGACGAAAGCTGGAACAAGCGTCACCGTGAAAATATGGAAAAACTGCGTACCGGCGACATTTATCAGCTTATCGGCGTTGTAAAAGGGCTGATGCTTCGGGACAAAAAACGGGGACTTTCTACAAGCGAAAGAAAGATGCTTGGCGTGGCAAAGCAGATGTTTGTAAGCGAGATTGTTCTTGCGGGGTCTGTGAGCAGAAATGATGTTGAAAGCATTTTAGAAGATACAATAGCACAAACATTATAACGGGCTGTCTTGTCGGAAGATTTGGATAAGATAGCTTGTTTTTGTTAAAAGAGGTGAAAAAATGGCAAGTGCCTTAATCGTTGCCGCAGGAATGGGCAAAAGAATGGGTGCGGGGATAAACAAAGCATATCTTTTGCTTGGCGGAAAAACCATACTCGAAAACACAGTAGAAGCTTTTGAAAATTGCGATAAAATTGAAGAAATAGTAGTTGTGACCGACGACACAGAAAAATGCCGCGAGCTTTTAAAAAGCTTTAAAAAGGTGACAGATATTGTTTTGGGCGGTGCGGCACGTCAGGATTCTGTAAAAAACGGACTTAAATCGTGCAGGGGCGAATTTGTGGCGATTCATGACGGGGCACGGGCTCTTATAGAAGTTTCCGACATCGAAAAAGTGGTTACGGAAGCCGAAAAATCCGGTGCGGCATCCCTTGGTGTAAAATGCAAGGACACCTTAAAGGCGGTTGACGAAAACGGGTTTATAGTGCGTACTCTTGACAGAGATTGGATTTATCAGATACAAACGCCGCAGGTTTTTAAGCGTACAGAAATAGAGAAGGCACATAATGAAAACAATGCTGATGTGACCGACGACTGTGCCGTTATGGAAGTTCTCGGGAAAAAGGTGAAAATCGTTGAGGGGAGCTATGAGAATATCAAAATCACTACTCCCGAAGATTTGATAATAGCCGAAAAAATTTTGGAAAAGAGGAAAAATAAGTGATACGGATAGGATTCGGATATGATGTGCATAAGCTTGTAGAGGGGCGGGAGCTGTTCCTTTGCGGAACAAAAATAGACTACGAAAAGGGACTTTTGGGACATTCCGACGCAGATGTGGCACTCCACGCACTTTGCGACGCACTTTTGGGTGCGGCGGCACTCGGGGATATAGGCAAACACTTCCCCGACACCGACGAAAAATACAAGGGCATTTCAAGCATATTGCTTCTTAAAGAGGTTATGGGACTTATTAAAAAAGGCGGATACAGTGCCGTAAATGCCGATATAACGATAGTTGCACAAAGTCCAAAGCTTTCGCCGTATATAGAACTTATGCGGAAAAATGTTGCGGACGCTATGGGAATAGATGTAGATTTTGTAAGCGTCAAAGCGACAACCACCGAAAAACTCGGTTTTGAGGGGCGTGGCGAGGGGATTTCCGCAACGGCAGCGGTTTTAATAGAAAAATAGGCTTTCAGGGCTGGTTTTCAGCCCTTTTTTTGTTTGAAAAAATTTAAAAGTATCTTTTCAAACTCACCCCGCTCTATCGCATTTCCCATATTGTCATATGAAATATATTCATCATCTCTTTTTAAAATAAACCCAATCCTGCCCTTTTTATTAAAAACCTTGTAAACACCTAAAATTTTTAATGTATAGCCTTTATGTACTCCGTTTTTCGATATGAGATAATCCCCAAACGCATTTTGTTTTATCTCCAAAAATATCACCTCTTCCAGCTTTGACATTCTGTAAATGTCAATACTCAAATTGTAGTATGATAACATTTTTTTGTCAAGTACTAAATGTCAATTTGGGGTGAGGGTATGTTCAAAAATAAGGCTAAAAATGGAAAAAATAACATATGCGGTAAACGCATCTATGAATTGAGAAAACAAAAAATGCCGAAAATGTCACAGCGTATTCTTGCTGAAAAATTGCAAATCATGGGCATAGATGTTGATAAAAACGCAATTCAAAGAATTGAAAGCGGAGAGAGATTTACAACGGATATTGAACTTAAAGCTTTGGCAGAAGTTTTTGGTGTTTCTGCTGATTATCTTTTGGGAATAAAATAATTATTTTATATTACTGTTTATGTTTAAAAAGCAAAAAAATGCACCGCAACAACCTTGCAGTGCATTTTTTAATTTTTAGTTTTGTTTTTCCGAGCTGAGTCTTTCTAAAAGCTTTTCGATTCGTTGTGCGGGAACTAAGAGATTGCTTAATGTTTCGTCATGATTTAAAGTATCTATCAAAATGGAAATGTATTTTGACATATCAACTTCGCAGTACCATTCACGCTCAAACAGGTCGGGTATACGGTAAATAAGGTTAGTTGTAAATACCTTAAAAATTTCACCATTTGCGAAAGCCTCATCAAACTTTTCAAGCCCGTTGCAGAAAAGACCGAATGCCGTAAACACAAACACACGCTTTGCACCCTGTTCTTTTAGCATTTTTGCTATATCCAAAACAGATTCTCCGCTTGAAATCATATCGTCGATTATCATAACGTCTTTGCCTTCAACGCTTCTGCCGAGATATTCGTGTGCTTCAATAGGATTTTTTCCGTCAACTATAATCGAGTAGTTTCTACGCTTATAGTACATACCAAGGTCTAAACCAAGCACCGAGGAATAGTACATAGCCCGTTTCATACCGCCCTCATCAGGGGATATTACGATGGTTTTATCTTTATCAAAGGAAATATCGGGAACTTGTCTTGAAAGAGCTTTAATCATCTGGTAGGTTGTCTGGACATCATCAAAACCTGAAAGCGGGATTGCGTTTTGCACTCTTGCATCATGTGCATCAAAGGTGATAATGTTGGTAACGCCCATATTAACAAGCTCTTGGAGTGCTATTGCACAGTCTAATGATTCTCTTGCTGTACGGCGGTGCTGTCTGCCCTCATAAAGCATGGGCATAACAACGGTAAGACGCCGTGCTTTTCCGGATATGGCGGCGATAATTCGTTTTAAATCCTGATAATGATCGTCGGGGCTCATGCGATTTTCGACGCCGTACATTTTGTAGGTTACCCCGTGGTTAAACACATCACAAATGATATAAACATCGTGACCACGCACCGTTTCGTCAATAATACATTTTGCTTCGCCCGAGCCGAAACGCGGACAGTGAATGTGCGTTATGTATGTAGGTTCGTTTTCGTAGCCTTCCCTGAATTTACGCAAATACCAATCAATTTTAGCTGTTATTTCCTCACATCCACGCATACTTATTACGCTAAGTTTGCCGAATGCGGAATTATTAGATGAGTCCCCCATAGTCAACCTCCCGAAACCGTATTTATTTTTATAATATATATTCTAACATATTACGACACCGTTTTCAAGATTTTGTATTTCGGCAAACTCTACAAAAAAAGCCCAAAAAAAACCTGTTATTTATACATTTTTTGCACCCCTGCCCGTCGCAGACCTTCAATGACGGCAAACAGAACTATAATTTCTATGGGAAGCATAAGGGCGTTCTTTATTATCTTGCCCCACATTATCACAAAAAACGATTTTGGAACAAAGAATGTTGCCCAATAAGAGTTTAATCCTACATTTAATAAAAGAGAAACCAGGAATTTTGAAAGAATAACATACCAGATGAAGCCTTTTTCGTCTTTTTTGTAAAGAAGTAATCCGAAAATGAGACCTGAAAGCATGGATGTTACGGTAAACCCCCAAAAGTATGCACCTTGCGGGAAGATATGGCAGCCCAAAAAGTCGCCCAAAGCACCTACTATCACGGCAGGAACTATTCCGAAAAGCCAACCTGCAAGAGCGACAGGGACAAAGGTAAAGGTTATGCGGAGCTGGTCGCCCAAGGGGATTTTTACCGCATAAATCGCAACATAGAGTGCTGAAAGAAGAGCCGTTGCACACAAAACCCGTAAGTTTTTAATGCTTTTTGCCGAGTCTAAAAAATTTTTGAACATAAAAAACACCTCCATAAATTTAAGCCACTAAATGAGAGGTGTTTAAAAAGCCTCTTATTTGGCAGCGGGATGCGAATACCAGACCGCAAACAAAAGTTTTTCGTCCGCATGACAACTCCCCGTTCATACGGCACTTTACGCCCGATATTCTACTCTGCATTTGTAGGCATTATATACTATCCGAAACGGAATTGCAATAGCTTTTCAAAATTTTGTCCCTTGACATAAAGGGCGGAATATACTATAATTGTTCTGTAAAATGTAAAAGGAGCATAACCTATGGCACAGATTGTTGGTGTGAGATTTAAACCGGTTGGCAAGATTTATCATTTCAATCCGGCTGGTCTTGAAATAAAAAAGAATGATTTGGTTGTTGTGGAAACATCAAGAGGCATCGAGCTTGGCAAGGTTGTCGTTGAAAAAAAGGAAATAAGTCCGGAGAATATAAATAAGCCACTAAAAGATGTTTTGCGTATTGCAACGCCTGACGATTTGAGAATTGCTGAGGAAAACAGGAAAAAGGAAAAGGAAGCCTTTGATATTTGCCTTGAAAAGATTAAAAATCACG
The DNA here is from genome assembly GCA_017551095.1 of Clostridia bacterium. GTDB lineage: Bacteria > Bacillota > Clostridia > UBA1381 > UBA1381 > UBA1738. Next base: position 28,022 of record JAFZMQ010000029.1, on the reverse strand, counting down.
GGCTTGAAATGAAGCTTATCGAGGTGGAATATGCCTTTGACAGAAGCAAGATTCTTTTTTACTTTTCCGCCGAGGGCAGAGTTGATTTCCGCGAACTTGTAAAAGACCTTGCAACAGTGTTTCATACGCGTATTGAGCTTAGGCAAATCGGCATACGCGATGAATCAAAAACGCTTGGAGCAATAGGCGTGTGCGGAAGAGAACTGTGCTGTGCCAAATTTTTAGGCGAATTTGAGTCGGTTTCTATAAAAATGGCAAAAGAACAGGGACTTTCGCTCAATCCTGCAAAAATATCCGGAAGCTGCGGCAGACTTATGTGCTGCTTAAAATATGAACAGGAAACATATGAAGACCTCTTAAAAATAACGCCAAGGCAGGGGGCTGTTGTGCAAACACCCGACGGAAAGGGCGTTGTAGAATATGTGGAAATCCTGAAAGGACGGGTAAAGGTCCGCATTGAAGACAAGAGCGAAGCGGCACTTTCCGAGTATGATGTAAAGGATATTAAAATTCTGAAAAAGCCAAAAAATGACGACAGAGAAGAAAAAATTGACGAAGAAGCGTTAAAAACACTTGAAGAATAAAAAAGAGTGTGATATAATATCAATAATTAAACAAGGAGGTGTTACGAATGGCTTATAAAATCAGTGATGCTTGTATAAGTTGCGGTGCTTGTGCTGCTGAATGTCCCGTAGGAGCTATTTCCGAGGGTGACGGAAAGTATGTTATAGATGCAGACGCTTGTATAGAGTGCGGTGCTTGTGCCGGTGTATGCCCTGTTGGTGCACCCGAACAAGAATAAGAATTAGAACGCTGTCTTATTTTCGTAAATTGCGTGTTAAGACGCGTTCTTTTTTGTGCTAAAAACCGTAAAGGATAAATATAAATAGGAAAAAACGCTTTTTTTGACTTTGTAAAATAGCAAAATACGCCCAAATGCTTATGAAGTGTGACTAAAATATGCCCGTTCTTTTTTTACACATATGTCGAAAATCGACAAAAATGAGATTTTTATCAATTTATCACTTTACAAAGATAAAGTAATGTGATATAATGACGCAAATAAAATCAATAAAAATCCAAAAAGAAAAAGGAGAAATTCAAAATGAAAAAGTTTTTAGCATTGATTTTGGCAGGTATTATGTGCGTAGGAGTTACCTCCTGCGGCAGCAAGAAAGCAGACGACAACGCAGAGTCTGACCTTGCTTTCGTAACAGAAAAGGGAACATTGGTTGTAGGTGTTACAGAGTTTGAGCCTATGGATTACAGAGACGAAAACGGCGAATGGACAGGATTTGATGCAGAATTTGCAAATGCTGTTGCAGAGCTTATGGGCGTTAAGGCAGAATTTGTTGAGATTGACTGGGATAACAAGTTCTTAGAGCTTGACGCAAAATCAATCGACTGTATCTGGAACGGTATGACAATTACCGACGAAGTTAACCTTAACACAAATTGCTCAATCCCATATGCAAAGAACGAGCAGGTTGTTGTTATGAAGAAGGACATAGCAGATAACTACAAGGACATTGATTCCTTAAAGGACATCAAGTTTGCGGTTGAATCAGGCAGTGCAGCAGAAGCAGCAGCTGAGGAAATGGGATTAACTGTTGTTGCTGTTAAGGCACAGTCCGACGCACTTATGGAAGTTGAATCAGGCAGCACAGAGGCTTGTATCATAGACGCAACAATGGCTGAGTCTATGACAGGCGAAGGCACGAGCTATGCTGATTTGGCACAGAGCGTTTCTTTGACAAAGGAAGAATACGGCATAGGCTTCCGCAAGGGTTCAGACATAAAGGATGCTGTTGACGGCTATATCAAGCAGTTAAAGGATAACGGCACACTTTCTGCACTTTCAGAAAAATACGGAGTTTCTTTGGCAGACTGATAAACGGATAAAACGGGAGGCAAGGGTTTATGCCCTTGCGTCCCTTTTTGAGAGGATTACCTTATATGACATGGTTTTTGAATACATTTTTACCTATAACAAATGATTTGTTGGTAGGATTTCGGGCAACGGTAAAGCTTTTTTCGCTTACGCTGCTTTTTTCGCTTCCTTTGGGACTTTTAATAAGTTTTGGCTCTATGAGCAAGATAAAGCCTATCAGTTGGCTTGTCCGCACGATAGTATGGATAATACGCGGAACGCCGCTTATGTTGCAGCTTATCGTTATCTATTACGGACCGGGGCTTTTATTTAATATGCCGCTTATGGAGAGGTTTTTGGCGGCCTTGGTTGCGTTTGTCATAAATTACGCCTGTTATTTTTCCGAGATTTACAGAGGCGGAATTGAGTCAATTTCAAAGGGACAGTATGAGGCGGGGCAGGTTTTAGGACTTACAAAAACGCAGACTTTCTTTAAAGTGGTGCTTTTGCAGGTGATAAAAAGAATAATCCCGCCCATGAGCAACGAGATAATAACGCTTGTTAAGGACACATCCTTGGCAAGAATTATCGCCGTTTATGAGATAATATGGAGTGCGGAGCGGTTTATCAAGCTAAAAGGTCTTATCTGGCCGCTATTCTATACGGGTGCATTTTATCTTGTGTTCTGCGGAGTGCTTACCCTGCTGTTTGGATACATAGAAAAGAAAATGAGCTATTTCAGGAGTTAAGGATATGGCAATACTCGAAGTAAAAAATATAGTTAAAAACTTTGGAAAAACGACCGTGTTAAAGGGCATTGATATGAAAGTCGAAAAGGGCGAGGTCGTTTCGATAATAGGCTCGTCGGGAAGCGGAAAAACGACGCTTTTGCGTTGTATCAGCTTTTTGGAAAAGGCCGACGGCGGAGAGATTGTTTTAAATGGCGAAACAATCTTTGATGCAAATGCCGCAAAACAACTTACAAGTGCGGAAACGCGGAAAAGACAGTTAAAATTCGGATTTGTATTCCAGAATTTCAATCTTTTCCCGCAATATACTGCCTTTGAAAACGTTGTTTTAGCACCCAAGCTTATCGCAAAGGAACGCCCTGATTTTAAGGAAAACAAGGACAAAATCTATGCCGAAATAGAAGAAACGGCAAAACAGCTTTTGTGCCGTGCAGGACTACAAGACAAATTTGATAATTACCCGTGTGAGCTTTCGGGCGGACAGCAGCAGAGGGTCGCAATTTGTAGGGCGTTGGCGTTAAACCCTGAAATTATGCTATTTGATGAGCCTACCTCGGCACTTGACCCCGAAATCACAAACGAGGTTTTAAAGGTAATAAAATCGTTGGCTGACGAGCATATGACTATGATTATCGTAACGCACGAAATGGCGTTTGCCATGAATGTTTCCGACCGCGTTATCTTTATGGATGACGGCGTTATTGCAGAAGAGGGATTGCCTGAGGAGGTCTTAAAAAATCCCAAAAGCAAAAGGCTTAAAGAATTTTTATCGAATGTGAGAATGTAAAGAGGCAAAAAAATGAATTTTACGGCAGTTTCATATCAGATTGCAATACTTGCAATAACCATATTTGTAGGCTTTTTTTCGGTCAAAACGGGATATATTGACGGGAAAATAAAGGATGCTCTCTCAAAAGTCATTGTAAAAATTGTGTTGCCTTGTCTTATTATTTCATCAATATCTTCAAAGGAACTTGACAAAGGACTTTTAAAGGATATTTTTACCGTGTTTTTAATGTCGGTATTCTGTCTTTTTGTGCTATATGGATTGGGCATAATTACCGCAAAAGCTTTAAAAATCCCCAAAGACACCGCAAAGGTACATAAGCTTTTGACATGCCTCGGAAATGTAACCTTTGTGGGATACCCCGTAATTGTTGCAATGTATGGAGAGACGGGCTTTTTCTATGCCATCGTTTATTGGCTTGTAAATGATTTGTTTTTATGGACCTTCGGGCTTTTGACCTTGCAGAACGATAATTCGGAAGGCATAAAAGCAAGGGCGAAAAAACTCGTAAATCCTAATACGGTAGCCTTTACCATAGCAATTTTGATGCTTGTTTTCGGCATAAAACTGCCAAAACTTATGAGTGATACAATAAGCGGAATAGGCGGACTTACGGTAAATCTTTCCATGTTGTTTATAGGTATGGCACTTGCCGGAGTTGATGCAAAAAATGCGATAAAAAAATGGTGGATTTTTGTAATTGCACCGCTCAAATTGGTAATTATGCCGATTTTGTTCATATATATATTTAAATATCTCGGCATCAGGGAAATTCTTTTGGGAGCGGTAGTTTTGGAGGCGGCAATGCCTGCACAGACGGTTTTGACCATTCTTGCGAATGAAAGTGATGCGGATTTTGAATATGCGGCGTGTGGGATGTTTGTAACCACATTATTAAGCCTTGTCACTTTGCCGTTTGTTTGTTATATGATTAAAATTATTCTATAAAAAAGGGGATTTAAAAATGAAAGTTTTAATGCTGAACGGAAGTGTACGAAAGAACGGAAACACGAAAACAGCTCTTTTGGAAATAGCAAAAACTTTGGAAAATTTCAGCATAGAGAGTGAGATTTTCGAAATATCCGAGCCTGTCCGCGACTGTATCGGCTGCGGCGGATGCACAGAAGAGGGTTGCCGTTTTGAAGACAATAATGTAAATGAGTTTATCAAAAAGGCAAAAGAGGCTGACGGATTTGTCTTCGGAACGCCCGTTTACTACGCACATCCCAGCGGAAGAATAATGTCCTTTTTGGACAGAGCATTTTACAGCGGCGGAAAAGCATTTTGCTTTAAACCTGCGGCGTCGGTTGCGTGTGCAAGAAGGGCAGGAACGACGGCAAGTTTTGATGTTATGAATAAATATTTCGGCATCGCAAATATGATAACGGTAGGCTCGACATATTGGAATGTAATACACGGGCGTGACCAAGGCGAAGCGATTATGGACGCCGAGGGTGTACAGACCATGCACAATCTTGCAAACAATATGGCGTGGATACTAAAATGTATTGAAAATGCAAAGAAAAACGGCATTCCCTACCCTATGCTTGAAACGGGTAACAGAACGAACTTTATAAGATAAAACTTGACAAATTGCAAAATTACATATAAAATAAGAGCGTATCCTGACTTGAAGAGGTTTCTGACAGAAAGGTTGCGGTTCAAATATTGGCAGTAAAACCGTACCTTTTTGGTGCGGTTTTTGTGTTTTGAGGTTTTTATGAACAGTTTTGAGATAATTGACAAACTAAATAGCGGAAAAGGTGCTACCCTTTTGGAATATGCCTGTCTTTTAGACAATATGAATGAAGAAACGGCAGAATATGCAAAAGAAAAAGCCGTTTTGGCACGGAAACGCATATATGGCAACAAAATTTTTGTGCGTGGACTTATCGAGATGAGCAACATATGCAAAAATGACTGTTATTATTGCGGGATAAGGGGCAGTAATAAAAATTGTGAAAGATACCGCCTGACAAAAGACGAAATTCTTGCGTGTTGCGACGAGGGCGAAAGGCTCGGATTTAAGACCTTTGTCCTGCAAGGCGGCGAGGATGCGTTTTTCACGGATGACTTTTTGTGTGATCTCATAAAAGAGATAAAGACCCGTCATAAAGACTGTGCCGTTACGCTCTCTTTGGGTGAGCGGAGCAGGAAAAGCTATGAGCTTTTGAAAAAAGCGGGAGCGGACAGGTATCTTTTAAGGCACGAAACAGCGGACAAGACACATTATGAGAAACTGCATCCCGAAAAAATGTCTTTTGAAAACCGTCTAAAATGCCTTAAAAATCTCAAAGAACTCGGCTATCAGGTCGGGTGCGGGTTTATGGTAGGCTCACCATATCAGACGCCGGAAACGATTGCAAAAGACCTGAAATTTATCGAAGAATTCCGCCCCGATATGTGCGGCATAGGACCGTTTATTCCGCATAAGGATACGCCTTTTGCCGACAAAACGGCAGGAACGCTTGAAATGACCTGCTATCTTTTATCAATAATCCGATTGATAAAACCCAACATTTTGCTACCTGCAACAACGGCACTCGGGACAATTCACGAAAAGGGCAGAGAAATGGGGATTCTGGCAGGTGCGAATGTGGTTATGCCGAACCTGTCGCCCGTTTCGGTGCGGAAAAAGTATGAGCTTTACGATAACAAGATATGCACGGGCGAGGAAAGTGCACAATGTAGGATGTGCTTAGAAAACAGGATGAGAAAAATCGGTTATGAAATCGTAACCGACAGAGGAGATATAAGAAAGGACGAAGAAAATGGCAGAATATAATCCGAAATCATTAAAAGCAGAAGAATTTATAAACGACGGAGAAATAATGGAAACGCTCCGCTATGCAGAGGAAAACAAGAATAATACAGAGCTTATCGACGAGATTCTGAAAAAGGCAAGACCGTACAAAACCGAAAACGGCTGCCGTTGCCGAGGTCTTACACATAGAGAGGCATCGGTGCTTTTGGCGTGTGATATTCCCGAAAAGGTTGAGGAAATTTATAAGATAGCAGAGGAGATAAAACTTGCATTTTACGGTAACAGGATAGTTATGTTCGCACCCTTGTATCTTTCAAATTACTGCGTAAACGGTTGTGTTTACTGCCCGTATCACCTGAAAAATAAGCACATAGCAAGGAAAAAGCTAACGCAGGAAGAAGTCAAAAAAGAGGTAATCGCACTTCAGGATATGGGACACAAACGCCTGGCGATTGAGGCAGGTGAAGACCCGCAAAATAACCCGATTGAGTATATTTTGGACTGCATCAAAACAATTTACAGTGTAAATCACAAAAACGGTGCAATAAGGCGTGTAAATGTTAATATTGCGGCAACAACCGTTGAGAATTACCGCAAATTAAAGGACGCAGGTATCGGCACATATATTCTCTTTCAGGAAACCTATCATAAGGAGAGCTATTTAAAATTGCACCCGACAGGTCCTAAGCATAATTACGATTATCATACCGAGGCTATGGACAGAGCCATGGAGGGCGGTATTGATGATGTGGGACTCGGCGTTTTGTTCGGCTTGGAGCTTTACAAATATGAGTTTGCGGGACTCATTATGCACGCAGAGCATTTAGAGGCGGTACACGGCGTTGGACCGCATACGATAAGTGTGCCGAGAATAAAACGGGCGGACGATATTGACCCGTCGGCGTTTGACAATTCCATTTCGGACGAAATTTTCGCAAAAATAACCGCTTGTATCCGCTTGGCAGTTCCATATACGGGCATGATAATTTCCACAAGGGAATCGGAGGAAGTGCGTGGAAAGCTGCTTAATTTGGGCGTTTCCCAGATAAGCGGTGCGTCGCGGACATCTGTCGGCGGCTATGCGGAGGAGGAAAGACCGCACGACACCGAACAGTTTGATGTATCCGACCAGCGAACGCTTGATGAAGTCGTATACTGGCTTATGACAAAGGGGCATATTCCGTCCTTTTGCACGGCTTGTTACCGTGAGGGCAGAACGGGCGACAGGTTTATGAGCCTTTGCAAAAACGGGCAGATTTTGAACTGCTGTCATCCAAACGCACTTATGACTCTCACTGAATTTTTGGTTGACTATGCGTCGGAGAAGACGAAAAAGCTCGGTTTTGAAGTGATAGAAAAGGAACTTGAAAAAATCCCGAATCCCAAGGTAAAAGAGATTGCACGGGAAAATATAGAAAACATCAAAAATTCGAACAGACGAGATTTCAGGTTTTAGACTTGGGTTTTAAGGAAAGGAACGGATATAACTATGGGACTTATGGACACCGTTTCGGCGGAGCGGACGCACATATGCTTTTTCGGTATGCGAAACGCAGGTAAATCCAGCCTTGTTAACGCTTTTACGGGGCAGAATATCGCCCTTGTTTCCGAGGTTTTGGGTACAACCACCGACCCCGTTTATAAATCAATGGAGCTTTTGCCGATAGGACCGGTTATGATTGTGGATACGGCAGGGTATGACGATACGGGAGAGCTTGGGAAAATGCGTGTCGAAAAAACTATGCGTGTGCTTGATAAAACCGATATTGCGGTTGTTGTGATAGACGCGGAAAAAGGCATAAAAGGGCAGGACACCGAGCTTTTGGAGATTATAAAATCCAAAAAAATTCCGTATATTCTGGTGCATAATAAGGCGGATTTGATAGAAAATGTGCCAAAAGCGGAAGAAAATGAGATATATGTAAGTGCCGTAACGGGCGACGGGATAAACGAACTTAAAGAGCGTGTGGCACATCTTTCGGGCGTCAAAAAAGAGGAGCGGAAGATTGTTTCCGATATCATAAAAGAGGGCGAAACTGCGGTTTTGGTTGTCCCGATAGATAAAGCCGCACCGAAAGGCAGACTTATTCTTCCCCAACAGCAGACGATACGGGACCTTTTGGACGGCGGTGCGACGGCGGTAGTCTGCCGTGATACAGAACTTTCCCAAACTCTTAAAAATCTTGCAAAAAAACCGCAAATGGTTATAACCGACTCGCAGGTATTCAAAAAAGTCGCAGAAATTGTGCCAGACGATATTCCGCTCACATCATTTTCCGTCCTTTTTGCAAGATATAAAGGTGAACTTTGGGAGCTTGTAAACGGTGCAAAGGCGATAGATATGCTAAAAGACGGAGATAAGGTTTTGGTTTCGGAGGGCTGCACTCATCATAGGCAGTGCGGAGATATAGGAACGCAAAAGCTTCCGCAGATGATAAAAAACCATACAAAAAAACAGCTTGATTTTTTCTTTACATCAGGTACGGAGTTTCCGCAAAATACCCAAGAGTACGCACTCGTAATCCATTGCGGAGGGTGTATGCTGACCGAAACGGAAATGAAAAGCCGTATGGAATATGCGAAAAAATCGGGTACGCCTATGACGAATTACGGAACGGCGATAGCGTATGTAAACGGAATTTTGCAAAGGGCAACAGAGCCTTTTACAAAATAAAAATTGCTTGACAAAAGCAGGAAATATGATATACTGAAATTGTAAAAATTTACAAAGAAAGGCAGTGGAATTTATGAAAAAATATGTATGTCCCGTATGCGGATATGTTCATGAGGGCGATAATCCGCCGGAAAAATGCCCACAGTGCGGAGTTCCCGGCGAGAAGTTTACGGTTATGCAAGAAGGAGCATTAAATTTTGCCTGTGAACATGTTATAGGCGTTGGAGCAAAGGGCAAAATTGATGACGAAGTTTATGATGGCTTAAAATCCAATTTTGAGGGCGAATGTTCCGAGGTTGGTATGTATATAGCTATGTCAAGACAGGCAATCCGTGAGGGTTATCCTGAAATCGGAGCTTTTTACTTACAGGCAGCCTTGGAAGAGGCAGACCATGCAGCAAAATTTGCGGAGCTTTTGGGCGAAATTGTTTTTGCCGATACAAAAAAGAATTTGCAGCTAAGAGCTGAGGCTGAATGTGGTGCAACGGCAGGGAAACTTGCACTTGCTAAAAAGGCAAAAGAGCTTGGTTATGACGCAATCCACGATACCGTTCACGAAATGGCAAAGGACGAAGCAAGGCATGGCAAAGGCTTTGAAGGAATGCTCAAAAGGTATTTCGGGTAAATAGAGTTTTAGACACAGCTATTTGTCAAATGGCTGTGTCTTATTTTCGATAGTATTGAGTTTTAATTATGAGGAAACCTATATGAAAAAATCGATTATATATTTAATCACAATGCTGCTTTTATGCGGCTGCAATGCAACCGGCACGGATAATGCAAAGAGTAATACCGTAACACTTATAAACGAAGTGAAGGACGCAGATATATGGATATTGCCGAAAACGGAAGAAAACCTTAAAACTACCGTTTGGGGAAAAGCTACCGTTTCGGGAATTAAGATAAACGAAACCTGCAAAGCTCCGCTTTGTGAGGCAGGGGAAAACGGATTTTATATTATCAGAATGATTGATACCGATAACATTTTCTATTCTGTCGATGATCTTGTGCTTAAATCGGGCTGGACAGTGCGGATAATGGGCGATGATTTGCAATCGGTTAAGCTTGAGGTTATGGACGAAAGCGGCGTTTTGAAAAACATATACGACGTTTTTGCGGCAAGTCTTTAAAAACGCAAGAAGTCTATGCACAAATTTATAAAAAACATTGATTTTTTTGCTAATATGTGGTATGCTTTACATATAAATGTATTGAAAGGAAGGTACATATTATGTGGAACAGAAAAGAATTAAAGGAAAAGGCTAAAATTGCTTTTAAAGCAAACTATTGGAAAACGGTTTTAGTATCATTTATACTTGTGATTGTCGGTGGCGGTGCAGGTTATGTTACATTCAGCAACAACAGTGCAAGTACTAATGATGTTACGACACAGGTTAACGGATTTTCCCAAGGTGAATTGTTAGCCATCTTACTTGCAGTTTTAGGCGGTATTGCACTTATCGGAACGGTAATGTTTGTTGTAAAGCTGCTGCTTTTAAATCCGCTCTCTGTCGGCTGCCAAAAATTCTTTAAAGAAAATGCGGAATTTCCGGCTGATCTTAATGAAATCGGTGCGGGATTCAGAGAGAAATACGGGAATGTAGTTCTTACAATATTCCTCCAGAATCTCTTTTTGGCACTTTGGACAATGCTGTTTATAATCCCGGGTATTGTAAAGTCATATTCTTACAGAATGGTACCGTTTATTTTGGCAGATAACCCGGAAATGAGTTCTACCGACATAATAACAAAATCACGCGAGATGATGAATGGACATAAATGGGATGCGTTTGTGCTTGATTTATCCTTCCTGGGTTGGCTGATTTTGTCGGGTATGACAGCAGGAATACTTGCAGTGTTCTATGTAGATCCGTATATATTCCAAACAAATGCAGAGCTTTATTTGGCACTTAAAGGTGAATAAGGAAGGAGAAAAATTATGAAAAAATATGTATGCCCTTGCGGGTATGTTTACGATCCTGAAATCGGCGATCCCGATAGCGGGATAGCGCCGGGAACGGCGTGGGAAGATGTACCGGCAGATTGGGTTTGCCCGATTTGCGGACTTTCCAAGGATATGTTTACAGAAGAATAAAAAGATTATCGGCAAGACTAAGTCTTGCCGATAAAAATGTATAAAGGAGAACGCGGAATGCTTTTATATTATGTTCGGCACGGAGACCCCATATATGACCCTGATTCGCTCACGCCGCTTGGAAAAAGACAGGCAGAGGCAGTTGCAAAAAGACTTGCAGTCTATGGGCTTGATGAAATTTATGTATCATCATCCAATCGGGCAAAGGAGACGGCACAGCCGACTTGTGAAATACTAAAAATTGAGCCCATAGAACTCGACTGGGCAAATGAAAGCTATGCGTGGCGTGATTTTGCGGTAGAAACGGGTAATAACAGCAGATATTGGAGTTTTCATACGCCTTCCTTTATAAAGATATTTAACAGTGAAGAAGTAAGGCGTTTGGGGGATAAGTGGTATGAATATCCCGAGTTTAAAAACACCAATTTCAAAAACGGAATACTGCGAATACAAAACGAATCAAACAAGTTTTTCGAAAAACTCGGATATAAGCATGATAGGAAGCAGCATATTTATATATCGGAAAGACCTAATGACAAAAGAATTGCACTTTTTGCACACCAGGGCTTTGGGCTTTTGTTTTTGAGTCAACTTTTAGACGAATTTATGCCTCAGTTTACTACACATTTTGATATATGCCATTCGTCTGTCACGGTAATAGAATTTAAGGATATGGGCGGTATAACCGTTCCAAAGGTGCTTATGCTTGGAAATGACTCGCATATTTATGCCGAGGGACTTCCGACAAAATATAATAACGAAATATATATATAAAAAAACGGCTTAAAAAAGCCGTTTTTTTATGCCATAATCAGAAAATTTGTGTAGGAAGCTTTAATTTTTCTTTGTACGGGAAATTTTTATCAAACTCCTCGACATCTGAGTCGTCAACATAATACCCCTGCGGTGTATAGTAAACGCCTGTGACGGTATCTAAATACCCGGGTGTAAGCTCTTTACATAAGAAGAATGAAGAATCCGCGTCTTCGGGCAAATCGTGGTAGCGTATGCCGAACTTATGTGCATAGTCAAACCCGCTTTTGCCGTAAAAATCAATATTCCCCTCAAACAAAACTGCTCCGAAACCGAGATTTTTCGCCCTTTCCAAAGAATAATCCAGCAAAATCTTGCCGTATCCTTTGCGTTTCAGCTCGGGAGTAATGCAAATAGGTCCCATTGTGAGAACAGGGACATTCTCCCCACTATCCGACTTAATAAATGTTTTCATAAACATATTTTGCCCGATAATTTTTCCGTCCTTTTCCATAACGAAATCAAGCTCTTTTACAAAGGCAGGGTCATCCCGTAATGTATGTATAACATAATGTTCGCTGCATCCGGGGCGGTATACATTCCAGAAGCTTTCCCGTATGAGATTTTCTACTTCGCCGTAGTCCTCCGGATTTTCCGGCCTTATGGCATAGTCATTTTTATTCATTATCATTCCTCGCTTTTAAATGGTGAAAAAGTAATAGGTAAAAATCGCCAAGTACTTCACAATACTTGGCGATTTTGGAGGCACCACCCGGATTTGAACCGGGGAATAAAGCTTTTGCAGAGCTCTGCCTTACCACTTGGCTATGGTGCCTTATGTAAAAAGACGCAAAATGCCTCATTATGCGTCTTTTGTAGATGGAGCGGAAGACGAGATTCGAACTCGCGACGTTCACCTTGGCAAGGTGACGCTCTACCACTGAGCCACTCCCGCATATATTATGGTGCCTCCGGGTGGAATCGAACCGCCGACACAGGGATTTTCAGTCCCTTGCTCTACCGACTGAGCTACAGAGGCGTTTAAAAAAAATCTGGCGACCCGGATGGGGTTCGAACCCACGACCTCTAGCGTGACAGGCTAGCGTTCTAACCAGCTGAACTACCGGGCCAGATATGAATGGTGGGAGTTACAGGGCTCGAACCTGTGACCCTCTGCTTGTAAGGCAGATGCTCTCCCAGCTGAGCTAAACTCCCATACGCCACTCCGCGTGACGACAAAGAACATTATAACAACTATCCTAAAATTTGTCAAGCGATTTTATTAAAAAATCAAAAATTTTTTTTAAATGCGTAAATTTTGCCGAAAATACCGCCATTTTATTGACAAAAAAGCGAGAAAGGATTATACTTTAAGAAGTAAAAAAGCGAGAAAGGAATAATAAATATGAATACTACTTTAATAGTAATGGCGGCAGGTATGGGAAGCCGTTTCGGCGGACTTAAACAAATGGAGCCGATAGGACCAAACGGCGAGGTTTTGCTTGATTTTTCGGTATATGATGCAAAAAAAGCAGGATTTAACAAGGTTGTTTTTGTCATCAAGGAAGAAATCGAAAAGGATTTTAAGGAAATAGTAGGCAAAAAGGTTGAAAAGGTCATTGATGTTGAGTATGTTATGCAGGATGTTTCCAATCTTCCCGAGGGCAGAAAGAAACCTTGGGGCACAACACACGCAATTTTGTGCTGCAAAGATGTTGTAAAAGAGCCGTTTGCGGTTATAAATGCAGACGATTATTACGGAGCAAACGCTTTTACCGAAATCCATGAGCATCTTGAAAAGGCAACAGGTTTTGATTTTTGTATGGTTACATATGACCTTGATAAGACGCTTTCGGAAAACGGAACGGTTGCAAGAGGCTGCTGTGAAATAGAAAACGGATACTTAAAGGATATAGTGGAAAGAACAAAGATTGACCCCAAGGGCAGATATACCGACGACGGCGAAACCTGGACGCAGCTTCCGCTTGACCAAAAGGTATCAATGAATTTGTGGGGATTTACCACCGACATATTTGCAGAAATGCAAAAAGAATATGATGAATTTATGAAAACTGCAAATCTTTTAAAGGACGAGTGCCTTATCCCGACGCTTGTTGATAAGCTGATAAAGAGCGGAAAAGCTACCGTTAAAGCGTACTCAAATAAGGACAAATGGTACGGCATAACCTATAAAGAGGATAAGGAAGAAGTGCAAAAGGCAATTAAAGCACTTTGCGACAAAGGAATTTACGAAGGTATATAAGGCATGTTCAGTTATATATGGCCTATTGCACTCGTGATTTTGTCAAACACAGCATATCAGATATGTGCAAAGTCTGTGCCGAAAACAATTGATCCGTTTGCATCTTTAACGGTTACTTATATTGTCGGGGCGTTTATGTCTGCTGTTCTGTATTTCTCGCTCAATAGAGAAACAAACTTAATAGAGGAATATGCCAAATTGAATTGGGCACCTGTGGTACTCGGAATAGTCGTTGTTGGTCTTGAAGTTGGCTGGATATACGCCTATAAGGCGGGTTGGCAGGTAAGCACAGGCTTTATAGTTCAAAGTGCGATTTTGGCGGCAATTCTGATTGCAGTAGGTTATTTCCTGTATCGTGAAAGTATAACCTGGAATAAAATTTTAGGCATTGTCATATGTCTGATAGGTCTTGTATTTATAAATTATAAGTAAAAAAGAGCCGCAAGGCTCTTTTTTTTGCAAAAAACCCTTGACAAGAGTAATTTTTGGTGGTAGAATTACGCCTGTAAAGTTTTTTTGGTTTACACAAAAGGCGGTGCAATATGGCAAAGAATTTATCGGCAGGGGTTTTGCTTGATTTTTATGGTGAACTCTTGACCGAAAAACAGCAAAAAGCACTTGATTTGTACTACAACGAGGATTTGTCCCTTGCGGAAATTGCGGAGGAGATGCAGGTTTCGCGTCAGGGCGTGAGAGCGTTTATAAAGGACGGCGAAGAGCATCTTTATGAATTTGAAAAAAAGCTGGGGATGCTTAGGCGTTTTTCCGACATAAGCAGAATTTCTAAGGATATGGAAGCGGCAATTTCGGAACTCCCAAACGGGACGGACAAGATAAAGCTAACCAAAATGATAGAGGAAATAAAGGGCAGATTATAAGGAGGTAAGCTGATTGGCATTTGAAAATCTTGGCGAAAAGCTTACGGGGATATTTAAAAATTTAAGAGGAAAAGTTAAAATTACCGAAAAAGATGTAAAAGACGCCATGCGTGAGGTAAAACTTGCACTTTTGGAGGCGGATGTAAATTTTAAGGTAGTTAAAGATTTCATAAAAACCGTTTCGGAAAAGGTTATGAGTGTCGAGGTAATGGAAAGCCTCACACCTGCACAGAACATTTTAAAAACCGTGCGTGAGGAACTGACCGACCTTATGGGTACGGAAAATGCAAGGATAGAGTTTTCAAAAACGCCGCCTACGGTTATTATGATGTGCGGTCTGCAAGGTGCCGGAAAAACGACGGCATCGGCAAAATTGGCACTTCATATGCGGAAAACAATGGACAAAAGACCGCTTTTGGTTGCATGTGACGTTTACCGTCCTGCTGCGATAAAACAGCTGGAAGTTTTGGGAAGTCAGATAGATGTTGCGGTATTCCAGATGGGCACAGATGAAAGTCCTGTAACGATTGCCGAAAAAGCAGTTGAACACGCAAAAAAACACGGTAATGATCCTGTTATACTCGATACGGCAGGTAGACTCCACATAGACGACGAGCTTATGGCGGAGCTTGAAAAGATAAAGAAAAAAACAAATCCTGCGGAAATTTTGCTTGTCATCGACGCAATGATCGGTCAGGACGCAGTAAATGTTGCGGAAAGCTTTAATGAAAGGCTTGGTCTGACGGGCGTTATTCTTTCAAAGCTGGACGGCGACGCACGAGGCGGTGCGGCACTTTCGGTAAAGGCGGTTACGGGAAAACCGATAAAATTTGTGTCAATGGGCGAAAAGCTCTCCGAGCTTGAACCCTTCTACCCTGACCGTATGGCAGGGCGGATTCTCGGAATGGGCGATGTTATGACGCTCATAGATAAGGCACAGGAAGTCGAAGACGAGGAAGAGGCGGCGGAGCTTGAACGAAAGCTACGCAGTCAGACCTTTAACTTAGAGGATTTTTTGGAGCAGCTCCGGAAAATCAAAAAAATGGGCTCAATTACAAAGCTGATTGGCATGATGCCCGGTGTTGACCGCAAAATGCTCGATAAAATCGACGAGGCGGACAGCGAAAGAAAAATGAAACGCACAGAGGCGATAATTCAGTCGATGACGCCAAAGGAGCGAGAAAATCCCAAAATTATCGCGGCAAGTCGCAAGGTGCGTATCGCAAAGGGCAGCGGAACAAGGGTTCAGGATGTAAACGAGCTTTTAAAGCAGTTTGAGCAGATGAACAAAATGATGAAGCAGTTTTCAAGCGGAAAACAGGCAAAAATGCTCAAAAAAATGAAAAAATTTGGCGGACGGTATTAAATTCCAACAGGAGTTTTATATACAAAAAGTTTTTTACGGGAGGTGAATAAAATGGCAGTAAAAATCAGATTAAGAAGAATGGGCGCTAAAAAAGCTCCTTTTTACAGAGTAGTTGTAGCAGACGGCAGATATCCGAGAGACGGCAGATTTATCGAGGAAATCGGAACATACAATCCGCTGACAAACCCTGCAACAGTTAATATTGATGCAGATATGGCTAAAAAGTGGATTGCAAACGGTGCACAACCTACCGATACTGTAAAAGCTCTTTTGAAAAAGCAGGGTATTCTGTAAGAATCAGTTTATTTCAGCCTTGTTTGTGAAAGGAGATTAAAATGAAAGAAGTATTGGAAATAATAGCAAAAGCCTTGGTAGAAAATCCCGACGAGGTTCAGGTGACCGAGTATGAGGACGGCGATTCCATAACATTAGAGCTTCGTGTCGCAGACGGCGATATGGGCAAGGTTATCGGTAAGCAGGGGCGGATTGCAAAAGCTATCCGAACCGTTGTCAAGGCGGCTGCAAGTATTGAAAACAAACATGTATCGGTTGATATTGTTCAGTAGCATAAAATGAGTGTCATAAGGCACTTATTTTACTTTATGGAAAAAGGGGATTTAAATGGATTTTTTGGAAATCGGCAAAATCATAAACACACACGGATTAAAAGGCGAGGTTAAAATTTCTGCATGGACAGATTCTCCTGAGGATTTTGAAAATCTGGACTATGTCCTGACAAAATTCGGCGGAGAGGAAAAGCGGCTTAATATCAGCGGAGTAAAGTATCAAAAAAACAATATAATCGTAAAATTCCGCGAAATAGGCTCGATTGAGGAGGCACAAAGCTACAAAAATGCCGTGCTTTATGTGCCGAAATCGGAGCTGGGCGAACTTCCGCAGAATGTGTATTATATCGCAGACCTCATAGACTGCGAGGTTTTCTCCGAAACGGGCGAAAAAATAGGCGTACTTTGTGATGTCTTCTCCACAGGCTCAAATGATGTCTATGATATAAAGCGAGAAAACGCCAAAAATTTGTTTGTGCCTATAATTGACGGTGTGGTAAAGTCTGTTGATACCGATAACAAAAAAATTGTTATAAAAATTCCCGAAGGACTTGAATGATTATGAAGTTTAATGTTTTAACGCTTTTTCCCGATATGCTCCGTTCCGTTTTGGGCGAAAGCATTATCGGCAGAGCAGAGGAAAAGGGGATTATCGAGCTGAATATCTTAAATATCCGTGATTTTTCAAAGGATAAGCACAAAAAAACAGACGACGCCCCCTTTTCAGGCGGAGGCGGAATGCTTATGACGCCCCAGCCTATTTATGATGCATATATGAGCATAGCAGACGGGCGGAAAGAGAAACCGCACACAATCTATATGTCGCCAAAGGGCAAGGTCTTTAATCAGGAAAAGGCAAAAGAGCTGTCCAAAATGGACGAGATTGTCCTGCTTTGCGGACACTATGAGGGTGTTGACCAAAGGGTGCTTGATATGATAGTTGACGAGGAAATATCGATAGGAGATTTTGTCTTAACTGGCGGAGAAATACCGGCAATGGCGGTGATTGACGCGGTCAGCCGTATGCTCCCCGGCGTTTTGGCAAACGAAAAATCCTACGGTGACGAAAGCCATTTCGACGGACTGTTGGAATACCCGCAATACACGCACCCGCAGGAATTTATGGGGCGAAAAATTCCTGAAATCTTAATATCGGGGCATCATAAGAATATAGAAAAATGGAAACGGGAGCAGTCCCTTATTATAACAAAACAAAACCGCCCCGATATGCTGGAAAGGGCGGATTTATCGGAAGAAGACAGGCGTTTTCTTGCGAAATTTGACAAATAGGACTATTTGAGGTATAATAACTTTTACGGTATGTGCAAAAAGCACCAAAACCGCACAGAATTCATACTATGAAGTATGGAATTTGTGTTTTGGAGGTGCTTTTGTGAGCAGATTTATTATAGAGGGCGGCAATAAAATGGAGGGCGAAATAACCGTACAAGGCTCTAAAAACGCCGTCTTGCCCATACTTGCCGCAACAGTTTTAAGCGACGGCAAAAATGTGATTTACAACTGTCCTAAACTGAGTGATGTTGATATGACGGCTAAGGTTTTAGAGAGTTTAGGCTGCAAGGTTGACGCACAGAAAGACTGTATCGAGGTTGACGCATCGGGCATGTCGGGCTACACAATACCTGATGACCTGATGAGGCAGATGCGTTCTTCCATAATTTTTTTGGGAGCTATTATCGCGCGGTGCGGAAGAGCGGAGATATCAATGCCCGGGGGCTGCGAAATCGGCATAAGACCGATAGATTTACATCTGTCGGCACTTAAAAAGCTTGGAGTAAATATCACAGAATCACACGGATTCATACACTGTGTGCGTGAGAAAAACCAACCTGCCGATATACATCTGGATTTTCCCAGCGTCGGTGCAACCGAAAACATAATGCTCACGGCGTGTATGACCGAGGGAATAACGACGGTGGAAAATGCTGCACGGGAGCCTGAAATTGTCGATTTGGAGCGGTTTTTGAACCGAATGGGTGCAAAAATAAGAGGTGCAGGTACCGACAGAATAACCATAGAGGGTGTACATAAGCTTTACGGAGCGGCACATACTATTATCCCCGACAGAATTGTTGCCGCAACATACCTTGCGTGTGGATTGGCATCAGGAGGAACGGTTGTTTTAAAGGGTGCGGACAGCAATCATATGGGAGCAATGCTCAGCGTACTCAAAAATATGGGTGCGGAGATATATGCCGATAAGCAAAAAATCGTTGCAGTGTCCCCGAAAAAGCTCAAAAGTATAGGGACAATCAAGACTATGCCCTACCCCGGATTCCCGACCGATATACAGTCGCCGTTTATGGCACTTGCAACGCAGTGCGAGGGTTCGAGCGTGTTTGTGGAAAACATTTTTGAGAACCGATTCAGACATGTTGAAGAACTTTTGAGAATGGGAGCCGACATAAAGGCGGACGGCAGAGTTGCCGTGGTTATCGGCAAAAGCAGACTGACGGGGGCAAAGGTCACAGCACCTGATTTACGCGGCGGTGCGTCGCTTATTGTAGCGGCACTTGCGGCGGACGGGACTACCGAGATAGAGAACATAAAATATATTGACAGAGGATATGAGGCCGTAGAGGAAATTCTTTCGCCCTGCGGCATTGATATAAAACGGAAAGAGTGAGGGTTATGGCAAAACGGGCAGGTAACATACAGGCTCGGCATGACGAAAGACGGAAAAAACGCATAAGAGAGCAAAAAATGAGAAGAATTGCATTCTTTTCCTTTCTTGCTCTTGTTGCCGTGCTTATCGTTATGTTTTTCACCCCTCTTTTTAATATAAAAAATGTGGAAATCACGGGAAATAACCGTGTTTCAAATGAGGAAATAACCGAAATAATCGGCGAAATTGCGGGTAAAAACCTGTTTTCCTGCCGGAAAGGGAGAATCAAAAATAAACTTTATAAACTCTCTTATGTGGACAAGGTTTCGGTGAAAAAGAAGGCATTTCCGCCGACGGTAACGGTTGAAATAAAGGAATGTATCCCTGCTTTTCAGGCAGAATATGCCGGTGCGTTTGCCGTTGTGGATAAGTTTGGAAAAGTTTTGGAGCAGGCGGCGGAAAAGCTGGAAAATGTGCCTGTAATGGAGGGCGTTACGGTTGCCTCGGCAAAGGTCGGTGAATTTATGGCGTTTAAAGACGGCGAAACGCAAAAAATCATTATGACCTGCATAGAGAATATGGACAAGGCGGGAATATTAGGCGATATAACGGTTATGTCCTTTGCGGATATGACAAATATAACCTTTAACTATCAGGGAAGACTTGATGTAATATGCGGAACGCACATAGATTTCCAGCGTAAACTTGCATTATTCAAAGAGGCGGTAAACTCAAATAAGCTTACCGAAAACTCACGCGGAACGATAAATCTTTCGACTACGGGCAAGGCAATATATACGCCGTAAAAAATAAAATATGCTTTTTTTCAAAAAAAAATAAAATACCTATTGAAATAATTTAAAAAACATAGTAAAATAAAGTTGTATATTTATATGATGATGAACTAAGGAGGACAGTTATGGATAACAATATAGAGCGTACTAATGAAACCCCTGTTGCACAGCCGACAGACGGTGCAAGAATTAAAGTTATAGGCGTCGGCGGCGGCGGAAACAACGCTGTTGACCGTATGATTGAGGCAAATGTTGCAAAAGCGGAGTTTATTGCTGTAAATACAGACTTGCAGCAACTGAAAACCGTTAAAGCACCTATCGCACTTCAAATAGGTGCAAGACTCACTCAGGGACTCGGTGCAGGTGCTAAGCCTGAAATCGGTCAAAAGGCTGCCGAAGAAACGGAAAATGCAATTAAAGAGCTTTTGGAAAATACCGAAATGGTATTTATAACAGCAGGTATGGGCGGCGGAACAGGTACAGGTGCTGCACCCGTTATCGCTAAACTTGCAAAAGATATGGGAATACTTACCGTTGCAGTTGTAACAAAGCCATTCTTTTTTGAAGGTCCGCAAAGAGCAAGAAATGCTGAGCAAGGCATTGAGAGCCTGGCCGCAAATGTTGACGCAATCGTTACAATTCCTAATGATTTGCTTTTAAAAACTGCTGATAAAAAGATTTCAATAACCGACTCTTTCCGTCTTGCTGATGAAGTTTTAAGACAGGGCGTTGAGGGAATTATCGAGGTTATTGCTCAGAACGGTATCATAAGCTGTGACTTTGCTGATGTAAGCACGGTTATGCGTGATTCAGGCGTTGCACATATGGGTATCGGTATCGGCAAGGGCGAAAATGCCGCACAAGACGCAGTAAGGTCGGCTATCGAATCTCCGCTTCTCGAAACAAGTATAGCAGGTGCACACAATGTGCTTTTGAATATCACAGGCGGAACAGAGTTCTCTCTTGTTGATATGGGCGAAGTTTCCTCAATTGTGCGTGAGATGGTATCTCAGGACGCAACAATAATCGTAGGTACTGCCGTTGACGAGAATATGAAGGACGAGATAAAGGTAACCTTAATCGCAACAGGACTTAACGCTAAAAACAAGAGAGGCGTAAAATCCGAGCCGATTATACCGGGTATGCCGAAAACTACCGATTTCGGCTCAAAAACGCCGACTTTCTCACCTGTAAATGATGACGACGCCATCTTTTCAAGAACCTTGAAAAAGGGTATGGACAGCGTAAATGTTCCGTCATTTTTCAAGACAAAAGACGAGTAAAAATTAAAATAAAAAAAGCAGAAATGAGTTGTTCATTTCTGCTTTTTTTGTTGTTTTGGTCAGCAACCGCAACCGGTATCGTCCGAATTTTCCTCGAAATTACTTCTTTCGGGCGGGAAAAATTCGTCAACCGGGAAGGAAATCCTGTCGAATAAATCGCAGGGATTATCGTCGGTCGCACCGACACATTCTTTTTGCGGAATACAGAAATCGTATGCAGGGATTAAGAGCATTACTCTGCGTTCCAAGCGGATTATTGAGAAGATTCCGATTGAAACGAAGACGCGTTTTTGCTCTCCGCCTAAAATCAGGTTGTCGTCAAAAACACGGCTTACCGATTCGGGAATACTTGCCAAATCAAAATCGTCATCACAGCAGCACTTGTCGTTTACGTCCAAAACCTTTGCACCCAAAGCTATCGGGTCAACAACCTCAACAACGGCAGACGGCATATTTGTCTTTTTCCACATCTGCGGGTCAAAAGCGTCCTGCTTATACTTTGATGCGAACACCTTTGCATTTCCTTCGCTGCCGAAAAGTATAACCTTTTTGTCAAAAGTTGCAAGTCCTTCTACCTCGGTAGGTCTTCCGAGCCCTGTAAATACGGCAAGGGTTATTTTGAAGAAATATTTAAGGTCAACCGAATAAAAACCACGGTTAAATGGCACAGGTTCTATATCGGAAAAAACCCATATTATTTCTGCCTTTGTGCATTTTACATTTATAGCTCTGTCAACAACGCACTGACCGTCGGCAGTAAGATACACCCGTATATTTTCAAGACAGTCTTTGTCACGGCAACTGTCGTAAACTTTATCGGTATGTATGCAAACGGCCTCTTTAAAACCGCCGTTTCCGGCTCCGCAAGTTTTTTCGTTCATATACAAACTTCCTTTCAATGAATTATGGGTTAGCCCCTGTTATAGAATATGTGCCGATATAGAATTTGTGTCATTATTCTTATCCGTTCCCACAGGATAAATAAAAAAAAGACAAGCAGATAATTGCTATTGACCTTTAAAGGATTTTTGTGATATAATAATTCTTAATCAGGAGGCGAGAAAATGATAAGAAAATCTTTAATTTCACTCATACATGATGCGGCGTCAATCCAGCGTTGGAATGACCATATAAGACCGCATAACGGCTTTTCCGAGCTGGATAAACAGGCACATAAAATGGTTTATGCCTATATTCTGGGCAAATGCGAGGGTGATGAGAATTTTGATATGCTCCTTCTAATCGAGGGCGGTATATTTGAGTTTTTGCACCGCATTATGCTGACAGATATAAAGCCTCCCGTATATCACCAGCTTATGAAGGAAAAAGGACCGCAGATAAACGAGTGGGTATTAAACGAGCTGAAAGCGAAAACCCTCGATTTAAAGGGCGGCTTTTATGAGAAAATGTGCCGGTATTTCACCGATAGCGAGTATGCCCAAAAGGAAAAAAAGATTTTAAAAGCGGCACATTACTATGCAACGCATTGGGAATTTGAGGTAATCTATCCGCAAAACCGCAAAACCTATGATATAGAGCAGGTTAAAGAGGGCGTCGAAAAGGGGCTTTCCGAATGTAATACCTTTGACGGCTTTTCTAAGTTTGCAACCGATATAAACCTGCAAAAATTCCTGTCCTTAATGGGAAAACTCAGGTATCAGCAACGCTGGTCAAGAGCAGTGAGAATGCCGCAAACCTCGGTTATGGGGCATATGATGGTAGTTGCGATAATGTCATATTTTACTTCGCTCGAATGTAATGCGTGTAAAAAACGGCTTATAAATAACTTTTTGGGCGGTCTTTTCCACGATATTCCCGAGGTCTTGACGAGGGACATTGTTTCGCCGATAAAATCTTCTGTTGAGGGACTTGACAGCATTATAAAGGATATTGAGGGCGAACAGATGAAAAAGGAAATATATCCGCTTGTATCGGAAAATATCAGGAAAGAGCTGGAATTTTTCATTCAGGACGAATTTGCCTCTAAAATTTACATAGACGGAAAGCTTTTAAAGGTTTCCTCAAACGAAATAAACGAAAGATATAATAAAGATGAGTTTTCCGCTATTGACGGTGAACTTATACGGGGTTGCGACCACCTGTCCGCATATCTCGAAGCATATATGTCGATAAAATACGGCATAAACTCCGAGCAAATTCAACAAGGTTATCATAACATCTTCCAGAATTATGAAAACAGAACTATTGCGTCGGTTGACTTCGGACAGTTGTTTGATTATTTCAGGCTATGATGGAAAAAGAGTTGGATAGGAGTCAGGCAAAAGAAAAAGCCCTGCGGCTTTTGTCTTTTCGCTCACACTCGGAAAAGGAGCTTTCGGACAAATTAAAAAGAGCAGGTGCAAAGGCGGAGGATTTGCCGTATATTTTAGATTTCGTGAAGGAATACGGCTTTGTGGATGATGAAAAATATGCCATGCATCTTGCTAAGGATTTGCAAAATATTAAAAAATACGGCAAAAACCGGATTGTCCAGGAGCTTAAAAAAAGAGGAATAGCGTCGGAGCATATAGAAAATGCACTATCGGAGCTGACGGAAGATGAGGGCGATGCACTTTTGCCGCTTGTTGCACGAAAACTCGGCGGAAATTTTGAACAAAAAAACATTGACAGGGCAATAAGATACTTTGTGTACCGGGGCTATGACTTCGGCGACATAAAAAGATGCATAGAAAAAATCAGGGAGAATCAGGAAGAAGAATGAAAATAGGTATGGTGTCGCTCGGTTGTGCAAAAAATCAGACCGACGCGGAGATAATGCTCGGAATACTTGCCGAAAAGGGACATAAAATTGTTGCCGACCCAAAAGACGCGGAGGCAATAATAGTAAACACCTGCGGATTTATAACTCCTGCAAAACAGGAGTCGATAGACGCGATTTTTGAGATGGCGGAGTATAAAAAAAGCGGAAACTGCCGTCTGTTAATCGCGACGGGATGTCTTGCGGAACGCTACAATGCCGAAATGGAGCGTGAAATACCCGAGCTTGACGCCGTTATTGGCACGGGCGATTTTGACAGGATTGACGAAATAATCAAAAAAAGCGAAAAGGGTGAAAAAATCTGCCTTTTCGGGCATCAAAACTATACCCTGCCCGAAAATCTGCCGAGGATTTTGTCAACGCCCTTTTATACCGCATACTTAAAAATTGCCGACGGCTGTGACAATAACTGCACCTACTGTGCAATACCGAAAATCCGAGGTCATTATAAAAGCCGAAAGGAAGAGGATATACTTCGTGAGGCGGAAAGACTTTCTGAAAACGGAGTAAAAGAGCTTATTCTAATCGCACAGGACACCACAAGATACGGCATTGACATATACAAAAAGCCGTCACTTGCGGGGCTTTTACAAAAACTTTGTAAAATAGACGGAATACACTGGATACGCATACATTATTTCTACACCGAGGCGATAACCGACGAATTGATTTCGGTTATGGCGGAAAATGAAAAGATTTGTCCGTATGTAGATATGCCGATTCAGCACATAAATGATGATATTTTGCGGCGAATGGCACGGCGTACAAACCGCAAAGAAATTGAAAAGAGGATAAATGATTTAAGAGAGCGTATCCCTGATGTAACAATAAGAACATCGATAATTGCAGGTTTTCCGGGCGAAACGGAAGAACAGTTTTGTGAGCTTAAAGAATTTATAGGAAAAATAAAATTTGACAGAATGGGCGTTTTTGCGTATTCCAAAGAGGAGGACACACCTGCATATGACTTCCCGTGTCAGATTGAAGAATCAGAAAAAGAACGGCGTAAAAACGAGCTTATGGAAATTCAGCAGGGGATTTCGCTTGAAAAGAATATGGCGAAAATCGGAACTTTGCAGGAAGTGCTTTGCGAGGGCTATGACAGTGAAAATTTTATGTATTACGGGCGTAGCTGTGCGGATAGCATAGATGTTGACGGAAAGGTATATTTTGCGGCGGAGGACGAGGTCGAAATCGGCACATTTGTAAAAGTCGAGATACTAAATGCTGATGAGTATGACCTCGTAGGCAAAGCCTTGGAGGAATAATTATGAACACACCAAACAAACTGACAATACTTAGAATAATTTTAGTGCCTGTTTTTATGGCGTGTATGACGGCGATTTCTAAAAATACGGCGTTTGTTACCGTTTCGCTCATAGTTTTTATAATTGCGTCAATAACCGATAGCTTAGACGGCTATATCGCAAGAAAAAAAGGGCTTATCACAGACTTTGGAAAACTTATGGACCCACTTGCCGATAAAATGCTGACAACGGCTGCATATTTGGGACTTTTGAGTATGGGCAGAGCGTCGGCATGGGCGGTTATGCTTATTTTGACGAGAGAGTTTTTCGTGTCGGGAATAAGGCTTGTTGCGGCAGGAAACGGAACGGTTATTGCGGCGTCAATGTGGGGCAAGGTAAAAACGGTATTTCAGATGATTTCGATAATTGTCGCATTTTTGGTTATGTACCCCGTTTGTCCCGAGGAAACGGGCATACTCATAACGCAGATACTTGTCTGGCTTTCGGCTATTATTACGGTTATTTCGGGAGCGGATTATCTTATGAAAAACACATCTGTTTTTAAGGGAATATGAAATGAAAAAGATTGTAAGCAGGGTGCGTAAGGCAATTGAAGATTACGATATGATAGCCGACGGCGACAGAATAGCAGTCGGAGTATCAGGCGGCAAGGATAGCCTGGTGCTTTTGGGAGCATTGGCAAATTTGTCCCGATTTTACCCCAAAAAATTTGAGGTAAAAGCCTTAACGCTCGATATGGGATATAACGCCGATTGGTCGGGCGTAGAACAATACTGCAAGGAAATAGGCGTTTCATATACGGTAAAAAACACCAACATAAAAGAGGTCGTTTTTGATTACAGGCAGGAGGAAAACCCGTGTTCGCTCTGCTCAAAACTGCGTCGGGGTGCGTTAAATGATTTGGCACTTGATGAGGGCTGTAATAAGGTTGCCCTGGGACATCATAATGATGATGTTTTGGAAACATTTATGTTAAGCCTTTTATATGAAGGCAGAATAAACTGTTTTTCGCCTGTTACATACCTGGACAGAACGAACCTGTATTCCATAAGACCACTTATCTATGTGCGTGAATGTGACATAAAAAGCGTGGCAAAACGGCTGGAACTTCCCATAGTTAAAAGCTCCTGCCCTGCTGACGGGAATACGAAAAGGCAGGAAATGAAGGAAATAATAAAAATGCTTGATAAGTCGGTAAATGCGGGACTTAAAAAGAGAATGTTCACAGCCATACAGAACGGAAAAATAGAGGGCTGGGAGAAAAAATAGAAGGAGAAACATATGCTTTCAAAAGTTAATTCTGTCGGGCTTATAGGAATAGACGGGTTTGCCGTAAGCGTCGAAGTTGATATAACGGGCGGACTGCCGAGCTTTGAAATCGTAGGACTTGGAGATGCGGCGGTAAAGGAGGCAAGGGAGCGTGTACGCTCTGGAATTAAGAATTCGGGGTACGCCTTTCCGTCAAAAAAACTCATTGTTAATATGGCACCTGCGTCAATGCGTAAAGAAGGCTCGGGCTATGACCTGCCGATAGCGGTTGCCATAATGGCGGCAACGGGACAAATCCCAAATCCGCCGGAAGACGCCGTATTTATGGGCGAACTGTCGCTTGACGGCAGCGTGAATCATATTTCGGGCATACTGCCCATGGTTATCGCAATGTTTGAGCGTGGATATAAAAACTTTTATGTTCCCGAATCTGCGGCAAGGGAAGCGTCGGTTGTTGAAAATGCGAACATTTACCCCGTAAGGAAGCTTTCCGAGCTTTTTGCTAATTTAAAGGGCGAGGAACAGATAGAAAAATGCTCAAACGAAAGCTTTGAAGCAATAAATGATGCTCAAAACAGCCTTCTGGATTTCTGTGATGTAAAAGGTCAGGAAAGTGCAAAAAGGGCGTTGGAAATTGCGGCGGCAGGTAACCATAATGTGCTTTTGATAGGTCCTCCCGGAACGGGCAAAACAATGCTTGCACAGCGTATGCCGTCAATTCTTCCCGATTTGTCCTTTGAGGAGGCGTTGGAGGTCTCAAAAATACACTCGATAGCAGGAACTTTAAATAAAGATGTACCGCTCATAACGGGCAGACCGTTCAGAAATCCGCATCATACCATATCGACGGTCGGGCTTTCGGGAGGGGGAACGGTGCCAAAACCGGGTGAACTTTCCCTTGCACATAACGGCGTACTCTTTTTGGACGAGCTTCCCGAGTTTAAACGGGAGGCGTTGGAGGTAATGCGTCAGCCCTTGGAGGACGGGCAAGTGACCATATCAAGAGTAAACGCAACGCTTACATATCCCTGCAATCTGATGCTTATCGCAAGTATGAATCCGTGCAAGTGCGGATTTTTGGGCGATAGCAAAAGGCAGTGTATATGTACGCCAAATCAGATAAATCAGTACCGTGCAAAAATTTCCGGTCCGCTTTTAGATAGAATTGATATTCAGGTAGAGGTCGGGAATGTGGAATATGATGATTTAAGCAGGGGCGAAAAGGGTGAGCCGTCGGC
>JAFZMQ010000001.1 GCA_017551095.1 Clostridia bacterium | reverse complement strand
CAGCCCTAACCCGTTGACGATTCAATTGGCAGAGGGTACGACGAACTCCCTGACAATGACGGGAGACCGGGTTTACGGTATCTATGTATTTGGTTCCGCATTGACGATTACCGGCAACGGAACGCTGAATGTACAGAGTGAAGAAATGGCAATCAATGACGCCTGGGGGGTTGCTATTACCGGCGGAACCGTCTATGCCGCAAGCAGTGGCTATTATGGCATCAATAGTGTAACCATCGGATCAGATATAAGTGCAGTAACTGTTACGGGTAAACTGGGAGCTGTTTATGGCGGCTCGAATGAAGAACAGGCATTGAAGAACGCCGTCGTCGGTACCGGCTGGACGGATGAGGCTGGAACAACGGGCAAGGCAGATCTTGCAATCAGCACCACAGGGCAGAATGTGAGCAGCTACAAGAAGGTTTATTTCACGACTCACACCCACGACTTCACCTATTCTGTAAGTGGTGCGACAATAACTGCAACCTGCTCGGCAAACGGATGCCCGCTGCCGCCAAGCAGTGAAGGAGGCACCGACCATGTTGCCACGCTGACCATCGTTGCCCCCACGCTGACCACCTACGGCGGCACGGGTGACGCAGTGGCTACGCTGACCGGACTGACTGATTTTAATACCGTAACCGGCCTGAACGTGCAGACAAGCAGCATCGTTTACTGGAACGCGAAAATACAGGAAGGCGTATACAAAACGGACGGTGACCAGCCCCTAACCGCCGCGCCCACCAGTGTAGGGAATTATCTGGCTAAAATCACGGTAAATAACTGTATCGCCTCTGTGGGCTACACCATCGCCAAGGCAGCGCCCGTTGCCGGCAACTTTACCTATGCGGCACCGAGTGATCTCACCTACGACGGCACCGCGAAGACGGCGACGGTTACGGCTAAGGAAGGCATTACCGGCGTGGGTCAGGTGACTGTGAAGTATTACAGCGACGCAGCCTGCACCACTGAGGTGGATAATCCGACCGACGTCGGCACCTACTATGTGGGCATCACCGTGACCGAGGGCGATAACTACAGCGCAGTTACCTCCGTTTTGTATGATTCGAACTGGAAGTTTACGATTGGCAAGGCAACTCCGACGGCTGATAACTTTGACTACAATGCGCCGTCAAGCCTCGGTTATGACGGAACCGCCAAATCTGCCACGGTTATTGTAAATTCGGACGCTACCGGCATGGGTCAGGTGACCGTGAAGTATTACAGCGACGCAGCCTGCACCACTGAGGTGGATAATCCGACCGACGTCGGCACCTACTATGTGGGAATCACCGTGACCGAGGGCGATAACTACAACGCAGTTACCTCCGTTATACACGGTGCAAGCTGGACGTTTACGATTACCAAGGCCAATCCCACCGCGGACGCTCCGACCGACCTGACCGCGACCTATGGCCAGACCCTGGCGAATGTCTCTCTGGAAGGGAAGAATCCGGAAGGCAACACGCCGGGAACCTGGGCATGGGCGGATGCAGCGACCACCAGTGTCGGCAGCGTGGGGGTTCGCACCTTCAAAGCGAACTTTACACCTACGGACACAACGAACTACAACAGCAAATCCAATGTGGACGTGACAGTGACGGTGGGTAAGGCAACGCCGACTTATACGGTCCCCACCGGTCTGACCGCCACCTACGGTGATTTGCTCTCCTCCGTCGCTCTGCCCACCGGCTGGGCGTGGACGAACGGCGCACAGAGCGTGGGCAATGCGGGCAGCAATGCCTTTACTGCAACCTTCACACCGACGGACACGGATAACTACAACACGGTTGAAAACGTGAATGTGACCGTGACGGTCGGCAAGGCGGATCCGAGTTATACCGTCCCCACCGGTCTTGCCGCAACCTACGGTGATACGCTTGCAAATGTAACCCTTCCCACAGGCTGGGCTTGGGCAGACAGCACACAGAGCGTTGGTAATGCAGGTACAAAAACATTTAAGGCAAACTTCACGCCGACAGATACAACGAACTACAATACTGTATCTAATGTTGATGTTTCCGTAACGGTTAACAAGGCAGATCCGTCTTATACAGTACCTACGGGACTTACAGCAACCTACGGCGATACCATTGCAAATGTAACCCTTCCCACAGGCTGGGCTTGGGCAGACAGCACACAGAGCGTTGGTAATGCAGGTACAAAAACATTTAAGGCAAACTTCACGCCGACTGATACGGCAAACTACAACACCGTTGAAAATGTGGACGTGACTTTGACTGTAAATCCTGCAAGTGTTACTTTGACCGCTAACAGCGGCAACGAGATTTATGACGCTACGGAAAAGACGGTTGAGGGCTTTACTGCAAGCGTTGAGGGCTTGACCTTTACCGGTGTAACTGCCGGCGTCAGCGGCACTAATGCAGCCGAGTATGCTGTTACATTTACCGGCGTGACGGTAGGTGAAACGAAGGACAGCACCGGCAACTATGTCGTAACCGAAACAACCGACGGTAAACTGACCATCGGCAAAGCTCCTCTCGCTGTAACTGCGGATAATCTTTCAAAGCGTACAGGCGATACTGATCCTGCTCTTACATACATGGCAGAGGGATTTGTAGGGACAGATACAGCAGAAACTGTTATCACAGGTACCCTTGTGCGTGACGAGGGCGACGATGTCGGCACATATCCGATAAAGCAAGGTACGCTTGCAGCAAATGATAATTACGAGATTACCTTTACCGAGGGCACATTCACTATAAACAGAAGATCCTCCGGTGGCGGCGGTACTACAACCTATACCGTGAAATTTGATACAACCGGCGGTAGCGAAGTTAAAAATGTCAGCGTAAAGAGTGGTCAGACAATCGGTTCAATAAAAGAGCCGGAAAAGAATGGTTTTGTTTTTACAGGCTGGTATTCGGATAATGAACTTACAAAACCGTATTCGTCTGATGAAAAGGTAACGGAATCTACAACGCTTTATGCCGGCTGGAAGGTTGACCCTGTTCGTCAAATCACTCTCACGATAGGTAAAACAGAAGCAACAGTATGGAATGAAACAAAATCAAATGATGTTGCTCCTATTATCAGAAGTGACAGAACAATGCTTCCTGCAAGATTTGTAACTGAAAATCTCGGCGCAACGGTTGAGTGGATTGGTGAAGAACAAAAAGTTTTGATTACGAAAGACGATTTGAAAATCGAAATCTACATTGATTCCGACAAAGCGTATGTAAACGTCGAGGAAGTAATCCTTGACAGCCCTGCATTTATCGAAAATGACAGAACATATACACCTGTACGCTTTATCGCCGAAACACTTGGCGTAACTGTTGATTGGGACGAAGCAGCACAGCAGGTAATCATTACAAAGGCAATAGAAGAATAGAGGATATTACTTAACTAGTAATACAAATGATACTCCAAATCAAAGAAAACCGCTCTGACATATGAATTGTCAGGGCGGTTTTCTGTTGGTGTGGATCCATTTATTGTGAATAATACAATATGTATTGATTTTTGAACAACGCTTATTGACATTTTCAATATTGTTGTGTATAATAGTTATGGGTGAAATATATGAATTTGATTTTGGAGACAATAGCAAAAGAAAAAAAGAGGATCGAATATCAATTATCGACATATATGAATATGATTAACAAGCTTCCGAAGGGAACCTTGTCAGGTAGTAATCGAAACGGACAGACATATTATTATTTAAAATATCGGGAAAACGGAAAGGTTGTTTCAAAGTATGTTGGTACAGAGGTTTCTGAACTACAAAGGCAGATAGAAAAAAGGAAGCACATAAGTGTTATGATCAAAGCGCTTAAAGAGGAGTTAAAAATTGCAAATAGGGCATTGGAGGGAAATTTATGATACTATATCATGGTAGCAACCAGATAGTTAAAGAACCGAAATTGATACCGCAAAACAGATTTCTTGATTTTGGATTTGGTTTCTATACCACTACAAATAAGGCTCAAGCTATCAGTTTTGCGCAAAAAGTATTTAACCGAAGAAAAGAGGGTACAAAACAGGTAGGAGTATATGAAGTCGATGAAGAAAGGCTTTTTAATGAATGTTCCGTTTTAAAGTTTGATTTTACTGATGAAAAATGGCTTGATTTTGTGTCTGAAAACCGTTCAGGTAATTACAACCGTGATAATTATGATGTTATTTATGGTCCTGTGGCAAATGATGATGTATATACAACTTTTACTCTATATCAATCAGGAGTGCTTACAAAGGAGCAGACGCTTGATGCGTTAAAGGTTAAGAAGCTGTATAATCAAATGGTTTTTGCATCAGAAAAAGCCTTATCATATTTGAAATTTATCGGGACTGTGCCGGAGGAGGAATTGTGATGGATAAAGAAAAATTTGAATCAATGCTGATTTTGATAGTGCCGGATATAATAAAGCTAATTGTAGAAAATTATCATATAGATGAAATAACCGCATCGGATATGTTTTATAGTTCAAAAACTTATGAAATTCTTGAAGAAGAAGATACAAAACTATGGCATTTAAGTCCGCTGACCATTTTTAATATATTTAACGAAGAGCATACAACAGGTAATCTGCTTTATCCAGAGGAGGCGTAGATGTGAGTAAAGAAGTCAATTTTTTGATATTCTGCATAGAGGAATATAAATCGGCAAAAAATTTAACAGGAAAACAAGTTATAAGACTGTTTCAGAAATATAGGGTTTCTGAATATATTATAAGTTGCTTTGAGGCACTGCATACTACAGGTACAAGCTACATTATCGATGATATTGATCTTTATATTGAAGCCAGAAAAGCATCTTGAATGAAAAATTGTTTAAAGTATTACTCTTTAACTATGAAAGGTTGATGATTATGGCTAAAATTCTAACAGTGTATTACTCACGAAAAGGTGAGAACTATGTAAACGGCAGCATTAAAAACATTACAAAGGGTAATACAGAGCGCGTTGCTGAGTTTATTCAAAAGGCAGTCGGCGGCGATTTGTTTGAGGTGCAAACCGTACATGAATATGATAAGGATTATTATAAATGTATAGACGAAGCCAAGAAAGAGCTTCGTGAAAAGGCACGCCCCGAAATAAAGGGATATCCCGAAAATTTTGAAAGCTATGATACGATTTTTGTAGGCTATCCGAACTGGTGGGGCACGATGCCGATGTGTATGTTTACGCTTTTAGAACATTTTGACCTTTCGGGAAAAACGATTATTCCGTTCTGCACAAATGAAGGAAGCGGTATGGGAGTAAGTGAACGAGATTTAAAAAACCTATGTCATAATGCTACCGTT
>JAFZMQ010000028.1 GCA_017551095.1 Clostridia bacterium | reverse complement strand
TCCTTCATTTTTGCTATTGTGTTCTTGTTTATAATATTTTCCGTTTCGGGAAACAGAGGACAATGCAGCGATATTACATCAGAATTTGAAAGCAGTGTATTAAGGTCGGTATAACGGCAGTTTTCATTTTCCAAAGCCTTATTTTTATATGAATCATACGCCAAAACCTTCATACCGAACGCCTGTGCGACACGGCTTGTGATCTGACCTATTCTGCCGAGACCGATAATGCCCATAGTCTTGTTTTCAAGCTCTACCATCGGGTAATCCCAGAAGCACCAGTCCTTATCGTCATTTTTTCTGCCTTTTCTGACTTCAAGGTCGTGATGTGCAACGTGATTTGTTATTTCAAGCAAAAGTGCTATTGCGTGCTGACCTATCCCCTCCGTACCATAGGACGGGACATTGGACACTTTAATGCCGCACTCTTTTGCAGCTTCCACATCAACTGTGTTATAGCCTGTTGCTATTACCGATATGTATTTAAGATTTTTACACTTTCTGATAACTTCACCTGTCAAAACGGTCTTATTCAGGAATACAACCTCGGCATCTCCTATTCTTTCGAGTGCCTCCTCAGGCAGTGTATGCTCGTACTTTATAACCTCACCAAAGTTTTTGTAGTCGCTCCAATCTATCTCGCCCGGATTTTCTCTCGGGTGGTCAAGTATAACTATTTTCATTTTTCTTCTCCTATTTTATATTTTTTAAAACTTCCATTTCCTCATTGTAGCCGCGCATATAAAAGTCCTTGTCGCTACCCGTCCAAAGAACATTACAGCCCATATCGCGGTACTTTTGTGCCAAAACCTCGTCATCGCAATAAATTCCGCAGGATTTGCCGTATTTATTGCTGATATCAAATATTTCCTGTATTGCCGAAAGCATTTCGGGGCTTTTTATGTCCTTGGGTGTTCCGACCATAATTGACAAATCATAAGGGCCTATCATAACCGCACTTATGTACTCGCCGTATTCCTCAAGCATTTTGGGAAGCATTTCTATTCCCTTGGGCGATTCAATCTGCGGCATTAAAAATCTTGTTTTCTTAAAATCATCATACGCTTCGCCTTTTCTGAATTGTGCGTGACCGCCGCTGCCTTTTCTTCCCTCGGGATAGAATAAAAGTGCGTCTACCGCAGTTTTAAGCTGTTCCAAGCTCTCGGTACGGGGTATCATCACACCGTCCGCACCCATATCTATTGCCTTTGCAATAAGGTGATACATAGTATCCTGCGCTCTTATAAATGCAGGAAGTCCCATAAGACGGCACACCTGCAAAAGCTCTACCGTGTTTTGCGTGTCAAATACTCCGTGTTCGGCATCAAACAGCACAAAATCCAAATCATCGCTGTTCATAGCCTCTAAAATTATCGGACTTTTGAATATTATCATTGTTGTACCGATAACCTTTTCCCTGTTTTTCAGCTTTTCCGCTAATCTTAAATACTTATCCATCGTTCTCCTCCTTAATATCAGCAAACACCGTCATAATAGCTTTTATTTTCCTTTATATTCAATAACAACGCTTGTTCTTTTTTCAGGCAAGTTTACCGTTAAGCTGCTATTCCCAACTTTTTCTTCTTTTGTGTCAAAATTGTAATAGCTGTAATTCTTATTTTCACTTAAGCCCTTGAGCGTTAGCGTCACGCTGTCAAACGGAGACTCGCTTCTTCTGAATGCTATCAAAATACCGCTGTCATCGCTACCATCGTGATACTGCCAAATCGTCCACGCTGCCTTATCATAAACCTCTGCTCCGTGATTATAAAAATCCTTTGAAAAATATTTCCTGATTTTCTTATACTCGCAGGTAAGTTCTTTGAGCTTTTCAAAATCGCCGCCTCCAAGCTTCATATATTCCCTGCTCCAGCCCATAAATCCAAAGCTTGAAGCATAGGAGCTTCTCATTGCATATTCATCTGTAGCCTTTGTGCAGCATCCGATATACGGAAGATATTTTGCAGCATTATTTTCTACCTGCACAACCTCGGCATCGGCGGTATAATTACAAAAATAGTCGCTTCTGAAAAATGGTATGGAACGCTTTAATGTTTCAATATCAAAGCGTCTTCCGCCCGATGAACAATTATCGATAAGCAAATGCGGATATTTTTCCAAAAGCCTGTCCCACAGCTCATACAAACCCATAATATGCTTTATTTCGGTAATTCCGCGCCTGTCGGCTTTGTCATTTTTCTCAAAAAAACTTGTTAAAGGCACATTGAAATCCTGTCGGTAGCAAGAAAGTTCAAGTTCATCAATATAGCCAGAAATCATATTATACGCATAATTCCACGCATCTTTATTTCCGTAATTTAAAATATTATTTGTTGTGCCGGGAAGGCTCAAAAACCAGTCGGGGTGCGCGTTTATAACATTAGTATCGCTCCTTGCACGCTCAGGCTCTATCCAGAGCATAAGTCTTGCGTTTGCCTTT
>JAFZMQ010000027.1 GCA_017551095.1 Clostridia bacterium | reverse complement strand
GGGTGTCCTGCCTTTGCGTTAAATATGCCTGTTAATGCATTTTTTCTCACCTTATTTGCAATAATTGCAAGTTCAATTTTTCTTCTTTCTTCCATTTGTATCCCTTTCCTTGTTAATCATTTTTCGCATTGTCAAATGCTGTTTTCATAAGCTCAAAAAGCCTGTCCTTCTCCCCTTTTAAGTGGAGATAGCCAAAAAGCGTTTCAAGTCCTGTTGCCCTGCGATAGTCCAAAACATCCGCATTTTTGGGATTAGTCCCGGACTTTGCATTTCTTCCACGCTTTAAAACTGCCGTTTCCTCCTCGGTTAACATGTTTTCTAACGCTGAAACACTTCTGCTTTGTGCATTTGCTTTTACATATTTTATATTTTCCTTATGGAGCTTATGTGCGGGTAAATCGGGGTTTTCAGAGAGTATCCGCTCCCTTGTATATACCTCATACACCGCATCGCCTATATACGCAAGGACAAGCGGCGAATATTCCGACGGATTTTTCATCATTTGATATATGACCATTTTACGCCCGTCGGCGTGTCTTTAAGCTCGATATTTCTCGCTTTTAGCTCGTCACGGATACGGTCTGCCTCCTGATAATTTTTTGCCTTTCTTGCCTCATTTCGCTTTTCGATAAGCTCCTCGATTTCCTTTGACGCCGACTTTTGTCTGTCTTTAAAAAGTCCTAAAACGTCGCCAAGCTCGTGAATATAGGACAGCGTTTTTTCTACGACTTCAAGCGAATTTCCGCCGTTTTCTGAAAAACACTTATTTGCTGCCGAAACAATATCAAAAATTGCCGAAATTGCATCTGCCGTGTTTAAATCGTCGTCCATAGCGTCCAAAAAGCGTTTTTTTGCCTTTTCAAGTTCTGCTAAAAGGAGCTTTTCATCATCTGACGCGGCTTTTTCCATTGCACTCTTTTTCAAAAATTCAAGGTTTTCTATGCAGTTATATACCCTGTCCATTGCCGATTTTGCCTGAGCCATAAGGGTGTCGCTGAAATTTACGGGGCTTCGATAATGTGCCGAAAGCATAAAAAATCTCACTACCTGCGGTTCGTATTTTTCGGTAATATCCCTGATTGTAAAGAAATTCCCAAGCGATTTGCTCATTTTTCGGTTATCGATATTGATATACCCGTTATGCATCCAATAATGTGCAAATTCACAGCCGTTTGCACATTCCGACTGGGCGATTTCATTTTCGTGATGCGGGAAAATCAAGTCCTTGCCGCCCGAATGAATGTCTATCGTGTTACCCAGATACTCATTAACCATGGCGGAACACTCAATGTGCCACCCGGGTCTACCCATTCCCCATGGGCTTTCCCATGCAGGTTCACCCTCTTTTTGTGCTTTCCAGAGTGCAAAATCCATCGGGTCTTCTTTTCCCTCGTTTATGTCTATTCTTGCCCCTGCTTCAAGCTCATCAAGAGGCTGATGCGAAAGCTTTCCGTAATCTTTAAACTTTTTTGTCCTGAAATACACATTTCCGTCAACATTGTAGGCATAGCCCTTTTCTTCCAGCTTTTTTACAACGTCGATTATTGCGTCAATATTTTCGGTTGCCTTCGGGTGAATTGTTGCCCGTTTAATCCCAAGTGCCTCGGCGTCTTTAAAATATTCTGCAATAAACCGCTCTCCAAGCTCTTTTACCGTTATTCCCTCTTTGTTGGCACGGTTTATCATTTTATCGTCTATATCGGTAAAATTCTGAACAAAAGTGACTTCATAGCCGAGATATTCCAAATATCTTCTTAAAGTATCGAAAATGATAAACGGTCTTGCGTTGCCGATATGAAAATAGTCATAAACGGTAGGACCGCAGGAATACATTTTCACCTTTCCTGTTTCAAGCGGCACAAATTCTTCCTTTTGCCGTGTCATTGTATTATAAATTCTCATTTACTCATTCCTTCCTGTGCCAATAGCACAAAACCCAAAGCTGAAAGAAAATTGTTCATATTACCGCTTTACAGCGAGTGGTGCTGTACGATTGTACCGCCCCGAGTGAAAAGCGGTGAGATGGGCAATTTTATTCAGATTTTTCCAATTCTTTTATTTGCTTTTCAAGCTTTGCAATATGCACCGAAAGTGTGCAAAGCTGTGACGAAATCGGATCGGGAACTGTCACCTGATCCAAATCACATTCAACCCTCACGCCTTCAAGCTTGACAATTCTTGCAGGAACGCCGACGCAGGTAGAATTTGCCGGAACTTCCGACAGCACAACCGCCCCTGCCGCAATTTTTGAGTTATCACCGACGGTAAACGGTCCTAATATTTTCGCACCGCAGCCTACCATAACATTATTGCCTAAGGTCGGGTGGCGTTTGCCCTTTTCTGTGCCTGTTCCGCCAAGCGTTACACCCTGATAAATGGTACAGTTATCTCCTATTTCTGCCGTTTCGCCTATAACCACGCCCATTCCGTGATCAATAAAAAGTCCTTTTCCTATTTTTGCACCCGGATGAATCTCAATCCCCGTCCAAAATCTTGTCACCTGAGAAATCCACCGTGCCAAAAATTTTAAATTATGGCGATAAAAAAAGTGTGCTACTCTATGCCAGAATACCGCACGAACTCCCGGGTACAGAAAAAACGCCTCTGCCTTAGTCCTGGCGGCAGGGTCCCTGTCCATAACCGCTTCTATGTCATATGCTATGTTTTTAAAAAGCATACACTATCACCTCATAAAACTATTATAGTATATTATACTATAACAGTCAAAAAAAAACAATATCTTTTGCCATTTTTTCGCGTAAAAAAGCTTCTGATAGAAGCTCCGTCTGCGGACGTGGGTACAAGGTAGCTGTTTTGTTATTTCGTCATTACAACAAAATGTTGTAATTTCCTACATAATAAAAAAACAAACGGCAAAAGCCGTTTGCTTCTCTAATTAAGCGGTATTATCAATTTTTCCCCTGCCGCAAGAGATGCATCTGCATCTTTTCCGTTTGCCGAAAGCAAACTGTCGGTTTTTACATGATATTTTTTTGCAATATCCCAAAGACCGTCACCGTCTTTTACAAAATATACAACTATTCCGTTCTTACCGCTTTCCCTCTGCTTTGCCGTAATATCCGAAATGACAGTTTCCTCAAAAATATTTATTATTTCGCCTGTGATAATAAGCCCACACCTTACCTCAACGGAATCCTTTGAGCTTATTGTGTAGCTTATATGTTCACATTCAACACCTAAAATAGCCTTACTGTCCTCTGAAATTCTGCCGTCGCAGTCGATTTCATAATTGAACGGCTCCTCCTCCGTTATCGACGCTATCGGGGTGTTTTCATCATCTGTCAGATAGAGTACACACATAAGAATTTTGCCCGAAACTGAAAGCTTTCCGTCAGAAATTGCTGTTTTGGTTATGTTAGGCTTTGCCTGGACTTTATATACACCTGCAATATCGGGGCATCCCTCCGCTTTTTGCAAAAGCTGTTTTATTACAGCGGAAAATCTTATTTTTTCGGCAACCGACTGCATTACCATTTTTTCGCAGGAAAAGTCGCAGTTGGAATCGGTAAAATAGCAATCGTCAAGTGCTGATACACTTTCCTCGCCGTCGGTTTTTAAACACACGGCCACTTCTGCTTTTACCAAAATTGATGATGTGTCCTGTGCGTTATTTTTAAGTTCGTATGCCGTTTCACAGATTTCATAGCTTACATCAACATCCTCGTCTTCCAAAAGGAACGGGGCGTCAAAAACCTCTGTAAAGGGTATTTCGCAATCAAGATGATTATATTTTTTACCTGCGTCCTCATACAAAATGCAAATGCCAAGCTTTCCTTTTATCACAAGCTTTCCGTCTAACGCTCTGCTTTCCTTTGATAATATGCACACATCCGCCTTTAATAACTCCTGTGCCGTTTTACCTTGCGGAAATGCAACTTCTTCATCTATCGTAAAGGAATATTCCTCACAATCCTGCCTTCCCATAAATTTTAATTCTTTGCTTTTGGTCTGTGCGTTATCTGCCAAAACATTTGCCGCAATATCCTTTTTTTCATTAGCGAAAACCGAAATTCCGATTATGATTTTGGTATCAATCCCGATTTTGCGGGAATTAAGCACCTTATATGATATTTTGTCAACATCACAAAAAGCTGAAAGCGTCATGTCATCTTTGAATTCACTTCTTTTAAGCGTTTCACAAAACTCCATGCTTCCGCTTATTGATTTAATGCCCTTTTCATCACATTCCGGGACATATAAAATACTAATTCTTACCCTTCCGTTTAATGTAATTTTGCCGTCCTCAATCTGCTTTTCGGTAAAATACGGCTCTGCCGTAACTTCGCAAACCTTTAAAATGTCCGGTTTTGAATCGGGTACTATAATGTTTCCGTCCGCATTTGTTTTTATCTCACCCTCATAAACCGTTTTTACTACATTTATGCTCTGTCTCTCTATTTCTGCTTCCATATGAAATCCTCCCATAAAAATAATCCCATAGTTAATACTATGAGATTATTTTTTAGGATATGCCTATTTGATGCCGCAAATTTCCTTCCATTTTCCGTATGCTGCATCCCAGCTACCCGCGTCTGTCGGGATATATTCATCTGTCGGGAAGGATTTTTTAACGATTTTTCTGCCTTCATAAAGGTCTTTTATCGCACCCATCGCAATACCTTGCATAATTACATTTCCGATGGCGGTTGCTTCAACAGGACCTGTTACAACCTTGCGGTTTGTTGCGTTTGCAGTAAACGCACAAATCATCTTATCCTTGATTCCTCCGCCTACTATATTGATAACACCGTACTTTTTGCCCGTTACTTCTTCCATGCCCTCTATCGTGTGTCTGTACTTAAAGGCAAGACTTTCAGCAATTGCCCGTATGATTTCACCCTTAGTCTGCGGCACTTTTTGTCCCGTTTGTCTGCAAAATTCCCGTATTCTCTCGGGCATATTTCCGGGAGTTTGGAATTCCTGCCTGTCAGGGTCTATAAGACTTGCAAAAGGCTCTGCCTGTCTTGCTTCCGATTCAAGCTCGTCAAAGGACAAGAGCGTTCCCTCTCTGTCCCACTGTCTGCGTGATTCCTGAATGAGCCAAAGCCCCATAATATTTTTAAGGAAGCGAATCTTGTTTTCTGCTCCGCCCTCATTTGTGAAATTATGCGTCATAGCCTCTTTGGTGACCATCGGGCTATCCAGCTCCACGCCCATAAGCGACCATGTTCCGCTTGATATGTAAATATAATCTTCACCTTTTTCTACGGGTACCGATACCACCGCAGATGCAGTATCATGAGATGCAACCGCTATTACCGGCACTCTTTCTACTCCGAGTTCTTTTGCCAATTCTTCCTTTAAAATGCCGACTTTTTGACCGGGGTTTATCATATCTGCATAAATATCTGTCGGCAATCCCATTTTAGTCAGCAAGTCTTTTGCCCATGTGCGATTTTTTGAATCAAGCATTTGTGAGGTTGACGCAATAGTATATTCGCAACGCTTTTCCCCCGTCAAAAAATAATTGAAAAGGTCGGGCATAAAGAGCAATTTGTCCGCATTTTCAAGACATACATCACCCGACAGTTTTTCGGATAAAAGCTGATAAAGCGTGTTAAACCAATTAAATGCGATACCTGTTTTTTCAAAAATTTCCTCTTTGGAAACCATTGAAAATGCCTTTTCATACATGCCGTCGGTTCTCGTATCACGGTAATGATGCGGATTTCCCAAAAGTTTTCCGTTTTTGTCCAAAAATCCGTAGTCAACACCCCATGTATCTATACCTATACAATCTATGTCCTTATCTCCCGAATTTGCACACTTTAATATGCCTTGCTTTATTTCATGGAAGAGCCTCAAA
Source organism: Clostridia bacterium (assembly GCA_017551095.1). GTDB lineage: Bacteria > Bacillota > Clostridia > UBA1381 > UBA1381 > UBA1738. The sequence continues at coordinate 33,586 of JAFZMQ010000027.1, read as the reverse complement.
ACATCCCAATACATCCCCCCGTTTACAGTTACAGGGTCATTGGAAAATCTGTGTTTTTCTTCAAAAACTATCTTTTCCCCGTCAAATTTTCCGAGCATTGCCCGTCCGCTTGATGCACCGAAATCGAATGCCAAAAATTTATAAATTTTTTTCAATTAAATCACCGCCAGTTCTCTATTTATGGAAATATTATATAAAACTCGGCATTTATTGTCAATAATTTTCATTTACATTTTTAAAAATTGCTGGACATTAGTATATCTTTGTGATATAATGAAGGTACTATTTACATTAGGATAATGTGTTGGAGGAGTTTATTTATGAGAAGATTCTTTTCTATGTTTTTGGCAATATGTATCCTGTTTGCCGGTACGGTATATGCCGATTTCCCGGATATGCCAAATAGTGAACCGGCAAAAACAGCTATTTTAAACGCTGTATCTAATAAAATTCTGTCAGGCTATGAGGACGGAACCGTTCGTCCCGATTCCCCGATTACCCGTGCAGAAATGGCTTCCATTATAACAAGAGTATGCGGAGCAACCCAAACAATGGATATCTCAAAATTTGGCGACGTTTCTCCGGACGATTGGTTTTACTCTGCAATTTCAAGTGCGTACTATATGGGTGCTTTTTCGGGTGACGGTAACGGCCAAATGCGTCCAAAAGATAACATAAGTTTTCAGGAAGCCTTTACGGTTTTATCACAGGTGTTTGATTTGCTTCCTCCATATACCGTTGTTTCCAGTGAAGTGGATATAGATTCTTTATCTGAAAATGAGATATATGCCGCACCTAATTCACGCCACGCAAAGCCCCGTATTTATGATGTAAGTGTTCTTTCTTCTCGGGGAGATACTGCCGGTACTGCCGATTGGGCAAAGCCGTTTGTCGCAGGTGTTATAGCACAAGGCGGATGTGAGGGTATCACTATCGCACCGACAGAAAATATTACAAGAGCAGAATTTGCCATAGTTATGAACAATATTATTAAGAACTATATAGACGAGCCGGGAACATATACCGAGCTGCCCGCAGGAAATACCGTAATAAGATGCGACAATGTTCTTTTGGATAATGTCAGTACCGATTCCGATATATACATTGCAGACGGTGTGGGTCAAGGCAAAATAGGAATAAACAATATTAGTCCAAGACGTCTTATTATACGCGGCTGTGCCGCACCATTAGATGCATCAGGAAAGCCACAAAACGACAACTTTGGCTTATCTGTATCCGGCAAATTCTATGCCGTACGCATTATAAGGCCCTATATAGTTGTGGATATGATAAATGCCGAAGTTGACCAAAACCGCATTTATTGTGTACCGCACTCTGTTCCGAATTTGTTTAACTTCGGCAGCGTGAACTAATTATATGACAAAATGAGCCGACTTCTTTTGGAAGTCGGCTTTTAAAATGCTTGTTTTTAAATAAGTCTTGCGATAAGTTCGTTACTCCTTTTTACAAACTCCGTCATTTTTTCGGGAGAAAGCGGTTTATGGCAAAGCATCGCCAAATCGAATATTTGCTTTGCAATTACCGTTTTATCGGCGTCCTCTGCCTTGTCAAGTTTCTTAATAAGGGCGTTGTTGGAGTTTATAACAAGTGTAAACTCATCCTTAAACATATCCCCCATTCCCGCAAACTGCTGACCGTACGAGCGATACATTTCCTGCATTCTGCGTGACTCCTCCGATAAAAGCACGACCGCCGGCATATCCTCTTTTTTAAGTGCCTGAACTTCGATTTTCAAAGAATCGTCAGAAAGTGCATTTTTAAATATTTCGATAAGTTTTTCGTCATATTTTTCGTCCTTTTCGGCGTCTTTATCGGCGGTTTCCGAAACGGAGGAGTCAATCCTTTTGAACTTCACACCCTCCTCCTTCATTTCAATAAATGAAATAAAATGCGTATCGATTACCGACGGTAAAATCACCGCATCAAGACCTTGTTCACGGAACATATTGATATATTGCGACTGCAAATTTTCGTCCGAAACATAGTAAATGTCCTTGTTTTCCTTGCCCTCCAAATACTCCGAAAGGGTTATATGTTTTCCGTCCAGATTTTTATAAACGATAAAATCCTTTACACGCTCATAAAACTTTTCGTCACGCATACAGCCGTATTTTATAAATACATTGATGTCCTCCCAATATTTGTCATAATCCTCACGCTGTTTTGTGTATATTTCTTTAAGCTTGTCCGCAACCTTTTTGGTGATGTGTGCCGATATTTTACGCACATATCCGTCATTTTGCAAAAAGCTCCGGGATACATTAAGAGGCAAATCAGGGCAATCAATTACGCCCTTTAAAAGCATAAGAAATTCAGGGATAACTTCCTTAACATTATCAGCAACAAAAATCTGGTTATTATAGAGCTTTATTTGTCCCTCGTTTACGGTAAATTCGTGATTTATTTTCGGGAAATACAGTATTCCCTTTAAATTAAACGGAAAATCCACATTTAAGTGAATCCAGAAAAGCGGTTCGTTAAAATCCAAAAACACCTTTCTGTAAAAATCCTTGTAATCCTCATCTTTACAGTCCTTCGGGGCTTTTACCCAAAGCGGCGTCACCTCGTTTATGGAAGACGGCAGTATTTCTTTCCCGTCCTTGTCCTTTTGGGGCTCTTTTCCCGTGATTTCCAGATAAATCGGCACAGGTACAAAGGAACAGTATTTTGAAAGAACTTCCCTTACTGTAAATTCCTCCAAAAACTCCTTTGAATCCTCGGCTATTGTAAGGATAATTTTCGTGCCTCTTTCGGTGCGTTTGCCCTTATCTATCTCATAGCTCATGCCGCCGTCACAGCTCCAATAAACAGCGTCTTCGCCGTCCTTGTATGAGAGCGTTTCTATCTCTACCTTTTCGCTCGGCATAAACGCAGAATAAAAGCCCAATCCGAAATGTCCGATAATTTGTGCTTCTTTATCGTTTTCGTCTTTATACTTTTCCAAAAATTCGGTAGCACCCGAAAAAGCGATATCGGTTATGTATTTTTCGACTTCGTCTTTTGTCATGCCTATGCCGTTATCCTCAAAAATGAGTTGTTTTTTATCCTTATCAACGGTTACGGTTATTTTAAAATCTTCGTCCGAAATCTTTGCCTCGCCTATACCGACAAGCTTTTTCAGCTTTGTTATTGCGTCACAACCGTTAGATACAAGCTCCCTTACAAAAATATCCTTATCGGAATAAAGCCACTTTTTAATTATAGGAAAAATATTTTCCGAATTAACAGAAATGTTGCCTTTTTCCATTTTTTAACCCTTCCTTTTCTTACCAAAATCACAAATTGTTGGCCTGAAAGAAAATTGTAAAGAACTGCCGCTTTGCAGGAAGTGGTGCTGTACCACCTACCGCCCCTTTCAAAAAGCAGTGAGATGGGCAATTTTATTCAGGCTTAAACTTTATGGGCGGACATATGTCCGCCCCCCTTTATTTTACTACTATATTTACGAGTTTTCCGGGTACTGTAATGATTTTTATAACCGTTTTTCCGTCTAATGCCTGTTTGACTTTTTCGGCATCCAACGCAACTTTTTCAAGTTCTTCTTTTGCAATATCCTTTGGAACGGTTATTTTATCCTTTATCTTTCCGTTTACCTGCACCACTATCTCGACTTCGTCGTCTACCGTTTTAGCCTTGTCAAAATCCGGCCACTTGGTAAGTGCCAAAAGCGGAGTGTTTCCGTACTTTTCCCAAAGCTCCTCGGTTATATGCGGTGCTACGGGGTTTAAAAGCGTGATCAGAATTCTGTACTCGCCTTTTGTTACCTCGCCCTTTTTATAGAAATCGTTTACAAGGCTCATAAGGGTTGCGATTGCCGTGTTGTACTTCATCTTTTCATAGTCGTCGCTGACCTTCATAATCGCCTTATTTACCGCTTTTTCAAGGTCTTTTGAGAGTTCTTCGCTCGGAGTTAGCATTTCCTGCAAGTTCCAGACACGCTCCAAAAACTTGTAGCAGCCCTTTAATCCCTTTTCCGACCACGGCGTTGACTGGTCAAACGCACCTATGAACATCTCAAATGTACGCACTGCATCTGCACCGTAATCGTTTACAACCTCGTCGGGATTTACCACATTTCCTCTTGATTTAGACATTTTTTCGCCGTTTTCGCCCAAAATCATCCCGTGTGATGTACGCTTTTGGTACGGCTCTTTTGTCGGAACAACGCCTATATCGTACAGGAACTTATGCCAAAATCTCGAATACAAAAGGTGAAGCGTGGTATGCTCCATACCGCCGTTATACCAATCCACAGGTGACCAGTATTTAAGTGCCGAATCGGACGCCAAAGCCTCGTTATTATGCGGGTCCATATACCGCAAATAATACCAGCTCGAACCTGCCCATTGTGGCATTGTATCGGTTTCACGGACTGCCTTTCCGCCACACTTCGGACAGGTTGTATTTATCCAGTCCGTCGCCTTTGCAAGTGGCGATTCGCCGTTTTCACCCGGCTCAAATGTGTCAATCTCGGGAAGCTCCAAAGGAAGCTCACTCTCGGGAACAGGTACCCAGCCGCACTTTTCACAATAAACGAGCGGGATAGGTTCTCCCCAATATCTCTGGCGTGAGAATACCCAGTCACGAAGCTTAAAATTGACCTTTTTCTTTCCGATTCCCTTTTCTTCAAGATATTTTATCATGGCAGGAATCGCTTCTTTAACGCTCATGCCGTTTAAAAAGCCTGAGTTTACCATTGTGCCACTTGTAACATCGGTATATGCTTCTTCTAAGACATTCTTCCCGCCTGAAACAACCTCAATTATCGGCAGATTGAACTTTTTAGCAAAGTCCCAGTCCCTGCTGTCATGTGCCGGAACTGCCATTATTGCACCCGTTCCGTATGTTACAAGCACATAATCGGATATGAATATCGGAATTTCCTCATTCGTTACCGGATTTATCGCATTTACGCCGTCGAGCCTTGCTCCTGTCTTATCTTTTGCAAGTTCTGTACGCTCAAATTCCGATTTTTTAGCAGCATTTTCAATATATTTTTCTACTTGATCAGCATTTTTGAGCATGGGCAAAAGCTTTTTAACCATACTATGCTCCGGCGACAAAACAACATATGTAGCACCGAAAAGGGTATCGCATCTGGTAGTATAAACGGTTATCTTATCTCCCGTTGTAAGCGTAAACTCTACCTCTGCACCCTCGCTTCTGCCAATCCAGTTTGTCTGCTGAGTTTTAACTCTTTCGATAAAATCGACATCATCAAGGTCATCAATAAGACGCTGTGCATATTCGGTAATTTTCAGCATCCATTGACTTTTGCGACGCTGAACAACCTCGCTTCCGCATCTTTCGCAAACGCCATTTACAACTTCTTCATTAGAAAGTCCGACTTTGCAGCCTGTACACCAATTTATCGGCATTTCCTGCTTATACGCAAGTCCATGCTTAAAGAGCTGTAAAAATATCCACTGCGTCCATTTATAATAACTCGGGTCGGTTGTGTTTACTTCCCTTTGCCAATCAAAAGAAAATCCAAGCATTTTAAGCTGTCTTGTAAAGTTTTCAATATTCTTTTTTGTGACAATCTTAGGATGAATTTTGTTCTTTATTGCATAGTTTTCAGTTGGCAGACCGAAAGCGTCCCAGCCGATAGGATATAAAACATTATATCCCTGCATTCTTCTTTTTCTTGCAAGAATATCGAGTGCCGTATAACTTCTCGGATGCCCTACATGCAGTCCCTGTCCCGACGGATACGGAAACTCAATGAGGGCGTAATACGGCTCTTTTTCGCTATCGTTTTCGGCATGAAAACAGTTTGCATCTTCCCATTTTTTCTGCCACTTTTTCTCAATTTCTTTAAAATTATATTTATCCATGTTAATCACCTCAATCCGCCTTTATTTCAAGTTTTTCCGCATCGTCCCAAAGACGCTCCAAAGAATAAAACTCTCTTGTTTCACGTTCCATAATATGAACGATTATGTCCCCGAAATCCATTAAAATCCAGTTTCCGCCCCGATAGCCTTCAATATGCTTTGGCGGGAATCCGTTTTCCTTTGTCTTTTCCTCAACTTCGTCACTACAAGCACGGACCTGAACACCTGATGAACAGGTGCATATGATAAAATAGTCACCCAAGGATGTCAGCTTGGAAATGTCCAGAACATCTATATCGGTAGCCCTTTTATCGTCCAACGCTTTTACGATTATCTTCAATTTTTCCATAAACCAAAACTTGTCCTTTCAGCCATAACACTATAAGTCATATAATACTACATTTTTTGCAAAAAGTCTATATCTTATTAGTAATTTTTAGCGTTTTTCAAAAAATAATTCCACCGTTTTAAAAAAAGAGCAAAAAAAGAACGCACACTGTGCGTTCTTTAAATAATTAGTTTATAAAATCTTCATAGTTGATACTGTTTAACATATTGCCGGTACCGTTACCGCTGCCGTCAACCGTTAAGAACTTCCACTCATTACCGTTAAGTATAACTGCTGCACTTGCCAAAGCATTTTTATCGTTTGCCATTATTTCTTCGGTTGCAAGGCTTTCTATCGCTAAGTTTGGTTTTCTATAAATCTTTTTCATCATGTCTTACCTCCCCCGCTTATTCTGCATCCGTCACAGCGGTTGCACTAATTGCTTCTGCATTTGCTGCCGAATTAATATTGTAAATATTCATACCATATACAAAGGAGTAACCGCCATACAGCTCGGCCTCCGAACCTGTACCCGTCAAATTAGTTCCTTCACCGGTCAAGAAACTATTAACCAGCCTGTTAACTTTCTCTCCGTCATAAGCTCCTACGTTCGCAACTTCAAAATCTGCAACCTGCTCGTCTGTGAAGTTATACCTTTTACCGTTTGTAAACGAAAATCCAGGATTTGAACCTATATCAGCAAGAGTTGTATCAGCAATATCAATTGTTACCTTACCAACAAAACCTGCTGTATAAGAGCCATCTGCATTTTCCTTTATTATATAAGCAGATGTATTACCATTTGCCGGTATCATAGTTGCAGCAACTGTACCAACTTTATAGTAAACAGTTTTAATGGCATTTTCGCCAACCTTTATATCTAACTGATATACGCCTGACTCCAAATTTCTTACTTTATAAGCAACATTCTTTGTCGTACCAGCTATGTCATCATATTGATTCACATACTGAACTGTACTGGTAGTCAAATTATTTCCTTGACCCAGCTTATAAGTAATAAGTGTAACATCGTCCCCTTCCGTTGCGCCTGTTACATCAAATTTAACAGTGTCCCCGGGTCTGAAACACGGCATCGTAGTCGTATCATATTGCGAACCAACAAAATCGTTACTGTTTCTGTTGTACTGAACGCCGCCCGCATCTTTTCCGCTTGTCAAGTCCGCCGTGCCGGTAGCAGCCATAGCAGATGTTGCAATCGCCATCGTTGCTACTGCCAATAGAATCGAAATTGCTTTCTTCATAGTAACTCATTCTCCCTTTTGATAATATATTAAGCTATTCTAAAAATTTAGAATCATACACACGATAATATTAACACATGTATTTTAGTTTGTCAATAGTTTATTTGAAATTTTTTTCAAATTTTGTAATTATTTTTGTTGCATTGGGATGGATGGCTATGCCACGCCCTTTATTGACTGAAACCGTCGCCTTTACGCACTCATAAACCGCCCTGTCAATATCCTTTTTTGCAATTTTTCTGATTTCTTCCGCATCAGGAAACTTTCTACCCTTTTCTGTAAGGTCTGCAACAAAGACTATTTTTTCCAAAAGGCTCATGTCGGGACGCCCTACCGTGTGCCACCTTATTGCGTTTATAATGTCGGCGTCGGTTATGCCGAAAATACACTTTGCCGTTTCTGCCCCCAGCGGTGCGTGAACTAATTTTGGATTTTCCTTCTCAAATTCATCAAGCTCAACCTCTAAATCGGCACAACGGCTGTAAATATCGCTCATATTTTTTGCATTATCATGCAAAAGTCCCGCAATTTCCGCCTTTTTTTCGTCCGCTCCGAAAATCTTTGCAAGTTCTTTTGCCATATCTCTGACACCAAGACTGTGTAAAAACCGCTCCGGCGTCAGCATTGTTTGTAGCTTTGCCTCAAAACCAGGAACATACCCGTATATTTCGTTTCTTTCTATAAATTTATAGACCTCTTCCGGCAATTTGTCGGATATATTAAGCCCATTTTTTACATTTTCCCTTATTTCGCTTGACGAAATATCTATTTTTCCCCCGTATACCTGCTTGGCAAATTCCGAGGTTACTGTGCCGCCTTTTCTGTCATAAACCAAAATGGTGCATAGCTTTAAAATCTCCTGCGGTTTATACCATTTGTCAAAATCCCGCAAGGAGTCTCCGCCGATTATGAAAAAGAGTTCATCTTTCGGAAAAATTTCCTTAAAATATAAAAGAGCATCTCTCGTATATGACGGCTCACTTCTTTTAATCTCCCAGTCGCACGGCTCGAAGCCGTCTATGCCGCTAATAGCACGTTTTACCATGATATGACGGATTTTTGCATCAAGAATCTGCGTATTTTGCTTGTGCGGAGGATTTCCGCTCGTCAAAAAAATCACCTTGCAAAGTCCGAATTGTTCCTTTGCACGACGTGCGATTTCTATATGTCCGTTATGAATGGGGTTAAATGTTCCGCCGAAAATTCCTATTTTACTCATTTTTATTACCGCTTCCCAAGACAAAAATTACTTATTCTTAGGCAGTTCAATTTTTCTGTTTTTCTCCTTGTTCGCCCGTTTGTAGATAACGATTTTTGAGCCTATTGCCTGAACAGGCTCGGCTTTAAGCCGTTTTGCAACTTCGTTTATAGCTTCCTTTGCGTCCAAAAGTGCCGTTTCCAAAATATGCACCTTTATAAGCTCCCTCGATTCCAACGCAAGTGCAAGTTGCGTTATTACCTCGTCGGTAATTCCGCCCTTGCCTATCTGGAAAATCGGGTCAAGCCCGTTTGCCTGTTTCCTCAAAAACGCCCGTTGTTTGCTTGTTAACATATCCTTTCTCCTTTACGCTCTCGCTCTCGCTTTTGCACGGAGGTCGGTTTTTAAAATTTTCTTTCGCATACGCATATGCTTTGGAGTTACCTCCAAAAGCTCGTCGTCTGCGATAAAATCAAGACATTGTTCTAATGACAGATTCTTGGGCGGTGTAAGCTTTAATGCGTCGTCAGAGCCTGACGCCCTCGTGTTTGTGGCGTGTTTCCTCTTGCAGACATTTACTACAATGTCCTCGTTCCTAGCATTTTCACCGACTATCATACCCTCGTAAACCTCAACACCCGCACCGATAAAAAGAGTTCCCCTTTCCTGTGCGTTGTAAAGCCCGTAGGTTATGCTCGTGCCTGTTTCCCATGCAATTAAGGCACCTCTGTTCCGCTGGTTTATATCGCCTCTATAAGGCTCATAGCTTTCTAAAATACTGTTTATTATTCCTGTTCCTTTTGTTTGTGTAAGCATCTCACTGCGGTAGCCGATAAGTCCTCTGGACGGAATGAGAAATTCAAGCCTTGTATAGCTTTGTGCCGACGGCGTCATATTTACGAGTTCGCCTCGCCTTGCGATAATGCCATCCATTATAACTCCTGTGAATTCCTCGGGGATGTCCACCGTAAGCCGTTCTATCGGCTCACACTTTACGCCGTCTATGGTTTTGTAGATTACAACGGGGTTTGATACCTGAAATTCATATCCCTCCCGACGCATATTCTCAATAAGCACCGAAAGGTGCAGCTCACCCCTCCCCGATACGACAAACGCCTCGGTTGAGTCGGTTTCCTCAACCCTTAAACTTATGTTAGAGTCAAGCTCTCGCATGAGCCTGTCCCGTAAATGCCGTGATGTTACAAATTTCCCGTCCTGCCCTGCAAAGGGCGAATCGTTTACGCTGAATGTCATTGAAAGGACGGGCTCGTCAATCTTTACAAAGGGCAGCGGCTCGGGAGCATTTATGTCACATAAAGTATCCCCGATATTTATCCCCGTTATGCCGGAAATCGCCACAACATCACCTGCACCCAGCTCATCTGACTCCGTTTTGGAAAGTCCCGAAAAGGTGTAAAGCTTTACCGCCCTGCCGTTAAGCGTCTTGCTGTCCGGTTTGCATACGATAAGGGGCATACCTGTTTTAACCGTTCCCCTTTGGATTTTGCCGACCGCAATTCTGCCCGTGTACTCGTCATAGTCAATGTTGGAAACAAGCATTTGGAAAGGTCCGTCATCCTCGCATTTCGGACACGGGATTTCCTTTACAATGAGGTCAAAAAGTTCCTTTAAGTCGCTTGACGGCTTTTCGGGCGAGTATTCGGCAGTTGCCCAGCCGTCCCTTCCCGACGCGAAAATCACGGGCGTATCAAGCTGTTCCTCACTTGCACCCAAATCAATAAAAAGTTCCAAAACCTCGTCAACAACCTCGTATGGCCTTGCGTTTGGGCGGTCAACCTTGTTTACCACTATTATCGGCTTTAAATCGAGTGCCAACGCCTTTGAAAGAACAAATCTCGTCTGCGGCATACAACCCTCGAAAGCGTCAACCAAAAGCAGAACGCCGTCCGCCATTTCAAGCCCACGCTCCACCTCGCCGCCGAAATCGGCATGACCGGGAGTGTCGATTATGTTTATTTTTATGTCCTTGTAGTAAAGAGCCGTGTTTTTTGCAAGAATGGTTATGCCACGCTCACGCTCCAAGTCGTTAGAGTCCATGACACGCTCTTCTACCTGCTCATTATCACGAAAAATACCGCACTGCTTTAACATCGCATCAACTAATGTTGTTTTACCATGGTCAACATGTGCGATTATTGCGATATTCCTTATATTTTCACGGTTTGTCATCCGTATTCCCCCTGTAAATTGCATTGTTTTTCTATTTTATCACATTTTTTCTGATTATACAATAGCAATATTGACAAAAACGGTAGCTTTCGCCACCGTTTTTATTTACTTTTTGAATATTAAATTTGTGATTTCCATTGACGAAGGAAAAATCTTGCAGATTGCTGCCCTTTTTAGCGACGGCGTACTCCGTTGACGAAGGAAAAATTTCGCAGATTATTGTCCTTCTTGGCGACGGCGTACTCCATTGACGAAGGAAAAATTGTTCACAGTGCCGCTTTGGGTGAGCGGTGCCGTACAAGTGTACTGCCCCGAACGAAAAGCGGTGCTGTGGGCAATTTTAACAAGTCAATCAGTTGCCAAGGTATGTGAAATGCATATAATCATGTAACCTTGACCATGCGTTACCGCCCCATGCCCAGCCATATTTGGCGAAGGTCCGCACTACCGAACCGTCGGGCGTGATGGAATAGGGATTTTCGAACGGTTTCCAGAAACTGCCGGTTATTGCCTGTCCCGTATCGGCATAGCAATAATAATTTTCGTCATAGTTTATGTCGATACATGTGCCGTAGCTATGCTCCGAAACCTTGCCCATGGCGGTATTACGCCAACTGTATCCGCCAACATTTTTAATCGGGAACTGCTCGGCATCTTCAAAAATTTCGGTAAAAATCTTTACGACATCCGCCGCCAGATTTGCATTAACAACAAGCTCCGTTTTTGATGCGACTTTCGTGCCGTTGTCCTTTAAATGCCATACGGGTATTTGCACCGTCGCCATATTCGCATCCGCCTCATCCTTGGTTTTAAAGGGCGTACCATTTTGGAAAACACGCCTATATTTATCGCTGACCGTATTTATCTGGAAGCGTTCCTCTTCCTCGTCATAGATGACCTCGACGGCGTCGGAAAATACCGTCTTATCCGAAACCTCCGCAACTGTTATTGTATATCTTTTACCCTTGTCAAAATTTTCGGTGCTTATCCCTGCCTGATTTATCACAGATGTGCAAATATCAATCAGGTTGCAGTCCTCGTCCTTTACGATTATTATGTATTCCTCTGCGGAATTGTTCTTGTCCCATGTGACCGAAAGATTATTGGAAACCTCCGCTCCGTTTTCCATATTTGTGAGTTTCGGTTTTGCGTAAACCGCCGCATTCGGCTTAAACTTATCCACACTGCGATTTGCTATTGCGACAGCCTGCTCCCTTGTCGCATTTGCGTTGGGATTAAGCTCCGTTTCGGACACACCGCTCATAATCCCGTATTTTATAACCTTTACAAAATCGAGCACCGCCCAACTTGCAACATCTGAAAAATCGGCATAGCTATATGCCTTTTCGTCCTTTCCGCTTGACACCGTCAGTTTTTTCCCTGCCGTTTCAAGCGTATTTACAAGTATTTTTGCCATTTCCTGCCTTGTTATTGAATCAAACGGGCAAAACTCGGTTTCGGTTTTGCCGTGGACAATTCCGAGCGAGTACGCTTTTACTATGTAATCATTATTACAGTCGGTAAACGGGCAGTCGAAAAGCTTGACCTCACCCGTGTAAAGCGTATCAAACATATTCATCGCGAGATTACAAAATTCGCCCCTTGTAACATTATCGGTAAGATTGCTTACCGCTATACTCAGCGGTATAAGGCCCTTTTCACTTGCCGAAGAATAGTCGCCTTTTGCCCATTCGGACATCTCCGCCGCATTTGCCGTCTCCAAAAACGCAGAAAACACTATAATCAATGCTATTATGATTTTTTTCACCTAAATTCACCCTTTTTCACAGTTTCCAGTTTTAGTTTAACATACCAAAATGCAAACTTCAAGATTTATTTTGCAAAAAAAGCAGGTAAGTATGCCCCGTCTTAGAAGCATTTACCTGCTTTTTAAAATTATGCTATTTATATTCGGGATTTTTCACATTCTCCATGAGCGGCGTGTCGGTAAGAACAGGAAGCAAATACCCGTCTTTTTCGGTCCAAGCGGTTTCGTCCCAGCCCAAAAGCCCGTTTTCCGAAAGCGGTTTTAAATAGAATTCCGCATTTAAAATATCTTTTTCCGGCTTTACTGTGCCGTTTTTATCAGGCGATTGTGCCGTTTTGCTGATTTTCCGCACTTTTTGATGGCTGTAATTGTCGGTAACCTCACTGCTTTCATATTCACCGACTATTGCTCCTACTTTTTCTGCCGAAATGAGTGGGTTTAAAGCCACATTCTGCACTATAAACGAACTCTCTGCCACCCCGCATATTCCGCCTGATACGCTTTCTGCTCCGGCAGATTGTATTTCGCCCGTAGCGTAGGTATTCTGGATATTTGAATCCACCGCTTCCGCACATATTCCGCCAGATTTTGCATTTTCCGCCTCTACTTTTATTTTAGTCTGCGAAAAACAGTTATAAACCGTTGCGGCGTCAGCCGTTCCGCATATTCCGCCCGTCAAAATATCCGCACCCTTTTGCCGCAGTTCGCCCATTGACGCGCACTTATAAACTTGCGTTTCTTCCGATACGGCACATATTCCGCCAACAACAGCGTTGCCTTTTTCTGTGTAAACCGCTGCATTTGCGGCACTTTCAGAAATATACCCTTCGGTATCTGCTCCGCATATTCCGCCTATCACGGAATTTTCAGCCGACACCGTTATAGCTCCCGAAAATGCACTTTTGCTTATTACGCCAAGATTTTTGGCACATATTCCGCCGACAGTAATCTCATCTACATTTGCCGTTATATCGGCTTCTACTTTACAGTTTTCTATTCTTCCGTTGTTTTCCGCCGTTATTCCGCCTATTCTGTTTGCTTTTGCAGTAGCTATATCGCCTGATACAATACAGTTTTCAATATACCCGTAGTTACATGCGGAAATGACTCCCCCGCTTGTGTTAAAGGTTGCCTTAACCTGCTTTAAGCGAAGATTTTTTACAGTTCCGCCCGTTATGTTTGAGAACATTCCTGTTTCGCCTTTCAAGGTCAGGTTATATATTGTGTGTCCGTCACCGTCGAGTGTACCCGAAAATCCATCTTTAAAGTCTATCGTCTTCCACGGAATACTAAGCGTTATGTCCCTTGTAAGCACATAATGTCCCTTTCCGTTTTTGTTTATGCCTATAAGCTCTTCCGCTGAGGAAATCCTTTTTGGAAAATAGGGTGTTCTGCCGCTTTCCAAAATCGGTTCTGCGGCATTTTTGGGACAAATCAGCTTAAATCCGTTCTTTGCCTCTTTCCATTTCTTTCCGTCCCAGCCTATTCCGAAATAGAAGCCTTCATCCAAAAAAGTGTCCCACGGCAGCTCAAGTCCGTTTCTTGAATTGGCGCTCATTTCCGTTTTTGCGGCATTGGAAACCATCTCGGAAAAGCTGTAATTGTTTTTCATTACGCCGTCATTTCTGTTGGTTGAGACCTTTCCTCCGTTATAGGTCATAGTATTGTAAACCGCAATGTTAGCCGCTACACAGCCCGATATAAATCCTCCGTTATTTGTTCCTGCTATTCCTCCTGCATACATATCGGAGGTTACCGTTTCCGCTGTTGACAGGCAATTTTTGATATCGCCTAAGTTTTGTCCCGAGATCCCCCCCGCAAAGCTCCCCGCTTTTACCGAATATACCGAGGATAAACAGTCGGTTATTTCACCGCTATTAATGCCGCATATTCCTCCGCCGTTTGCACCGCTCACACAAACCTCACCCGTAACGGTACACCCCGAAATATGTCCGCCGTTATTCTCTCCTGCAATTATACCTGCCGTATCCTTTACGCTTATATCCGCATCAACCGCAAGATTTTTTACCGTTCCTCCCTTAATGGATTCAAAAAGTCCGGTCTTTTGACTGCTGTCATTGATTTTTATACCACTTATTCTGTACCCGTCACCGTCAAGTACACCTTTAAAGTTCTTTATCGGCGTCCAGTCACCTGTAACTGTTATGTTGTTCCCTAAGACAAATGATTTATCTGAAAATGCAGAAATCTGCCTTAGCTGAATTTCAGAATAAATCTCATACGGCCGGGACTCGCTTCCGTTCCCCTGTGTAAAAGAAAGAGGTGAGACATTTAAAAACTCGCTTATTCTACTGCTTCCGTTCTCTTTCGATACCGCCTTTATATACAAATCGTACATACGGTTTATGTCCGCCGTTATCACTATGGTTTTTAATGTTCCCGCTTCCTGCTTATCAAAAGCCGTTACCCAGCTATATCCTTTGCCGTCTTTTTGGCTTATCGCATATGAAATTTCGCAATCGGTCTCTGTCATAACATCAACAGAAAGCGAATTAAACTGCTGATTTTGCGACAGCTTGGGATATCCGTCCCGGAAGCAGTCGGTCTGCACATTTTTATCCCTATACCCGTAAAAAAGGGATATTATTTCTCCCTTTGTTACCCCTTGTTTTGAATTCGGAAGATGCCGCCAAGACGAAAAAAGTCCGTTTTCAAACGCATAACCGAAATAATCCGCCGCATACTCCGCAATTCCTGTATATTTTCCTTTATGTGCCGTTGCATTATAGTATCTTCCGATTATGGCAATAGCATCCTCTGTTTTTATAAGCTCATAGGGTTTTGCCTCACCCTCGGGAGTTCCTGCAAAAATCCCGCAAAAATTTGCGGCGGCAATACTTTTGCAAAACCAATCCTTTTCCGTCACATCAGAAAAAACATTCTCTCCGCCCGAAAGTCCCCAAAACCGCGTTGCTATCGCCAAAAATTCCGCTCTTGTTGCTTCTTTATCCTCGTTTAATACACCATTTTCGTCGCCGAAAATTATGCCTTCTTCCTGTGCTTTTGACAAATATTCCGACATATCGCCGCTTTGTGCCGCAAAACAAGGCAGGGTTATTGAAAAAACAAGCAAAAATGCCAGAATTTTCTTCATCTTCCGCACACGTCCTTTCATAAGATTTTTAAAAAACTCTATCTTCTCCGTCTGAAAATTCCGCAGACCGCCGTACCTAACGCCGTGCCTCCGAAATCTATAAAAATGTCGCTTATAAGTCCGCCTCTGCCGTCAAAAAACAGTTGTATATACTCGTCGCAACAAGCGGTTAAAAGTCCGAAAAACAACACATAAACAATCCTTTTTCTGTATTTCCCCGAATAGCTATTGGCAATAAACACCGCTTGCACAAAAAACTCGGTAACATGTGCCGTTTTACGTAGTATCACTTCAAGAATACCAAAATCGACGTGTAAGCCGAAATACGCCAACACATTAATGGCTATGCCCGTCAAAAATCCGCTTGATTTTGCAGATTCCACCGCAGGTTGTGCCGAGTTATAAAATATAAAAGCCGTCATAAGTACGGCTAAAACCGCAAAAACCTTTTTCTTTCCCATTTTCCCTCCAATATCCGTTCACTGTTTTTCTCAATTATATCACCGTTTTTGTTTTTTTTCAACAAAATCTTTGACAGTAAAAGGGTGCAATATTTCGCACCCTTTTACTATTTTATCGATTTTATTAGTTTGTCGTTTGTCGTCTCTGTGATATTACATTCTTTTACCTTTGCCGATACCCTTTCTTTCAGTATGGCATCTTCTATCTTATCCTTGACATCTTCATATTCTATCGGTAGCCGTTTTATTATGTGATACCCGTAGCTTGACTTACATATGGTCACTTCACCGAAGGAAATCGAATCAACCGCCTGTTCAAATTCCGACACCATCTCACCCTCTGTAAATACATATCCGCCGGGGTTTGTTGTAAGTCCCGGATCCTGCGAATATTCCCGCATAAGTCCGTCAAAATCCTCACCCGCATTTATCCGCTCTAAAAGGCTGTTTGAAAGTTCCTCCGCCTCTTTTATTTCTTCTTCTGAAAGAGACTTTCCCGTTTGTGTATCCTGTGTCAGAATCAAAATATGCTTCGCCTTTTTGTATTCCGAGTCAAAAACACCTTTCTCCGTTTCAAAATATTCTCGCATTTCCGGTTCGGTTATAGGATTTTCCTCCCTTACCTTATCCGCTATCTTTTCATAGTAAACGGTAGATTCGCACATAAGCTGAATAAAGCTGTCGGTTATGTTGTTCTTCTTCAAAAATTCCTTGTACGCCTTTTCTCCGCCGTAGCCGGTAATAACCTGCTGTTTTGTATCCTTTATCCGCTGTTTTTCTGTGTCATTAAGGCTCATGCCCTCTGCTTTGGCAACCTCGATATATTCCGCGTTGTTTACCGCAATTTCCAAAGCCCGTCTTTTTGCAACCTCTATCGCCTTTTCGCCCTCTATTTCCTGCGTCTGCCAGTCCTCGTCGGTTTGAAGCTCCGTACCGCTCAGCTGGTTTTTAATAGATGACAGGTAAAATTCAAATTCTCCCTTTGTAATCTTCGTTTTTCCAACCGTGGCTACGGTGTCGGTGTTTGCACATGAAGTAAGAAGACAAAGAGAAATAATCATTACAAGTAATTTTTTCATAACGACCACCTCTTATCTGCCTACATTATATCTCATTTTTCCGTGCTATGCAATTCATTTAGCTGTTGTAATAAAAACTTAATATTAGAAAGCATTTTTTGGGGTTCTTTTTGACGATAGGTTATAACCGGTCTTTTGGGATTTATTGTGCATTCGTCGAAATATTTGTCCATGATAAGCTCCAAAAAGCCGTCCTCTATCCTGTCCTTTTCAAATTTGAACAGAACATTTGCACCCTGTTGTGATATTTCGGTTATGCCGATATTGTTCGCCAAAGCCTTGATTATCGCAATTTCAATGAGATTACGCACCGCCTTTGGCATCTCGCCGAATCTGTCGATAAGCTCGTCTGTCACATCAGATGCGTCATCATCATTTTCTATAACCGCAATACGCTTATACGCGTCTATTCTTATATTTGTGCTTTTAATATACCGCTCGGGTATATATGCATCAATATTTAAGTCTATGCCGGTTTCTGTTTCGTGCTTTTCGGGAAGTCCCTGCATTTCCCGTATGCTGTTTTCCAGAATTTTGCAGTACATATCATAGCCGACAGAGTCGATATGCCCGTGCTGCTCCGCACCTAAAATATCACCTGCACCCCGTATTTCCAAATCACGCATTGCGATTTTAAATCCTGAGCCGAACTCGGTAAATTCCTTTATTGCAGACAGCCTCCGCTCCGCCGTTTCGGTTAAAAGCTCGTCGCGCCTGTAAGTGAAATACGCATATGCGTTCCTATCCGACCTTCCCACTCTGCCGCGGAGCTGATATAGCTGTGAAAGCCCCATTCTGTCGGCATTTTCTACAATTATCGTGTTCGCGTTAGGTATGTCAAGTCCCGTTTCGATTATAGTCGTGCAAACCAGAATGTCGGTTTTGCCGTTCACCATATCATACATTATATCCTCTAACTCGTCTTCCTTCATCTTGCCGTGACCAACCGCCACTTTTGCATCGGGAAGCTGAGTTTTCAGCCACTCGGCAACACGGTAAATGCCCTTTACTCTGTTGAACAGGTAAAAAACCTGTCCGCCCCTTTGAAGCTCCTTTTTTATGGCGTTTAAAATAACCTCGTCGTTAAATTCCAAAACATAAGTTGTAACGGGATAGCGGTTTTCCGGCGGCGTTTCCAAAAGACTCATATCCCGCACCGAAACCATCGCCATGTGCAAAGTCCTCGGTATCGGCGTCGCACTCATTGAAAGCACATCAACATTCTTTTTTAGCTCTTTTAACTGCTCCTTATGTGCCACGCCGAACCGCTGTTCTTCGTCGATAATAAGAAGCCCTAAATCCTTAAACGCCACATCCTTTTGCAGAAGTCTGTGTGTGCCGATTACTATATCTATTTCGCCGGATTTGAGTTTTTTTAGTATTTTAGCCTGTTCCGACGCCGTGCGAAACCGTGACAGCATCTCTATTTTTATGGGAAAATCTTTCATTCGCGAAACAAAGGTTTCGTATTGCTGCATGGCAAGAATTGTAGTAGGGCAAAGATATGCCACCTGTTTTGAATCGGTTGCGGCCTTAAATGCTGCACGGATTGCAACCTCGGTTTTGCCGTATCCCACATCACCGCAAAGAAGCCTCTCCATAGGCTTGTCGCTCTGCATATCCCGCTTTACTTCCTCAATAGAGCGGATTTGGTCCTCCGTTTCCTGATAGGGAAATGTGTCCTCAAATTCCCTCTGCCATACGGTATCGGGCGAAAATGCATATCCTTTTGAATATTCTCTGTTTGCGTAAAGCTCGGTAAGCTGTTTTGCCATATCACGCGTCGCTTTTTTTACACGCTGTTTTGTTTTATCCCATTCCGCTCCGCCTAATTTGTTAAGTCGCAGCTCCGCGTCCGACGCACCTGAATATTTATAGAGCATTTCAAGTCCCGTTGCAGGAACATAGAGACTGTCCGTCCCTCTGTACGCAATATGCAGATAGTCCTTTGTGACTCCCGAAACCGTGATTTTTTTAATCCCCATATACCTGCCTATGCCGTGCGTTTTATGCACCACATAATCGCCCACATTTATGTCGGTATAGGATTTTATGCGGTTTTTGCTGTCCGATTTTCTTTTGCTCCTTTTCGAAAATCCGTCAAAAATCTCCTGTTCCGAAATCAGCGTAAAGTTTATGTCGGGATATTCAAAGCCCTTTGATAAATCACCCTTTATGATTACCGTTTCGCCCTTCTCAAAATCGGCAGCACCCTCAATGTATCGGCAGTTTATGCCCTTTTCAGAAAGCGTTCCGGCAAGATTTTCGCCGCGGCTCCTGCTTCCTGCTAAAATTACTGTTGTCTTATCTGTGCCCCTGCTTTTTTCGAGGTCATCATAAAGATATTCCACCCTGCCATGAAGCGATACCGTAGTTTTTGTATTAAAATTGAATATTGCCTTATAGGTATAATTTACAGAGGAGTGCGAAAGTGTGTTTAAGGATATTAACCGCCGCTCCCCAAAGACTTTTGAAAGCTCACCATAGTCGCCCCAAAGCCGTCCCATTTCCTTTGTGTAAAGATTTTTTTCGGTCAAATCCTTTAATGTTTCCGAAAAATCAAATTCCAGACCTCTTGCCTGTTCCATAACCCGTTTCGGCTCGGTTAAAATAATCATATCATCTTTTCCGAAATAGTCTGAAACGGTCGGTATTTCATCAAAAATAACGCCCAAGTATTTGCATACCGATTTTGGTATTACTCCGCCTTTTATGCTATCAATATCATTTTGTATATGCTCTGTAATCTCTTTCGTGTCCTTTTTTTTGCGGTTTAGTTTCTTGATGATTCCCGAAAGCTTGTCGCATAATTCGTCTTTTTCGAGGTCGGCAAGTTCGCTGCACGGGATAATTACCGCCTCTTTTATGTTTTCGGTTGAACGCTGGGTTTCTATGTCAAATTCACGGACAGAGTCCACTTCTATATCGAAAAATTCCACTCTTACAGGGCTTTCCGCCTGTGGCGAAAAGATGTCCAAAATGCCGCCCCTTACGGCAAACTGGCCTTTGCCTGAAACCTCTTCTTCACGGCTATATCCCATTTTTATAAGCTTTTCTATAAGTTCGTCTCTGTCATAGCTGTCGCCCAATTTCAGCGTAACCGTGTATTTTTCAAGCTTTTCATACGGCAGGGTAAAGGTCAGAATACTGTCTATTGACGCAACTAAAATACCGCCCTTTGAGATTTCGTAAAGAGCCGTAAGCCGAGCATTTTCTATGTTTCTGTCCTGTGCGTCAATATCAAAAAACACATACTCTTTTTTGGGGAAAAGAAAAATCCGGTCGCAAAAAAGACGCAAATTTTCCGCTATGCGTTCCGCCTCCCTGTCGTTATGGGCAAGTACTAATGTGCGTTTTGCGTCTGATGTTTCATATATAAACTGTCCCCACGCCGAGTCCACAATTCCTGAAACCGAAATCGGCGTGTCGCCTTTTTTTAAGGCGGTCAAAAGGTCGGAATATTCCTTATATTCCGACAGCAGATTTTTGAAATTCATTTTCTTCACCTGCACATAAAAGCCTAAATGCCGTTAAATTTATTCATCGCACTTTCTACGCCGTTTTTTATTATCTCCGAAACGGCGTCCGACGCATTTATTATCGCCTGTTCAAAAATAGGTATCTGCGATTTTGTAAAGCGTGACAGCACAAAGTCGGCAAGGTCCTGCCCCTCCTCCTGCTTTTCTCCGACGCCTATCCGTATGCGGATAAAGTTATCGGAATTCAGCTGATATATGATTGATTTAAGTCCGTTATGCCCTCCTGCCGAGCCGTTTTTCCTTATTCTTATCCGTCCCTCGTCAAGATATACATCATCACTTATAACTATGATTTTTTCCGGCGGGATTTTGAAAAATGCCGAAAAGTCGCGTATGCTCTCGCCCGATAAGTTCATATAGGTCTGAGGCTTTAACAGTATCACATCTTCTCCGCCGATTTCCGTTTTATTAAAAAGTCCCTTGAATTTGAGTTTTTTTACCTTGACGCCATACTTATCGGCAATATAATCTATTACCTCAAAGCCGATATTATGCCGCGTCATCTCATATTCTCTGCCGGGGTTTCCAAGACCTGCTATAAGGTACATTTAGTTATCCCTCTTATCCTTCCAATTCGTTTTATTTACCTGTCTTGCTCTTGCTATTGCGAGTGCCTTTTCAGGAACTTCGTCGGTTATTGTAGAACCTGCCGCAGTATATGCTCCTGCTTTTATCGTAACCGGTGCGACAAGATTTGTATTACAGCCGATAAAGCAGTCGTCGCCTATTTTGCACCTATACTTTTTCTTTCCGTCATAATTAACAGTAACCGTTCCGCAGCCGAAATTGACATTTTTGCCCACATCGCTGTCACCGACATATGTAAGATGTGCAATTTTTGTGCCCTCGTCAATTACGGCATTTTTAACCTCAACAAAATCCCCGACCTTTACATTGTCTGCAATTACAGTATTCGGGCGTATATAGGAAAACGGACCTGCCAAAACATTTTTGCCGAGCTTTGCAGAAACTGCAACAACCGACAAAAGATCGCTGCCGTCACCCACTTCGGTATCAACCAGCTTACTGCCCATGCCTATTACACAGTTTTCGCCTATTTTTGTGTCCCCTTGAAGCATAACATTCTGCTCAACCACCGTGCCTTTGCCGATTTTTACATTTTCTTCAACATAACAGCTGTCGGGATTGATAAAAAGCACCCCGTTTTCAGCGAGTTTTTTTATATTTTCCGCATTTTTTTCGAGATTTTTTTTAGCTCTTTCATAGCTCATTTCGGTTATTGTTCTTCCCATTTAAAACTCCTCCTTTACGCTCTTGATATCCTTTTTTATCTGCAAAATAAGGTCATTTTTGTCCCTAAACTTTATCTCATCTCTTATTCTGTCCAAAAACTCCACCGTCAGACTTTTGCCGTACAAATCCTCTTTTTCACCAATAATATGCACTTCAACAGTGCGTTTTTCTGCCGAGAAAGTCGGGTTTTTGCCAACATTTATGACGGCTTTTTTACCGCCAACGCTTCCGCTATACACCCCATCTTTTGGTAAAAGTTTATCCTTTTGGGCTTCAATATTCGCCGTAGGGATTCCCATATCTGTGCCGTTTCCAAGTCCTTTGCACACTTTTCCCGAAATCATGTAAGGACTTCCCAAAAGAATATTCGCTTTTTTTATATCGCCGCTTTTTATAAGCTCTCGAATTTTTGTACTTTTGACAGGCTCACCGCCAAATGTCTTTGCCTCTGCCGTTACGACTTCCATTCCGTATTCGCTGCAAAGGCTTTTTAAAAGCGGTATATCACCCACCGCGTTTTTCCCGAACCGGTAATCATAGCCTACTGCTACACTTTTAACTTTTAATTCTTTTAAAATCTGCACAAATTCCTCGGGCGATTTTTCCTTTAATTCTTCCTTAAAATCAGCCGAAACCGCATATTTTGCACCAAGTTTTTTTAAAACCGCAAGTTTTTCCAAAAGCGTCAAAATTTCCTTTTCGCCTTTGGAATTATGCGTAAACAGCAAAACTCCCCAATCTCCCGTTTTTGACGCTTCCAAAAGCACCTGCCTGTGCCCCGTATGCACTCCGTCAAAATCGCCGAGACATATTGCCGTGCCCTCCGCCGTGCCGAAAAATTCATAAACTTCCATTATTTAGATTTATTTACTCCTTTCACAGCGTTAAGACCAAAAGGCTTTTTTTAATACCAATTCTCCGTTTTTACATTCGGATATGCACAAAAATGCTCCGTTTTCATCATAAATACGGTAATTTTTGCCATTTTCTGCATCTTTATAGCCGATTTTGACGCCGTTTTTCACCTTTTTGGCAAGAATCCCTGGCAATTTTATTTTGTCATATTCCGAAAAAATGCTGTCAAGAGGCAAAACCGCCTTTTTTAGCATATTTTCCTCTTTCAATTTTATGAGCTCGTCTACTGTATAGCTTTGCTCCAAGTCAAATCCGGCACTTTTTGTGCGTCTCAGCGTGTTCATATACGCACCTACGCCAAGCTTTTTCCCTATATCCTCGCAAAGCGTACGGATATATGTGCCTTTTGAACAACTGACTGTCAGATTTACGGTATTATTTTCTAAATCTGTTTTTGTTACACCAATGCCGTAAATGGTCACCTTTCTTGGCGTTCGCTCAACGGTTATTCCCTGCCTTGCCAACTCGTACAGTTTTTTTCCGTCCTTTTTTATGGCAGAAAACATAGGCGGAATCTGAGTAATTTCGCCTATGAATTGTGCTACTGCATCTAAAACTTCTTCTTCTGTAACATTTACTGTCTGCTCTGTTAGAATCTTCCCCGACGCGTCCTGCGTGTCTGTTGTTTTCCCCAAAACAAGCTCGGTTTCATATTCCTTATCCGAAACCGTCAGCATATCCGCCGCTTTTGTCGCCCTGCCTATGCATATGGGCAGTACACCCGTTGCGTCAGGGTCCAGCGTTCCCGTATGCCCCACCTTTTTTATGCCTGTCAATTTTCGCACAAAATACACCATATCGTGCGAGGTCTTTTGGGGCGGTTTGTCTATTACAATTATTCCGTTCATCTCAGCCTATCTGGTTGGACACAATCTCTTCCGCCTTTTTGAGTGCCTCGTCAATCTTGTCGGCAAGTTTTCCGCCGCCTTGTGCCATATCCGGCTTTCCGCCGCCGCTGCCACCTGCTAATGCTGTTATCTCCTTTATTATCATGCCCGAATGAACGCCCTTTCCGACCGCGTCCTTTGACGCCGTTGCCAAAAAGGTTATTCTGCCGTCGGTATTTGCCGCAAGAACTACTGCTACTATCGGCATTTTTGCCTTTATGTCATCACTTAATGTCCGCAAATCGTTTGCAGATAATCCGTCAACCCGTCCGCAAACAAGGGTTACGCCCTTTATTTCGGTCTTGTTTTTCAAAACCTCGTCAATTTTAGACCCTGCCATTTTTGCGGTTAATGCCTCTAACTGACGCTTTATTTCCTTGGTTTCTGCCATAACCTGTTCCGCTTTTTTGTCAATTTCCAGCGGATTATTTGCTTTTAATGACGACGCCGTTTTTTCGATAAGGGCATCTTTGTTTTTGATGTATTCCATAACGCCCATGCCGGTTACTGCCTCGATTCTTCTCGTTCCTGCCGCAACTCCGCCTTCGGAAATCAGCTTGAAAAGCCCAACATTTGCCGTATTTTTAAGATGTGTTCCGCCGCAAAATTCTACCGAATAATCGCCCATAGAAACAACACGCACAATATCACCGTATTTTTCGCCAAACTGTGCCTCAGCCCCCAGCTTTTTCGCCTCTTCGATAGGAAGCTCTCTTACCGTTATCGGCATAGCCTTTAAGACTGCCTCATTTACCTTTTGTTCGGTTTCTTGGAGTTCCTCTTTTGTCATAGCCTCAAAATGCGAGAAGTCGAAACGCAGATGCTTTGCGTTCACCTCGGAACCTGCCTGTGCAACATGTCCGCCTAAAACTTCTTTTAACGCCTTATGCAAAAGGTGTGTCGCACTGTGATTCCGGCAGACCGCCATTCTGTTTTCCTCGCAGACCGAAAGAGTCACGGTATCGCCCAACGAAAAACTGCCCTTTTCCACCGCTACAATATGCATATATATGCCGTTTCCGTTCTTTTTCGTGTCGGTTACTTTTGCTTTTCCGCCGTCTTTTGTGATATAGCCTATATCTCCTGCCTGACCGCCCATTTCCGCATAAAACGGCGTTTTGTCGGTTACGATTATGCCCGTTTCGCCCTCGCGGATTTCGGCACATACTTCGCCCTCTGCGGCAAGACCTGCAATTTTTGCCGGTATTTCCAGACTATCATAGCCCAAAAATTCGGTAGCAGACGCATTTTCAAATACGAAACTTCCGTTATCCTCCCAGCTCGAACCGTCTTTTCTTGCATTTCTTGCTGTTTCTTTCTGCACCGAAAGCTCTTTTTGGTAGCCCTCCAAATCAACGGTGACTCCTGCCTCAGAGCAGATTTCCACCGTTAAATCTATCGGAAAACCGTATGTGTCATTGAGTTTAAATGCTTTTTCGCCTGATAAAATCGAGGCTTTGCTGTCTTTTAATTCTTTTATATACTCGTTTAAAATCGCAAGACCGCCCTCAATCGTTTTTGCAAATCTTTCCTCTTCAATGCGGATTATTTTTTTGATATATTCACGCTTTTCCGCAAGTTCGGGATATCCCTGTTTGGATTCGTCAATAACAGTATCGGCAACCTCGTACAAAAATTCTCTCTTTATTCCCAAAAGCTTTCCGTGACGTGCTGCACGTCTTAAAAGACGCCTTAAAACATAGCCTCTGCCCTCATTTGAAGGGATAACGCCATCCGAAACCATCATAACGGTACTTCTTATATGGTCGGTAATTACCCTTAGTGAAACGTCAGTTTTTGCATCATTTTTATAGGTCACACCTGCAATTTTTGAAATATGGTTCATTATATTTCTTACGGTGTCAACCTCAAAAAGATTATCAACGCCCTGCATAATTGCAGCCAACCGTTCAAGTCCCATACCCGTATCAATGTTCGGGTGTGAAAGGCGGTTATAGTTTCCGTCCTCGTCCTTGTCAAATTGCGTGAATACGAGATTCCAGACCTCCATAAACCTGTCGCAGTCACAACCCAACTTACAGTCAGGACCGCAGCTATATTCCTCGCCTCTGTCAACATGGATTTCCGAGCAAGGTCCGCAAGGACCTGTGCCGTGCTCCCAGAAGTTGTCCTTTTTCCCCATCTTTACGACACGCTCCGGAGCAACGCCAATTTCATTTATCCAGATGTCCCTTGCCTCGTCGTCTTCTTCATAAACAGTTATCCAAAGTTTATCTTTCGGGATACCCATAACCTCCGTCAAAAATTCCCAGCCCCAGCTTATTGCTTCTCTTTTGAAATAGTCGCCAAAGGAGAAGTTGCCGAGCATCTCAAAAAATGTGCCGTGCCGTGCCGTTTTGCCGACGCACTCAATATCGGGCGTTCTTATACACTTCTGACAAGTGGTTACACGCTTTTTGGGCGGCACTTCCGCTCCCGTAAACCACTTTTTCATAGGTGCCATACCTGAATTTATAAGCAAAAGACTTGCGTCATTTTTCGGCACAAGCGAAAAACTGCCTAATCTCAAACAGCCTTTTGACTCAAAAAAGCTCAAAAACTTTTCTCTTATCTCATTTACTCCGTATTTTTCCATATCGTTTCAACCTTCCCGAATTAAAAATTGTCATACCTATTTTATCCTATTATTATATAAAAGTTTTTTTTGAATGTCAATATTTGATATTGTAAAAGTTCGCCTTTTATGGTAAAATATCTGTTGTATCCGTTATTATTGCGTAAGGAGAATTTCTGAATGATGTCGGTTGTTTTTGTTTGTGCTGTTTCGTATATTTTAGGGATTGTCCTGTCGCCACTTATTAACCTGCCATATTTTACGCTTTTCATATTGTGTGTGCTTGTTGCCGCCATTATCGGAAAACTTTTTATGAAATATCGGATTTTTTTAATCGCAATTGCGGCAGTTATGATGATTTTCGGCAGTGTCCGGTATAATATATCCTCACAGAACCCTCTTTTTTCGGAATTCCCCGAAAAATTTGTGGAAGCGACGGGAGTTGTATCTTCGCTTCCTAAAAATTCGGAATCAAAGTACAAATACCGCTATGAGCTTGACTTATCCTCCATTTCCTACCTTGGAAATACATATGATACAAACGCAAAAATTCTCTTAAATACCGAAAAAGAGCTGAGTTTTGGCGATACCGTCACCGCTTGGGGATTTTTGACCGATTTTTCTGAGGGCTCAAACGAATTTGATTTTAATTACCGGCGTTATTACCAAAGCCGCGGTATCCTTTCACGGCTGACCGCTTTGGAGATTAACAAAGACGGTACTGTGAGCCGCTTTTCTCCCGATTATTTGACAGGAAAAGCCAAGCAGTACATTTATAACAATATGGAAAATATGCTTAGCAAAAACGATTTTGCCTTTGCATCAGCTGTGATTTTCGGTGACAGCAGCCATTTTAGCAAGGATTACCGTTCATTTTTGACAAAGACGGGCGTTTTGCGGATTTTGTATTCGCCATTTTCGCACATTTCGGTCATGCTTGTTTTTGCCGCGTTTCTGTTTTCCAAAAGAAAGCGGAAAAACATATTTTTCATTATCCTGCTTTGCCTATACCTCATATTTATAAACAACTCGCCTATTGCGTTAAAGGCAGGGCTTACCGCAGGATTAGTTCTTGTTATGAACAAAATTAAAGGATATTCCGACAGGCTCAGCATTGTTTCCGCCGTCGCACTCCTTTTAACACTTTTAAATCCGCTTTTGTGCTTTGACGGCGGATTTATGATGTCAATAATTTCGTCGGCACTTTTGTGCGTCTGCTATAAGCCGATATACCGCTTTTTGTCAAAGTCGCGGATTTTACGCAAAAAGCGGCTTTCTGCTCCGCTTACGCTATGGACTGTTTTGTCCTTCGGCACTTTGCCCTTTGCGGCATACTATTTTAACGGGATTTCGCTGTATTCGATATTTTTGATACCGCTTATACTGCCCTTCGTTGCGGTTTTGATTTTGCTTACGCCCGTTATGTTTATAATTCCATGCTTACTTACGGGATTTTTAATGCCCGTTTATTCCCGGATAATAGCAATTATAAAGATTTTTCCTGTTCTGGTGTCAAAACTGCCGTTTTACTACATCACGCTTCCTCGCCCGTCGGGAATTAAGATAATCATATATTGCCTATTGTGGTGGGTGCTCATCCGTGCGGTTAAGTCAAAATTCAACACATACCAGACTAAACTTATACTTTCCGCGGCCGCAGGACTTTTCATCTGTATTGCTCTTGATTTCAGCATAAATTCGCTCGGGATTTATTTTGTGAATGTCGATCAGGGCGACGCGGCGGTATTACATACGAGCAGAGGCGAAACAGTTTTAATTGACGGCGGCGGTGCAAGTGATTATGAGGAAAATTACAATATCGGTGAAAGTGTTTTTCTGCCATATCTCATATCGCACGGATTTACGCATATAGATGTCGCCGTGGTTTCACATTATCACAAAGACCATATAGAAGGCATAATTACCGCCGCAGAAAATCTCAAAATAAACACTCTTGTAATGCCTGACTGCTCACCTGAAAACAAGTTCCGAAAAAAATTAGAGGGACTTGCAGAGAATAAGCATATAAAAATCGAATATCTGGGACTTGGTGACAAGATACAATTCCGCTCGGGGCTGACTCTTTCCGTTATCGCCCCCGATAACACTCTTATAGACAAGGAAAACGAAAACGACACCTCCTTGGTAATAACAGCAGATTACGGCGACTTTTCCGCACTATTTACCGGTGATTTTGAGGCGGAGGAGGACCTTTTGCCTCCGCAAAATATTGATGTTTTAAAGGTCGGACATCACGGCTCAAAGGATGCCAACGATTTTGCCTTTCTTGATTTGGTAAATCCGCGTATTGCCGTAATCAGCGTCGGCAAAGGCAACAGATACGGGCTTCCGAATAAAGAGGTTATCGCAAAGCTCGAAAATATGGGCTCGGTTGTTTTAAGAACAGACCGCCTTGGCGATATACGGTTAAAGGTAGATAAGAAGGGAAACATAAAATACAATTCATTGATTGGAGGGAATCAGAATGCCCCAAAAAGAAGATAGTTTTCTAACACTGAAAAAGCAATTAAAGGAGAAAAATATAGGCAATCTTTACCTTTTTTTTGGCGAGGAAACCTTTGTTAAGGATTCATATGTAAACTATATGATAAACTTAATCCCCGACGACGGCTTTGGCGATTTTAACCGTGTTTTTTTAGACGGCAAGGATTTTGATGCCGATAAAATCGACGGTGCGATAGATGCCTTTCCCGTTATGGCGGAGAAAAAGGTTGTTATTGTAAAGGATAGCGGTATTTTCAAGGCAAAACCTGCTCTGTCTCCCGAAATGGTGGCGTTCTGGATAGAAAAGCTTAAAAATCTGCCCGATTTTGTTATCGTCGTTTTTGATGAGTATGATGTCGATAAAAGGAGCAGCAGTTACAAAACCGTCGCAAAATACGGACTTTCCGTTGAATTTTGCTATTTGCAGCCCTATGAGCTGACGGCATGGATTGTGCGTGAGGCACAAAAAAACGGCAGAAAAATATCAAAATCGGCGGCAGAATATCTTTTGGAGCTATGTGACCCCGGTCTTAATAACATAAAAAACGAGCTTTACAAGCTCTTTAATTACTGTGAAGGCGAGATTTTTAAAAGCGATATAGATAAAGCCGTTTCAAAGCCTATGAGCGTTGTGATTTTTGACATCACCGACGCCATTTCAAAAGGCGACAGGGACACCGCCATGAAAACGCTTTTACAGCTTAAAGAAAGTAATTCTTCTGCATTTGGTATTCTTTATCTTTTGAACTCGAATTTTGACCGGCTTTTAAAAGCGAAGCTGCTTTTGGAAAGCGGAGCAAACTATGACTTTATAAGCCAAAAATTAGGCGTAAAGTACAATACGGCAAGGAAGTATGCCGAAACATCACGCAAATTTTCGGAAAAATTTTTGATAGACCGGATTTGCAAAACTGCGGAATATGACCTTAAAATAAAACAAGGCTTAATTGACGAATGGTCCGCTTTAATCGAATATGTCGCAGAATCACTAAAATAGCACAGCTTATGCTGTGCTATTCGTTTTCTTTTATCATTTCTTCCAAGATTTCCGCCGCCAAGCCGACAAGTCGTCGGCAGGGGCGTTCTTCATAATATTTCGCCGTCCTTTTTTCAGGAGTCGGACTATCTTTCTTTTTATCAAGTCCCAAAAGCTCACGGCATATTATCGTGCCTGTTTCTTCGGAAAAGCGTGACGCCAACTTTTGTATTCTCGCATAATGCTCTGCCTTTTTTTCGCCCGTTTCCGCATCTTCATATCCGTACAAAAGTCCTGCGACTATAAACATTCCCGTGACTGCTCCGCAGACCTCACGAAGCCGTCCCATTCCTCCGCCGAATGAGCTGGAAAGCTTGGCAAGTAACTTTTCATCTACTCCTGTCATGTCGGAAAACGCCAACACTACCGACTGTGAGCAATTATATCCGCTCTCAAAGAGCTCCATAGCTTTTTCTTTTCTCGTCATTTTTTATTCTCCTAACGAATCCTTTGCAACCGTTACTACCTCTTTATTGTAACAAGAGAATGCACTTTCTACAAGCTCCTTTTTAGGTGCTTTTGTGAATGCGGAAACTATCGGTACAATAATCAGCCCCCCAACCATTGCCAAAACGCCCGAGCGGATTGAGTTGTTGAACATATACGCCATAAATGCGTTTTCGAATTTCATTCCCGAAAGGCTTACATACATCTGGAAAATCATCAAAACCGTGCCGTAGATAAAGCACACGAAAGCCGAGGCTTTTGTTGTGCGTTTCCAATAGAGCCCATAGAGGAAGGGTGCTAAAAATGCTCCTGCCAATGCCCCCCACGAAACGCCCATCATCTGTGCAATAAAGGTAAAGCCCGGGTTTGCGTCCTTAACTACTGCAATAATTGCAGAAATTATGATAAAGAACACGATAAACAGCCGCATAACCAAAACCGTCATTTTTTCAGAAGTCTCTTTTTTGCGGCTTGGCACTATTACATCAAGCGTTAGCGTTGAGCTTGATGTTAAAACAAGCGACGAAAGGGTTGACATTGATGCGGAAAGCACCAAAACGATTACAATTCCTATTACAATCGGGTTTAAACCTTTAAGCATTGACGGCACAACCGTGTCGAACAAAATTTTGCCCTCTGCCGTTGTTTCCGGTGTGAAAAGTCTTCCGAATCCGCCTAAGAAATAACATCCACCCGCCACAATTATTGCAAAAAATGTAGAAATAATCGTGCCTTTACGGACAGAGTCCTCGCTCTTTATCGAGTAGAATTTCCCGACCATCTGCGGAAGTCCCCAAGTTCCCAAAGAAGTCAAAATAACAACGAACAAAAGCGACAGCGGGTCCGGTCCTAAAAATGCCGTAAATGCACCGTTTAATGCCGTTCCCTCTGCTTTAATCTGCGATAGGTCGTTAACTGCCTGAATAAATCCGCCCTTGCTCAAAAGCACCGACGCAATTACAATTACAATACCGAAAAGCATAACTATGCCCTGGATAAAGTCGTTTATCGCCGTTGCCATATATCCGCCGAAGATAACATAAAGTCCCGTTAAAACTGCCATAATCAGAATACATACCCAATACGGAACGGAAAATGCAATGTTAAACAGGCTGGAAAGTCCGTTATACAAAGACGCCGTATACGGTATTAAAAACACGAACACTATAATAGATGCGAAAACTTTAAGTGCCTTTGAATCATAACGGCTGCCGAAGAAATCGGGCATTGTTTTGCTGTCCAAATACTGCGTCATAATACGCGTTCTGCGTCCTAAAATGCTCCATGCCAAAAGTGAGCCGATAAAGGCGTTGCCAAGACCTATCCAGGTTGACGCCAAGCCGAAGTTCCAGCCGAACTGTCCTGCATATCCCACGAAAATTACTGCGGAAAAATATGATGTGCCAAAGGCGAAAGCGGTAAGCCATGGTCCTACGCTTCTTCCTGCCAAGACAAATCCGTTTACATCAGTCGCATTTTTACGGCAATACACGCCTACGCCTATCATTACCGCAAAAAAAATAATTAGCAAAAATATTGTTGCTGCCATTTTGAATCAATCCTTTCTTTTTTGCTCCAAATAACCAAGACATTATAGCACAATTGCCGTAATTCGTCAATAAATTGGCATATTTTTCTTTTTTCATAATAATCATATATCGGTGATGTATGTGAAAAGTTTGAAAAAATATATTATTATCGGAATAATTTTTGTTTCTGTGCTTGGAACACTCTTTCATTTTGTATATAAATGGTCGGGAAACAATATTTTTGTCGGTTTTTTTACTCCTATAAATGAGTCGGTTTGGGAGCATACAAAACTGCTGTTTTTCCCTATGCTTATATACTCTTTTTACCTTAACAAAAAAATCGGCAAGGAATATCCTTGCCTTAATTCCGCTATGATTTTTGGCGAACTTTTAGGTGTTTTATCAATAATAGTTATGTTTTACACATATTCAGGGATTTTGGGATTTCATACAGCGTTTGCCGACATAGCGATATTCTATATCAGCGTTATTGTGTCCTTTTGTATTGCCTATAAATTGACCGTTTCCTGCAAGGTTAATAAGTACAACAAGCTCCTTCAATTGCTCCAAATTTTAATAATCTGCTTGTTCATAACTTTCACATTATATCCGCCGAATATTCCGCTATTTATAAGTTAGCAAAAATTAAAAATCATGTCTTCCGCCAATGTCAATATTGTATTTTTCAAAAACGCGTACAATTTCTTCTACTACATCAAAATCCGATTTTGTGTTATCTTTTATTATTTCCTTTATTTCCGATAATGCATCTATTGCCATTGTATCTGCAATTTTATCCGCATCAATCTCTGTATATGTTAATCCTGATGTTATTGCATCACAAATTGCTCCTTTCAACAATTCAAGTTTTATATGCATAATATTACCTCCTAAATAATTTTAAAAATTATACCCTATATATCGACAATTGTCAATAATAAAAGCATATTTTATCATTAAATAGGGTGATAATAATGATTTGCTATGAACCTTTTTACAATACTTTAAAGAAAAAAGGAATATCAACATATAAACTTATAACAAAGTATAATATCAGTCGAGGACTTCTCGACAGATTGAAGCATAACAAGCCAATTACTACGGTGACATTGAATGATTTGTGCACTATTCTTGAATGTAATGTTTCCGACATAATGATATTTATAAAAGATGAGTGATTTTTTGTAGAAAAATTAAACGGTTTAGATACACTAAAAATCGCAAAAAGTTGGTAGCGAAAGTTTTCCGTAAACGAGTGCATTTACAAACGAGTAGGAAAACCGAGCGTGACTTTTTGCGAAAGAGGAGGAACAGCGGTCAGCAGAGAGCTTCCGATTTTTTATAAAAAAATCGGAACGAGCGATTTTCCGCTTGTTCCGACGTGGCGCCCACTGTAGGACTTGAACCTACGACCCTGCGGTTAACAGCCGCATGCTCTACCGATTGAGCTAAGTGGGCATATGGTAGAATCCGAAAATACTACTACTTTCGGATTCTTTTTTTGTTCCGGCAGCTATCTATCTTCCCAGGCAGTCGCCCACCAAGTATTGTCGACGTGAAAGAGCTTAACTTCCGTGTTCGGGATGGGAACGGGTGGGGCCTCTTTGCTATCGCCACCGAATTCTTCCTTTTGAGGTTGT
>JAFZMQ010000026.1 GCA_017551095.1 Clostridia bacterium | reverse complement strand
TGATGCGCCGCTATCGTCAAATTCACCATAAATAAGGTCACCCGTTATGATGATAAGGTCGGGATTATATCTTGGAATTACGGTTCTTAAATACTGTTTATACTGATTTTCCTTTTGTCCGCTTGCCCATCTGCTGATTTCGCCGCCCGAAAGTCTATTCGATGTCCGCATCTGGTCACTATCAATAATCTGCGGATCGGTAAGCTGCAGGACCTTGACATCTCTGCCCGATTCTACCGTAACAACAAAGTCAATAAGGTCTTCCTCCGCCATAACATTGAAGGATAGCAGAGATATTGCCAATGAAATGCATAGAACAAAGGACAATATTCTCTTTTTATTCATCTTAATCTCCTATTAAAACTAACCTTTTACCGCACCGATATTTACACCGCCCATTATTCGCTTTTGGAACAGTCCGAATATGATAACCTGCGGAAGCATTGCAAAAAGTAAGCCCAAAAGCTGATAATCTATTGAAAAGGTCGATGTCTTCAAGTTATATATCTGCACTCCGAGAACTCTTTTTTCAGGGCTTGTTATCAAAAGGTACGGCCAGAAAAATGTTCCCATTGCACCGTTGAAGGTGAAAAGTCCCACTACCCAAAATATCGGCAGCGCAAGTGGTATCATAACTTGGAAAAATATTTTAAGGTCAGATGCTCCGTCTATTTTTGCCGCTTCGACAAGCGATGTAGATATTCCGTCAAAAAAGTTTTTGAAAAGTATTATATTGAATATGTCCGACGCCGCCATAATCCACATCGGCCAATATGTTTCGAGCATACTTATATGAATGTACGGAAAATCCGAAAACATCATATAAAGAGGTACCGTTCTGCAAGTGCCGGGCATAAGCGTCAGCGTGAACAGGGTTGTGAATATGATCCTGTGTCCCAACGGCTTTACCTTTGACAGTACATATCCTGCAACACCGCCGACAATTATTGTAAACAGTATGTCACCGCCCGCCATTACAAAGGTGTTGACATAGTATTTATAGAATTTCATAGCGTTCCATACCGTCGCTATCTTGCCCAAATCAATCCTTTTCGGGAAAAAGCCCGATGACAGGTCATATATTTCGTTTGCATCCTTAAAGCCCGTTAAAAATATCCATACAACCGGCAGAATACAAATCAAAATGCCGCCTGCAAGGAGGATTGAAAACATCAGCCAGTATAAAACCTTATATTTAGGTTGCTTCATATCTATTGATGTGAGCACACCTTTATCCATTTTATAGTTCACAGGTTTCTCCCCCCTTACATATTGTCGGACAGTTTCTTTTCCATCTTGAAATAGAAAATTGTCGCTATGCACAGTATCAAGAACATTATTACTGATAACGCCATCGCAAGCTGAGGCTTGTTCTGAACAAATGCGTATTTATAAGTCTGCAGTCCAAGTGACATTGAAGCATTATTCGGTCCGCCGTCCGTCATTTGCAGCGGTTGCTCCAATATTGAGAATACGCCTATTATCTGTTTTACCAAAAACAGAAGTGATATTGACGCAATATGCGGAAATGCAACCACCCTTATTCGCCTTATAAAACCTGCGCCGTCCATCATTGCCGCTTCATAAAGCTCACGGTTTACACTCTGGAGCGCAGCAAAATAGTAAAGTGCAGTTGCTCCCGATCCGTGCCAAGTCATAGGCAAAACAATCCACGGAATAACCCACTTCGGATCCTGAAGCCATATGTACGATTTAAAGCCGAGCTTTGTCAAAATCATATTAAACAGCCCCGATGCATCGGGATAATACAGAAAATACCAAAGCATCATAACCGCAACGCCGGGAAGAGCCGCAGGAAAGTATGTCATTATTCTGAAGCCGTTTCTGAAATGTACCATTTCATTAAGTACAATCGCAAGCAATATCGGAACGAAGTATCCGATAATTATCGACCAGAACGTATATGAAAATGTGTTAAAAAGCAGCTTCGGGAAAAGCGAGTCCTTGACAACTCTTACATAGTTGTCAAGTCCCGCAAAGCCTATTATCCTAAAACCCTTCATTTTTGCAAAGGAATATGCTATTCCCAGCACCTGCGGTCTTACAATCATAAAGTACACGCATAAAATTGAGGGCAAAATAAGAAGCCACCCCGATATGCTTTTTTTTGCATTTGATTTAAAATTATCTTTCATTTTTTATCCCCTGAAATTCAAATCAAAAATTAGTTTTCATAGTCCAAGAAATTTCTCTGGTAATCCTCTGCCGCTTTCTTAATAAGCGCCTTGCAGTCTGCATTCTCGTTGGTCAGAACCTCTTGAATACAAGCGTCCAATAAGCCGTAAAGCTCCTGTGCGCAGATTTCTACTTCGGGATGTATGTCAAGCTTGTTTTCATTGAAAAGTCTGATATGATTATAATTTACATTACATTTTTCCTTATGAAGCTCGCTCCTGTATTTGAATACATCTGACTTATCGTTCCAGATTGCAGTATCTATAACGCCTACAATGTTTCCTGATTCAATGGAATGATTAACACTTTCTTCAGCTGTCTTTTTATAGTTATCATCTAAATCCGGATTTACTCCTTCGGCATCTCTCAGCCATTTAAGACCTGCTTCGATTTCCTTTTCGGTTGCTGTATTTGAAAAAGCTATACAAGCTCCGCCAAGCAAGGTATAATGATTTTTCGGACCTGCAGGAATATAGGAATAGCCCACGCTGTCCAAATTCATCTTGTAATTTACAAGCATTTGTCCGAGCTGTCCAGCCGGTGCAAAGCCCATAGCCGCCAAGCCACTTGCGATTTGTTTGTTACATTCATTCTGGTCAACAAGCGTAGTTTCGGGCAAAACATTATATTTCCACTTTAAATCCTTTATGTACTGAAGTGCCGCTACGCAGTCATCATTATCAAAATTTGCCTGCCATTTACCATCTACATTTTTAGCAAATTCAACTCCGTAGTTCCAGCCAAGCATCGTAAAGTACCAGCCGCCCTGATTATTTGTTGTCGGGAAGATAAAGCCTACCTTACCCGTCTTTTCGGTAACTGCCTTTGCAACCTCAACAAGCTCATCAAGTGTTTTCGGCGCTTTCGGAGTGCCGTCTTCCTCAACATAGCCTGCCTTTTCAAGCAAATCAAGATTTAATGCCAAGCCCAAGGTGTAGCAGGAGGTAGGAAGCAAAAATACACCCTTCTTATTCTCAATCAGCTTGAGCATCTTTTCATCAATTTTGTCATAGTAGCCGAATTTAACCAGCGCATCCTTAATATTTGCAGAATATCCGCCGTCAATAATCTTTTTTATCTCGGTAAAGTGCGTATAGTAAAGGTCAGGCAGGGTTTTGCCCTCAGCCTTTGCCAAAAATGTCTGAACATCGTATTTCCACTCATCAGGCTTAATTACTATTCCCGGATTATTTGCCTCAAACTCGGCTTTTCTGTTCTCATATATCTCATATCTCTTTGGCTCTGCCTCCGCATTTGGCCAATTACCTACCGACAGTTCAACATTTCCGTCATCCTGCTTTCCGCAGCCTGTAAAACAGCCTGCTGCAAGTGCCAATACGAGCACCCGTGCAACAAATTTGCTTAAATTTCCCATTTTTTTCACAATGATTCCCTCTTTCTTTTTATTTATTTTTAAATTTTATATAATGCTAAGTCCGCTGTTACGCAGCATTAAAGCCTCAATCAGATAATAATCTCCGTAGATTATCGGTATTTTTATGCCTGTTTTTGTGTGATACATTTCACTTCCGTTTTGCAGTACGGAATCCTCCTCCGTATCAAACGAGCAATTTTGATATGCCCCCTCCAAGAGCCTGCATATCATTTTTTCAAGGATTTCCGCATCACTTTCCGCATACTCCTTTAATATTGTCATTCCTGCCGCTGCAATAGTGCCTGCTGTTGTGTCGCAATAATCAACCTCCGTCGGCTGTTTGAAGTCTATCGGCGGAATCAGACGCTCCTCCATTTCTCCTATAAAGTATTTTGCCACCTTAAGAGCTGTGTCAAGATACTCTTTTTTGCCCGTATTTTTATAAGCATCTGAAAAGCCGTAAATCGCCCATGCCTGCCCGCGTGTCCACGAGGAGCCTCTTGCATAGCCCTGTCCCTGCGGCTTGTCAATAACCTCGCCTGTTTCGGGATTGAAAATCACTATATGGTTGACCGAGCCGTCCTTTCGGACAAATTCCTTTATTACAGTATCTGCGTGAGCATTTGCAATCTGCGCAAATCTTGTATCCTCCATTTCTCTGCCGGCCCAATAAAGCAAGGGCAAGTTCATCATACAG
>JAFZMQ010000025.1 GCA_017551095.1 Clostridia bacterium | reverse complement strand
TTGTAAGCGTCAGAACATCGCTGTCATAGCCTATTTTCAGACGCAATGCAATGATGCCGGGATTGTTTTCAAGTGAAACTGCAACATCTACCGTTTCCCCTGCCTTAGCAGTTACATTTGCTGCCGTAACCGTAAAATCATTTGCCGCAAATGCGGTTGTGATTACAGTCGATACGAGCATTGCAGCTACTAAAATCGCTGATAAAATACGTTTTTTTGTTCTCATATTTTTTCTCCTTCTCTCGCCATTTTTACATATATAAGAAATGATATCACATATTTAGACGCGTGTCAATACGTGATATTGTTTAATTATTATAATGTTGCTACCCGTTGATGTTCTTATAAAGCTTTCCAAATACTACAAGGTTTCAACCGACTATATCCTCGGTTTATCCGAAAAAATAACGCAAAAAATGCGAAATTTTCCCCTAAACTGTTGATTTTTTATTCGTTTTACTTTACAATATAGGCTATATTATTATGAATTGGGGGTAGATAGATGCAAAATTTAATCAGTTTACGGGACATCAATGTAGCATTTGACGGGGAGGTTATTTTAAACAATATCAGCCTTGATATTAAAGACAAGGAATTTGTCACGCTTTTAGGACCTTCCGGCTGCGGAAAAACAACAACGCTCCGAATAATCGGCGGATTTTTGACGCCTGACAGCGGAACTGTCACTTTTGAGGGCAAGGAAATTAACAATCTCCCTGCTTACAAGCGAAATGTGAACACCGTTTTTCAAAGATACGCTCTTTTTCCGCATCTTAATGTTTACGATAATGTTGCTTTTGGGCTTAGAGTTAAGAAAATGCCTGAAAAGGACATTCAAAAACGCGTAAAGGAAATGTTGGAGCTGGTAAACTTAAAGGGCTACGAAAAAAGAAGCATAAACAGCCTGTCAGGCGGTCAGCAGCAGCGTGTTGCAATAGCCCGTGCATTAGTTAACAGACCTAAGGTTTTGCTTTTGGACGAGCCTTTGGGTGCTCTCGATTTAAAGCTCAGGAAAGAGATGCAGACAGAGCTTAAAGCCATTCAGCAAAGGCTTGAAATTACCTTTATTTATGTAACACACGATCAGGAAGAGGCCTTAACAATGAGCGATACCGTTGTCGTTATGAACAAGGGTGATATTCAGCAGATAGGCAGTCCTGTTGATATATATAACGAGCCGATAAACGCATTTGTTGCGGATTTTATCGGCGAAAGCAATATTTTAGACGGAATAATGAGAAAGGATTTGCTTGTCGAAATTTTCGGAAGTGAATTTGAATGCGTTGACAGCGGTTTTGGCGAAAACACGCCCGTTGATGTGGTTATACGCCCCGAGGACATAAAACTCATAAATGCGGAAAACGCTAAAATTGCAGGAATCGTGGAGTCGGTCACATTTAAGGGCGTACACTATGAAATGGTGATTGATGCTTACGATTTTTCGTGGCTTGTTCACTCCACAAAGGCCGCCGAAGTCGGCTCAACCGTCGGCATTTCCTTTGACCCTTACGACATTCACATTATGCGAAAGATGAGGGACAAGGTATGAAAAAGAAGCTTATCTCCGCTCCGTACATAATATGGATGGCGGTATTTATCGTTGTGCCTCTTATGATGGTCGCATACTTTGCCTTTACCGACGGCGACGGCAATTTTACGCTCGACTATATCGCAAATGTGGCACAGTACACAAACATTTTTGTCCGCTCCATCTGGCTTGCGGCAATCGCAACGGTTATATGCCTTATAATCGCATATCCGGCATCATTTATTTTGGCGACAATGGACAAAAAACACCAAAGCACTATGATTATGATTGTGATGCTGCCTATGTGGATGAATTTCCTTTTAAGAACTTACGCATGGATGACGCTTTTAGGCAACAACGGCATAATAAACAGGGCGTTAGGGCTTATCGGATTAGGTCCTTACAAGCTTTTAAACACGCAGGGAGCAGTCGTTTTGGGAATGGTTTATAACTATCTTCCATATATGATTTTGCCTCTTTACTCGGTAATTGTGAAAATCGACAAGATGCTCTTGGAGGCGGCACAGGACTTGGGCTGTAACAGCAGAAAGGTGCTTTTTAAGGTGGTATTTCCTTTGAGCCTTCCCGGTGTTATGTCGGGCATAACTATGGTTTTTGTACCTGCTATAAGCACATTTATAATCTCGCGAATGCTCGGCGGCGGCAGTAATTTGCTGATCGGCGACCTTATTGAAATGCAGTTTTTGGGAAACTCCTATAACCCGAACTTAGGTGCAGGGATTTCACTTGTCCTGATGGTTATTGTACTTTTAATTATGACAATAATGAACCAATTTGACAGTGATGATGAAGACAGAGTTTTGATATAGGAGGGGCAGAATATGAAAAAGATTTCTAAAATTTATATGTCACTCCTGTTGCTTTTCTTCTATCTGCCGATTTTCGTGCTTATAGTTTTTTCCTTTAACACCACGAAAAGCAGGAGCGTTTTTGAGGGATTTACTTTTGATTGGTATGTTAAACTCTTTCATAATGAGCTTATTTTAACATCTTTCCGGAATACTATTATTATTTCGCTTTTGGCGTCGGTTTTGTCCACAATTCTGGGAACGGCTGCGGCAATCGGCATAAATAATATGAAGAAATTGCCAAAAGCTACGGCTCTTAATGTAAACAATATTCCTATAATAAACCCTGAAATTGTAACGGGTGTGTCGCTAATGCTACTGTTTGTGTTTTTTGCGGCAAGAATGAATTTCAGTTTCGGGTTCGGCACACTTTTAATCGCACACATAACCTTTGATGTGCCGTATGTAGTGCTTAATGTTATGCCGAAATTCAGGCAGATGAATCCGAATATTTACGAGGCGGCACAGGACTTGGGCTGTAATTCCGTACAGGCATTTTTTAAGGTGGTTTTGCCCGAAATTATGCCTGGAATAATATCAGGATTTTTGATGAGCTTTACCTTTTCGCTCGACGATTTTGTAATAAGTTACTTTACATCGGGTGCGACCTCACAGACCTTGCCTATTACAATTTATTCAATGACACGCAGAAAGGTCAGCCCTGAAATAAACGCACTTTCAACAATAATTTTTGCGGTAGTTGTGTTAGTGCTTCTCCTCAAAAATGTTATCGACAAAAAAAGCGAGAAGGAGATGGCAATATGAAGAAAATACTGTATTTTTTGGTTTTGACATCTCTTGTTTTCTCCATGTCGGGTTGCCGTCTTCAACACATAAATGAGGACGAGGACGAGGAAGTTCAGACCTTAACAGTCGAAAACCCCGAATTTTACGGGCGTTTTCGTGACAAGGGAATATCTATAAATGTATATAATTGGGGCGAATACATTTCAGACGGCAGTGACGGACTTTTAGATGTAAATGCCGAGTTTACAAAGCTTACGGGCATACAGGTGAACTATTCAACCTATGCCACAAACGAGGAGCTTTACGCAAAATTAAAGGGCGGCGGTGCGAGTTATGACATCATAATCCCGTCTGAATATATGATTTCAAGAATGATAAAGGAGGGTATGCTCCAAAAACTCAATTTTGACAATATCCCGAACTTTAAAAATATTATGGACAAGTTCAAGGACAAGGATTATGACAGGGGAAACCAGTACTCCGTGCCTTATACCTGGGGAACGGTCGGTATTCTTTACGATAACACGGCGATAGATATTCCCGAAGAGGATATTGACTGGGATATTTTATGGGACGAAAAATATGCAGACAGCATACTTATGTTCGATAATCCGAGGGACGCTTTTGCCATTGCAGAAACGCTTTTGGGATATTCAATGAATACCGAAAATCCGAAAGAAATCAAAGCCGCAGCAGAAAAATTAAAGGAACAAAAACCGCTTGTGCAGTCCTATGTAATGGACGAGATTTTCGATAAAATGGGTGCAGGTGAGGCAGTTTTAGCTCCATACTATGCAGGTGATGCCGTGACTTTAATGGACGAGTATGACCATATAAGTTTCGCGACGCCAAAAAGCGGTACAAACCTCTTTTTCGACTCACTTTGCATACCAAAATCCGCCCAGAACAAAGAAGCGGCGGAACTTTATATTAACTTTATGTGTGAGCCTGATATAGCGTATGCGACAACATCATATA
Organism: Clostridia bacterium; assembly: GCA_017551095.1. GTDB lineage: Bacteria > Bacillota > Clostridia > UBA1381 > UBA1381 > UBA1738. The sequence goes on along the minus strand of JAFZMQ010000025.1, from coordinate 80,715 downwards.
TCGGCTATTCAACGCCTAATGAAGCGGCTTTTGAAATGCTTGATGATGAAGTAAAGGAAAACGGGATTTCATATTTAGACGACGAATATTTAGAAAATCACACGACAGTTTTTGTGAATATGTCGGACGATGCAAACCGGCTTATGCAGGATTTATGGACCGAAATGAAATCCACTCAGGATAATGAAAAAAATAAGTGGGTTGTCCCGATTTTTATGCTATCCTGCATACTTCTGTCCATATTCATACTGATACGACGGGCTATGAAAAAGAAAAAAGATATATTCTAAGACTAAAAAAGGCATCTCATAAGAGATGCCTTTAATTTTTTGTTATGCAGAATACACACTGCACTGTTTCTTGTCTTTGCCTTTTCTTTCGAATTTAACGTTTCCGTCAATCAAAGCGAACAATGTATCGTCACTGCCGATTCCTACATTATTTCCAGGGTGGATTTTTGTTCCACGCTGTCTTACTAAAATATTTCCGGCAAGGACAAACTGTCCGTCAGCTCTTTTTACACCAAGTCGTTTACTTTCGCTATCTCGTCCGTTCTTGGTAGAACCCATACCTTTTTTATGAGCCATTTAATAACACCTCAGCTTTCAGTTTAGTTTAATATGCTGATTAAGCATTGATAGATTCAACAATAAGTTTTGTATAAGGCTGTCTATGACCTTTTTTAGAACGCTCGTTCTTTTTTCTCTTCATCTTGAAGACATAGATTTTCTTAGCCTTACCTTGTTTTAAAACCTTTGCAGTTACAGTAGCACCGTCTAAAACGGGTGTTCCGAATTTCGTGTTATCGCCGTCAACAGTTGCCAAAACCTTGTCAAAAGTAACTGTTTTGTCCTCTTCCGCATCGAGCTTTTCAACGAAAATTACGCTGCCCTCTTCAACCTTGTACTGCTTTCCGCCTGTTTCAAAAATTGCGTACATTCTGTTACACCTCCTCATAATATGAAGTCACGCTAAAACAGGTACCCGAAAGGGATTTATGACCGTATTTTATGCGGATACCGTAGAATTGTACCACGAAAAAATCAGTTTGTCAACATTTTTTCGTAAATTTTCTTCATTGTCAGCGAATCTTCCGCCTGTGTTCCGCTTGACTCGCATATAATTGTGGGCGACAGATTCCGCTTTAAAACTATTTCACTGACAGGCTCAAATTCCGGACCGTAAACCGTGTCTGCGAATGTCAGATGCCTCTTTTCGCCTCCTGCCGTATACTCAATCTTGCTGAAATGGCTGTGAAAAATCTTTTCTCGCTCCTCACCCAGCCGATTTTTAATGGCGTCAAATATCTCCTCAAAGTCAGAAACCGTTTTAAGACCGCCTAATGTTCTTGCATTGAGATGCCCGAAATCTATGCACGGCAAAAAGCTGTCATCAATGCGGCAAAGCTCCATAACTTCATAAAGGTCGCCTAATTGGTTTATTTTGCCCATTGTTTCTATACATAGCCGAATTTCTGAAAGTCCGGAATTTACCATTTCCTCCCGTGCAAGAAGAAGTGTTTTTTTAGCATTTTCAAGAGCTTCCTTGCGGCTTAGTCCGCAGAGTGCTCCGCTATGCACAACAACACGCTCACCGCCAAGCATTTTTACAAGCTGTGCAGACTGAATTATGTAGTTAATGCTACCTGCCCTTTTTTGCTCGTCGCCCGTCGCAAGATTGATATAGTACGGCGAATGAACGCTCATTATTATGCCGTAATTTCTTGCCTCATCTGCTATTTTTTGTGCCGTTTTCTCACCACACCTTACGCCGTTTCCGCATTGATATTCATATGCGTCAAGCCCGAAATCAAAAAGCCACTTGGGCATCTGCTCCGACGCCTTATTGCCGTCTTTATAAAAGCTCTCGCTGTTTCCCGCAACTCCGAATTTTACTGACATATTCCACCTCTTTTATCCTTTGTAATCCTTTAAAACTATCCTCTCAAAATAGCGTTTTACACTGAAAAACGGCGTCTCCTTTGCGTCAATCGGGTTTACCATAACCGTTTTAATGCCTGTCCTTTTTCCTGCGTAAATATCGGTAAAAATCTGGTCACCGATTAGCACAGTTTCACCTGATTTTGCACCCATTTTTGCCATGGCGTGACGTATGCCGAAAGTAAACGGCTTTCCTGCATTACTAACAAAAGCTGCGTCAAATTCCCTGGCAAATTTTTCTACACGCCCTTTATGATTATTGGACACAAATGCATATTTTATGCCGTTTCCCGAAAGCATTGAAAGAAAGCTTTTCGCCCTCTCATCCGCATACTCTGTTTTATAGCTGACGAGAGTATTATCAATGTCAAGTACCGCAAAATGAATACCGTTTACGGCAAAAAAATCCGCACCTATATTGCTTATTGAATCAAAATTAAAATCGGGATAAAATCTTTTAAACATTTTCTCTCCATTCTTAAAAACAAAGCCATTTTACCAAAACGGCAAAACAGCTCGTTTATTCTATTCTAAATCTATGACACGGCAAAGCGGTGTAAGGCTTTCCTCCGACCAATGAAACAAACGGCAGTTTGAAAGCCAATTATTAATACGGATAGTATTAATACCGTTTGCCTTTAATTCCTTAGTGCCGAATTCTCCAAACTTTGTCATATGCCCTTCGTCATATCTTGCTACAAATAAGGTAGATGTAACATCTTCTTTTGAAATATAGCGGATTATTTGTTTTTCATTCTCTATGAAAACATCTGTTGCTAAAATCTTTGTCGATTTTAAATTATCTGCAACAAATGGTTGTTCCATTACGGGCACATAAATATTATATTTTCCCGATTCATAGGCTATACGGCTCACTTTTTGGGCTATATCGTTAAAGAAATATCCGGTTTCATACTTTTTGTCATCGCACACGACACCTTCTAAGCCGCAATAATCCCATTCTTCAATATCATCGACCTTATGGTCATTCATTTGGTCGTCTGACACCAAAAAATACCTGTGCAGAGCATACTCTTCGTACTGCGGATTATCGTCCCATGTTACATCCAGGTGATACCACTTACCGCCTATCTTTACTACATTCCAGATGTGCTTTTTTCCATTTGAGCGGCAAAATCCTGTTTCAATTATATCTTCATCTGTCCCCATTTCCTGTTTTAACTGCTCATTCAGGGCATCGTATATACCTTTTAATGCAATGGAGTTACCCTGGCAAACTGCTCTGTTATACTTAAACAGATTATATGCCGTGAAAATGTCTTTATTGTCCGGATCTTCTGCCTCCTCATATGCATATGCGTTTTTTTCGCAGAACAAATCATATATCACAAGTATTTTACCCGCCACATCGGTATATGGTATATTACTCACCTTATCCAGATACTGAGCCCTGATTTGTTCGTCCATGAACGCTCTTGCTTCAACATCTTCCTCTACTGTGTCAAAAATATATTGGGGGCTAACCGCCGTAACAAAATTTGTCTCATTATCTGCCCAGTATTTAAATCCGGTATATGCCATTATCTTGTAATTTGAAACAATTACATCATGGTACATTCTCTGAAAATCGCCGCCGAAAACATATTGATATTGTGACAATTTAATTACTTTTTCATGAGCCAAAAGCTCTTCTTCCAGATATTCTTTTATAGGTTTTAGCGTACCTCTTGTACGGACAGGCTCTATATTTGAAAGTGATTCGTCACATTCTGCCTCAAATAGCACTCCACCGGTTGGTAACTCGGCATTTACATCATCAAAAGGCAATATTTCGTCTTCTCTGGCCGAAACAATGCCGCAAAATCCATGCAGGGCGAAAACAATTACTAAGATGAGTAATAACGCCTTTTTCATAGAAATTCCTCCGTTTATTTTATCTATTGTGCCTTAATAAGCGAATAAATCTTTTTGGTTGCATCGGTTTTAGCGAGTTTTCCTGCATTTTCGCCCATTTTTTCAAGGTCTTTTTTACTCTTTAACATTTCTTTAATTGTATCATACAGTTTTTGAGCTGTCAAACAGTTTTCGGTAATCACCCTTGCCGCACCGTTTTTTTCAAATTCACGGGCATTCTGCTCCTGATGGTTTCTTACAACATTTGGAGAAGGTATCAAAATTGACGGCTTTTTAAGTGCCGCAATTTCAGAAACGGTTATCGCACCCGCTCTCGACACCACAATATCCGCCGCCGCCATAGCCTCGCTCATATTGTTGATATAAGGGACTATTTTGACTCCCTCAGGGATTTTTATCCCGTCATTTTTTATTTTTTCGGTAATTTCGGCATAATTTCTGTCACCCGTGCCGAAAAGAATATCCATTTCCCCGTCCTGCATGTTTTCAAACATTTCAAGCATTGTTTCGTTTATTTTACCTGCTCCCAAGCTGCCCCCAAAAACAAGAACAAAAGGCTTATCGGAAAGTCCCAGGCTTTTTCTTGCCGTTTCTTTATCAGCTTTCAGAATTTCAGGTCTTACAGGGTTTCCCGTAACGACGCATTTTTTCTTATCTTTAAGATGCTCAACAGTTTCCGAAAAGCTTACGGCAACATAATTTGCATACCTTTGTGAGCCTTTTACCGTCAGCCCCGGATAGACATTCTGTTCATGGATAATTGACGGAATCCCCAGCTTTTTTGCCGCAAGAATAACAGGTCCCGAAACATATCCGCCTGTGCATATAACCCAATCCGGTTTAAAATCACGCAGGATTTTTACCGCGTCATGTCTTGCTTTTTGAAGTTTTACAAGTACCGATACATTTTTGAGCATATTTTTTCGGTCAAATCCCGAAACATCTATATATTTTATGTTATATCCCGACGCAGGAACAAGCTTCCTTTCAAGCCCGTGTTCCGTGCCGATAAAAAGTGCCTCAAAATCATTTTCCTGTTCTTTTATATAGTTCGCAATCGAAATTGCCGGATTTATATGTCCTGCCGTTCCGCCGCCTGCAAAAAGAATTCTCATAAAACTGCTCCTTAAAGCTTATTTCTTGATTGCCGTGATATGTTAAGCACCACGCCCATTTCCATTAAAAGCATCATAACCGCCGTTCCGCCGTAACTGAAAAACGGCAGCGTTACGCCCGTATTCGGTACAGATGATGTTACAACCGCAATATTCAAAATTGTTTGAATAGCTATCTGCGACATTATTCCTATTGCAAGGAGCATGCCGAATGCGTCGGGAGCTTCATGTGCTATCTTCATTCCCCGTATTATGAGCAGTGCAAAAAGTAATATAATAAATGCCGCTCCGACAAATCCCAGCTCCTCACTTACAATGGAAAAAATAAAATCGTTATACGGCTCCGGAAGATAGGAATATTTTTGCATACTGTCGCCTAAGCCTCTGCCGAAAAGCCCTCCCGAGCCTATGGCATAAAGGGACTGGATAATCTGATACCCCTTTCCTTGCGGATCATCAAACGGATGCCAGAAGCTTATCAGTCTTGCCGCTCTTGACGGTATGAGCATGGCAACGGCTGCACCTGCTCCCAAAAGTCCTAATCCGCCCGTTACAATATATTTTATATTTGCTCCGCCAACAATCAAAAGGCAAATTGCAATTCCGCATATAACTATTGCACCGCTCAGGTGCGTTTCGAGCAAAATCGGAACAGCAATCGCCAATATCCAAAGCCCGTATTTTACAAGTCCGTCAAGAGTTTTCAAGTCATACCTTCTATCTGCAATGGAGGACGCAAAAAACAGTGCTATCAGGAATTTTACAAGCTCTGTCGGCTGAAAATCCGTTATTCCCAAATTTATCCAACGCCGTGAGCCGTTTCGTGCCACACCTATCCCCGGTATAAGAACAAGAACAAGGAGTATAATTCCTACCAAAATTCCAACATTTGCATATTTTTTGTATTTATGGTAATCCACCAGCGATACCATATACATAAATATAGCTCCCATAATTGCAAATACAAATTGCCTTATGAAAAAGTAATAGCTTCTTCCCGAAAACTTTATGTTTGCTGTTGGCGTAGAAGCAGAAAGCAGCATCACAAGCCCGATTATTGTCAAAACTGCGGTCAGCAATAAAAAGGTATAGTCAATTTCGCCTATTGCTTTTGACCTTGCATTAAAGGCAGACATAATACCGCTTTTGGATTTTTTTATCTTCTTTTTTAAATTTCCCGCCTTTTTTTTAGCCTTTTTGGGCGGTTCATTTGGGCGAATAGCCTTTACTGCCACCTTTTTACTCCTTTCTACATACCTCTAACATACGGCATAACGGCAAGGATACCCACTATGCAAAGCAGTACCGTAACCGCCGTAAATATGCCGACTATCTTTTTTTCTTTCCAGCCGCACATTTCGAAATGATGATGTATCGGCGTCATTTTGAAAACCCGTTTCCCCGTCAGCTTAAAGCTCGTAACCTGAATGATTACCGAAATGGTTTCAAACAAATACACAAATCCTACAATTATCAGTATCAGGGGCATTTTCAGTCCCACTGCAAGTACCGATATACTGCCTCCCAAAAATAGCGAACCGGTATCGCCCATAAACACTCTTGCCGGATATTTATTAAATATCAAAAATCCCAGACATCCGCCTAAAATTGCCAAAGAAAACCACATAGACTGCATATCGGAAACTAAAATCGAAACAATCACGAAAAAGAGTGAAACTGCCGAGGTTATACTTGTGGCAAGTCCGTCTATGCCGTCTGTCAGATTAACTGCGTTTACCGTACCCGTTACGACGAACATAATGAGAATTACATAAAAAATCTGATTTATTGCAACAGGTTTTGTCATAAACGGGATAATAATATGATTATTCAAATTCCCCGTTCTTCCAAGTACAACCACATATATTACGGCAAGAATTGTTTGCAAAATGAACTTCTGCCGAGCCGTAAGACCTAAATTCCGCTTTTTAACCACCTTTATATAATCGTCGGTAAAACCGATAAGTCCAAATCCCAAGGATATTAAAAGCATCATTAAAAACCGCAGGTCAAAACGGACAAAAAGTGCTATTATACCTGACACAAAAACGCCCAAAATAAACGCAAGACCGCCCATTGTCGGTGTACCTTCCTTGCTTTTATGCCATACAGGACCTATCTCCAAAATCTCCTGCCCGAATTTCAGCTTTTTCAAATAGGGTATCAAAATCGGCATAATCATAACCGTAACCGCAAAGGAGAGCAAGAATGGCATTATTGCAATCCAGATATTTCCTGTCATAGCCTCCGCTTTTTCAATAAAAAAATTCATTTGTTATCTATCCTCCAAAGCCTTTACAATTCTTTCAAAATGCATACCTCTTGATGCTTTTACCAAAATTGCGTCATTTTCCAAATCTTCATTATTCAAAAAGGCTATTGCTTCCTCAATCCTTTCAAAGCTCTTGATGTCGGTAAATCCCTTTGCTTTTGCACCGTTTGCTATATGTTTTGCAATATCGCCGACAGTTATTAAGCGGTCGATTTTTGGCAGATTTTCGCCTATTTTATAAAGCTCATTTTCTGCAAAACCGCCCATTTCCAGAACATCACCTAAAATTGCAATTTTCCTTTTTGCGTCTGTATCGGAAAGCACCAAAAGTGCCGCTTTTATAGAATCGGGTGCGGAATTGTAGCAATCGTCAATAACGGTAATATCGCCGAAATGCTTTATTTCCATACGCATACCCGTCAGCTGAAACTCTCTTATTCCCTCAATTATGTCCTCTTCCTTTACGCCCATAGCCTTTCCGACAGCGATTGCCGCAAGTGCGTTATACACATTATGCACCCCTGCAACCTTCACTTCTACTGTATATTTATTGCCGTCAATTAAAACATCAAATTTTGTTCCGTTTATACCTAAATTCCGTATGTTTTCCGCAACATAATCGCAGTTTTTATTTTCAATTCCGTATGTGATTGTTTTTATGCCCTTATGTGCCTGTTTTAAAAATTTGTCATCTCCATTTATGACCAAAATGCCGTTTTCATCAAAGAAATCGCAAATCTGCATTTTTGAACGGCAGATATTCTCCTGTGAGCCAAGATTTTCAATATGCGACATTCCTATATTTGTAATGACCGCAATATCGGGTTTTGCAATTGATGCAAGATAGTGTATTTCACCGAAGTGCGACATTCCCATTTCCAAAACCAACGCTTCATGCTTATGTTCAAGCCGGAAAACAGTTAAAGGCAGTCCTAAATCGTTATTGTAATTTCCCTGGGTTTTAACGGTGTTATACTTCATTGTAAGTACCGAGGAAATCATATCCTTTGTTGTCGTTTTTCCGACGCTCCCCGTAACCGCAACGGTTGGGAGATTATACTTTTCCTTATAAAACCTTGCAATATCCCCCAGTGCCGTTCTCGTATCCCTGACCTTTATTATGTTTTTTCCGTCCCTTTTTGGAATATCACGGTGAGTAATTATAGCGTCAGCACCGTTTTCAAAAGCGTTGCCGATATAATCGTGACCGTCGTTATTTTCACCGACTATCGCCACGAAAAGCATATTTTTTCCCGCCTTTCGCGAATCAATAGTTATCCCCGAAATAACGAAATCCGGCTCACCGCATATTAGCTCTCCGTTTGTTGCCTTAACTATGTCTGCTACATCTAATCTCTGCATTTCACTTCTCCAAAAATTCCTTTACTATTTCCCGTTCGTCAAAATGTATTTTTTCAGTCCCTAAAATCTGATATGTTTCCTGACCTTTTCCTGCCAAAAGAACAACATCGCCTTTTTTAGCTATTGAAAGGGCATATCCTATCGCACTTCTGCGGTCTTCTATTACCTCATAAGTTCCACCTTTTACGCCGCGTAAAATATCCTCAATAATCTTTTTGGGATCTTCCGTTCTCGGATTATCGGAGGTTATTATGGCAATATCCGAGAGTTTAGTGCCTATATCACCCATAATGGGGCGTTTTGTGGCATCTCTGTCGCCTCCGCAGCCGAAAACGGCAATAAGCCGTCCCCTTTTATACGAATTTATCGTATTTAACACATTTTCCAGGCCGTCGGGCGTATGTGCATAATCTATGATTACGGCATAATCGGTGTCTGTCGGTACAAGCTCCAAACGCCCCTTTACGCCCTTTGCAAGTTTAAGTCCGTCTAACGCATCGGACAGGCTTATTCCGAGTCCAACCGCCGTGCCTATTGCACAAAGTGCATTATAAACGCTGAACATACCCGATATGCCAAGCTCCGCTCCTGCGGCTTCACCTTTATATTTCACAGTAAATTTAACGCCTTTTTCGTCAATTTCTATATCTTCTGCGACAATATCGGCATCTTTCGTTCCGACTGCGATTTTTTGACACGGAACGGAATTTACAAGCCTTTTTCCGTACTCATCATCGCTGTTTATTACGCCGACTTTGGAAATATCAAAAAGTTTTGCTTTTGCAAGGAAATAGTTTTCCATAGTTTTGTGATAATCGAGATGGTCACGGGTCAGATTTGTAAAAACGCCTACCTCATAGTTAAGTCCGTAAACACGGTGCAAATCAAGTGCGTGGGAGCTTACCTCCATAACGGCATACTCAGCACCCATTTTGAGCATTTTTGCAAAAATTTTACGGAGTTCCAACGAATTTGGCGTAGTCGGAGTTGATGATGTTATGCCTACTGCATCTTCGCCCACTAAAATCTCGTTTGTGCCTATTATCCCGACCTTTTTACCCATATTTTCAAGGATTTTTTTTACAAGATAGCTAACGGTTGTCTTTCCGTTTGTTCCCGTTATGCCGATTAACTTTAATTTCTTCTCTGGATTTCCGTAAAATTTGGAGGCGATTTTCGCCATTTCAATTTTAGTGTTTTCGCACATAACAACAGGAACTCCGCAGGATATTTCCTTTTCCGCTAATATTGCAACTGCACCGTTTTTTTCGGCACTTTGAGCGAATTTATGTCCGTCGGTATTCTGCCCGTCAATGCAGATAAAGAGAGTACCGCATTCAGCCTCTCTTGAATCTATTGTAATGTCCTTAATTTCAACATCTTCCCATATCCACTTTTCCCCGAACAGTTCACTTGCAAACATATTAAAAGTCCTTTCATATATTGAAATAAGGTCAGGCAGACAGTCCGCCTGACCTTTAAAATCCTATTTTTAATCGGAAGAGCTATGCCTGAATTCCACGCTGACTACCGTTGCAGGTTCAACCAAAGTTCCTGCCGCTATACTCTGTCTGAATGCGTACGCACCCTCCGTTTCCGAAAGTCCCGCTCCGCCTACTTCAAAGTTAAGACCTGCGTCGAAAAGCCGTTTTTTCGCCTGTTCGGGCGTTAAGCCTTCAAGGTTTGGCACGGCAATTTTCTTGTTTTCGTCACGCTCCTGCGTATATATGATTACCGTTGAATTTTCCGCTATGCTGACTCCCGGCTTTGGGAGTTGGTCCAAAACGATTTCGCCGTTTCCCGAAACCTTTATATTAAGTCCTTTTGCCGCCACTATTTCTTTTGCCGAATTTACCGACTGTTCACGGACATCGGGAACACTTACAGAAATACTCTGTGCCTCCGCCTCGGTGTAGCGTCTGTCGACGCCCATATATTCGAGCGTTTCTTCAATAATTGAGCCGACAAGCGGTGCGGCGATTGTTCCGCCGTATTTATTTGCAACCTGCGGCTCGTCAAGCATAACAAGACATATTATCTGCGGGTCATCAGCAGGTGCAAAACCGATAAATGACGCTATACGCTTTCCGTTATTTCTTCCTTTTTCGGAAGTTCCTGTCTTTCCGCCTATACGGTAGCCCTTTATATACGCATTTTTACCTGTTCCGTTAGGGTCGGCAACAACCCGCTCCAAAATATTACGCATGGTTGCCGAAGTTTGTTCCGAGATAACCTTATTTACAACCTGCGGATAGAAAGTTTTAACTATTCCGCCCGCATTCCGTATTTCCTTTACTATTTGAGGACGCATCAGGTTTCCTCCGTTTATTACGGCGGAAACCGCAGTTATCAGCTGAATGGGCGTTATGCTGAATCCCTGACCGAATGAGCTTGTTGCAATATCCGTTTCCGACATTCTGTTTTTATAGTAAACGCTTCCCGACTCACCGATAAGTTCAAGCCCCGTTTTTTGTGTCAGACCGAAAGCTTTAAAATATTCCTGGAATTTTTCGCTGCCGATTCTGAGTCCCAGCTCCATAAATACCACATTGCAGGAGTTTATAACGCCTCTTGCAAAGTCCTCCGCACCGTGTCCTGCAACCTTATGGCACTTTATTGTACGGTCGGCAACCTTTTTTGACCCTCCGCAATAGAATTGCGAGTTAAGGTCCGCCGCACCCTCTTCCAAGGCTATCGCCGCAGTTAAAATTTTGAAGGTCGAGCCGGGCTCATATGTATCGGAAATCGCTTTATTACGCCACATCTTGTTGCGGATTTTTGCGACTGCCTCGTTCCGTTCCTCATCATTATCCGATTTTGTTTTTGCTATCACATCGTCCATGCCTATCGCAAACTTCTCATATTGCGAAAGCGCGGTAGGGTCGTTTAAATCGAAATCGGGTTTTGTCGCCATTGCCAGAATTTCGCCTGTTTTCGGGTCCATTATAATGCCACAGGCACCCTCTTTTAACACGTTTTCAACACACGCCTGTTCCAAATATTTTTCCAGAATGGACTGTATGGTTTCATCAATTGTTAAAACCAAGTCGTCGCCCTTTTGTGCGTCAATATCCGCCTCGTATTGCTTTTCGGCAGTTGTTCCCCCTGCATTTCGTGCAGAAAGTACCGTACCTGCTCTCCCTGACAGGTAATTATTAAATGTCATTTCTATGCCCTGCATACCGTCATTATCATACCCGGTAAAGCCTATGATATGCGACGCAAGATTGTACTGGTAGTATCGTTTTGAGTCCTCCTCAAAATAAACACCGGAAAAAAGCTTAGCCGTTTCTTTATCGACTGAGCTATCCTTTAACTTTTTTATAGCGTCTGCTTCTTCTACCGTGACACGCTTTTTTATATATTGAAATTTATTATCTTTCGTTATCTTGTCATAAACGTCATCTTCATTAAGCTCTAATATTTCCGCAAGTTTTGATGCAATAAGCCGCAAATCGCTTTTTCGCACATTTCCCTCGTCGTCCTTGCAGTCCTTTTCAATCTGCTGCGGATTGCATACAACGGTATTTACAGTAGCACTCTCTGCCAAAACCCTTTGGTTTCGGTCATAAATTGTGCCTCTCCGTGCGTTTATAGCGGTTTGGTTTGTTTGCTGCCTCTCGGCAAGTTCCTTTAACTGATTGCCCTTTATAACCTGCCAATAAAAAAGACGGGATATTACTATAACGATAAGTACAAGAAAACATATGAAAAGCCGTATCGACCTTTTACGCATTTTGCCGAAAGTCATTTTGTACCATTCCTATCATATCATTTAACTATATCTATTATCTTTTGCCGCTAAATATGTCAAAAAAGCTTTTTATGCCCTCCGCCTCACTGACTGTAACTTCGGTAACATCATCCTGCTTTACATTAACATAAACCGTCTGATATTTTTCCGGTCTTACCATATTAAGACGGGTTTTTGCCTCTCTTTCGATTTCTTCCCTGTCAATACTCTTGTCGAGCTCAAACGCTTTCTGACTTGAATATTCCCTTAGGCTGTTAAGCTCCTTTTGAAGTTTAGCAACATTTCTTTTGCTTTCGTATGCCGTAACATTTCTCGAAATCATAAATCCCGCACAAAGTGCGAATATAGCAAGACAGCATATTACCGTGCGGCGTATTCTTGCTCTTTCGGCTTTCGCCTTGGCTTTATTTTCCTTTTGTTGTTCCTTTACTTTTTTCTCTATTTTGTCGGCATTAGCCTCAAAATCCAAATCGTAAGCAAGGTTATTATTATACGGCATTTTACCTTTCTCCTTTTACAGTTTTTCGCATACTCTTAATTTTGCACTTTTTGACCTTGAATTTAGCTCTATTTCCGTTTCCGACGGAAGAATCGGTTTTCTTGTTATAAGTTTTATCTGCGGTTTTCTTCCGCACACACATACGGGAAAATCGGCAGGACATATACAGCCTTTTGAAAGTTCTGAAAATGTTTCTTTTACTATCCTGTCTTCAAGCGAATGGAATGTGATAACAGCAAGTCGACCTCCGCTTTTTAACCTTTTTACAGCGTCCTTTAACGCATCTTTTAAAATCGTAAGTTCGCCGTTTACCTCTATCCTGACCGCCTGAAAAACCCGTTTTTCAGGGTGTGTTATTCCTTCTCTCGCACCTTTTGGGATTGCCGCTTTTACAATATCGGCAAGTTCCGCCGTCGTTTTTATCGGATTTTGTTTTCTTCTATCCTCTATAAACTGTGCTATCCGCTTTGACCATTTTTCTTCGCCGTAAGCAAAGAATATTTCCGACAGCTCCTCTTTTGTATATCCGTTTATGACATCATACGCCGTCTTTTCATCATCTTTGTTCATACGCATATCAAGCGGTGCATCGGAAATATAGGAAAATCCTCTCTCTCCGTTATCGAGCTGATATGATGAAACTCCCAAATCCAAGACCATTCCGTCAATTTTGTCTATTTTGAGATCGTCCAAGATTGTGTCTAAATTACTGAAATTGTCGTGAACAAGCGTTATTTGATTTTTAAAATCCGAAAGCCTTTTTTCCGCTGCCGAAAGTGCTTCTTTATCTCTGTCTATCCCTATAAGACGGACATCTTCGGCTCTTTTTAGTATTTCAAGCGAATGACCGCCGCCGCCGAGTGTTCCGTCAACATATATTCCCTTTTCCTTTACTTTCAGGAAATCAACCGTCTCGGAAAGCATTACGGAATAATGTTTGAATTCCATTATTTTAAATCCTTATTTCGTATTGGGATATGCCCTCAATCATCATATCGGTATCAAAGGCTTCATCAGTCTTTTTCCACTTTTCACTATCCCAGATTTCAAATTTGGAGTTGACTCCGACTAAAACGATATCCTTTTTCATACCTGCATGATTTATCAGGTCCTCATTAAGCGGTATACGCCCCTGCTTGTCCACTTCATAAGACATCGCCTTGCCAAAAAGTCTTCTCTGCAATGCAGCGGCACTGCGATTTGTAACAGTCGGCAGAGCACTTACCTTTTCCGCAATTGCCTGCCACTCTTCTTCCGGATACAAGTTTAAGCATTCATCAATAGGCGAGGGTGCTATGTATACCGTTCCTGACAGCTTTTCACGCACCTTTGCGGGCAGTATGAATCTGCCGCGTTCATCTAATTGTCGCGGATATTCGCCTAAAAAACTCGTCATTCGACACCCTCCTTCCCAAAAGTATTACAAATTTCTACAAATTCGCCCAAACCAGTCCATTTGCTCCAATTTACTCCCATTATACATTATCAATTCAAAAAGTGCAATAGTTTTTTTGAAAAAAAATTAAAATTTTTTTTATTTTTTGTTACAAATATTATACAATTTATTGTAAAACATACAAAAAAGCGGTATAATTTTACTGATTTTGAAAAAAGGAGCTAATTTAATGACTAATGTTATAGGCTTTCCCGCTCTCAACCTGAGTTTTACCGTAAACCGTGTAGCTTTCACGGTTTTCGGGCGTGAAATATATTGGTATGCACTCTGTATTCTCGCAGGGTATCTTTTAGGGCTTTTGTTTGTCACAAAAACTTGCAGAAAAAGAGGCGTAAATCCTGATGATGTTTTTGACATAGCCTTTTGGGGACTTATATTTTCAATAATATGTGCAAGAATTTACTACTGTATTTTCGATTGGAAATCGGTCGGCGGATTTTGGGGAATATTCAGAATCCGGGAGGGCGGAATTGCAATATACGGTGCGTTAGTCGGTGCAATCGCCACGGCATATTTCATATGCAAGAAAAGAAAGCTGAACACTTTAAATGTCTTTGATGTTTGCTCTGGCGGCCTTTTAATCGGTCAGATTATCGGCAGATGGGGGAATTTCTTTAACGCCGAGGTTTACGGACGCGAAACAGACAGTCTTTTTGCTATGACCATAAACGGAGAAACCGGCGTTCATCCGCTATTTCTCTATGAGGGGATATGGAACTTTTTAGGACTTCTGCTTATTATCATTTTCCGCGACAAGAAAAAAGCGGACGGACAGGTGTTTTTCTTCTATATCTTTTGGTATAGTCTTGGCAGACTGTTCTTAGAGGGTATGCGAAACACCGAATATATCCTTTATCTCATTCCAAATGTTTTGGGAATTTCGCAGGTGGTTGCATTTTTGGGCATAGTTTTGGGCATTTTCGGTATGATTTTCCTTTCAAGGCGTAAAAAAGTGTAAAAAAATTATAAATATGACAAATTTATGGGATTTTATTATTGATTTTATTTCCAAAAAGTGTTATGATAATTGGGTATGGATTTTATTCATTACCTTATAAATAATGGACGTTTTAATCCAAAACAATAAATCAAGGAGGAATTTTTCATGGGCAGAAAAATGAAAACCATGGATGGTAACAACGCCGCCGCTTATGCTTCATATGCGTTTACCGACGTCGCTGCTATCTATCCTATCACACCGTCATCAACAATGGCGGAAGTAACAGACAAATGGGCAACCGCAGGACAGAAAAACATCTTCGGAAGAACTGTTCAGGTTACGGAAATGCAGTCTGAGGCAGGTGCTTCGGGTACCGTTCACGGCTCTTTGGCAGCAGGTGCTTTGACAACCACTTATACCGCATCTCAGGGGCTTTTACTTATGATTCCGAATATGTATAAAATTGCAGGTGAGCTTTTGCCTTGCGTATTCAACGTTTCGGCACGCGCTTTGGCATCACATGCACTTTCCATCTTCGGCGACCATCAGGACGTTATGGCTTGTCGTCAGACAGGCTTTGCAATGATTGCTTCTTCAAATCCGCAGGAAGCTATGGACCTTGGTGCTGTTGCACATCTTACAACAATCAAGGGCAGAGTTCCGTTCCTTCATTTCTTTGACGGTTTCAGAACAAGTCACGAATATCAAAAGGTTGCTTGTTGGGACTATAAAGACCTCGCAGAAATGGTTGATTGGGACGCAATCAATAATTTCAGAAAGAGTGCTTTAAATCCTGAGCATCCCGCTCAGCGTGGTACTGCACAAAATCCTGATGTATTCTTCCAGGCAAAAGAGGCTTCAAACAAATTCTATGAGGCAATTCCTGCTTTGACGCAAGAATATATGGATAAGGTTAACGCTAAAATCGGCACAGACTACAAGCTCTTTAACTACTACGGAGCAAATGATGCCGAAACAGTTATAATCGCTATGGGCTCGGTAAACGATACCATTTCCGAAACTGTTGATTATATGAACGCTAAGGGCGAAAAGGTTGGTATGATTAAAGTCCGTCTTTACAGACCTTTCTCTGTAAAACACTTTATTGATGCTATTCCTGCTACTGCTAAAAAGATCGTTGTTCTTGACAGAACAAAAGAATCCGGTGCTGTTGGAGAGCCTCTTTATCTTGATGTTGTTGCAGCTTTAGAAGGCTCAAAATTTGCAGGTATCCCCGTATTTGGCGGAAGATACGGTTTGGGCTCAAAGGACACAACTCCTGCTCAAATTATTGCTGCATTTAAAAACAGCGATAAAAAGCACTTTACAATAGGTATTAAAGATGATGTTACAAACCTTTCTCTTGAAATAGGCGAAAATCCGGACACAACTCCTGCCGGTATCAAGAGTTGTAAATTCTGGGGCTTGGGTGCTGACGGTACTGTTGGAGCAAACAAGAACTCGGTTAAGATTATCGGTGACCATACAGATATGAATGTTCAGGCATATTTCGACTATGACTCCAAAAAGTCAGGCGGTCTTACCGTTTCACACTTGCGTTTCGGTAATGCTAAAATCACATCTACTTATCTTATCAATAAGGCTGACTTTGTTGCATGTCACAAGGCTTCCTATATCAGACAGTACGATATGGTACAGGATGTTAAGCCCGGCGGCGTATTCCTCTTAAACTGCTCATGGGATAAGGACGAGCTTGAAACACATCTTCCCGGACAGGTTAAGAGATATATCGCTCAGAATAACATTCAGTTCTACACAATCGACGGTGTTAAAATCGGTAAGGAAATCGGTCTTGGAAACAGAATTAACACAGTTTTGCAATCCGCTTTCTTCAAACTTGCCGATATTATCCCCGCAGACGACGCAATTAAGTATATGAAAGATGCGGCAACCGCTTCCTACTCCAAGAAGGGTGATGCGGTAGTTAAGATGAACCATGACGCTATCGACGCCGGTGCAAAGGCTATCGTTAAGGTAGAAATTCCGGAAAGCTGGAAAGACGCAAAGGACGAAGATTTGTCGGTTAAACACGAGGGCGAAGGAAAGCTCGTTGATTATGTAAACAATGTACTTGTTCCTATAAACGGCTTCCGCGGTATGCAGCTTCCTGTTTCCACATTTGTTCCTTATGCAAACGGCGAAGTTCCGCTCGGCTCTGCTGCATTTGAAAAGCGTGGTATAGCAATAGATGTTCCTACCTGGAACGGTGATGTATGTTTGCAGTGCGGACTCTGTTCATATGTTTGTCCTCACGGCTGTATCCGTCCCGTAGTTCTTACCGAGGAAGAGCTTAAAAATGCTCCCGAGGGTATGAAGTATGTTAATATGAAACAGCTTGACGGATATTACTACGGTATGTCCATCTCCGTTTTAGACTGTACGGGTTGCGGCTCCTGTGTAAATGTTTGTCCTGAGGTTAAAGGCGCTAAGGCACTTTCAATGTCACCGCTTGACAATAACTTAGACGAGCAAAAAGGCTTTGACTATGGTGTAAAACTTGCCGAGAAGCCATCAGTACTTGAAAAGTTCCCGATTACGACAGTTAAAGGCTCACAGTTCAGAATGCCTTACCTTGAATTCTCGGGTGCATGTGCAGGTTGCGGCGAAACTCCTTATGCTAAGCTCATAACACAACTCTTTGGTGACAGAATGTATATTGCAAACGCAACAGGCTGTTCATCAATCTGGGGCGGTTCATCACCTTCAACACCTTATACGACCGATAAAGAGGGCAAAGGTCCTGCTTGGGCTAACTCACTCTTTGAGGATAACGCTGAATACGGATACGGTATGTTCTTAGGTCAAAAGGCTATCCGCGAAAAGAATATTGAAAAACTTGAAAAATTGGCAGAAGCAGAGCCGTCTGTTAAACCTGCTGTTGATAAGTTCATTGAAACTAAGGAAAACGGCACGGCAAACCGTGTTGCAACAGAAGAATTATTAAAAGCTGTTGCAAATCTCAATTCTACCGAAGCAAAAGAAGTTTTGGCTGACAAAGATTTCTTAAATAAGAAGTCTGTCTGGATATTCGGCGGTGACGGCTGGGCATACGATATCGGCTTTGGCGGTCTTGACCATGTTTTAGCATCCGGCGAAGATGTAAACATCATGGTATTTGATACCGAAGTTTACTCAAATACAGGCGGTCAGTCCTCAAAATCTACACCTACCGGTGCTATCGCACAGTTTGCGGCAGCTGGTAAGTCTGTTAAGAAGAAGGATTTGGCAGCAATCGCTATGAGCTATGGCTACATCTATGTTGCACAAATTGCTCAGGGTGCTGACTACAATCAATGCTTAAAGGCACTTTTAGAGGCTGAAAGCTACAACGGTCCGTCACTTATCATTGGTTACGCTCCTTGTATCAACCACGGTATCAAGGGCGGTATGAGCATTGCTCAAACCGAGGAAAAGAAGGCTGTTGAAGCAGGTTATTGGCACCTCTTCCGTTTTGACCCAAGACGTGCTTTGGAAGGCAAAAACCCATTCCAGCTTGACTCAAAAGAGCCAAAGGCAAGTTATGAAGACTTCATCATGGGCGAAGTTCGTTATAACTCACTTGCAAGGTCTAACCCTGAAAGAGCAAAACAGCTCTTCGAAAAGGCTCAGGCTGATGCAAAGGCTAAATACGATAAGCTCGTTAAGATGGCTGAATAGTTTAAATATAAAAACAGGAATTGTGAAATTCACAATTCCTGTTTTTTGTTGTTAGTTTTACCACTCTTATTTGCTATACGCTATCGAATTGTTAATAAAACTCATTGACTAAGTTTATAAAATAACATATAATATTCTTGGTTGGTTTTGAGCATCCTCAAATGACTTAAAGGTTTAAGGAGTAATACAATATGGATAATAAAGTTTTAGTCGTCAAAGAATTTAATAAGGATTGTTTGGCTGAAGATTGGTTTTTTGAAATAAATCAAAAGTTGCATTTTGGCCTATATAGTATGTGCGATAATAATGACCAAATTAATTTGGCAAAAATTTTTGGCGTATCACCTATACTGGATACCATAAAAAACATAGATATAGTTTTATGCCATGAGGAAAAAGAGAAGTGCTTCATTGCTGCCGTTATGAAAAATGCCACTATATATAGCAATCAATATGATGTGAATTGGCGTTGGGGAGGATTTAATGCTGAGTGTATAAGTGATAATGCCTTTTTAATCCCAGCAGAGCAAAGAAAAGAAGTAATATTAAAAGATAAATACTTTTGGGGAACAAGCACAAAAATTTCAAAATATGCCAAAGATATTTGTATTCCGCAAAACTGTATAAAAAAAGACACAACGGATATAGATAATCGGCTTCTTCAAGCAAAAACATATGATGAATTGTTAAACATATCCATAGATTATGATGACATATTTCATTGGTATGATAAATCATTCGAAATATGGAACAATGAATTTGAAAACAACAAACATGATGAAAAAATTATATACCAGTACGCTTTATCAAATATGGATTGCTGTAAATATGACAAAGCAAGAATACTTTTTGAAAAGATATTTAACAAAGAAAAAGATGATGATTTTTTTCTCAGTCGACTTGCTATTTTATATTACATTAAATTTAATAATTCAGGTGCAAAAAATGTCGCCGACATGATAAAAGACAGATCCTTACTTGATGACTGGGGATATCCTTATGAAGATATAGCTGCAAAGGCTCCGATACATATAAATGTTGATACAGTTTTAGAAAACAGCTATATAAAGCACAAAATAAATTTGGGGATTATGGATATGCCTCTGCCTGATATTATCTCAACAAAATCCGGGATAAAACGATATATGGATCCCATAAGAAATAAAGGAATTCCTGTAACAAAAGAAGAAACAGTACGCCAAAAAGTGCTACGCTATCTGTTAGACGAATTGAAAATCCCAAAAGAATTGATTGTAAGCGAAGATCACTTGGCACATTATGAAAAAGATGCAACTATAAGAGCAGACATAACCGTTAGGGAAAATGATAAAACATTGCTTATCGTTGAGTGCAAAGAGCCGAATGTTTCCTTGGACGGAGAACCTGTACGACAGATTTTCGGATATAATGATATTTTAAAAAGTAAGTACTTATTGTTGACAAACGGTGCAGAAAGCTATATTTTTCAAAGAAATGATATGGGCGGATATGACAGCATAATGACATTGCCTGATTATAATGAAATTAAGTCTGGCGTTAATATTGCACCTATATTTTTCAAAAAGTCCGAACTAAAAAGACCGTCCGTTGCCGAAATGAGAAATCATAATATAATTACGCAATATAAAAATGACGGAATGTATGTTGGAGTTAATACGCCTGATGAAAAGGTGCCTTTTATCCTAAACTTGCTCTGGGCCTTTTTGGATACCAATAATACTGCCGAAAACATATCAGGTTACGGCATTTGCATTGAAAAAGATTACCTTACCTCTGACATGGAACTGACCAATGTTTCAGGAGGACGCTTTCCGGGAAGATACAGGCAATTTCTCGTCAGAGACAGATTTGGTGAACAGTTAATAATTTCCTTTGCGGTATTAGGCAATTTTGCTGAAAGTACAACAAAAGGAGGATATACTTCTCTTGTTTGTGGGGTTGACAGAACCTCACATTCCATTGCAAGATTGGAATTAAGGCTTGACGCTTCTATTAAAGAATTCATGACTAAGACGGTGCTTTTTCATAGCGGTATAAGATCCAGAAAAAAGGCACAAACAACCATTGATTATATTTACAGCATATGTCCAAAACTCATAAAGAATAATCTTGTATGGCTTGGTGAATTCAGCAATTATAAACTGATTTGTATGAATGATAAGAATGTGCAGGATTTTCTTCTCAGGCTTATCGCATATGTACTATTGCGAGATGAAATGTCTCAAAAAGGAATATAAGAAAGGTATGTAGCCCGTACCTTCCTTTTGTAGTATAGCTCAACATTTATTATATTAAGAGCAAAGAACAGGAATTGCAAAATCACAATTCCTGTTTTATTATCTCTATTGCATTTTCTATAATGTTCCCATCCGGTTTTAACCAATGAATCTTGTCATTTCTCCTAAACCAAGTAAGCTGCCTTTTAGCATACCTTCTCGTTCCCTGTTTTATTTCTTCCACGACTTCGGAGAGCGTCTTTTTGCCGTCAAAATAGTCGAAAAACTCCTTATAGCCTATGCCTGAAAGTGCAGTAAGCTTCTGTCTTCCGTACTTTTCATAAAGCATTTTTGCCTCTTGTTCAAGCCCCATTTTAAGCATTTCATCTACTCTGGCATTTATGCGATTATACAAAATCTCCCTATCCCAATCTATGCAAAAATACACGCTTTTATAAATCGGTGTCTTAGGCAGTTTGTTATGTTCCGTCACCGTCATACCCGTCGTTTTATAAAACTCAATCGCCCGTATTACCCTTTTTATATTGTTCGGGTGGACAATTTTCGCATACTCGGGGTCAATCTCCAAAAGCATTTGATATACTGCGTCTTTCCCTGATTTTTCCGCCATTTTGGAAAGCTCATTTCGTATATCCGACTTTTCCGTTTCCTCGGCAAAATCTATATTATTTACAAGCGAATCAATATAAAGCCCCGTTCCGCCCGTCAAAATCGGCAGTTTCCCGCGATTATCAATATCGGCGATTATTCCCCGTGCCATACTGCAAAAATCGGCCACCGAAAAATTCTCGGACGGCTCTAAAAAATCAAGCATATGATGGGGTATGCCCTGCATTTCCTCTTTCGTGGGTTTTGCCGTGCCGATATCCATTCCCTTATAAATCTGCATACTGTCGCAGGAGATGATTTCGCCCGAAAGCCTTTTTGCAAGTTCTACCGAAAGTGCTGTTTTGCCCGAAGCGGTTGCTCCTGCTACTATAACTATCGGTATCATCACACAATCCTCTTAAACTCTTTTTCCAGCTCTTTTTTGGACATTGTAACTATTATCGGTCTGCCGTGCGGACAGGTGTTAATATTTTTGAGTTTCAGTATCTCTTTTAACAGGCTTTCAAGTTGTTTATTATCAAATTTATGGTTCGCCTTAACCGCCGATTTACAAGCGATTGTATATAACGCTCTCTGCATCTTTTCCGAAATTATTTCCTGACGGTTTTCCGCAAACTGCCCTATAAGCTCTAACACCAAATTTCTAAGGCTTTCCTCGCCCAAAGGCTCCGGAGTTGCCCTAAGCAGAAGCGAGTTACTGCCAAATTCCTCTAACTCAAACCCCATATCTGCAAAGTTTTGTGCGTTTTCCAAATATGTTGCCATTTCACCGGCATTTACATCTACAACAACGGGCACTAAAAGAATTTGCGAAGTCACCTCTCGCTTTTCCAGCTCCCTTTTGAGCTCCTCGTATTTCAGACGCTCATGTGCTGCATGTTGGTCGGCAATTATCATAGTTCCGTCCGATTCCGCTATTATATATGTGTCAAAAATCTGACCTATTATTTTTATATCCTCGGTATCAAAGCCCCAGCTTTCAGTTCCAAGTCCGCTCCCTGCTGAGTTTGACTCCTCCATTTTTGTTAAAATGTCGATTTTTATGCTGTCACGGTTCGCCTCCGCAACCTTTTGCTCCTTTAAATCCTCGATTCCTTTAAAGGAATCGACTATTTCCTCCTGCTTTTTAACGAAATATTCATTGTCCGCCTTAATCGCATACTCTGATTTTGGCTTTTCCTCCGCCTTTTTCGGAATTTGGCTGATAGCGGTGCTTGGTTTTTGCGGTGGTTTTTGTTCAACGGTTTTTATTTGTGGTTTTATCTCAATTTGCGATTTTGTTGTCGCCTCATCCCGTACAAATTCGCTCTTTGTACTCGGTGTTCTTTCAATTTTCGGGACATTCGGAAGTGCGTAAAGTGCGTTCTGCACACAATGATATATTGACCGCAAAACATCTTCTTCATTTGAAAACTTGACTTCCAGCTTAGTAGGATGCACATTTACATCGGTATATTTCGGATTTATCTCAATATTCAAAATCGCCATAGGGTATTTGCCTATCATTATCTGGTTTTTGTATGCAAGGGACAGCGTGTTTGATATTTTCGCACTTTTTATATATCTTTTGTTCACAAAAAAACTCTGGTAATTCCTGTTCGGTCTTGCAACATCACCCTTACCTATTGCACCCGTTATTTTTAGGGCCTCCGTTTCATAGTTTACGGGTATCATAGAATTTACATAATTCTTTCCGTAAACTGCGTATATCGCACCCTTTAAATTACCGTCACCTGCCGTAAAATACTTGTCCTTTCCATCTATAATATACCTAAAAGATATTTCGGGGTGTGACAAAATAAACCGCTCCATAATGTCGGTAACCATAGCCGCCTCGGTCACATCACGCTTTAAAAAGTGCATTCTTGCAGGTGTGTTATAAAAGAGATTATTTACGGCAAAGGTTGTGCCGTTTGGCATACCCTCGCTTTTTATCTCGCCGATAACGCCTCCGTTTATGCTTATAAATGTGCCCTCGCTATCCTGCTCCCTCTTTGTATAAAGCTGCACCTGTGCCACGGCTCCGATAGATGAAAGTGCCTCTCCGCGAAAACCGAGCGTGTAAATCTCGTCTAAATCCCTTTCCTCTTTTATCTTGCTGGTTGCATGACGAAGGAACGCTATTTCGGCATCTTCCCGTGCCATACCGCGTCCGTTATCGGTAACTCTTATGTAGGTAATGCCGCCCTTTTTTATCTCCACATTTATAACGCTTGACCCCGCGTCAATAGCGTTTTCCACAAGTTCTTTTACAACAGACGCAGGTCTTTCGACAACCTCACTCGCTGCAATTTTATTTGAAATTTCGGTAGGAAGAATGTTTATAATTCCCATTTTTTACTCCTTAGCTCTTTTTGCCATTTCGTAAAGTTTGTTAAGTGCCTCAATAGGCGTATATGTCGTGACATCCATAGCCTTTAATTCTTCAAAAATATCAAGTGCCGACTGCTCCTCTATGCCGATTTGTGCGGAATAGTCCGCCTTTTTCTTCTGTTTATGTGCCGTTTCTATGTCGCCCAATTCGATCCGTTTTAAAATCTCTTTTGCACGGTCTATTACCGCCTTTTTAACACCGGCAAGTGCCGCAACTTCAATGCCGTAGCTATCGTCTGCACCGCCTCTTATGATTTTACGCAAAAATGTTATATCGTCGCCATGCTTTTTTACGGCAACCGAATAATTTTTTATTTCAGGAAAATCGTTTTCAAGGTCGGTAAGCTCATGATAATGCGTTGCAAAAAGCGTTTTTGCCTTGACCTTTTCCGCCATATGTTCCGCAACCGCCCAGGCTATTGAAAGTCCGTCGTATGTAGATGTGCCCCTGCCGATTTCGTCCAATATAACCAAAGATTTTGCCGTCGCATTTTTTAAAATGTTTGACACCTCAACCATTTCGAGCATAAATGTACTTTGTCCCTGTGCAATATCGTCGGACGCTCCGACACGGGTGAAAATCTTGTCAACCGCCCCGATTTTCGCATAACTTGCAGGTACAAAACTGCCGATTTGTGCCATAAGCGTTATCAGTGCAACCTGACGCATATATGTGGATTTTCCTGCCATATTCGGACCCGTTATGATGAGTTCGCGGTTTTCCGCTCCGTCCATAACGGTATCGTTTGGCACAAAAATGCCCGTTTTTAAGGTACGCTCAACAACGGGATGCCGTCCGTCCTTTATAGTTATGCCGTCCTTTTCGGTTACTTCCGGCATAACATACCCCAGCTTAAACGCCGTTTGGGCAAGGGACTGTATCGCGTCAACCGTTGCGATAATATCGCAAACCTTTTTAAGACGGTCAATCTCCCCGCCGATTTTCTGCCTTATCTCATCAAATAGGCGTACTTCAAGCTCCGCAATTCTTTGCGTTGCACCTAAAACCTTATCTTCCATTTCTTTGAGTTTTGGCGTTATATACCGCTCCGCATTTACGAGCGTTTGTTTTCTTATGTAATAGTCGGGCACCATATCCGAATTTGCTTTTGTGACTTCTATGTAATACCCAAAAACCTTGTTATAGCTTATTTTAAGCGTTTTGATGCCCGTTCTTTCCCGTTCTTCCGCCTCTGTTCCTAAAATCCACGCTCTGCCGTCCTTGCTGATACGCCTGAGCTCGTCAAGTTCGCTGTTATAACCCTCTTTTATAACATTCCCGTCACGAAGACTTATGGGCACTTCGTCATTGATGCTATCCGACAAAAGACTTGCTATATCGGACATAATATCAAAATTACTATTTAATTCCGAAAGCATCGGAGATTTTGTTTTTGACAGTAAATAATTAAGCTCCGGAAGTGCCAAAAGCGAGTTTTTAAGAGCAACCATATCCCTTGGAGCAGCGGTATTTAAAGAAATTCTGTTGGTTATTCTGCCTATATCATAAATGTTTGAAAGGATATTTGCAAAATCGTCCGAGAGCATTATGTTATCTTTAAGTTCGCCTACTGCGTAAAGCCTTTTATTTATTTGTGCGGGATTTACAAGCGGTTTTTCCAGCCATTGTTTTAATTTTCTCGCACCCATAGAGGTTTTTGTTCTGTCCAAAACCCATAAAAGAGAGTATTTTTTTGACTTGTCACGCATGGTTTCGGTTATTTCCAAGCTCCTGCGTGTCGAAAAATCCATCTCCAAAAATTCGCCCACACTATAAAACGAAACCTCGCTTATGCAGTCTATATGTGCCTTTTGAGTATGCTCCAAATACCGCATCATAGCACATAAAGCGGATTTTAAGCTATGGCTTTTCCCTGCAAAATCCTTTGCATTTTTCGGAAATTGCATAGTTAAATACGCTTCATCAGCTTCAAAAAAGCTGTCGTCATATTCGGTTACTGCGTCGGTTATGCGTGATATGATTTCTCCGCAAAATGCCGTTTTTGCAGAGGGATTAAGTATCACTTCGCTCGGCAAATATCGTGCAATTTCATTTAATACGGAATTATCATCTTCGATTTCGCACGCGAAAACCTCGCCCGTTGAAACATCACAAAAAACAAGTGATGTAACATCCTCTTTGCAGACTGTCAGAAAATAGTTATTCTTCTTTTCGTCAAGCATATTTTCATATGTGCGTGTTCCTGCCGTTATTACCCTTATTACACCTCTGTCAACAAGTCCTTTTGCATCTTTCGGGTCTTCAAGCTGTTCGCAAATTGCGACTTTATAGCCCTTTGCCACAAGCTTTTCAATATAAACATTCGCACTATGAAAAGGCACACCGCACATCGGTGCACGTTCTGAAAGTCCGCAGTTTTTACCCGTCAATGTGAGTTCTAATTCCCGTGACGCCGTTTTGGCATCATCAAAGAACATCTCGTAAAAATCGCCCAACCGGTAGAAAAGTATGCAGTCCTTATATTCTTCTTTTGTTTGTAAATACCTTTGCATCATAGGTGAAAGTTTTTCGCCTTGCATAGTAAAATCCCCGCTTATTTATATTTTAGTGACAGCCTCCGCAGGTTGAACAGTCATGTGTGCAACCGTCCTGCTTTCCGACAATATATAGGTTTATAACACTGTTAACGCCGTTTACCAGCTTGTCAAAGCTTTCTTTCGCCATAACATAGTTTTTTATGCTTTCCGACGCATCAACCATCTCGGAAAAAGCCTCATTGTTCTTTTTTATCGCTTCTTCCTCGGTCATTTTTCCGCCTTGAATTTGCCGTGCTAAATTCATTCTTTTTATGTTAAAATCGGCAACAAGCTGCTGTGCCTCATCGTCCTCAGCCTGTGCTTTTTCCGCCTCTTTTAACGCTTTCATTTCTTCGCTTTCCTCAATCATTTTGCCAAGTTCGTGTGCTTTTTCGATAATTGTCATTTTTTTGTCCTCCTTAAATTAGCTTTCCGTTTAAGCTCCATGTATGTGCCTCTGTTATTTCGACATCTACATATTTCCCTGTCAAATTTTTGTCGCCTTTAAAATTCACCGTTTTGCCCGAATCTGTACGCCCTGATAGCATATTTTCGTTATTTTTGCTTGTTCCGTCAACCAAAACCGAACAAATCTTGCCCACATATTCATCATTTTTCCGCTTGGAGATGGCATTTTGCACTTCCAAAAGTCTGTCAAAATTTTTATGTATTTCGCTATCTGTTAAAACAAAACCAAGCTTTGCCGCAGGTGTTCCTTCGCGTCTTGAATAGATAAAGGAAAAAATCATATCAAATTCAACTTTTCGCAAAACATCCAGAGTGTCCTCAAAATCCTCGTTTGTTTCGGTTGGGAAACCTACTATAACATCGGTAGAGAGTGCTATATCAGGAATTGCCTTTTTAACCTTTTCGATTTTTTCCAGGTATTCTTCCTTGGTATATCTGCGGTTCATTTCAGAAAGCACCCTGTTATTCCCTGCCTGAAACGGAAGATGGAGCTGATGGCAGACCTTTTCGCATTCGGTCATTGTTTTAATCAGCTTGTCCCCGAAGTCTTTCGGGTGCGAAGTCATAAATCTTATGCGTTTTACGCCGTCAATAGCATTTACTAACCGCAAAAGGTCGGAAAAATCACAAGGGCTTTCCAAATCCTTACCGTACGAATTGACATTCTGCCCCAAAAGGCATATTTCGGTAACGCCGTTTTTGACTAATTCCTTTACCTCTGCCAAAATTCTTTCCGGCTCACGGCTACGCTCCCTGCCCCGAACATACGGCACTATGCAGTAAGAGCAAAAATTATTGCACCCGTACATAATACTAACCCATGCTTTGCTATCAGATTCACGCAAAATCGGCAAGTCCTCGCATATGCTGCCGTCGGAATTTTCAACATCCGTTACGGTTTTTCTTTTCTCAATAACATTTAACAGAAGCTCGGGCAGCCTGAAAAGTGCGTGTGTTCCGAAAATCAAATCGACATTGTTATGCACCTTTAAGATTTTTTCCGCCATATTTTCCTGCTGTACCATACACCCGCAAAGACCTATAATAAGCTCCGGGCGGGTTTCCTTTATATGACGCAAAATCCCAAGCCGACCGAACACCTTATCCTCCGCATTTTCACGCACTGCACAGGTGTTATATATTACCAAATCCGCATCTTCGCAAGTGTCGCAAAATTCGTACCCTGCCTCTTTTAAAATGCCTCTTATCCGCTCGGTATCGTTCTCATTCTGCTGACAGCCGTAGGTTTCGGTATTGCATTTTGGGCGTCTTCCGTTTATCTTATAAAAGTCTTCGTTTATATTTCTAAGCCGTTTTAGAAATTCGTTCTGCTTTTTAAGTTCTTCCTCGCTTACATAATTAGCCATAGATTTCCCCACAATATAATACACATTATTTGGTTTATTTTATCACAAATACGCCAAAAATTCAATATCTATTTGCCTTTTGCCAAAAAAAATGGTAAAATGAAAAAAAAGGGGTGATATTGCATGAAGAAATCTCGATTTTGGGGCACTCTTCCCGAAATCACCGAATACAGCATAGTTTCCGAAAAGATACCGGCTTTTTTTGATAACTTCCGTATAGCACACATTTCCGACACACATTCAAAACCCGTAGACGAAATTTTTGAGCTTGTTAAGTCCCAAAATCCCAACATAATCTGTTTAACGGGTGATTTGTTCCATGAAGGAAAAACCGACGCTCCAAAAGTTTGGACACTTTTACGGAATCTTTCTGATCTTGCACCCGTTTATTTGATTACGGGAAATCACGATTTATGGTACAAAAATTCCCCTGAAATAAAAGAAAAAATAGCAAAAACAGGCGTCGTTTTACTTGACGGAAATATGCATATTTTCGAAAGAAACGGCGAAAGAATAGCACTTTTCGGAGTAGGCGACACTTTTTCAAAATTGCCGAAAAAAATCCAAAAAAATGTGTCGTCCCAATTCGAAAATCTGCCCGATTTTGACGGATATAAAATTTTGCTCTATCACAGGGCAAACCTGTTTGACTTAATAAAGGATTTTGGATTTAACTTGATTCTTTCAGGGCATATGCACGGCGGACAGATACGCACTCCTCATCTTGGCGGACTTTTAGCACCGTTATCTTCACGCTTTTACGGGCGAATGATTTTGCCAAAATACACATGGGGCGAATTTGTCCACAAAAATACCGTTATGATAGTGAACAGAGGCTGTTCCAATACCCTGCCCATACCGAGAATCCTGAATCCGTCCGAGGTCGGAATA
The DNA here is from genome assembly GCA_017551095.1 of Clostridia bacterium. Taxonomy (GTDB): domain Bacteria; phylum Bacillota; class Clostridia; order UBA1381; family UBA1381; genus UBA1738. The sequence goes on along the minus strand of JAFZMQ010000025.1, from coordinate 51,341 downwards.
ATTACACTAAGACACAAAAATAAGGCTTGAAATTTCAAGCCTTATTTTTTATTACTCTTCTACTTCCAAACCGTCAACGGTGATATTGACATCTTTATATGCCGCCATACCCGTTCCGGCAGGAATAAGTTTACCTATGATTACATTTTCTTTTAGTCCCAAAAGCGGATCAACTTTACCCTTTATCGCTGCATCTGTCAAAACCTTTGTGGTTTCCTGGAAGGATGCCGCTGACATAAACGAGTTAGTTGCCAAAGACGCCTTTGTGATACCCAAAAGAACACTTGAATAGGTTGCCAAATTCTCATTTCCCTGAGCTTTTAGCTTTTCGTTAGCCTCTTCAACCTCAAATTTATCAACCATAGAGCCGATTAAGAGGTCGGTATCACCTGCATCGTCAACACGGACTTTTCTGAGCATCTGCTTTGTGATAATCTCAACGTGTTTATCGTTAATGTCAACACCCTGCATACGATACGTTCTCTGAACTTCTCTTGTGATATAAACCTGAACGGCTTTCGGTCCGTTGATTCTTAAAATATCCCCGGGATATGCAGAACCTAAGGTAAGCTCCTCACCCTTTTCAACAATATCGCCCGTTTCAACCCTTATGGTTGAGCCGTATGGGATAACATAGGTCTTAGCCTCGCCCGTTTCATCATTTGAAACGGTAACCTCGCGTCTGCGTTTAGCCTCCGAAACTGTAACCTTTCCGGCAATTTCGGTAAGGATTGCGATACCCTTTGGCTTTCTCGCCTCAAACAATTCCTCAACACGCGGAAGACCTTGCGTAACGTCTGTACCACCTGCAACACCGCCGGCGTGGAAGTTTCTCATTGTAAGCTGTGTACCAGGCTCACCGATTGACTGAGCGGCGATAATTCCGACAGCCTCTCCCACATTTACAAGTTTACCTGTTGCAAGGTTTACGCCGTAACACTTCGAGCATACGCCGTTTTTGGTGCGGCAAGTTAATACGCTTCGGATTTCAACCGATTCGATACCTGCGGCAATTATTTTATCTGCCTGTTCATCTGTTATGAGGTGGTCGGCAAGTGCCAAAACTTCGCCCGTTTCAGGATTTACTACATCATGAAGTGCAGTTCTGCCTACGATACGGTCTTTAAGCGGCTCGATTATCTCGTTGCCGTCCTTTATAGCACGGACAACTTCGCCCTCTGTTACATAGCAGTCTTTTTCACGGACTATAACATCCTGTGATACGTCAACCAAACGTCTTGTAAGGTAACCTGAGTCCGCAGTTCTTAGTGCCGTATCGGTAAGACCTTTTCTTGCACCGTGCGAGGATACGAAATATTCCAAAACGTTAAGACCTTCACGGAAGTTTGCACGGATAGGAATTTCTACCGCACGGCCTTTTGTATCCGCCATAAGTCCACGCATACCGGCAAGTTGTCGTATCTGGTTTACGCTACCTCTGGCTCCTGAATCTGCCATCATAAAGATAGGATTAAACTTATTCATATTCTCCATCATGGCGTCGGTAACCTTATCGGTTGTTGCACTCCAAACCTTTATAACTTCGTTATAACGCTCTTCGTTGGTTAACATACCTCTTCGGTACTGCTTTGAAATCGAGTCAATCTGCTTTTCGGCAACATCCAGAAGCTCCTGTTTCTTTTCCGGTACTTCGATATCGCTCACGGCAACGGTCAACGCACCCAAGGTGGAATATTTATAGCCTGTTGCCTTAATCAAATCAAGTACTTCCGCCGTTTTTGTGGTGTCATGGACACGGATACATCTGTCAATAATATTTCCCAGCTGTTTCTTTCCTACTATGCCGGTGATTTCCAGGTCTAACATTGTTTCAGAGCCCTCGGTTCTGTCCACATAGCCCAAATCCTGCGGAATATTCATATTAAAGATTATTCTTCCGACAGTTGCATCGACAATTCTCTGATACTCTACGCCCTGGATTGTCTTTTCACGGCGTACTTTAATAGGTGTATGGAGTCCCACTGCACCGTTATAATAAGCCAAAAGTGCCTCATCTTCCGATGTGTAGTAATGCGGACGCCATTCCTCGTTTTTATCTCTTCCTTCGTAGTCTTTTCCGCCGATTTCATCATCCTTTTGTATCGTAAGATAGTAAGAACCCAAAATCATATCCTGAGTCGGAACAGTAACAGGGTGTCCGTCCTGCGGTTTTAACAGGTTGTTTGCAGACAGCATCAAAAATCTTGCTTCTGCCTGTGCCTCCGGTGACAGCGGTACGTGAATAGCCATCTGGTCACCGTCAAAGTCAGCGTTGTACGCAGTACAAACAAGCGGATGCAGTTTTAATGCGTGACCGTCAACAAGCTTCGGCTCGAATGCCTGAATACCAAGTCTGTGAAGCGTCGGTGCACGGTTTAGAAGAACAGGGTGCTCCTTTATAACATCTTCCAAAACATCCCAGATTGCAGGGTCAACATGCTCAACCTTGCGTTTTGCACTCTTGATATTGTGTGCTATACCTCTTGCGACAAGCTCGTTCATTACAAAAGGCTTAAATAGCTCGATTGCCATTTCCTTAGGCACACCGCACTGATATATCTTCATTTCAGGACCTACGACGATAACCGAACGGCCCGAATAGTCAACACGCTTACCCAAAAGATTCTGACGGAAACGTCCCTGCTTACCTTTAAGTAGGTCAGAAAGCGATTTTAAAGGTCTGTTTGAAGGTCCTGTAACCGTTCTTCCGCGTCTTCCGTTATTGATAAGTGCGTCAACTGCCTCTTGGAGCATTCTCTTTTCATTTCTTATGATTATGTCGGGTGCTCCAAGCTCTAAAAGTCTGTTAAGACGGTTATTTCTGTTGATAACACGCCTGTAAAGGTCGTTTAAATCCGATGTCGCAAATCTTCCGCCGTCAAGCTGAACCATAGGTCTTAAATCGGGCGGAATTACGGGAATTACGCTCAAAATCATCCACTCGGGGCGGTTGCCTGATGTGCGGAAAGCCTCGATAACTTCAAGTCTTTTTATGATTTTTGTACGCTTTTGTCCCTGTCCCTGCGATTTTTCAAGTTCCTCTTTAAGTTCTTCGGAAAGTGCGTCAATATCTATCTTTTCCAAAAGCTCCAAGATAGCTTCCGCACCCATTCCCGCCTTGAATTTATCGCCGTACTTTTCGTATGCGTCACGGTATTCCTTTTCGCTTAAAATCTGTTTTTCTTTAAGCTCGGTTTTACCGGGATCGGTAACTATATAAGCCGCAAAATACAGCACTTTTTCAAGACTTTTAGGTGAAATATCAAGGCATAAACCCATAGCCGACGGTACGCCCTTAAAGTACCAGATATGCGATACAGGCGTTGCCAACTCGATATGGCCCATTCTTTCTCGTCTTACCTTTGCTTTTGTAACTTCGACACCGCAACGGTCGCAGATTACGCCCTTATATCTTATCTTTTTATACTTTCCGCAATGACATTCCCAATCCTTTGTAGGTCCGAAAATGCGTTCACAGAAAAGACCGTCTTTTTCAGGCTTTAATGTACGGTAATTTATCGTTTCCGGCTTTTTAACCTCGCCGTGCGACCAGCCTCTTATTGTTTCGGGAGAGGCTAAGCCGATTTTTATTGCTTCAAAGCTATTAAATTCTAACATATCAAAACCCCTCCTTAAAAATCATCCGGCGTGAGTATATCACTGTCAACTACTTCATCTTCCTCAAAATCGTCGATATAGTCGAGGTCTTCACCTTCGATTATCATATCGTCGTCGATGTCCTCCTCAAAGTCTATCGGCGCATCGCCCTCTTCCATCGTTCTTACGATTTCGCTGTCTCTCGGTATTATTTCTTCATCATCCAATGATGCGTCAATGTCTATCTCTTCGCCGTCGGAATCCAGAATACGCACATCAAGTGCCAATGCTTGAAGTTCCTTAACAAGCACTCTGAACGATTCGGGAACTCCCGACTTTGGTATATTTTCACCTTTTACTATTGCTTCGTACGTTCTTACACGACCTACTATATCGTCCGATTTTACCGTAAGAATTTCCTGCAAGGTATAGGCAGCACCGTACGCCTCCAAAGCCCAAACTTCCATTTCTCCGAAACGCTGACCGCCAAACTGTGCTTTACCTCCAAGAGGCTGCTGCGTTACAAGTGAATATGGACCTGTTGAACGAGCGTGAATCTTATCGTCAACCAAGTGGTCGAGCTTCAAGTAATACATCACGCCGACTGTAACAGGATTATCGAACTTATCGCCTGTTCTTCCGTCATAAACCACCGACTTAAATGTGCCTGGAAGATCTGCCATTTCAAACGCCTGTTTTAAGTCGTCATTTCTTGCACCGTCGAATACGGGGGTTGCAATCTTGATGTACTTATTACCCGCCTTTTCCTGCTTGTCTTTTGCGGCAAGGATTGCCTTTTTATATTCCTCGTCCACCTTCATTTTTTCAAGCTCTTTGCGTGTCTTTAAGCTAAGCGTTCTGTACGCGTAACCTAAGTGCATTTCCAGAACCTGACCGATATTCATACGCGACGGTACGCCCAGTGGGTTAAGAACTATTTGAAGAGGTGTTCCGTCCTCTAAGAACGGCATATCCTCCTGCGGAAGTACGCGGGATACAACACCCTTATTTCCGTGACGGCCCGCCATTTTATCGCCGACAGAGATTTTTCTCTTCTGTGCGATATAGCATCTTACCGATTTATTTACTCCTGCACCTAATTCGTCGCAATTTTCACGGGTGAATACCTTAACATCAACAATTATACCGTTTTCGCCGTGAGGCACTCTTAAAGATGTATCTCTTACCTCTCTTGCCTTTTCGCCGAAAATTGCACGTAAAAGTCTTTCTTCCGGTGTAAGCTCGGTTTCGCCCTTAGGCGTAACCTTTCCTACAAGAATATCCCCGGCTCTTACCTCAGCACCTATTCTTATGATGCCGTTTTCGTCAAGGTCTTTTAATGCGTCATCCGAAACATTCGGGATTTCTCTTGTTATTTCTTCCGGTCCGAGCTTTGTGTCCCTTGCCTCACATTCATATTCCTCAATATGAATTGAAGTGAACATATCCTCTTTAACAAGCTCTTCGGAAATAAGAACGGCGTCCTCATAGTTATAACCTTCCCAGGTCATAAAGCCTATCAAAACATTCTTTCCGAGTGCAAGTTCGCCGTTATCCATAGCAGGACCGTCGGCAATTATATCGCCCTGCTTCACCTTATCCCCGACAGAAACAATCGGTCTTTGATTTATACAGGTTGACTGGTTGGAACGGGCAAACTTAATGAGCTTTTGCGTATGCTTTGTTCCCGTATGTTCGCCCTTTATTACGATTTCGTCTGCCGAAACCTTTACAACTTTACCCGATTCCTTTGCGACTACCGCAGAGCCTGAATCCTTTGCCACCTTGTATTCCATACCCGTTCCCACGATAGGTGAATCGGTTGTCAGAAGCGGTACTGCCTGACATTGCATGTTCGAGCCCATCAAGGCACGGTTAGCGTCGTCGTTTTCCAAAAACGGAATACATGCCGTAACAACCGACACAAGCTGTCTCGGAGATACATCCATATAGTCTATGCGTGACGGCTCAGCCTCAATAATTTCGTCACGGTATCTTGCGGAAACTCTCTTATCAAGGAATTTTCCTTTTTCGTCTAGCGGCTCATTTGCCTGTGCGATAACAAATTCATCTTCTGTGTCTGCCGTCATATAAACGATTTCATCTGTAACGACGCCCTTTTTCTTATCAACTTTTCTGTAAGGTGCTTCGATAAAACCGTATTCGTTTATTCTTGCAAAGGTTGCAAGTGATGTAATAAGACCTATGTTAGGACCTTCCGGAGTTTCAATAGGACACATTCTTCCATAGTGGGAATAGTGAACGTCACGCACTTCAAATCCGGCTCTTTCTCTGGACAAACCGCCGGGTCCCAAAGCGGAAATACGCCTTTTATGTCTTAATTCCGCAAGAGGATTGGGCTGATCCATAAACTGCGAAAGCTGTGATGAACCGAAAAATTCGTTTATGGTTGCCATAATCGGTCTTGTATTTATAAGTGTCTGCGGAGTTATAATGTCTTGGTCCTGGATTGTCATTCGCTCACGGACAACTCTTTCCATTCTGGAAAGACCTATTCTGAACTGATTTTGCAAAAGTTCGCCGACGCTTCTTACACGGCGGTTTCCGAGATGGTCAATATCGTCAATATCGCCGATACCGTTTGCAAGGCACATAACATAGTTAATTGACGCAAACATATCGTCTGTTGTGATATGCTTGGGTGATAAATCGTCAATTCTTGATAAAATCTGTTCCTTTGCGTCCTCGTCATTTTCGGCATTCGCCAGAATTTCCTGCAAAACGCTTCTTCTTACCTTTTTATAATGAACATCACTTACATCAAAAGGTACATACTCATCAATATATACCATATCGTTTGATATAACTCTTACTTTTTGCTCGTCAACCAAAAGGTCTAAGCTATTTACACCGGCTCTTTCGATTTTTTCTGCAATTTCCTCTGAAATCTCGTCGCCCTTAGCTGCGATAAGTTCGCCTGTTCTTGGGTCAGCAACATTATCTGCAAGGATTTTTCCCTTGATTCTTGTTGCCATAGCCATCTTTTTATCGTATTTATATCGTCCGACATGTGCCAAATCATAACGCTTAGGGTCAAAGAACATATTTGTTATAAGACTCTCTGCGTTTTCAACATTTAGCGGTTCGCCGGGGCGAAGTCTTTTATATATTTCCAAAAGTGCATCGTCGCGGTTATCGGTCAAATCCTTTTCAAAAGTAGCGGAAAGACGCGGGTCATCGCCGAATTTTTCAAGAATTTCAGCATTAGTCTGAATACCCATAGCACGAATCAGAACAGTAACCGGTATCTTTCTGGTACGGTCAATTCTTACGGAGAATACGTCGTTTGAATCGGTTTCGTATTCAAGCCACGCACCTCTATACGGGATTACGGTAGTTGCATAAAGCGGTTTACCCGTCTTGTCCCTCGTGAACTCATAATACATTCCGGGAGACCTTACCAACTGACTTACTATAACACGCTCTGCTCCGTTTATGATAAAAGTACCCTGCTCTGTCATAAGCGGAAAATCACCCATAAATATGTCCTGTTCCTTGATTTCCCCTGTTTCACGGTTAATAAGCCGCACATTTACCCTGAGCGGTGCGGCGTATTTTGCATCTCTTTCCTTACATTCCTCAACGGAATACTTGGGATTGTAATCCAGAGTATAATCGAAAAATTCCAAGCAAAAATGTCCCGAATGGTCGGTTATCGGAGAAATATCGTGGAAAACTTCCTTTAGTCCCTCTTCAATAAACCATTGATAAGACTTTTTCTGAACTTCGATTAAGTTTGGCATATCCAAAACTTCATGAATTTTGGAATAGCTGAGTCTGGTGTTTTTCCCAAGCTGAACCTCATGTACCATCAACTTATCACCTCGTCAATTTTCTTTTATAGGATTTTTTTAAAATATGCTCTTGATTTTTGATTTCCGGTATGCTATAATAGTAACCGAAAAGTCTGGTAGCGAACAAAATCCCATATTATCATCTTAGTACAATATACAATGTTATCATATTTTTTCCAATATGTCAACAGGTATATTTATTTTTTTTAACTTTTTTATTCTGGTTTGAGGAGTGTTAATAATGCCGCAATTTATGACGGAAAACGGGTTTGCACACGTGCCTTTTGATTTTATCGAAAATCATCTGCCCCGTGCAAACGCAACATTTGTGAAAATATACATATATCTTTTAATGCTTTGCGAAAAAAAAGAGACAAAATCCTTTAAGGAAATTGCCGAAACTCTGGATATTCTGGAAAGCGACTTGGTAAATGCCCTGGAATATTGGCAGGGAAAGGGGCTTATTTTTGCCGACGGCGAAAATATCTTTTTCGGCAAAGTCAGCGTTCCTCATGAATTGCCGCAAAAGGCAGATGATTTTAAAGAAGATGTGTCAGAAACGCAAAATATTGCGACAACAATATCCGAAAACCCGGAGCTTTCCGATATGTTTATGTTGGCACAGGAAATTTTGGGGAAAACCATTACCGAAAGCGATATGCAGACAATATATTGGCTGTATCAGGACTTAAAAATGCCGATAGAAGTAATTTTGCTTCTTATAGAGTACTGCGTTTCAAAGGGCAAAAACCGTATAAGCTATATTGAAAAGGTCGCAGTTTCCTGGAATGAAATGGGGCTTAACAATGTGGAAGCCGTAACAAATTATTTAAAAAGCGAAGAACAGAAAACAGGATTTTTATATTCTGTACGCAGACTTATGGGAATAGCCGACAGAAATTTGAGTCAGATTGAGGAGCAATATCTCACCAAATGGCATAACGAATTTATGATGAGCGAAGAAATGATTGCTCTTGCGTATGAATACTGCATAATCCAGACCGCAAAACTTTCTTTTCCGTATATGGACAAAATCATAACGCGTTGGCATACCGAGGGAATAACTACGGTAGCAGACGCTGAAACCGACAACAAAAAATTCAAAAACCGTATACGCTCAAAGGAAACGGCTTTTTCCGATAACAAATATGACAGCGACAGCTTAGAGCGTCTTACAAGAAAATAATGATTAACGGAAAACAGACTTGTAATAAATTTTACAAGTCTGTTTTTTTTACTGCTCCGTATATTCCGCTGTTTTCGGTGCGTGTTATATAAAAATCGGGAGATTCTCCATAATAGTTTTCGTATTCTTTTTTCAAATTCCGGACAAATGCATTTACCTTTTTGTTTTCAACTATTGCAAAAATGCCCCCCTGTTCCAGAATACCCACTCCCAACGCGTCTTTAAGATGCACCGCAAGTTCAAAAAGATTTCTTGTCCGTTTACCTACCCCGTTCTTCATCTTTTCATATTCAAAAGTGATTATTTCTCCGAATCTTACATAATCCCCCGCCGACAGACTGCATACAGCATTTTTGATATTTCCCGTTTCTTCCATTATATTTTTCTCGTCAAAACAGCAAAGAACAATTTTTGCGATACTGTCTTTAAATTTGATGTATCGATGCCTGTCTCCCTCTGTGAATAAGAGTGTTTCCCGCATCCCGACTATTGACACAAAATCTTTTAAGGGCTTTGATAGGCAGCATTTCATTTCAATCGGCATAGGCATTTTCTTACAAAGCAGATAGAATGAGGATAGCAAAAGCGGCTCATATTCTCCGTATATCCCTGTATTATATTCAAATAAAACATCTGCACCGCAAAGCGTTACTCCTGCGTTTTGAATTTTTTGCAAAAAATTCAAAACAGGCTCTTCCATATGGTTTTTAAGCTCTAAAATGTTGCTCGTAATATATTTCTGGTTATCGTCAAATTCCGCCGTAAATCTTCCGTCACCGCGTACCGAAATCGCCACACATCCCCCGACAGAAACAGACGCACAAAGACTTTCGTCCAATCCAACTAAAAGAGGTATGCTCATTCCCGAAAAACAAATTCTCTCACAGTTTTTTCCAAAGTGCATTTTAAAGCTTTTTGCCGTCTTTTCAAAATTCATAACTACATCCTTTTGTTTTTATAATAATTATTCTCACTATTGCATAGAATTATTTAGTATAAATAAAAAGATTGACAAATAAAAATATTTTGGTATAATGTATTTTAAATTATAGGAGAATTCATCTTTATATAGAAAGGAAGCGTTTTTATGGCGGAAGAGAAGGAAATTATCTTAACAGGTATAGGAATGAGTGCCTTAAAAAAAGGGCTTGAATATCTTAAAACGACCAAAAGAAGCGAAATTACCGAAAAAATAAAGGTTGCACGCGGATTTGGCGATTTATCGGAAAATGCAGAGTATGACGAAGCAAAAAACGAACAGGCAGAAGTTGAAAACAAAATAAACCAGCTTATGAATATCTTAAAATATGCTCGTACTATTTCAGATGACGAAATAGAGGACGGTGTAGTTTGCATAGGAAATACGGTTGAGATTATTGAGGTCGGCGAAGAAGAAGTGGAAAAATATACCTTTGTAAGTGCTGATGAGATTGAAATGTATGCAATTTTACACTCGGATATGAATGAGCTTCTTTCGGTAAATTCACCGGTCGGGAAGGCACTTTTGGGGCATAAGGCAGGCGAAACCGTTTCGGTAACAACGCCCGTTTGCACAATTGATTTTAAAATCGAAAAAATATATAAGTATGAATAATAACATATCAGTAACATAAATCATCTCAGGATTTTATCCTGAGATGATTTTTTAAATGAAAAAATACCGCAAATGCGGTATTTTTCCAGCTTAACATATTTATATAGGATAAAGGGTAGAAAGTAATTCCCTTCTACTTGAGTACCATTATAACACATCTTTTATATAAATGCAAGTGTTTTTTAGTAAATATTGTGATTTTTTTTAATTTTTTTTGTGCATTTGCACAAAATAACATTTTTTCGCCATATTGGTATAATAACAGTTCAATTTTCATATATTATATAAGTATAAAAATATGGCTTAAAAGGAGATAACTATGAGAAAGCTAAGACCTTATATAATAGAAATACTAATCGCACTTGCGGTTGGCGGTCTTTCCGCCTATTTTACAAAGGACGCTATGGCAGATTTTGAAGCTTTGGTAAAACCCCCGCTGTCCCCGCCCTCGTTTCTGTTTCCGATTGTCTGGGGCATACTTTTTGTCCTTATGGGAATAAGTGCGGGTATGGTATACAAAAAAAGCGGAAGTGTACCGTTTGTTTACAGGCTATCCCTTATTGTGAATTTCTTTTGGTCTATAATATTCTTCAATATGGAAGCATACCTTTTTGCTTTTATATGGCTGCTTCTCCTGCTGGTTTTAATAATCATGACAATAATCGAGTATTCAAAGGTCAGCAAAACCGCCGCGTACTTGCAAATACCCTATCTTATATGGGTTTGCTTTGCAGGATATTTAAATTTTTTCATATGGTTTCTGAATTAAATCGGGCGTCCCGATTTTTTTCTTTTTTTTGACAATATTCTCTTGACTAAAACCTCCCTTTTGTAATAAAATATACTTTGATATTGATGCGAAAGAGGAAAGAATAATGAGAATAGGTTTCGATAATGATAAGTACCTGAAAATGCAGTCTGCACACATAAAAGAGCGTATTTCCAAATTTGGCGGAAAGCTGTATTTGGAGTTCGGCGGAAAATTGTTTGACGATTTTCATGCCTCCCGCGTTCTGCCCGGATTTAAGCCGGATAGCAAGATAAATATGCTGTTGCAGCTTAAAGACCAGGCGGAGATAATTATCGCTATAAACTCCTTGCATATTGAAAAGAGTAAGGTAAGGAGCGATTTGGATATTACATACACCCTTGACACCCTCCGCCTTATAGATGCATTTAAGGGAAAAGGGCTTTATGTAGGAAGTGTTGTCTTGACGCAGTTTTCCGGTCAGCCGTCTGCCGAAAAGTTCCAGACTCAGTTAGAGGCTATGGGCATGAAGGTTTACCGCCATTATCCTATCGAGGGCTATCCTTACAATATATCGAAAATAGTAAGCGAAGAGGGCTACGGAAAAAATGAGTTTGTAAAAACGAAACGCCCATTGGTCGTTGTTACCGCACCCGGACCGGGAAGCGGAAAAATGGCAGTTTGTCTTTCCCAGCTATACCATGAGCATAAAAACGGCGTAAGTGCCGGATATGCCAAATTTGAAACTTTCCCAATCTGGAATTTGCCGCTGAAACACCCCGTAAATGTTGCGTATGAGGCGGCAACTGCCGACTTAAACGATATAAATATGATTGACCCATTCCACCTTGAAGCATACGGCGAAACTACTGTAAATTATAACAGAGATGTTGAGATTTTCCCTGTTTTAAAAACTATGTTTGAGCAGATTTACGGCGAATGTCCGTACAAATCCCCCACCGATATGGGCGTAAATATGGCAGGAAACTGCATAACAGACGACGATGCGGTATCGGATGCCGCAAAAGCGGAGATTATACGCAGATACTACGGAGCTTTATGTAAAAAACGCCAGACAAACACAGGCGACGACGAAATCCAAAAAATCGAGCTTCTTATGCAACAAGCCGAGCTTACCGCAGACGACCGTCCGGTAGTCGGTGCTGCACTTAGGAAAGCGGATTTAACCGACGCCCCCGCAACTGCTATTGAAATGCCCGACGGCACGATTTTAACAGGCAAAACCTCAAAGCTTTTGGGTGCGTCAAGTGCACTTCTCTTAAATGCATTAAAGTATTTAACGGGCATTGACGATTCTATTGCACTTATTGAGCCTGATATAATAGCACCAATACAGGATTTAAAGGTAAATTACCTTGGAAACCATAACCCAAGGCTTCATACAGACGAAGTTCTGGTAGCCCTGTCGATATGTGCCGTAACTAACGAAAATGCAAAAAAAGCAATCGACGCCCTGCATCTTTTAAAAGGACTTGAAGCGCATTCTACCGTAATTCTGTCGCAGGTAGATATGAATGTGTTTAAAAAACTTGGTATAAATATCACTTGCGAACCAAAATATCAAAGAAAATCTTTCTATCACAGAAAATAAAAAAGCTTCTGATAGAAGCTCCGCCTACGGGCGTGGGTACAAGGTAGCTGTTTTGTTATTTCGTCATTACAACAAAATGTTGTAATTTCCTACATAATAAACGGGAGCAAATGCTCCCGTTTATTTATTTTCCCGTGCTTCCGAATCCGCCGCTTCCTCGCTCCGTTTCGGAAAGATTTGCAACTTCTTCAAATTCCGCCTCTAAAAACGGCATAATAACAAGCTGTGCAATCCGCTCCTGCGGCTCAATTTTGCGTTCCTCGTCGGTATCGTTATGAATTGCGACTATATACTCGCCCCTGTAATCACTGTCGGCAACGCCAACACAGTTTGCAGGGCGTAAACCCTCCTTTGCCGCAAGTCCGCTCCGTGCGAAAATCGCCCCGAAATATCCGTTTGGAACGGCTACCGAAAGCCCCGTACCGATTTTTTCCGTTGTGTGCGGTGCAATCGTTACCGCATCATCTATACACGCATATAAGTCATATCCTGCCGCATAGCAAGAGCCGCGTGTCGGCAATTTTGCGTTATCTTTTAGCTTTTTTATCTCAATTTTCATAGTCTTCGCCTCCGTAATTTTAGATAATTATACAGCAATAACGGATTTTTTTCAAGTATCGGGAATTGACTTTTTCAAAAAAGTATGATAATATCCCCCTTGGTGAGTTCGAAACCATCCTCACCTAAAACAAAACTAAGGAGCTTTTTTAATATGGAAAAAAACACACAACATCTTACCGAAGGTGCTGTAATTGCGGCGCTTTATGTCGTTTTGACACTCGCCTCAAACGCTTTCGGCTTGTCGAGCGGCGTAATCCAGCTTAGGATTTCCGAAGCACTTTACGCACTTGCGATTTTCACCCCGTCTGCCGTTTTGGGACTTTTCGTCGGCTGTATTCTTTCCAATATCATAGTCGGCAGCATTCTGATTGATGTCATTTTCGGCAGTATCGCAACGCTTATCGGTGCATTTTTCACCTATAAACTGCGAAACCGCCCAATACTTGCACTAATCCCCCCGATTCTATCAAACGCAATTATAATACCGCCTATTTTGAAGTTCGCCTACGGCTTTGAAGGCTCGGTATGGTTTTTTGTTCTGACCGTCGGCATAGGCGAATTACTATCCTGCGGTGTTTTGGGATATTTACTGTATCTTTCAATGAAAAAATACGGCTTTGAAGCATAAATTAAAAGCTGTCGGGAATATCCCGACAGCGTTTTTAATAACACTAAGACCTCATTATTTCGTCTTCGTTGCAAAACTATTTATTAAAATTAAGATTTTCTTATCTGTACTTTTCAGCGTGAAAAGTACCAAAAGCGTTGGGAGGGTCGGATTCCCTCCCAAACCCTCCACAAACCGTTTAAGGGGATACTCCCCTTAAAAATCCCCTATAAAAAACGTATATTCTCGCCTTACGGCAGGGGATTGTTTTTACACAAAAAAAGAAATGCAGTTTAAAGTGCATTTCTTTTTATATTCCAACAACCTATTTTACTTAAAAATCTTGCTGAAAAAGCCGCCTTTTTCCTCTTTTGGTTGTGCTTTCGGTTCTTCCTTTTTAGGCTCAGGCTTTTTTACTTCCTCAACAGGTTTTGCCTGTGGCTTAGGTCTTGGTGCGTTATTTCTATTCTGCGGAGGTCTGTTTCCGCCGTCCCGTCTTGCAGTATTTCTCGGTGCGTTTCCGCCCTCACGACGCGGCGGTCTTTCTTCATATCCCTCAGGCTTTGGCATTGTGTCCTTATGAGAAAGACTTATCTTGCCCGTCTTTTCGTCTATTTCCATAACCTTAACAAGCAGTTTATCGCCTACTTTTACATAGTCCTCGACATTTTCAATTCGCTTATAGTCGAGCTTGGAAACATGGCAAAGTCCGTCTTTACCCGGAAGTATCTCAACAAAAGCACCGAAATCGGTTATTGTCTTAACTGTGCCGTCATAAATTTCGCCGACCTCAGGCTCTTTTACGATAAGCTCAATCGCCTTTTGTGCCGCTTCACCGGATTCTTGGTCAACGGCGAAAATATAAATTGTTCCGTCCTCTTCAATATCAATCTTAGCACCCGTATCGGCAACAATCTTTTGAATAACCTTACCGCCCTGACCTATGACATCACGGATTTTATCGACATCAATATGCATTGTTGTAACCTTAGGTGCATAAGGTGACAGATGGTCACGCACTTCGGGAATTGCCTTCAAGAGAATTTCGTCAATTATATAATTTCTTGCCTTTTTCGTCTTCTGGAATGCTTCCCAGATAACATCATAAGGAAGTCCGTCATTTTTAATATCAACCTGGATAGAGGTTATACCCTTTTTCGTTCCTGCTACCTTAAAGTCCATTTCGCCGTAGAAATCTTCCAAGCCCTGAATATCGACCATAGTTGTAAATCCGTTTTCGGTTGTGATAAGACCGCAGGAAATACCTGCAACAGGTGCTTTAATCGGCACACCTGCCGCCATAAGTGCAAGTGTTGAGCCGCAAACAGAGCCTTGCGACGTTGAGCCGTTTGATGAAAGCACTTCCGATACCGTTCTTATTGCGTACGGGAATTCTTCCTCGGACGGAAGTACCGGAACGAGTGAACGCTCCGCCAATGCTCCGTGACCTATCTCACGGCGTCCCGGACCTCTTGACGGCTTTGTTTCACCGACAGAGTATGACGGGAAGTTATAGTGATGCATATATCTTTTTGACTCCTCGGTGTCGATACCGTCAAGCCTCTGCATTTCTGCAAGAGGTGCGAGTGTTGCAATCGTCATAACCTGAGTCTGTCCTCTTGTGAAAAGACCTGAACCGTGAGTTCTCGGGAGTATATCAACCTCAGCGGCAAGTGGACGGATTTCGTCCAGACCTCTGCCGTCAACACGCTTACCCTCAACAAGCCAAGCTCTTACAATTTCCTTTTGCATCTTGTAAAGAAGTTCGCCTAAAATTTCGGAAAGATTCGGGAACTGCTCGGAAAGTTTTTCGTTTATTTCGTCCTCAATTACGCCCATTCTCTCGTCACGGACATTTTTGTCGTCGGTATCAAGGGCGTGTTTGATATTTTCATATTCCAGCTCTTTTACGGCGTTCCAAAGGTCTTTATCTATTTCGTGCGGTACATACTCGAATTTCGGTTTGCCGATTTCGTCCTTGATTTCCTGCACAAATTCGCAAATTTTGATAATTTCCTGATGTGCAAACTTGATACCGTCAAGCATAACCTGCTCGTCAATCTCGTTTGCACCCGCTTCAATCATAACAACCTTTTCCTTTGTTCCTGCGATTGTTACATGCATTTGTGACTTTTCTCTTTGCTCCACAGTCGGATTTATAACATATTCGCCGTCAACCAATCCGAGCCAAACCGCACCAATCGGTCCGTTCCACGGAATATCGGATATTGAAAGTGCAACAGACGTTCCAATCATAGCTGCAACTTCGGGCGGATTATCCTGGTCAACCGACAAAACAGTTGCAACAACGGTGCAGTCGTTTCGGAGGTCTGACGGGAAAAGCGGACGGATAGGTCTATCAATACAGCGTGATGTTAAAATCGCCTTTTCCGACGGTTTTGATTCACGCTTAATATATCCACCCGGGATTTTACCTACCGAATAGAGCTTTTCTTCATAGTCAACGGAAAGCGGGAAAAAGTCCACCCCTTCTCTCGGTGTTCTTGATGCGGTAACATTTACCATAACTACGGTATCGCCGTATCTTACAAGACAATGACCGTTAGCTAAACAGCACATTTTACCCGTTTCGATAACAAGCGGTCTGCCTGCCAATGTTGTTTCTTTTCTAAACATAATTTTTCTCCTTTTCTTTATTTTTGGAGATACATATTAGCAGATAAATACAGCCCACAACGCCTTGTACGCTCTATTTATGTGCTAAATATCATATCTCCTAATATATGCAGTATGGGCAAACAATTCTGTTTGCCCATAAAGATACTATATTTATTTTCTAAGACCAAGCTTAGCAACCAATGCACGATATCTTTCGATATCCTGTTCTTTTAAGTAGTTCATAAGATTTCTTCTCTTACCAACCATCATTAAAAGACCACGTCTTGAATGATTATCCTTCTTATGAAAATTCAAATGCTCATCATTTAAGTGATTGATTCTTTCTGTCAAAAGTGCAATCTGTACTTCGGGAGAACCTGTATCACCCTCATGAGTAGCAAAACTTGCGATAATCTCCTGTTTACGCTCTTTTGTCATGGTTTCACCTCCTATAATTTAACTATCCCCCGATACTGAGAAACCGTTGGTGACTCGGCTAACCAAGTATGGGTTTTTCGTAATTTACTTAATTTTACTTGCGTCCAAACTTCTTATTGAACTTATCAACTCGTCCGCCTGTATCTACAAGTTTTTGTTTACCTGTATAAAACGGGTGGCATTTAGAACAAATTTCGACCTGAATATTCTCCTTTGTAGAGCCGACTTCAATCACTTCACCACAAGCACATCTTATTGTAGTCTGCTTATATTCAGGATGAATTCCCTCACGCATTATTTTGCCTCCTTTCCCTTTTTTTAAACTGTGCAAATTGCACCGAATAGCAGTATATCACAACTTTTTTCATTTTGCAAGAGTTTTTTTAATTTTTTTAATTCATTTCCGTTCTTGCCTCTAAGGCTTTTGAAAGGGTTACTTCGTCTGCATATTCAATATCCGCTCCCATGGGTATTCCGTGAGCAATTCTTGTAACCTTTATATTAAACGGTTTTAACAGCTTTTGTATATAAACCGCTGTCGCCGTGCCGTTTACCGTCGGGTTTGTCGCCATAATGACCTCTTCCGTTTCGCCGTTTGTGAGCCTTAGCAAAAGCTCCTTTATCCGTATATCGTCAGGCGAAATATTGTCAATCGGGGAAATTGCACCGTGTAAAACATGATAAAGTCCGTTATACTGCCCCGTTTTTTCGATTGCCGACACATCCTTGGGCGTTTCCACAACACAAATAACGCTCCTGTCACGCTTTTGCGAACTGCATATATGGCAGGGCGAATTATCCGTCAAATTCTGGCAGACTTCACAGAATTTTATTGAGCTTTTTGCATCTGCAATAATCTGCGACATCTTTTTTGCATCCTCGTCGCTCATAACATCAAGCACATAAAACGCCATACGCTCCGCACTTTTTCTGCCGACGCCGGGGAGCTGTGCAAACTGCTCGATTAAGCTTTCAATAGTCGGTGAATACATAGCTACCTCTTATCAAAACATTCCGGGAAGATTTATTCCGCCCGTCAACTCTCCCATAGCACTTTCCATAAGTGCCTCCGCCTTTTTTATGGCGTCATTTACCGCAACGGTTACCAAATCTTCCAGAGTTTCAACATCTTCGGGGTCAACTGCCTCAGGCTTTATCGTGACTTTAATTATTTCCTTTTTGCCGTTCATCTTTACGGTAACGGCACCGCCTCCTGCTGTCGCCTCAACCTCCTGTTTTTCAACATCAGACTGAATCTGCTCCATTTTTTCCTGCATCATCTGTGCCTGTTTTACCACATTTGGCACCTTTTTGTTCTGATTCATTCCGCTTCCGCCAAATCCCTTATACTTTCCCATTTTTATTCTCCTTCGCTTTCATTTTCTTCTAAAAATTCTTCTTCGTCATCATCTATTTCACTCTGCTGGAAACTATCATTTTGGGGCTCGTATCCGACAAACTCCGAACTGTCGATATCCTCGACAAGCTCAGGGAATTTTTCGCCCAAATTTTCTATACTGCTTTCATTTTTGTCCGTCTTATCGGTAATTTTCCAAAAATCAATAATATTATCCTCTATATCATCAAAAAATGCCGTCTTTACCGTTATATGTGTGCCTATAACCTGCTCGGTGACATCCTCAATCTCCGCTCTGCGATTATTTACCAGGTCTTTTGACATAGCTTCTTTTTTATCAAATATGAGTATTATTCCCTCGCCGTCAATCGTAACTCTCCTGCCCTCAATACCCGTTACATACGGATATTTACGCACGGTTTGTCTTGATATTTTGTCCCAGCTCCGTGCCGCCATAACGCAAGGCGTTTCAGGCGTAATTTTATTTACATCTATCGGCACGAAAAGCTGTGCCGACGGCTTACTCGGTTTTTTGAGCGGCTTTTTTTCCGGCTCTTTTTCTTCTTTTTTAACCTCGATTTTTATGCCCTCTGCAACCTTTTTTTCAAGCACCGCTACCCTGTCGGAAAGTGCGTCATATGATGTGTCAAATTCAGGTCTTGTCAGCTTAATTAACGCAAGTTCGTAAATTATGCGTGGTTCTTTTACCCACTTTGCCTCATTTTTTGCAGATGACAAAACGGTTATCGCGTTTGAAATTTTTTCAAATGCCGTACGCTCCGCCTGTGCTTTAAGCTTTATGATTTCTTCTCCCTCACGGTCAAGCATATTTTCAGGGTTATCGGTAACTTTGCATATAAGCAAATTCCTGTAATGCCCGATAAGGTTATCTATAAAATTATTTAAATCTCTGCCGTCTGACATCAGCCGTTCAATTATTGAAAAAATCTCGGCAGAGTTTTGTTCATTAACCGCATCCGCCATGGCAAAAATCGGCATATTCCCCGCTATTCCGAGAGCCGAAGAAACCGCCTCGTATGTAAGATTTCCGCCTGTTTCGGAAACGCACCGCTCCAAAATAGTGAGTCCGTCACGCATAGAGCCGTCGGCAAGTTGTGCCAAAAGTCTAAATGCGTCATCTGTTACGGAAAGTCCCTCACCCATAGCAATTTCACGCATACGGCGGATAATATCCTCCGCCTTGATACGCTTAAAATCAAACCGCTGACATCTTGACAAAATCGTTTGCGGAACTTTATGTGCCTCGGTTGTTGCCAAAATAAAAACTGTATGCTCGGGCGGCTCTTCAAGAGTTTTTAAAAGTGCATTAAATGCACCCTGCGACAGCATATGCACCTCGTCGATTATGTAAACTCTGTATTTTGCCTCAGTTGCCACATACCGTGCGTCCTCAATGATTTCACGGATATTGTCAACGCCGTTATTTGATGCCGCGTCTATTTCAAAAACGTCCATTATACTGCCGTCTGCTATGCCTCGGCATACGGCACATTCGTTACAAGGCGAACCGTTTTTCGGATTTTCGCAGTTTATTGCCTTTGCCAGAATTTTAGCAACGGTAGTTTTTCCTGTTCCCCTTGTACCGCAGAAAAGATATGCATGAGAAACCTTGCCCGTTTCAATCTGATTTTGAAGTGTTTTTGTTATATGCCTTTGCCCTACAACATCTTCAAAAACAGCGGGACGCCATTTTCGGTATATTGCCTGATATGCCATACACATCTTCCTTTCTTCTCTCGTACATTATCAATTCTAAACAACCATACAATTTATATCCATTTACCCAGGGGATTTTTAAGGGGAGTATCCCCTTAAACAGTTTGCGGAGGGTTTGGGAGGGAATCTGACCCTCTGGGCGCTTTTGCTACTTTTCACGCTGAAAAGTAGGAATAGATTAGCATTAAATATTTGTAAATTCTTCGCCCTGTTTTAACATAATTACATTGTTCCCGCTTTAATAAAATAAGGCTCAAACCGAGTTTTTCTGTATCGCACAAAGCACTCTGCTTATTGCTGCTTGGTTCCCCATCTGACAAGGTTCACAGCTCTTCGTCGTACAGGACTCGGTTATCATCGCCCTACAACTCACAATTATACTACACTTTATCTTAAACTTCAAGCGTTTTATTATATTTTTTCAAGTTTCGCCATTGACGCCATAAGCCGTTTTGTTTCTCCGCTGTCAAGCTTTACCTCCAAAAGTGCGTCCTTTTCAAATCGCTGAACGGCGGTTATTGTGCCGTCGCCAAATTTTTGATGCCGTACACGCTCTCCTGCGGAAAAATCAATATTTGGCGTATCAAACGAACCGGCAGAGGAAATTTTACCGAAAATTTCGGTTTTTGCCCGTTTTACCGATTGCGGAATCTGTATGCTGTCCGAGAATTTGTCAAACGGCGTTACTCCGTCCTCTTTCAAGAATTCATCAGGAATTTCCCGTAAAAACCGTGAATTTACCTGATGCGTCGTCTGTCCGTAAACGGTACGGCTTTTTGCAGCTGTGACATAAAGCTGTTTTTTCGCCCGTGTTATCGCGACATAGCAAAGACGGCGTTCCTCCTCCAAGTCCTCGCTATTGTCCATGGACCGCACCGACGGGAAAAGCCCCTCCTCCATTCCGCTTATAAATACATACGGGAATTCAAGTCCCTTGGCAGAATGAATCGTCATAAGAACGCAGGTATCATCATCTTCGTCATAGCCGTCTATATCGGAAACAAGCGAAACGTTCTCCAAAAATCCTGCAAGAGTCGGCGTTTCCTCCGATTTTTCATACTCGGAAACAGCGGATAAAAATTCTCCTAAGTTATCAATTCTTGTTTTTGATTCAACCGTATTTTCCAGCGTCAATGCCGCCATATATCCCGTATCGTTTAACACCTTTTCCGCAAATTCTGTAAGGTGCATTGTTTTTTCCGCCTTTTTAAGCGAAAGTATCATTGAGCAAAACTCTATAAGCCCCGACGCCGAGCGTGATAGGTCGCTATATAAATTGGCATTTTTGGCAATTTCAAAATAGCTTGTTGCAAAATCCGACGACAAAGACGCAATTTTTTCAATAGTTGTCCTGCCTATCGAGCGTTTCGGCTCATTTACAATTCTTGCAAAGCTTAAACTGTCGTCAGGGTTATGTATGAGCCGTAAATATGCGATAATATCCTTTATTTCCTTGCGGTCGTAGAATCTCAGTCCGCCGACAACCTTATACGGAATTCCGCTACGCATAAAAAGTTCTTCCAAAATACGCGACTGAGCATTTGTCCGGTACAAAACCGCAAAATCGGCATATTGTTCGCCCCGCTTATGTGCCTTTTCAATCTCATTTGCTATGTAGAGTGCTTCGTCTCGCTCGTTATAGCCGATATGCAGCTTTATCTTTTCGCCACGCTCATTTTCCGTCCAGAGCGATTTATCTTTTCTGCCTTTATTGTTGTGTATAACCGCATTTGCGGCGTCTAAAATCATTGATGTTGAGCGGTAATTCTGTTCCAACTTAATCACGGTACAGCCTTTAAAGGTATGTTCAAAATTCAAAATATTCTGAATATTCGCACCTCTGAATTTGTATATACTTTGGTCATCATCTCCCACAACACAGATGTTTTGATGCTTATTTGCAATCATACTTATTAGCTTATATTGACAGTTGTTGGTATCCTGATACTCGTCCACCATTATGTACTGAAAACGGTTTTGGTATTTTTCCAGAATTTCAGGGTTTTCCTCCAAAATTTTCACCGCAAAAAACAGAATATCATCAAAATCAATGGCATTATTTGCCTTTAATTTATTTTGATAAAGCTCGTAAATTTCGCCTATTCTCGTTTTTCGGTAATCGCCTAATGCCTCTTTATAAAAATCGTTTGGCGAAAGCATATCGTCCTTTGCCTTGGAAATTACAGACGAAACCAAGCGGAAAGGATAGTTCTTTTCGTCAATGTCAAGCTCTTTATAACAGTCTTTCATCACCGTTTTTGTGTCGCTGCTGTCATAAATCACAAAGCTTGGGGAAAATCCCAAAACGCCGATATGCGACCTCAAAATCCGTACACATGCGGCGTGAAAAGTGCATATCCACATGTCCTTTGAAAGCTCACCGATTATGGCATTTACCCTGTCCTTCATCTCGTTTGCCGCTTTATTTGTAAAGGTGATTGCCAAAATGTTATAAGGGTGTATATTTTTTGTTTCTATTATATATGCAACTCTGTTTACCAAAACGGTAGTTTTTCCGCTTCCCGCTCCCGCCAAAATGAGTACGGGACCGTCAGTTTGCTGAACGGCCTGTTTTTGCATATTGTTAAGACCTGTTAAATCCAAAATTATTCCTCCAAATTTTTTACTTATTAGAGTATAACACAGTTTCAAAAAAAATTCTATAATTTTTTCAAACTTCCCCCAAAACTTCAATATCTTTTTCAGTATCGAAAGCTTTTAATCGGTTAAGTTAATAGAGTAGTTTCGACTTGCGGGACGACAAATTTGAAAGGATTTGATGGTTATAAAAACAAAAAAAAGTTTTAAAAAATCATTTATATTATTGCCTTTAATATTGTTTTTAGCCATTTATAATTCAATTCCCGAAAAAATAACAATATTTGAAGGGCAAAAAGGAGCTATGCTTTTTGGAATATCCGCAAAAGCCGATAACTACAAAATAGGAAAATATGATTTTTCAATTTTTCCGCATTTAAAAACGGTAAGCGTTTCGGTTTTACCGGCAGCTTATGTTATTCCCTCTGGCGAGGCGATAGGAGTGAAGCTCTACACCGACGGAGTTATGGTAATAGGCAGCGGCAGCGTCACCGATAGCAGCGGAAAAACCTACGAACCCGCAAAAAATGCGGGAGTTATTGCAGGGGACAGAATTGTTGCGGTAAACGGCAGTCCCGTATCCGACATAGACGGTTTAAAACGGTTGGTAAACGCTGAAAACGGGCATACCGAGCTTTCGATAATACGAGGTGAAAACTCTTTAATTTTGCCCGTAAACGCCGTTTATTCCGAGGATACAAATTCCTATCTTTTAGGGCTTTGGGTTCGTGACAGTGCCGCAGGTATCGGGACAATGACCTTTTATAATCCGGAAAACTCCACCTTCGCCGCCGTCGGACACGGCATCTGCGATTATGATACCAACCTGCTTATGAAATCGCATAGCGGTTCTATCAATTTTTGCAGGATAAAAAGCGTTAAAAAAAGTGAAAACGGTGAAATCGGCGAGATTTTGGGCGAGTTTTCCGCAAAGAATGAGGGTAATATTCTTTTAAATTCCGAAACAGGAATTTACGGTAATACTGCATCAATTCCCGACATCAATCCCGTTCCCGTTGCGTCACGGTTCGAGCTTGAAACAGGATATGCAGAGCTTTTGTGCGATGTTGACGGATTAGGCCCGAGAGCCTATAAAATCGAAATTACAAGAATTTCAACATCTGCAAAGCAATCAGGGAAAAGCTTTGTTTTTAAAGTGACCGATTCGGCTCTTTTGGAAAAAACGGGAGGTATTGTTCAGGGCATGAGCGGAAGTCCCATTTTGCAAAACGGAAAATTAGTCGGTGCGGTAACGCATGTTTTCGTAAATGACGCATCAAAAGGCTATGGCATCTTCGCCGAAAATATGCTCGATACAACATGTATGATTAGATAGGAAAATCACCTGCAAAATGCAGGTGATTTTCTCTTAATTTTCTATTTTTTTATATCTTCTTATCACTCTATAAATAATGTAATCGTAAAGTGTATGTAAAAATTTAAATTTTTCGGCTAAAAACAGCAGCATTTTTGAAATTTTATATTTTACTTTCTTGCATAGCCAAAACAAAAATGTATGCTCCATAAAATGCTTTACTTTGGGGTAATAGTACGGCGGTATGGCTATATTTTTATAGTTTTCAATACAATTAAATCTTGCATCTGTATATATATAATTTTTGCAATACTTATACGTATTTTCTCCGCATAAATCGTCCAATCTGCCCGAAAAAACCATGCCGCATACACTGTGAAAATTAAATTCCTCCCCAATGCTATTATACCACTCATAAAGGTTATATGAAGCATTGTATCCAGCCGTTAAACTTTTTTCCATTTTTATTGAATGGGTTACGGACATTGTGTTTTTTCTGTAATTATACATCACTTTATTTATTTTTTTGTATGACCTAATAAAGTAAAAATATTTTTCCAGAAAAACCATATCTTCACCAATCGAAATCCCTATCGGATACTCTAACCCACATTTTTTTATTAATTCACGGCTGTATATGTATGAGAAATGTGCAGCATAATCACATTTACCTTTGCAGTTTTTGTCAAAGCATTTCAGTTCGCTTTCAACTCTGAATGTCTGATAATATTTATCATTTACCACATAATTATATGAAAATCCGTATAAGTCATATCCTTTTGATAATTCTTCCAATATGTTTTTGTCAAAAAAATCCTTTTCCCACCAATCATCGCCATCAACAAAGGCTATAAACTCCCCTGTTGCCTTTTCTATTCCCGCGTTTCTTGCAGATGATACCCCGCCGTTTTCTTTATGTATAACGGTAACATTACTATGACTATCCGCAATTTCATCGCAAATATCTCCGCTTTTATCAGGCGAACCGTCATCAACTATAATTATTTCTATTTGTTCGGCACAAGGCTGACTAAGAATTGAATAAACACATTGTCTAATGTATTTTTCGCAATTATATACAGGAATTATCACAGATAAAAGCATATAACCCTCCTAATATTATTGTTTTAAGCAATAATATTATAGTATATACAAATAATATTGTCAAGCGTCTACAATATAATTATTTGTATAAGCAATAATCGGAGGTGGATTATGAACAGAATTGCAGAACTCAGAAAAGAGATGCATCTTAATCAAGTCGGACTTGCATTAAAGCTAAATATTTCTCAGTATATGGTAAGTGCATATGAAACGGGCAGACATCAGCCAACGGCAGATATGCTTATTATCCTTGCAGATTTTTTCAATGTATCAACAGATTATTTGCTTGGAAGAAGCGACATACGTTACATTGCAGACTCAATTAAGAAGGACAATTTATCAAAAAATGAATTGGAAATGTTGTCCCTGTTCCGCTCCTTGCCGGAAGACAAAAAAGATAAGGCAATCGGCATTGTTTTTGCTTTAAAAAATCTGTAAAACTTAAAGACTTAAATGTGGCAGGAATGCGATTCCTGTCGCATTTTGACGAATTTTGGTTTTTTTGTAAAAAAATAAAAAAATTTCTTAAATAATTTGCAAAAAAAGCAAAAAAACTATTGCCATTATTGGAAAAATATGGTAGTATTGTGGTGAAAAGGAGGTATCTTTCTACTATCTTGAAGTGATTACCCTACAACTGAATAGCATAAGTACGGAAGGTGCTTTTTTTCGTTTATAAAAGCATTTCTAAGGAGGAATTTTTATGGAAAAAGTATCTGTACTTATTGCAGATGACAACAAGGCGTTTGCAGACAATCTTTTTGATTATCTTAAAACGAAGGACGACATTGCAAGTGTTAATGTTGCGTATGACGGTGAAGAGGCATACGGTATGATTACCGAGATGAAACCTGATGTTGTGCTTTTGGACATAATTATGCCCAAGCGTGACGGAATCAGCGTTATGAACAAGATTTCAGGCTCACATCTTGCCAAAAAACCTATGTGCATCGCACTGTCTGTTACATCAAGTGAGAGAATTATGCAGGCTTGTCAGGACGCAGGCTGCGAGTATTTTCTTTTAAAACCGCAGACAAATGACGCAATTTATGACACAATCCGCAGTTTCGGTCAAAAGGCCGGTAGGACAAGCTTTGAAGTTGTTTCAAAAGATGACAAAAAGAATTATGATTTAGAGGCTTTGGTAACCGATTTTATCCACGAGTTAGGTGTTCCTGCTCACATAAAAGGTTATCAATATGTGAGAACGGCTATTATGATGGTAGTCGAAAATATGGAGCTTCTGAACTACATCACAAAGCAGCTTTATCCCGTCATCGCAAAGAAGTACAGCACCACCTCATCAAGAGTTGAGCGTGCGATAAGACATTCCATAGAAGTCGCTTGGAGCAGGGGACGACCTGAAACGATGAACAAGATTTTCGGTTACACAATCGATACGGGCAAGGGTAAGCCCACAAATTCTGAATTCATCGCAATGGTAGCCGACCGCATCCGATTACAAATCAAATGATGATTTGAAATGCTTATAAACGATTCCTTGACCGCAAAACCGACAAAGAAATTTGTCGGTTTTTTTTGCATATTTTTTCATTCGGATGATTATTTATGCAGAAAACTGTATTTTTTTTCTGATTTCTATTGACATTTTTTTTTATTAGTTTTACAATATACTATCATAGAAAGGCAGTGAAAGAAAATGAAAAATGCATATCTAATCGGCGTATTGGAAAATGTGAAAAAGAGAAATGCGGGAGAGCCTGAATTTATACAGGCAGTTACCGAAGTTTTGGAAACTTTGGAGCCCGTAATCGAGAAAAGACCTGACTTAGTTGAAGCAGGTGTTGTTGACCGTTTGGTTGAGCCTGAAAGACAAATTATTTTCAGAGTTCCTTGGGTTGACGATAACGGAAAGGTACAGGTAAACAGAGGTTTCAGAGTTCAGTATAACTCAGCAATCGGTCCTTATAAGGGCGGTTTGAGACTTCACCCATCTGTATATCTTGGAATTATTAAATTCTTAGGTTTTGAGCAAATCTTCAAAAATTCGCTTACAACGCTCCCTATGGGCGGCGGCAAGGGCGGTTCGGATTTTGACCCTAAGGGCAAATCTGACGGTGAAGTTATGCGTTTCTGTCAGAGCTTTATGACAGAGCTTTCAAAGCATATCGGGGCTGACCTTGACGTTCCTGCCGGTGATATCGGTACAGGCGCAAGAGAAATCGGATATATGTTCGGTCAGTATAAGAGATTAAGAAACGAATTTACCGGCGTTTTGACAGGTAAAGGTCTTACATACGGCGGTTCACTTGCAAGAACTCAGGCAACAGGCTACTGTCTTTGCTACTTTACAAACGAAATGTTAAAGGCTAACGGCAAGAGCTTTGAGGGACAGACAGTTGTTATCTCAGGCTCCGGAAATGTTGCAATATATGCAAATGAAAAGGCTACCTCAATGGGTGCAAAGGTTGTTGCAATGTCCGACTCCAACGGATATATTTATGACAAGAACGGCGTTGACTTAGCCGCAATCAAGCAGATTAAGGAAGTTGAAAGAAAGAGAATTAAGGAATACCTAAACTACCATCCGGAAGCAACATATACAGAGGGTTGCAAGGGCATATGGACAATTCCTTGCGATATCGCACTTCCTTGTGCAACGCAGAATGAAATTGACGGCGAAAGTGCTGCAATCCTTGCTAAGAACGGTTGTTATGCCGTTGCTGAGGGTGCAAATATGCCGTCTACTCCCGAGGCTATTGACGTTTACTTCAAGAATAATATGCTCTATGGTCCGGCAAAGGCTGCAAATGCAGGCGGTGTTGCAACATCAGGCTTGGAAATGAGTCAGAATTCTCAAAGACTTTCATGGACATTTGAAGAAGTTGATGAAAAGCTCCACGGCATAATGGTAAGCATCTTCAAGGCTTGTGAGAGTGCCGCAAAAGAATACGGCATGGAAGGCAACTACATGGCAGGTGCAAATATTGCAGGTTTCTTAAAGGTTGCAGAGGCTATGAAGGCACAAGGTTGCGTTTGATAATCAAATTTAAAACCGCAGTGAATTTTCACTGCGGTTTTTTGATTTATGAAAATCATTTTTATAATCTTTCTACAAGATACGGTATCGTCTTTTCAAACTCTACGCCGTACCAATGCTTGTCCCTGTCGGGCATAGTCACCTTGATGCACTCTACAACATAGTCCGCTGCAAGTTTTAATGCGTCTTTTATATCCATACCACGCATAATTCCGCCGATTGCGACAGAGGAGAAAATGTCGCCCGTGCCGTGAAATTTTGCGTCGATTTTATCGTTAAAGTAATAGAAAAACTCATCCTTTCCGCTATCGTACATGGCAACACCCAGCTTATCAGGCTCTAAGCTCACACCTGTTAATACCGGCATTTTTATGCCCATATCCGCAAATTTTTTCAAAATGTCTTCTACATACTTTTTGTCATACCCCTCTTCCATATACGGAACATCAAGCATAAATGACGCTTCGGTAATGTTCGGAACTATGATGTCCGCCTTTTGACAAAGAGTTAGCATATGATTTGCAAACTCAGGCGTAAATCCCGTATAAAGTTTTCCGTTATCCGCCATAGCAGGATCAACAAAAGCAAGAGAGTTGCCTTTCTTTTTATCAATAAACGCTTTCATCAGGTCAATCTGCTCAAAAGAGCCTAAATATCCCGTATAAATTGCGTCAAACTCAATGTTTTCACTATCCCAATGGTCAAAAATCTTTGTAATGTCCTCCGATAAATCACGGAAAGTGAAGTTTTTAAATCCGCCTGTATGCGTCGACAATACCGCCGTCGGCAATATTGCCGCCTCAACGCCCATTGCCGAGATTATAGGCAATGCCACTGTCAGTGAGCATTTTCCAAAGCACGATATATCCTGTATTGTAACTATTCTTTTCATTTTTGTTCCCTCTCTCAATTCCTACCTAATTAGTATGTTTTGCATTATATCATGCATTTAAAGTGCTGTCAAGCATTTTAAAATAAAAAGCCGTCTTTTAAGACGGCTCTTATTATGCGTTGATTTTCGCAAGTTTTAAAGCAAGTTGCGATTTCTTTCTTGCAGCCGTATTCTTATGAAGAATACCCTGCTTTACGCCCTTGTCGAGCTTTGATACAGCCTCGTCAAACAAAGTTTTAGCTTCATCTGCCTTATTTTCTGCAACGGCTGTTTCAAATCTTTTAATCGCCGTTTTTAAAGCTGTTTTGTGCATTTGATTGATTAAAGTTTTCTTTTCAATAACCAAAACACGCTTTTTAGCCGATTTGATATTAGGCATAACAGTCACCTCCGAGTAATTTAATAACATAATACCTCGCTATTCTATCACACCAAAACCAAAAAATCAAGCACTTTTTTTATTTTTTTTATATTTTTCTTTAATAACCCATTTTGCCGTCAAGGCTTTCGTCGTTATCAATCCATTCCTGCACCTTTATTATTCTGTAATCATCTTTGGTGTCACGTATAACAACGGCATCAATTCCGGCATTTATAACCATTCTTTTGCACATTGAGCAGCAGCAGCTTCCCTTAACAATACTGCCGTCCGACATTTCCAAACCGACAAGGTAAAGGGTTGCACCCAACAGCTCGTGGCGGGACGCGGAAATTATAGCGTTTGCCTCGGCGTGTACGCTGCGGCACATTTCATATCTTTCCCCTCGCGGAATTTGCATTTTCTGGCGTATACAAATGCCTAAATCGCTACAATTCTTCCTGCCCCTTGGTGCTCCCACATAGCCGGTTGAAATGATTTCATCATTTTTCACAATTATCGCTCCGTAATTTCTGCGGAGGCATGTTCCACGCTCCGCTACCGTCTGTGCGATATCAAGATAATAGTTGCGTTTGTCGCGTCTTTCCATATGTACCTACTCCTTATATTAGTTTTTTATAGTATTCAAGCGACTTATACCGTTTATCGCTTTTACTCAGAATATAGTTTTCGCAAATCCCGGCAAAAGATTTTACAGCTGAATCGGCTATTTTAAAGGAAAACAGCCGTTTTGTATCCGAATTTAATATGTATTTCATAGCCTCAGAAACATCTTTTGAAAGCGGCAGCATAGCAGGTGTTTTGCAGGAATCGCAAACCGCACCGCCCAAAACGGAAAATGCGGAAATGCCGTCATCTTTACCGCATTTTATGCATGTTTCAAGGTTTGGCTCATAGCCCGAATACTGCATCATTTTAAGCTCAAAAACCGCTTTTGCCAGGTTTATGTCAACATCTTTATACGAAAGTGCGTAAAGGGTATTCAAAAGCAAAATCAAAGGACTTGCGTCCTCGGCAGAAAAAGCGTCGCCTGTGACATCTAAAAAATAGTTTGCAAGGGCAAGTTTTGTCAAATCCTCCGATATGGGATAAAAGGTTTCAATTATTTCTGCCGATTCGGCACGGTAAATATCGCCTTTGCTTTTAATCAGGACAAATTCGGCAAAACAGAGCGGTTGAGAAGCCGTTTTCATACGGCTTTTTTTACTGTTTACGCCATAAACACAGGCGGAAACAGTTCCCATACCCTCAGCAAAAAGCGTCAGCATACAGTTTGATTCTGCGTAGTTTGCCCGTCTTGCGACGATTGCCCTTGTTTTGACGCATTCCATTTCTTTTCCCTCACATTTTTGATTTCACGGTGCAAAAGATACGAGTTTATATCCCCCGTTGCCTTAAATATATCCCATGAAAAATCCTCAAAATTCATAAAATTACCCCCTTTTTTAATAGGGTTGGTAATTTCATATTAAATATACTGTAACTTTTTGGTTATATCGTGAATCCAAATCCCTTTATCATCTTTTCACTGTTACGCCAATCATCCTTGACACGCACCCACAGCTCCAAATACACTTTTTTGTCAAGCATTTTTTCAATATCGCCTCTTGCCCGTGTTGCAACTTTTTTGAGCATTTCGCCGTTTTTGCCGATTATTATTCCCTTATGGCTCGATTTCTCGCAGTAGATTACCGCATAAATTTTGGTTATATCGGGAAGCTCCTGCATTTTTTCAATTTCAACGGCTATTCCGTGCGGCACTTCCTTATCCAAAAACCACAAAAGCTTTTCCCGTATAATCTCCGACGCTATCTGCTTTTCCTGCTGGTCGGTTACCAACTCATCATCATAAAACTTCGGTCCTTCGGGAAGATTCTGTTTTAGCTCATCAAGCAAAATATCCACGCCGTCGCCCGTTTTTGCGGACATCGGCACAATCGCCGTAAAATCGCCAAGGCTCGAATAATTTGCAATAACGGGTAAAAGCTCCTCCTTTTTTACAAGGTCGGTTTTGTTTATAACCAAAATTTTGTCTGCCCCCGATTTCTCTATTTCGGCAATTATCTGCCGTTCCGCTTCTGTAATTTTTTTCGTTGCGTCTACCAAAAGAACAACTATATCAACATCATTCATTGCCTCAGACGCATATTTTACCATAACCTCGCCGAGTTTATTGTGCGGTTTGTGAATCCCCGGTGTATCGGTAAAAATAATCTGATGCCCTTTATCGTTATAAATTGCAAGTATTCTGTTTCGCGTGGTTTGGGGCTTGTCCGAAACAATGGCGACTTTCTGCCCTGCAACCGCATTTAAAAGTGTGGATTTTCCCACATTTGCCATACCGATTATTGCAACAAATCCCGATTTAAACTTTTTTGCCATTTTCTCCTCCGAATATTGTAAAAATCAAAAGTCCTACGCCTACTATAAGGCATGGTATTAAAATTTTCGGCGTTGTGAAAATTTTGGTAAGTGTAATCCCGATTTTTTCGATATTCCCAAAAAGGCATATCCCCACAAAAACCGAAGCTACCGCAAAAACCAACACCGCTCCCGCTGCTGCGTCCTTTGCAAATTTTGCCGACGGCTTTATTTCATCAGTTGCCGTATCAACCGCCCGTTCTATTGCAGTGTTTAAAAGCTCCGCACCGATTACCAAACCTATTGACAAAAGCAAAACTGCCCATTCCAAGCGGTTTATTCCGTAAAAATACGCAAAAATTGATATTAAAACAGCTATCATTATATGAAATCTTAAATGTGCCTCGTTTTTAATTGCTTTTAAAATCCCCGAAAAAGCGTAGCAAAAACTCATATTTGTAACCTCTTTAATCTCTTGTTATGCCAAGCATATCAAGTATCTCTTCCTGACGGGCAAACATTTTTTTTTCCTCCTGCTCGTCCATATGGTCATACCCCAAAAGGTGAAGCATAGAATGTACCGTCAAAAACGCCATTTCACGCCGGAAACTATGTCCATACTCTGCCGCCTGCTTTTCTGCCCGTTCCGCACAAATCACAATATCGCCCAAAAGCAGATTTTCGCCGTCCATATCAAAATCCGAGTCTATAATGTCCCCGTTTTCGTCAAATTCAAGCATTGGAAAGGACAAAACATCGGTAACGGCGTCAATATCACGCTCTTTTTTGTTTATTTCCCTAATCGTTTCACTGTCCACAATCGTTACGCTCACCTCTGCGGAAAAATCGCAGTTTTCCGCATCAAGCGTTTTTAATATTACCTGCTCTATTGTACTTTTAATACTGTTATCTATCGGAAGCTTGTCCTGATTATTTTCCAGTATGATTTCTGCCATTTTTGCGTTTTTTCTCCTGTTCATTATCAAATTTTTCGTATGCTTTTATAATTTTCTGCACCAACGGGTGACGGACTACATCCTTTTCGGTGAGAATTGAAAACTCAATCCCCTCTATGCCCGAAAGCACCTTTTGTGCTATTTTAAGTCCTGATTTTTTGCCGTCCGGCAGGTCAATCTGCGTTATATCGCCTGTTACAACCGCCTGTGAGCCAAAACCTATTCTTGTTAAAAACATTTTCATCTGCTCAGGCGTTGTGTTCTGTGCCTCATCAAGAATTATAAAGGCATTATCAAGCGTTCTTCCACGCATATATGCAAGTGGTGCAACCTCTATCATACCGCGTTCCTGGTACCTTGCAAAGCCCTCGCCCCCGAGCATTTCATACATACCGTCATAAAGCGGTCTTAAATACGGGTCAACCTTATTTTGCAAATCCCCGGGCAAAAATCCCAGCTTTTCCCCAGCCTCGACGGCAGGGCGGGTTAGTATGATACGACTCACCTTTTTGCTTTTTAATGCCGTTACCGCCTTTGCGACGGCAAGATATGTCTTTCCCGTTCCGGCAGGACCTATGCCGAAAACAATCGTATTTGTATCTATCGCCTCGACATACTTTTTCTGTCCCAAAGTCTTTGTTTTTATGGGACTTCCCTTGCTGTTTATTGCGATACAGTCATCACCCAAAAGCTTTAAGTTATCAGTTTCCTGCTCACTTGCCATCTCCATGGCATACAGGATTTTCTGCTCATCAAGTTTTTCGCCCTTTGACAGAATCTGTATTAAAAGGTCTATGACCTTACCCGCATTTTCAATATTATCATCTTCACCGGATATTTTTATCTGATTATCCCGTGTCGTAACCGAAACGCCAAGCCCCTTTTCCAAAAGCTTGACATTTGCGTCAAAATCACCAAAAAAATCTCTTAGGTCAATCTCCTGCGGTAGACTGATTATTCTTTGGTTCAATAACTTTCACCTCTTTAATCCGTTTTTCCGTGCCTATTTCCTCTACAAAGTCCATTGTAACCGTAACTTTTACGGTTTCTTCATCTATCTTTTCCGCGTCACAGTTCTTGCTGATAAGCTGCGACGGCTGCAAAAGTTCAAACGCTATGTCACGTTCTAACTCCTTTTGGGCAAAGTCCACGGCTGTTTCATAGGAAATCGGCTCTTTTTCTGTTTCATATTCCTTTAATTCCCGCACTTTAAAGCCTATTCCTATGTATGTATTTTTGCCGATTTTCGCGTCAAAATCCCTCTCGACGCTATCATAGCTTTTAAAGCGTTCTCTGCTCTTAATATATAGAGGTATCCGCCATTTATACAGCTTCAATGTCAAAAACCTCTGCACTTTTCCCGTATATGTTTTATAGCAGTAATACTGCTTGTATATTCCTGTTTTGGTATGCGTTGTATATGCTTCTGCCGTACCTCTTGAATGTACCTGATACCCGTTAGCTTCGGCAAAATCGAATGTTCCTGAAATTATTGTCTCCCCTGCCGTAACTGCCTGATTTTCGGTGACAATGCACCGTCCTTTTTTTGTTATAACCCGCTTTATTATGCCATTCCGCATAGCGATTATGTCGCACGGAACGGATTCATCAAACATTTCGGGCGGGAAAATGTTTTTCCGGAGCCTTACCGTCGCTTTCGTTCCTTTTATATATACCCAACACCAGCAAATATCATTTGTGTTATTTAAAATTGTATTTTTAATTTCCTCAGGTTTTTTTATTTTAAGTTTAGGTGTTCCAACCTTTAACCCCGAAAGCTCCAACGCCTTTTGCACCTCTGCCAAGTCCACATCTTTATCGGTATCATAGTCAATCTCCCATATAAATTGTGAGCCTGTTATAACTACCGAAAGGAAAATCAAAATTCCTATTAAAATGCCTTTTCTTTGCTTTAAACTTGATAGCAAAACGGGCAGTCCGCACCTTTTTTTTATTTTTATTTCGGCGGTGTTAAGCTCCAAAATACTGTCCAAATCGGAAAGCCGTGTTTTAACTGTTATCTCATCTTGGCGGTGTTCAATTTCTGTCAGTTTACAGCCCTTTTTTAAAGCGTTTGTTATTATCTTCTCTTTATTATTACCCGTTATTGACAGTATAACATATCCACTCAAAAAATGGAAGATTTTTATCAAAAACATTTTAAAAACCTCCCGATTTATATAAAATTAAGCGTTTTTATTTTTCCGCTTACTAAAATACAACCCTCTTTTATAGCTTTTACAGAAAAATTTTCTCCCGAAATTGCGATAACGCTATTTTTGCATTTGAGCTTTACCGTTTCTTTTTTATATTCTTCAAGCGATAAAAAATTTTCGATATATGCCTCGTCCTCGCCCAAAAGCGTTATTCTGGGAATATTTCCTACTGTATCATAAGGTATATCGAAAATATCGCAAACTTTTTTTAATCCCTCCATTTTTATAATCATTAACTCCTTTCACAAAAGCAAATTTCGAAAGAAAATCGTTTATATTGCCGTTTTGAAGCAAGGGTGCTGTACATTGGTACCGCCCCTTGCAAAAGGCGGTAATATGGGCGATTTTATTCGGAATTTTCACCTCATTAAAATATATGCTCTATTTTTTTGGTAAATGTCATATTCATTTATAGGGGGTGTTTGTGTGAAAAAGACAATTTTTTGCACTCTTACGGTAATTCTTACGGCTTTAATGATTTTTTCGCCTGAAAGCTCGATATTCTATTCAAAACAGGCTCTTGATATTTGTTATGAAATTATAATCCCGTCACTTTTTCCGTTTTTTATATGCTCGGGAATCTTGGTGTATTCAGGCTTTGCAGAGTCTATGGCAAAATTTTTCCGTCCTGTTATGAAACCGCTTTTTAATGTGAACGAAAACGGTGCGTCAGCCTTTGTTTTAGGAATTTTAAGCGGTTATCCCCTGGGTGCTGTTACCGCCTGTCAGCTTTATGAAAATGCGTATCTGTCAAAAAGCGAGGCGGAGAGGCTTTTGGCTTTTTGCAACAATTCCGGTCCTTTATTTATTTTGGGGGCGGTGGGTACGGCAATCTACCAAAACGCAAGAGTCGGCATAGTTTTATACATTTCGCACATAATTTCCGCAATTATGACGGGCGTACTTTTTCGATTTTACAAGCGTAGCAGTTTTTCCGCACCGAAAAGCCGTCTTAATACGGCAGACGGGAGCATATCGGAAATTTTCGCAAGGGTACTTGCGAACTCTATAAACAGTATTCTGACCGTTTGCGGAGCAATAGTTTTTTTCTTTACTATGTCCAATGTCTTAACCAACATTCTTCCCGTAAATACGTTTTCTGACGCCATTATTTCCGCTCTTTTAGAGTTTACGGGCGGAATAAAAAAAATAAGCGGACTATCCGCTCCGCTACCGTTCCGACTTGCTATGTCCTCCTTTGCCGTCGGATTTGCAGGTCTTTGTGTTCATTTGCAGGTGATGTCGGTTACCGCAAAATACGGGCTTAGTTTAAAGCCGTACATTTTAGGCAAGGTTTTGCACGGCTTTCTTTCTGCCATATTTACCCTTTTGATACTTGGAATATTTCCGCAAACCGTTGCCGT
Source organism: Clostridia bacterium (assembly GCA_017551095.1). GTDB lineage: Bacteria > Bacillota > Clostridia > UBA1381 > UBA1381 > UBA1738. The sequence goes on along the minus strand of JAFZMQ010000025.1, from coordinate 15,284 downwards.
CTTCAATTCTACAAAAGCTCAGCTTTCCTGCGGTTTTTGCCTAAGCAGTGTGTATATGATTTCGGTAAATCTTCTTATATTTCTTATTTCAGTCTTTATGCTTTTTTCAAAAAATATATTCTCGCAAAACAAAAGGGACGCATAACCTGCGTCCCAAAATCTCATGCTTAATTACAAAGTAAGAGATTCCTCTTTATGCTTTTCAAAGCACTCGCTGCAATAAACGGGGCGGTCGTCCTTTGGTAAGAACGGAACCTTATCAACCTTTCCGCAGTCAGCACAAGTGATTTCGTGCATTTCTCTGTTTTGTCTTATGCTGTTCTTTCTTGCAATTCTGCACTCTTTGCATCTTATAGGCTCATTCTGGAAGCCCTTTTCAGCATAAAATTCCTGTTCTCCTGCGGAAAAAATAAATTCCTTGCCACAGTCTTTGCAGATTAGAGTTTTGTCTTCGTACATTCTCTGTTCCCTCACTTTGAATATTAAAAAAATTTGCAATCCGGATAAAAATTTATACAGATTCAGTAGGATTATACCATTATATGCAAATTTTGTCAAGTAAATAATTATATATTTTTACTAACTAATTCACAAATTTTTTGATAATTTTTATACTTTTTCGACAAAAATATGTTTTCACCTCGCATTTTTCCTGCACAAAACAGATATTATTGATTTTATACATTTTCTATGTTATACTATTTTTGTAATTTATAAAGGAGTAGATTTATATGTACGGAATCGGCAAAATTTTCAAAACCAAATACGGCGGTCTTATATTCTCGCTTTTAGCGGGAGCCGCATATTATGTTATAATACTTAATTTTATATTAAAGCATACAACATCATATGGCGGGGCGTTACTTGGATTTTTCTTTGCCCCTGCAATAATCGCCGGTGCGGCACTGATTATTATAAAGACCATAAAACAGCTCGAAGCAGATGAAGCATTTAAAAAGATAAATTTGTTTCTTTATCTCCACTCGGTTTTAATACTTTTAGGCATTGTCTTTTTGGCAGATATGTTAATAAAATAGCACCCGCATTTGTTGCGAGTGCTATTTTTTATCCTTTTATTATTGAGCTTATTATATCCGCTAAAATTTTGAAAAATCCCTTTTTGCCGACATCTTCTTTTGCCACAATATCTACCGTTTTAAGCGTTTTTCCGTCCTTTGTAAAGGTTATTTCGCCCAGCTTATCTCCCTTTTTAACGGGGGCTAAAACCTTGTTTTTCATCTTAACCGTTTTTTCAATCTCCTGCGGTTCTGATTTTTTATTTAAAACATTATAGTTTTCTGCCGCTTCTGCCAAAACAACCTTTTCAAGTCCCCACGAAACATTTACCGTTCCCATAGGCTCACCTTTTTCCGCCATTTTGGAAATTGAATAGTTGGCATAGCCGTAATCTAACAGCTTACTTGCCGACGAAAAACGAAGCTCTGTCGTTGGTGCTCCCAAAACTACCGCAATAAGCTCCATTCCGTTCTTTTCCGCCGTAGCCGACAGACAGCAACCCGCTGTTGTAGTTGAGCCTGTTTTTAAGCCCGTTGCTCCCTGATAGTTGCGTAGCAGTTTATTGGTATTCGCCAACATAAACTTGCCGTCCCTTAAAGAATCCATCCATATCGTACTGTAATCGAATATTTTTTTATGTTTTATCAGTTCGTTTGACATTATCGCAACATCTTTTGCCGTTGAATATGCCTCGGTTACATCAACATCATCATCAAGACCGTTGCAGTTTACAAAGTGCGTGTTCTCCATGCCCAGCTCTGCGGCACGGTTATTCATAAGCTTTACAAATTCTTCTTCGCTGCCGCTTATATGCTCCGCCATTGCAACACAACCGTCATTGGCACTTGCAACCATGATACCTTTCAGCATATCGCTTACGGAAAACTGCTCTCCTGCCTCCAAAAACATAGTCGTTCCGCCATAACTTTGTGCGTTTTTACTTGCCGTCACCATATCGGTAAGATTAAGTTCGCCGTTATCCACCTTTTCCAAAATTATGAGCGTTGTCATAATTTTGGTAACACTTGCAATCTGCAAATGCTCGTCGGGATTCTTCTCATAGAGAACAGTGCCCGTTGACGGCTCTAAAAGATATGCGGATTTTACATCCGGTACGATTTCCTCTGCATAAGCCGAACTTGATAATCCTACAAAAATCAAAAGTATGCTAAGTAACAATGCGATTTTTTTCAATTCTGCATCTCCCCTTTTATACATTCTATGTGGCAAGTCCCTGCTTTATGTTAGGGGCTACTTTTTGTAGTATTTTAAAATCATATCTACAAATTCACTGTTTGTTTTTGTGCCTTTTAAAAGCTGTAAAAGCTTTGCCATTGTATCATAGGTGTTCTGTGCATTAAGGCTTCTTCTGATGCTCCAAACCGCCTCTGTTTCCTGCTCAGAAAGGAGTTCTTCCTCTCTTCTTGTGCCCGATTTTAAAATATCTATTGCAGGGAATATTCTGCGTTCTTGAAGTCCTCTATCAAGCTTTAACTCCATATTGCCCGTGCCTTTAAATTCTTCAAAAATGACATCGTCCATGCGTGAGCCTGTTTCTACAAGTGCCGTTGCAAGTATGGTAAGGCTTCCGCCCTCTTCAATATTTCTCGCCGCACCGAAGAATTTTTTCGGTTTTAACAGTGCGTCGGGGTCTAAACCTCCCGACAGCGTTCTGCCCGTAGGCGTCACCGTCAGGTTATACGCTCTTGCAAGTCTTGTTATTGAGTCTAAGAGAATAACAACATCATTTTTCTGCTCCACAAGCCTCATCGCCCGTTCCAAAACCATTTCCGCACATCTTGTATGATTCTGCGGAGTCTGGTCAAAGGTTGATGCCACCACTTCGCCGTCGATTGAACGGCACATATCGGTAACTTCCTCAGGGCGTTCATCAATCAGCAAAACTATGAGTTTTGCCTTTGGATAGTTTTTAGATATCGACTGTGCAATCTGCTTTATGAGCGTTGTCTTTCCCGCTTTTGGCGGTGCGACAATCATACCTCTTTGCCCTTTTCCTATCGGTGCGATAACATCTAAAAGGCGTGATGCGTACTTATCGCGTTCACCTGTGTCAAGCTTTAATTTCTCTTTCGGGTAAATCGGCGTGAGCTTTTCAAAATTCTTGCGTTTTAACGCTACATCAAGGCTATCGCCGTTGATTTTTTTTACAAATAAAAGCGGTGAATATTTATCCTCCTCCTGTGAAGGACGGGCGTCACCCGTTATTTCGTCACCTGTTTTCAGATTAAACCGTCTTATCTGCGTCGGCGATACATATACATCCTTTTCGCTCGGCTTATACCCGTCTAACCGCAAAAAACCGAATCCGTCCGCCATAACATCCAAAACTCCGCAAACCTCTACTGCCTCCTGCGGTCTTTGGCGTTTTTTCGGTTTTGTATCAACATCACTTACCGCTTCGGTTATCGCTAAAATAAGCTCGTCTTTTTTTAATGATGATATTTTTTCTATTCCAAGTCCTTTGGCAATTTCTTTAAGCTCTTCCTTTGTTTTATCCTTCAAATCGGTTCTTTCCTGCAATTTTTTCACCTCTTTTTTAAATGAACAATGTCATCAGCAAATTGTTATCATAAAAATATTTTAAAATATATGTATTTCTTACAGTTTCTTCAATAATTTCCAGCTTGTCTGCCGGTGCAAAAAAGCTCACCGCTCCGCAAACCAAGTAAATTAACAAAAGTGCATTTATTACGCCCAAACAAGCCCCTAAAAAACGGTTGATTGTTCTGAGTGCGGGGAGTTTAAACAGACCTTCTAATATTTTAAGCATTAGAAATACAAAAATTTTAATAATTAAAAACAGCAAAAGTACAGATAAAAGCTTTAAAATCATAAGCGTTACGGCGTCTGTTATTACTTCCATAACATTATTTTTGATTTCAGTCATACCCGAAACTGTCTTATTTATGCTGTTTTGCATAAATTTCGGAAACCCCAAAGATGAAATTATAACCTGCGTTTCCCCTGTGTTTGTCGTGTCGGTATCCTCCGGAAGTTCCTTTTTTTCATAGGAGGACGAAACATTTTTTGCCACCATTGTCCTTACCGCACTGCTTACCGGCGTACTTTGCAGCAGGTTCAGCATATGCGGCTGCACAGATGATAGCAGCAATGCCGTCAGAATAAGTGCAAGTATTTTTTTTGACGCACTGATAAATCCCTTTTTCATGGAAAAGCCTATGCAAAGTGCCGACGCTAAAATAAGTATCCCGTCACATATATAGCTCATAATTATGTCCCTTCTTTTTCTTCTATTTCCTTTACTTCTTTAACTTTCGGCGGTTTTTTAAGTGTTTTTTCCTGAATACTTGTACCGTAAACGCAGAACACCTTGTCCGACGCAGTTATATAAATCTGCTTTATATCACTGCTGCACTCCGCTACAAGCACCCTCTTACCGCTATAATTTGTTAAAACTGCATTTCTGCCGTTATTATATGCTACATATCTTGAATTGATGTTAATTGTATCAGGCATATTTTCGGTTTTTATCGGCGCATATGCCTTTCCGTTCGCCTTTAAAACAACTATTTCGCCTATGCCGTCATTATCAAAAAGAATCGCTCTGTTTCCGTTTGCAAAAAGGACGCTCTTTTTAATTTTTCTCTCGTCAAAGTCATATTCCCATTTGATTTTTCCCTTTTCCGTTATCGAAATGCACTTGCTCTCGGAAAGAAGCAGCAGGTTTTCGCCGTAAAATGCCGAATCAAAGAAAACTGTGTTTGAAAACTCGTCTGTTTTGCAGATTTCTCTGCCCTTTACGTCAAAAATTTGTATTATACTACTTGCTCCCTCATCTGTGCTCAAAAGAGAAATTGCCACTTTTCTGTTTTTTGATATTGACGCGTCTAAAATACTGTATGAGCCCGAATCCCACACAAATATTTTCTTTCCCCGTTTGTTAAATACAACAATTTGTCCCTTGTAATACTCCTTTTGCGTAACGGCTATGACATCGCCTTTTTTCGAAAGGTCTGCCGTTAAAATGTTCCCTTCTGTTTCGGCGGAAAACATCAGTTTTTTGCCTTTATAAAGGCTTATTTTTTTGCCGCCCGTTTCGCTTATTAAAACATAATCGTCCGAAACCTTTAAAATAGGCTCCTGCATTTGTATTTTTTCGCTTGATAATTGTTTTGTATCGCTTTTATAGATTGAATACTCCGTTTCGTTTGCACTCACTATCAAATTTCCGTAGTTTGCGAACCTTGTATTTTCTGCGGCGGCAAAGGCTGTTGGAAGGTTTTTCTGCATTTTTGCCGTTTCCTTTACCGTAAAATCGGCATCTCCTTCTTTTGGCTGCACAATATCTTCCTCATATTCTGCGGCATCATCCTTTTTCTGCTCGTCCTCCGATGCAGGAGTCATCTGCGGTTTTTGCTCCGGCTCGGACATATCGTCAAGGTAAAGCTGTGTTTCTATCGGCAGCTCAATCCCCAAATATGCACATATTCCGCTTATGTTACGCTTGAAATTGTTTTTATAATTCGTTACAAATAGCGGTGTTTTGCCCGACTCGATAAGTGCAAAAACTGATGCAACGCACAGGCAAACAATAGCAAAAAAAATCTTCCAAAACCCGCTCTTTTTATTCATCAGTAATACACCTCCGTCAAAAATAGTCCCTGCGGCGGAGCCGTCACTCCTGCCCTTTTTCTGTCCTTTGATGCTATAATTTCCGCCATTTCGTCAGCATTTATCTTTCCGCATCCCACAAAGGCAAGTGTCCCCGCCATTATCCGCACCATATTATACAAAAATCCGTCGCCCTCTGCGGTGATTTTGATTAAGTCGCCCTCTTTATCAATTTCCAGCGAATAAATCTCCCGAACAGTCGTTTTTACAGTAAATCCACTCGCGGCAAAGCCTAAAAAATCGTGTTTACCCAAAAAAGCCTTCGCCGCTTTTTTCATTTTTGATATGTCAAGGTCATACGGGAAATGCCATGAATAGTTGTGTAAAAACGCATCCGGCTGTTTTGAGTTAAAAATATAATAGGTATAACATTTTTTCTTTGCTGAAAACCGCGAGTCAAACTCAGCTTTCTCGTCCTCTGCCAAAAGGCATACTATGTCGCAGGGCAGATATGTGTTAAGTGCCGTCGGTATCCTATCGGGCGGAATATTTGACTCTGTTTTGAAATTGCATATAAATTTTTTTGCGTGTACTCCCGCATCTGTCCTGCTCGAACCGACAAGCTGCGGTTTACTGCCCGTTATTTTTTCTATGGCACAGCTTAAAGTTTCCTGCACCGTAAGTGCATTTTTCTGCATCTGCCAACCGTGGTATGCCGTGCCGTCAAATTGCAGTGTCAATTTTATATTACGCATATTCTAACCTCCGTTAAGGCTAAAATCTCTGAATTATTATAACAAAAACCGAAAATGCTATCATAACTCCCGATGCCGCCGCATCAATCCATGTCATTTTCATTTGTTTCATCCGTGTACGCTTTTTTCCGCTGTTATAGCAGCGTGAATCCATAGCTATTGCCAAGTCGTCCGCCCTCTTAAACGCACTGATAAAGAGCGGCACTAAAATCGGCACCATAGCCTTTGTGCGTTTTATTATATTGCCGCTTTCAAAGTCTGCCCCTCGTGCCTTTTGTGCCTTTATAATCTTTTCCGTTTCCTCGGAAAGCGTCGGAATAAAGCGTATGGCAATAGTCATCATCATAGCTATTTCGTGCGACGGCACTTTTACGGCATCAAGCGGTTTTAAAAGCTTTTCTATGCCGTCTGTCAGCATAATCGGCGTTGTTGTGAGCGTCAAAAGCGATGTCCCGATAACCAGAAATACCAGCCTTAAAACCATCTGCACGGCAATAGTCAGCCCCTCTTTTGTGATTTTCAGACCTTTCCACAATGACGATTGCCACAAAACAGTTTCTCCGCCCGTTACGAAAAGGTTTATTACAGCCGTAAAAATCAAAATGTATAGCATGGGCTTTAAGCCCTTTATGATATACTTAAACGGAACTCTTGAAATTATAACCAAAAAAGCCGTAAACACGCCAAAAACGGCATAAAGGGCAATAGAATCTATGACAAAAAGGAGTATGATATAAAGAATTGACAAAAGAATTTTCACCCTTGCGTCCATTCTGTGAATTACCGAATTTCCGTCAACATACTGACCGATTGTAATATCCTTAAACATTTTCCGCCTCCTTTATGAGATTTTTATATATCTCGGAAGCAAATTTTACCGTGTAAATATCGGGGCGTATATCTATGCCGTCCTTTATGAGCCTATGCGTAAGCTCGGTTATCTGCGGCACATCAAGCCCGATTTTTTTAAGCTCTCCGCTTTTTGCAAAAACCTCCGATGTAGTTCCGTGCATGGCAATACGACCATGGTCCATTACAAGCACATGCTCTGCAAGTTTTGCCACATCTTCCATAGAATGTGAAACAAACAAAATTGTCATATCGGGGTTTTGTTTATGGAGTGTAGAAAGCTCTCCTAAGATTTCGTCTCTGCCCTTGGGGTCAAGTCCTGCCGTAGGCTCGTCCAGAATCATAACCTTAGGGCTCATTGAAAGCACCCCTGCAATAGCCGCACGGCGTTTTTGCCCACCTGAAAGCTCAAAGGGCGATTTTTGCAAAAGCTCCTCAGAAAGTCCCACCGCAAGAGCCGAACTTTTAACTCTTTTCTCTATTTCGGAATCGGAAAGTTCCATATTTTTAGGTCCGAATGCTATATCTTTATACACCGTTTCTTCAAAAAGCTGATGCTCAGGGTATTGAAAAACAAGCCCTACATTTTTTCTTATCTCCATAAGATTTGTTTTAGGGTCTGTAACATCAATTCCGTCAATTTCAATTTTCCCCTGCGTTGGCTTTAAAAGTGCATTAAAATGCTGGATAAGGGTGGATTTTCCCGAACCCGTATGCCCTATTATCGCCAAAAAATCACCCGTTGGTATCTCAAAGCTGACATTATCAACCGCTTTTTTTTCAAAGGGCATACCCTGCTGATATATATATGTCAGTCCTGTAACCTTAATCATTTTTTGTCCCCTTTTTCAGCTTTTCAAGAATTGCCCTGTGGCATTCTTCAATGGTTATTATATCGCTTGGCAGGTCGATGCCCTGTTTTTTCAGCTCAAAAACAAGCTCGGTCACCTGCGGTACATCAAGCCCTAATTCCTTTATTTTTTCGACTTGCGAAAAGATTTTTGACGGCGTGTCGTCCATTTCAATTCTGCCGTGATTCATAACAACTACACGGTCGGCGATTGCCGCCTCCTCCATAAAATGCGTTATTAAAACAACCGTCATATTCCGCGATTTATTGAGTTCTTTTATGGTTTTAATAACCTCGCTCCTGCCCTTTGGGTCAAGCATTGCGGTCGGCTCGTCCAAAATTATACATTCCGGCTCCATCGCCAAAACCGCCGCTATTGCAATACGCTGTTTCTGTCCTCCTGAAAGGCGTGACGGTGAGCTTTTGGCAAATTCGGACATATTAACAGTTTCAAGACATTCGTCAACACGGCGTCGTATCTCGGAAGGCTCGACTCCTAAGTTTTCAGGTGCAAACGCAACTTCGTCCTCGACAATCGCCGCAACCATCTGATTATCGGGGTTTTGAAAAACCATACCTGCTGTGCTTCGTATATCAAAAATTTTTGTTTCGTCCTTTGTGTCCATTCCCGCAACATAAACTGTACCGCCCGAGGGCAACAAAATTCCGTTAAATGTTTTTGCCAAAGTGGATTTACCCGAGCCGTTATGCCCTAAAACCGCAACAAAACTACCCCTTTTTATATGCAGGTCAAGTCCCTTTAATACATATTTTTTGGGTTCTTCTTCATCATATGTAAATGTGATATTTTTTGCATCAATCATAACAGTTTCCATTCCAACGACAGCTTATTCCGCAAGGCAAAACCATATTTTTGTCCTGCATCATAAGTCCGATTTCGTCACAGTTTATAATTCCCCCAAATTTATTTTTAAGCGTCAGGCTCATAACATTTTCCAAAATTGTTTTTGAAAGTCCTGTTGTATAGGCGTTTATGAGGAAAAATAGCGGTTTTTCCGAAAGTATTTTCACGCAATCGCAAACGAGCGGATAGAGCTCGTCCTCTATCTTCCAAAGCTCACCTTTTGGACCTCTGCCGTAAGAGGGCGGGTCCATAATGATTGCATCATACCTTTTGCCACGCCGTATTTCCCTTGCCACAAACTTTTTAACATCATCAACAATGTATCTTACCGGCTTATCGGAAAGCCCCGACGCATCAACATTTTCCTTTGCCCAGGATACCATCCCCTTTGACGCGTCAACATGGCAGACTTCCGCACCTGCCGACAGAGCCGCAACCGTCGCACCGCCCGTATATGCGAAAAGATTAAGAACCTTTACGGGTTTTTCGGTGTTTTTTATAAGCTCCGAAAACCACTCCCAATTAACCGCCTGTTCCGGAAAAAGACCTGTATGCTTAAACCCCATAGGCTTTATGTTAAAGGTCAGGTTTTTGTAGCTTACCGTCCACCTGTCCGGGATTTTCTTATTGAAAACTTCCCAGTGTCCGCCGCCCGTACTGCTCCTTTTGTATGTTGCATCTGTCTTGTCCCATAGAGCCGTTTTTGACTTTTCCGTCCACACCGCCTGCGGTTCGGGACGCCGTAAAAGAACATTTTTCCAATATTCCAGCTTTTCCCCGTCCGCCGCGTCTATTAAGATGTAGTCACGCCATTCATCTGCACACCACATAGCCTTCTCCTGCTATTTTTTTAATTTCAAAAGCCGTACAACAATGGGTGATAAAAAGATATTTATGCCCATCTCAACCAAAAAGTTTACGCCTACAAAGGCTATTATCATAAACCCTGCAATACTGCCTTCCCAGCCTGCCGATACGGCAATCTGAGATACCGTGTCCATAAAAAACATCCGGCAGCCTAAAAGGAAAATGCCCGTATTTACAATGGGACAAATTATTGCCGATACTATTACCGAAAGATATTCGCCGCCTATTTTACGCATAGCCTTATAGGCAATTCCCGAGGCAAAGCCGCATCCGATACCCTTTAAAAGCACTGTAAGGACTGTGCCCCAAACGCTGACAGCTAAAAATATCGCCGCATCACCGCTTAACAGCACCGCTATCCCGAAAACAAACCCAAGCCATGCCGCAACCCAGGTACCGCATACCGCCGCTCCTATAACTATCGGAATAAGAACTGTTGATATTGAAAAAGTACCGAATTTTATAACACATCCGAAATATTGCAAAACAAAAACGATTGCTGTAAGTATTGATGCCAAAGTCAGTTCTCTTGTGGTCATTTTAGCTTTCATTTGCGTTCTCTCCTTAATAATTCATAGATATTAAAATTCTACCATAAATTGCCCTTTCGGTCAATAGTTTACAGGGCTTTGTAATATATTTGAAATCACCGGAAATAAATGATATAATAGCATAAAGGGGTGATGTTATGCGTGAATTTTTGCTGACAGTAACGGAAGATTTAAAAGGAAAAGATATAAAATACATATTAAAAAACCGTTTTGCTTTTTCCGGAAGGCTTATCACCTCATTAAAAGAGGGCGACGGCATAACTTTAAACGGGAAAAAGGAATTTGTGAATAAAACCGTTTCTTCGGGTGATGTTCTGAAAATCACCCTTTTTGACAAGGCTTCGGAAAACATAACGCCTGAGAATATCCCCTTAGAAATACTCTTTGAGGACGAGGACTTGCTCATTATAAACAAACCCCCGAAAATGCCTACGCACACATCGGTTTATCACAATACGGGCACGGTTTCAAACGCAATTTTGTACTACTTCCGTGACCGCCCCTTTACCTTTCGTGCTCCCTCACGCCTTGACCGCGACACATCGGGCGTTTTAATCATTGCAAAAAATGCGTGGAGCGGTGACTGTATTTCCCGTGCGATAAAAAACGGCGAATTTGAAAAGGAATATGTTGCCGTCTGCGTCGGCACATTAAAGGGCAAAAAAGGCACAGTTTCGGCACCTATTAAGCGTGAAAAAGAGGGGATTATAAAAAGAATAATCGCTGACGACGGAAAACCTGCTGTAACCGATTATGAAGTGATTGACGAGCTAAACGGGCTTAGCCTTATAAAACTTCATCCAAAAACAGGCAGAACGCACCAAATCCGCCTACATCTTGCACACTTAGGCGTTCCGATTTATGCTGATTTTCTGTACGGCAAGGACATTGAGGGCGAAAGAATACGCCTACACTGCCATAGCGTCAGCTTTCCGCACCCGGTAACAAAAAAGCATATGAAAATAACCGCTCCTCTGCCAAAAGATATGGAGCTTTTGGAAATTTGCAAAAAATTATAGCATTTCTTTAAGAACAGCCTCTATTTCCGCTTTTGCTGATAAAAGCTGTCCCTCCGCCATAATGTCACTGCCTCCGCCCTTTCCCAAAAGCTTGGTGTTAAGCGTTTTTACAAAGTCTTTGACGCCGTTTTTTGCGGTGATTATATAGCTATAACCGTCCTTATCATTCCCTGAAAAAACGGCAAACATTCCGCCAACTTGCTTTTTCCCCTCATTTGCAAAAAGTCTTAGTGCGTTTTTGTCCGATATTTCTGCGAAAACATAGTAATTCCCGTCAGTTTTGGGGATGTTTTCCGCTTGTATTGTTGCAAGTTTTTTTATTTCCGCCGCTTTTTCTCTTTTAAGAGCATCAAAATCATCTTTCAGCTTCAAAACCGCTTTTGCTACTTCGAATTGAGGTGCGGACAGCATATTTGACACGGCAAAAACGCTTTTTTGCTTTTCCGCATAGTCAAAAAGTGCGTCTTTTCCGCATATCATCTTTATTCTGACGCCGCCCCTGTGGCGTATCATATCGGTAAATTTAATTATGCCTATCTCGCCCGTCCTTTTAACATGCGGTGCACAACAGGCACATACATCTATGCCTTCTATCGTGATTATTCTTATTTTGCCTAAAATATCGGTTTTACTGCGATATTTAATTTTTTCAAGCTCTTCTTCGGTCGGATAACTTGCCGTTATCGGAAGATTTTTCCAAACTGCTTCGTTTGCAAGTAGTTCGAGCTTAAAAAGCTCTTTTTCGCTGAGTTCGGCATCATAATCTATCGTAACACCGCTACTATCAAGATGAAACCCGACATTATTAAGACCAAATTCAGAAAATGCCAGTCCCGACACAATATGCTCCGCACTGTGATGCTGCATTTTGCGGAAACGCTCCGCAAAATAAAGCTCACCAGGCACCGTTTTCCCGACTTCAATCGGATTTTTTACAAGGTGATAAACCTCGTCATTTTGGGTGTAAACCGACAAAACCTCCTGTCCGTCAAGAGTTCCCCCATCACATTCCTGACCTCCTGCTGTCGGAAAAAATGCCGTTTGGCTGAGCAAAACCGCATACCCGTTTTCCTTTGGAATACATTTTTCTACCTTTGCCGTGAAATCCTTTATGTAGCTATCCTCGTAATACAGTTTAATCATTTTTTTCACCCGATAAAACTTTATCTACCTGCATCATTATCGCACATTCCATACGCTTTTTGAAAAGTTTGCAGCCGTATTCATATACCTTTCCTATATCACCCGACGCATGATAAGCATTTGCGGCACAACCGCCCGAGCAGTAGAGTTTTGCCCAGCAATCCTGACATTCGCTGCGTGAATAGGCGTTGCATTTTCTGAACTTTTCACGAAGCTCGGTGTTCGTTACGCCGTCCCAAAGATTGCCCATACTGTACTTTTCATCACCGACAAACTGGTGGCAGGGATAGAGCTCACCCCAAGGCGTAACCGCCATATATTCCGTGCCTGAGCCGCAGCCTGAAATACGCTTATATATACAAGGTCCGTTCTCCAAATCTATCATATAGTGATAGAATGTAAAGCCCCGTCCCTCGCGGTCACGCTTTAACATCTCCTTTGCCAAAAGCTCGTACTGATTAAACAAAATCGGCAAATCTGCCTCGGTCAAGGCACATTCGTCCTCCGGCGAACAGACAACAGGCTCCATACTAAGCTCCTTAAAGCCCAAGTCCGCCATATGCAGAATATCGTTTAAAAAGTCGGTATTTTTATGGGTATATGTGCCTCTTATGTAATAGCTTTTATCTCCGCGTTTTTTCACAAACTCCAAAAACTTCGGGACAATTACATCATAACTTCCCTTTCCGCTGTAATCCTTTCGAAAACGGTCATGCACCTCACGGCGTCCGTCCAGACTAAGTACGACATTATTCATTTCTTTATTGCAAAAATCGGTTACTTCGCTATCGAGCAAAACACCGTTTGTGGTTAGAGTAAATCGGAAATTCTTGCCGTGGTCCTTTTCTATGCTCCTTGCGTATTTTACAATTTCCTTTACCACTTCAAAATTCATAAGCGGTTCGCCGCCGAAAAAGTCCACTTCAAGATTTTTTCTGTCACCCGAGTTTTCAATAAGGAAATCTATTGCCCGTTTGCCCACTTCCAAGCTCATAACAGCCCTGTCGCCACTGTATTTGCCTTGTCCTGCAAAACAGTAACTGCAATTTAAGTTGCAGGTATGCGAAACATGCAGACAAAGTGCCTTTATGACATTATTTTTATTCTTTAACATATCCGCTTTATCGGCATAAATATCCTCGCAGAAAAGTTGTTTGGATTCTTTCAGTTTTTCAATATCGTCTATGCAGGATAAAACATCTTTTTCCGTTATGCCGTATTTTTCGGTGATTTTCCTTACTATTTCGGCAGTTTCGGTTTTTTCATACATCCCGATTATGTCATACGCAACATCATCAACGGCATGAACTGAGCCACTTGCAGTGTCTAAGACAATGTTATATCCGTTCAGCTTATATTGGTGTATCATTCCCTTTTATCCCCTTTTGGTTTAATAAAATTGCCGACTGAATTTTCAGCCGGCATATTTATGATTATTCTTTTTCGCAGGGCTGATTTGCAACTCCGCATGAGGTTTTACATGCGGATTGGCATGATGTCTGGCACTCTCCGCATCCGCCCTCGCAGTTTACAAGATTTCTCGTAACAAGCGTTTTTATCCTCGATGTATTTTCGCAGGGCTGATTTGCAACTCCGCATGAGGTTTTACACGCAGATTGGCATGATGTCTGGCACTCTCCGCATCCGCCCTCGCAGCTTACAAGATTTCTCGTAACAAGTGTTTTTATTCTATTCATTTTTATATCAATTCCTTTCTGTACCAAGTCTGAAAGAAAATTGTTCATATTACCGCTTTGCAACGAGTGGTGCTGTACGGATTGTACCGCCCAGAGCGAAAAGCGGTGAGATGGGCAATTTTATTCGGACTTATTCTCTCCTTACCAAATTCTCACTACCGTTATTATATAGTCTTTTTTTGCTCTTGTCAAGTAAATTTACTATTTCATGACAAGTATTTTGTCGCCGTCAATGTCACCCAAAACCGTAAGCCCGTTTTCCAAACATTCGCATATTTTTTTTACGGTTTCCTCTGTGATTTCCTCGCAAGGCACTAAAATAGGGACTTCGGGCGGATATGCAAAAACATATCCTGCGGAAATTCTTCCGCATAAATCCTCTATTTTGCAAAACTCCGTTTTTTCTGTTGGCTGACAGTTTTTTGATTTTTTTAAAACTTCATATTCGGGAGGATTTATAGGATTTTTAAACGATTTATCAATTTTTATGAGTGCTTTTGCAAGTTTTTTAAGATTTTCCCATCTTTCTCCTGCACCTGTCATACATATGACATAGTTTGGTGCTGTCATTTCAGGCTCAATGCCGAATTTTCGCAAACTATCGGCGAGAAATGCACCGTTTCGGTTTTTGGGGAAAAGCACAATCTTGCTCTTATCAAGTCCGAAAAACTCGTTATCGTTCAAGATTTCAATATTTTTCAATGCAGAAATTTTATTATAAAATCTTTCCAGATTATCTTCCCAAGCCTTAAAAATCTCTTCTTTATGCGTTTTAAGCGTATTTATGCAGCCATCTATTGACGAAAGCAGGATATATGACGGACTGCTCGTTTCAAAAACGGCAAGTTTTTTTGAGACTTCCGCTTCGTCAATAAGATTCCCTGACAGATAACATACCGCCGTCTGCGTAAGGCTCATAAGCGTCTTATGCAAACTCTCCACCGACGCATCCGCACCAAGACTTGACGCATCTTTTTGAAAGCCGCCAAAGCCTAAATGAGCACCGTGTGCCGCGTCAACCAAAACGGGAATATTTTTTTTATGCGATATTTTGCATATCGCCTCAATATCGCTTATG
>JAFZMQ010000024.1 GCA_017551095.1 Clostridia bacterium | reverse complement strand
TTTGCTACCAGCTCATTTACAGCATTTTCATCTGTTACATCGCATACGTAGCCGTGAGCCTTTATGCCTTCTTCCTCATATGCTTTAAGACCTTTATCAACAAGCTCCTGTTTAATATCGTTAAAAACAATTGTTGCGCCTACTTTTGCATAGCCTTTTGCAATAGCAAAACCTATTCCGTATGACGCACCTGTTATAAGTGCAATTTTTCCCGTTAAATCAAACTGTGACATATTTTTATTCCCCTTCCTTACTTTAAATCTTTTGTTTCAATATGATCCATATCGGTAAATTCCTGATTTTCACCGCACATAGCCCATATAAATGAGTAGTTTTTAGTGCCTACGCCCGAATGGATTGACCAAGATGGCGAAATAACCGCTTCTTCATTATGCATAATGATATGGCGTGTTTCAGTTGGTTCGCCCATCATATGAAAAACTACATCATTCTCGCCCATATCGAGATACATATACACTTCCATTCTTCTATCGTGTGTATGGCAAGGCATTGTGTTCCAATTTGAGCCTACTTCAAGCTGGGTAAGTCCCATAGAAAGCTGACATGACTGCATTACTTCGGGATGAATGTACTGATTTATAACTCGCTTATTACAGTCTTCTAAGCTTCCGCAAGGCACTTTTCTTGCCTTTGTTATATCAATTTTAACTATCGGGTATGACTTATGTGCAGGACATGATGAAACATAGAATTTAGGCGGTTTTTCTGTATCTACGCACTTAAATGTTATATCCTTATTTCCCATACCGATATATATACCGTCACGCGGATTAAGTTCGTAATCTGTGCCGTCTATCGTGATAATGCCCTTGCCGCCGATATTTATGCAGCCCATTTCACGCCGCTCCAAGAAATAATCTGCCGCAAGTTCCTTACCTGCCTCCAATTTAAGTTCTTTGGTTACAGGCATAAATCCTGCTGTTATAATTCTGTCAATATGGCTGTAAACCATTTTGATATTGTCCTTTGTGAAAAGTTTAGAAATATGAAATTCTTCTCTTAACCTTTCTGTTGTGTAATGTTTTACATCTTTTGGATTTGATGCACACCTTACTTCCATTTTTAAATCCTCCTTACACTTTTCAATTAGTATTATAGCTTACAAAAAGCAGTTTTGCAATAACTCTCTTTTTTTACGCATTTTCTCTACGCTTTTTTTCGATATTTTCCGCAATCATCATATCCTTGACCTTCATAAGCCGTACCGTATTTGAACGCTCCGCCTCGTCAAGCTTCATGGTTATTCGCTTTATGGTATCACGGTAGTCGGGAATCATTACATATTCCAAAGCATTTACACGGCGGCGTGTCCGCTCTATTTCACCTGCCAACATTTCCGCCGACTTTTCAAGCTCTGCAAGTCGCAAAAGCTCGGGCAGCACATTGGACAATGATGATATTGCCAAATCCAAGTCACCGCCTGTAAAAGCGTATCCGTATGAAAATATATCACTCTCGGCTGATGTACGCATTTTTGTGCTGAACACAGGCACATCAACGCTCATAATATTTTTTTTACTGACTTCAAGCGTTACTTCCTGTTTTGGCAAAAGTAACGCTGAATTTATAACTTCTCTTTGAAGTACCGAACCTGCAATCGCAAGACTTTTATTAGCCTCAATAAGTCCCTTTTCCACCTTTTCACGCAAGTCCTTTGCCTCACGCATAATGTCAAGAAACTGCCGCATAAGCTCGTCACGCTTATCCTTTAAAAGCCTGTGCCCCTTTGTGGCGACCGCCAGACTCTTTTTTATTCGTGCAAGTTCCATTCGTGTTGGATTTACATTAAGTTCCGCCACTTTTTTCCACTCCTTTGGTGAAGGTTTAGATTAGCCTTTATAGTACTTATCCAAATACTCATCCTTAATACGTTTAAGCTCACTTCTTGGAAGTATCGACAAAAGCTCCCAGCCGATTTCAAGCGTTTCTTCAATACTTCTGTCGGTTGTATAGCCCTGCGATACATACTTTCGTTCAAATTCGTCGGCAAACTTTGCATAGAGCTTATCAACTTCCGAAAGTGCCGCCTCACCAAGAATTACCATAAGCTCTTTTGCCTCTTTGCCTCTTGCATAAGCGGCAAAAAGCTGATTCATTGTATTCGCATGGTCAGCTCTCGTCTTGCCCTCGCCTATACCCTTATCTTTAAGACGGGAAAGACTCGGAAGTACATCAACAGGCGGCATTACATTCTTTCTGTAAAGCTCTCTTGACAAAATTATCTGTCCCTCTGTTATATACCCCGTAAGGTCAGGGATCGGATGCGTTTTATCATCTTCCGGCATGGTCAGAATCGGGATAAGTGTTATTGAGCCGTCGCTTCCTTTTAATCTTCCTGCCCTCTCATAAAGCGTAGCCAAGTCGGTATACATATATCCCGGATATCCGCGACGCCCCGGAACTTCCTTTCGTGCTGCCGAAATTTCACGAAGTGCGTCCGCATAGTTTGTAATATCGGTCATAATAACCAAAACATGCATATTCTTCCGGAACGCTAAGTATTCCGCAGCAGTAAGTGCCATTTTCGGTGTTGCTATTCGCTCGATTGCGGGGTCATTTGCAAGGTTTACGAAAAGAACTGTACGCTCTAATGCACCCGTTTTTCTGAAATCGTCGATAAAGTATTCCGCTTCCTCAAAGGTTATACCGATTGCGGCAAAAACAACGGCAAATTTACTGCCCTCGCCCAAAACCTTTGCCTGTCTTGCAATCTGTGCCGCAAGATTTGCATGAGGAAGTCCGCTACCTGAAAAAATAGGCAGCTTTTGTCCACGAACCAAGGTATTAAGTCCATCAATCGCACTAACGCCCGTCTGGATAAACTCCTCAGGATAGCTCCTTGCCGCAGGATTCATCGGTGTTCCGTTTATATCAGCACGTAAATCGGGGATTATTTCCGGTTTTCCGTCCTTTGGGCGTCCAAGTCCGTCAAAGACACGCCCCAACATATCCTCCGATACGCCAAGCTCAATGCCGTGTCCCAAAAAACGCACCTTTGAGTCCTCAATATTTATACCGGCACTGCTTTCAAAAAGCTGCACCAAAGCGTCGGAGCCGTTAATTTCAAGAACCCGGCATCTGCGGCGGCTTCCGTCTGAAAGCTCAATTTCGCCAAGCTCATTATAAGTAACGCCTGATGTGTTTTTTACAAGCATCAAAGGTCCGGATACTTCTTCTATCGTCCTATATTCCTTAGGCATTTTCCGCCGCCTCCTTTTTTAGATTATCGATTTCTCTTGAAATATTTTCTAAAATGTCGTTATACTCATTTTCAAGCTTATTTTCAGGCACATATTTTATTCTTCCTATACGCTCTCTGACAGGCAGGTTGACAATTTTGTTAATATTTACACCTTCTGAAAGTGCTGCTTTTGTCATATCGTAGAATTTTAATATCAGCCTCGCCATAGTGCATTGTTTGTCAAGAGATGCATAGGTGTCTACTTCGTGGAAAGCGTCCTGATGCAGATAATCTTCTCTTATCGAACGAGCAATTTCCAGCTTTAATCTGTCGGTTGCAACAAGTGCGTCCATACCGACCAGCTTAACCATTTCTTCAAGCTCCGCTTCTTCCTGCAAGAGTGCCATAATGCGTGTTCTCTGCGGAATCCAATCGGCAGAAATATTGTCGCCGTACCACTTGCTCATACTGTCAACATACAAAGAGTAGCTTTTAAGCCAATTTATTGCGGGAAAATGACGTCTGTATGCAAGTTCCGAGTCAAGTCCCCAGAATACCTTTACAATTCGGAGTGTTGCCTGAGAAACAGGCTCTGAAATATCACCGCCCTGCGGTGATACCGCACCTACAACGCTTAGAGCCCCTACTCTGTCTTCTGTTCCGCAGGACACAACCCGTCCTGCC
This sequence comes from Clostridia bacterium, assembly GCA_017551095.1. GTDB lineage: Bacteria > Bacillota > Clostridia > UBA1381 > UBA1381 > UBA1738. The sequence goes on along the minus strand of JAFZMQ010000024.1, from coordinate 11,875 downwards.
CTTTCATAGAATCCTGCCAAGCGGCTTCCAAGATATGCAGGATAGCCTTCTTCACCCGGCATTTCTTCAAGTCGTCCACTCATTTCACGAAGTGCCTCTGCCCACCGTGATGTAGAGTCTGCCAAAAGCACAACCGAATAACCCATATCACGAAAATACTCGGTTATTGTAATTCCCGTATAGATACTTGCCTCACGTGCCGCAACAGGCATATCGGAGGTATTCGCAATAAGCACAGTACGCTCCATAAGCGTTTTACCTGTTTTAGGGTCTTTGATTTCGGGAAATTCATTCAAAACATCGGTCATCTCGTTACCACGCTCACCGCAGCCGATATATATAACTATATCAGCATCAGCCCATTTTGCAAGTTGGTGCTGAACAACCGTTTTTCCGCTTCCGAAAGGTCCGGGAACAGTTCCTACTCCGCCTTTTGCAATCGGGAAAAGTGTGTCAATGACACGCTGTCCCGTAACAAGCGGCATATCGGGAGAAAGCTTTTTCTTATACGGTCTGCCCACTCTGACAGGCCATTTTTGCATAAGTTTAAGCTCTTTTATTTCACCGTTATGGAGCTTTATCTTTCCAATAGTTTCCTCTACCGTAAAGCTACCGCTGTTTAATTCTATAAGTTCGCCGTCCCATGTGGGCGGAACCATAATTCTATGTTCAACAACTTCGGTTTCGGCAACTGTTCCTAAAATATCACCGCCGGAAACCTTGCCCAAAGACGCCGTTGCCTTAAATTCCCATTTTATGTCACGGCTTAATGCAGGTACATTTATACCACGCTCCAAGCGTGTTCCTGCCTTTGCCATAATTGCATCCAAAGGACGCTGTATGCCGTCATATATGCTCTTTATAAGTCCGGGACCAAGCTCTGCCGACAAAGGCTCCATAGTAGATACTACCTTACCCCCCGGACCTAATCCCGAGGTTTCCTCATAAACCTGAATAGACGCGTCTCCGCCGTGCATTTCGATTATCTCGCCAACAAGTCCTAAGTCGCTTACACGCACAACGTCATACATATTTGCATCACGCATACCCTCAGCGATTACCAAAGGACCTGACACTTTTCTGATTATTCCGCATTTTTCAGCCATATTATTCGCCCTTTCTGTCAATCATTGTAAATTATATCTGAGCCGACTGCCTGTTCGACAAATTTTTTCATACGCTCTTTGCCGACTCCCAAAAAACCTGATGCCTGGGGTATCGGAAGTATTGCAGGTGTCACCGACTCACGATAGTTTTCTATAACGCTTCCAAGCTCCTTAAAATACCGCTCGGTTACATAAATTATTCCGTAACTGCCCGACGCCATATTTTTAAGGCTTTCCTCCGCCTCTTTTACGCTTTCCACACTAACCGTGTCAAGCCCTAATGCCGCAAAGGCACAAATGCTGTCATAATCACCTAAAACTCCGATTTTATGCATATGCGTCACGCAGCCTTTCTCTTATAATATCCTCACCGAATCCGTTTGCCTTGCAGGTTAAAATAATGCGTACCGCCTTTACCTCAAAGCTTTTGCCTATCAAAAATGCCACAATCGGTGCAAAGCCAAAGCTTTCCGCCTTTGCTTTTTTTGCATAGGCAAGTTTTTTATTATCACACCATTTTTCAAATGCCCCGATTGTTTCGGTATCTGCATCGGGATAGTTCTTTTTTATCTCATCTATAACGGCGGTTTCTGTGTCCGCCAAAGAATCTCTCGGATTTACAAGTGCGTTTTTAACAAAATCCTTCGACTTTTTGCCAAGAGCACAACGCCACGCCGTTTTATAGTCCGTAAGTTCTGCCAAAAGCTCTGCCCAGCCGATTAAAAACTCGCTTTTTGTCCGCTTTGCACCCTCTAAAACCGCAAGATGAAAAGCCTTATCTATAAGGATTTCGGCAAGTTGTCCGTCCATAGTAGAGGTCAGCAGTTTATACGCTTCCATTGTTATATCTTTTAAATGCTCAGGAAGTTCATCTGTATTTTTGCTTTTTATAGCTTTTTCAATAGTCTCAGGTGATACGGTATAAGGCGAAAGAATCATTTTATCCCATTTTTCGCTCTGTACCGACGCTTTTAAAACCGTTTTTAAATTATGAAAATCATTTTCATACAAAAGCAGGTCGATAGGTGCTTCCTTTGGACATACTTCATATGCCTTTGTCCATGCACTTTCCAGCTCGTTTTTCAAAAGTTCTTCCTGGCTTTCTCCAACCCAGCCGTGTTCTGTCAAAAACCGTTTTGCCGCGTCGATTCCGTCCGACGCAATCAATGTATTTAAGTCGGATTGGGTGAGCATTTTATTTTCAAGTGTTTTTATATATGACACGGCATATACATATTCAACATCTTTCAATAATTTCACTCCTTACCCGAGGCTATATCGTAAAGCTCGCTCTCTTTTTCACGGAAGATTGCGTCAATGGTACAGTTTACATAAACCCGTCCATGCCTTACGATAAATCCTTTTGTATCCGCTTCCTCGTCAGACAGCGTTATGCCGTTTCCAAGGCTTTCCAAAAAGTCCTTTGGCATATTTTCCCTATCCTCTTTATAAAGCAAAAGTTCTCCGCCGTCTTCATCATTCTGATTTTTATAAATCTCTTTTAAATACGCAAAATACTCATCACTTGGCATATTCAAAATTTTATTTTTTGCCTCTAAGATAAGCTCTTTTGCGGTTTCTCGCTCGATTTTTAAAATCATTTCACGCTCATACGCTGCTTTTTCCGCAGCATGACGCTCGGCAAATGCGTTTAATGCACCGTCCCGTGCTATTTCTTCACGCTCTTTCACCTTTTTGATTTCTTCGGCATATTCTGCGTTTATTTCGTCTATTCTCTTGTTTGTTTCTGCCATTTTGCTGTCCGCTTTTTCCTTTGCTTCCGACAAAATTGCATCAACTATAAGTTCAAGTCCCGCCACTTTCATGCTCCTTTCCATATGAATTTAATTCATATTTTAGTGAATATTGATGACGGTTAAGAAAGATGTTATAAAGCCTAAAAGTGCGTAAAGCTCGATAAGTGACGCAGAAACTATCGCCTTTGAGCTTTCCTCAGGACGCTTTGCCGTAAGATTTACACCTGTTGCACAAACTCTTCCCTGTGCTTTTGCGGAAAAATATCCCGAAATTGCTATCGGAAGACATGCACAAAGATATCCAAGTCCCTTTGTCCATTCGGTTATAGGTGCACCACCCAGAATACCGATATTTAAAAGCACCATAACGCCTACGATAAGTCCGTAAAGTCCCTGTGTGCCCGGTAAAAGCTGCAAAACAAGAAGTTTACCGAATTTTGACGGGTCATCCGCAACAACGGCAGATGCCGCCTCTGATGCGATTCCCACGCCCTTTGATGAACCCATACCTGCAAGTGATACTGCAATTGCTACTCCTGCCAAAGCAAAAACCATTCCTAAATTAAACATAATCTCCATTCCTTTCGTTTTTAAAATTATAGTATTTTGTGTTTAGTCCGAGCGGATTATATTTTCTTCCGCCCCCCTCATAAAACTTTTGATAAAATTCAACATACTGCAAACGGTTTGTATGAACATACGCACCCAGCATATTGATTGCAAAATTTAAAGTGTGTCCGAAAATCGAAATCGCTATAAAGCTTATCAGTCCTACAATACTGTTTCCGCCGAGCGAACCTAATACATTTACAACCGATGCAATAACGCCCGTTGCTAAGCCCAACGCCATAAGTCTTGAATAGGACAGCACATCACCCACAATACTTGTTATATCGTAAAGGCTCAAAATGCCGTTTAAAAGCTTCATAATCGGATTTTTACTGCTACGCCCCTGCGTCAGCACAAGTCCTACCGCACCGCCGATTGCCATATATTTTCCGATATTTGTGACAATCGGGATAGTAAACGCCGCTCCTGCTGCCAAAACGCTTATGCCCAAAATCACCAAAATCCAGAATCCCGTGTCGAACACCGCCGCCCATTTTTCACCGCTACGCCAAGTCATATAAAACTTGATTACCAAAGCAGCTAAAATGTGGATTGTGCCGAACACTACGCTCATTATGAGTACCGAAAGCGGCTTTTGCACAGGGTCAACCAAAATCGGTGAAAGTGCAAGTTTTCCTGAGCCGAAAGCATTTGATACAGTTGCTATCATGTCCCCGAAAAAGCTCCCGTACATAAGTCCCCAGAATGTTGTGGAAACTCCGCAGTAGAAAAACATTCTGAATGTATTCCGCTTTTTCTTTTCAAGAACATTCCCGAATCCCAAAATTCCGCAAACTATCATAAGTAACAGTCCGTATCCCGCATCGGAAAACATCATTCCGAAGAAGAAATAATAGAAAACTGCCATAACAGGATTTGGGTCAATGTCATTTTTCGACGGCATTGAATAGTCGGAAGTTATGCCCTCAACAGGTGCAATAAATGCGTTGTTCTTAAATGCCGTCGGCACATCTTCGTCGTCCTTCGGGTCACTAAGCTCTACCGCTACGGTAAACCTTTTTAAAAGCTCTGCCTTTAACCTTTCCCCGTCACTTTCCGGGATATAACCGTTTATGAAAAATGCGTTTTCCGTTATTCCGATATTTGACAAAGCACGGTATTTATCACGCCGAACCGTCATCTTGTCATAAAAAAGTTCCAAATCGGGACGGGTATCTGCGTATCCGGCTATTTTCTTTGAAAGCTCCGCATTTTCATCAGATAATTCCTGCTGTCTTTTTTTGATTTCATCTATACGCTTTTGCGGCTCACAATCCGCCATATTCTTAGGTGAAACAAAATTCACATCCGCAAAAAACTTCGCTATTTTCCCTTCTTCCGAACGGGAATATATAATCCATAACGCCGTTTGTTGTTTCGTCGCATCTAATATTTCAAAATGGACTCCCTCAATTTCGTATTCACCGAGCTTTTGCCAGATTTTTTCCTCATCCCACTCTCCGTCCAAAACTCCTGCTTTGGCTACTGTGTGACGCGTCTTCTGCGTATCCGCCGAAGTGTCAAGTGAAATGTATTTTTTAAGGCTATCCTTTTCGGTTTCAAGTTGTGAAAAAGTGTCCTCATTTTTTTCGATACTCTTTTTCATCTGCAAAATGTTACGCACAATTTCCATCGTCTGCGAAGCTTCGCCCGATTTTAACCCGCATTTGTCTGCATCGGTTTCTATCCGCTTTGCAAAAAGTCCGTTTTTTTCCTTCGGCAAAAGAGCTATTGCCGATGCAACCTGTGCCATATTTGATTCCAGCTGCGATATTGTTGCCGCCGTTTCACGAGCGTTTAATTCATCGCTACGGCTATCCGAAATATCAACCGCTCCGTATCTTTGCAGGTACTCAATCAGCTGTTTTCGCTCACGGTTTAAACCCACTATTTCGATACGTTTCATTTTGGTAAGTGCCAATCTATCACCCCCGATTCTACTGCTCCACAAAAGCAAAATAACAGACGCAAACAAAGGGAATTATCCCTTTTTCACTGCCTCTATTATCCTGCTTGTTATCTTTTCACTGTTTAATAAAATTTCTTCACGGCGTTTTGCACATTTTGCCAAAACTTCCTCTTTAAAAGCGTCAAAATCTTCATCCGCTCTCTCCTTGGCGGCTTCTAACGCTTCTTGCGTTTTTCTTTTTTCTTCCGCTTTTATGTTTTTTAGCGTATCCTCTGCATTTTCTCCTGCCGATTGCAAGAGCTCCGCCGATTTTTTTTCTGCGTCCGCCACCATTTTAAGTGCTTCATTTTCCGCATCTCTGACCTTTTCGATAGCTTCCTTTGCCATAGTCAAAAAAATCTCCTTTTTACACGGTTTCAGGTAAAAATAACCATTATGATTATTATATCTCTTTTACGCAAAAAAGTCAATGAAGTTGACCATTTTATTTTCTTGAAAACAAAAAAAAATCGGAACAAGCCTTTTTAGGCTCGTTCCGATACATCTACAACAAATGACAGCTAGTTATCTATGCAAACACGGAAAGCCGTCCTCACAGAATCAGTTGGAATAAAAGGCATATGTATGCTTTCCGTTTTGCTTCGCCTGATACATTGCCTCATCGGCTTTTGCAAACCAATCTTCCGCACTATCAGCATTTTTTCCATGTGCAATTCCAACGCTTATACTGATAGGCGGCAGTTCCTCATTCGACTCAGTCAATTCTTTATTGATTTTCTCAATTTTTGATAAAATCTGACGGCTCTGTGTATTTGCAGAATGTCCCATAAACACTACAAATTCGTCCCCTCCGATACGGCAGATATAATCATCATCCCGAAAATTACTTTTAAGAATCCGAACCAGCTTTATCAAAGCCTTATCTCCGGCTTCATGCCCATATGTATCATTTATGGTCTTGAAATTATCCACGTCGAATAGCAGCATATATGTGCTGCTAAAATCAATGCTTGATAAAATCAGCTCGTATCCGGAACGGTTATATGCCCCCGTCAATTCATCGTGAGATGCCTTGAAATTTAAGTGTTCAAGACTGCTTTTATAAGCATAATACATCTTGTTATATGCATTTGCCAAATATCTGAACTCATTTGCACCTACCTCCGGAATCGTGCTATCCGCTTTAATATGCTCCACCGCATTTAAAACAGGATGGATTCCGAGGCGAGAGGTTAACCAAACCAGGAAAAACACTCCTGCAATTAAAAGTGTAATACTAAGACGCAAAACTAACATCTCGTCACGAAGAGACTCAAGTGCCGATGCGTCTGTGCTGTAATACATCTGTTCCAGCTCATCCAAGCTGGCTCCCATTTTTTCTCTTATGCGTTCCTTTCGTTCATAGTACCCGTTGTCATGAACCATAATGGTGGCACGACGCATTTTTTCTTGCGGGGCAAGTGCCTGATCTTCATCGGATAGTTTTACCGACTGAATTTCTTGCGGATAATCCGAATACCCCTTCGCTTCCACAACAAGTCGCATCGCATAGCATTCCCGATTCATCAATAAGACAGACTCATCCATTGCCGCTTGTAGCTCTGCTAAGGCAACTTCTGCACCACTTACCCCTGACATTGTGAGGATCGCTTCTTCCCGATGCTTTGTTTCATATACTTCTTTAAAGTATTCATTCATAAAGCGTATATCACCCTGAACAGAAAAGCGTTGTACCCTTTCAGTCAAATAATCCGATGCCTCCATCAGTTCACGAGCAGCTTTGCGTAGTGCGATTTGTTCCTCAGAGGTTGCAGTTATTCGATAAAAGCTACTCGATAAATCGTATGTAGAATAAAACATAATACCGGATATGATTATAGCTCCTATAATCAGCCATATATGTACTGTTCTGAGGGAGATACCCTTTTGTTCATCATGTTTTACCATAAATTTTTATGCCTCCTGATTTTTCTTACGTTCATCATTAATTATCGTTTTTTAGATATATGCTTATTTGCACGATTAAATGGCAAATCGTACCAGCTTGACGCTTGACATTTATGTGTTAAATCAAAAAGGCATATACTGTAAGAGTATTTATTACAGTATATGTCTGCTTATCAAAGTTTCGCACGGAAAAAAACGCTATGCAGGATATATGTATGTATATTGAAATTCTCATACGCTTTCGCCATACCTTTGTCAACCCTTTCACTTAAATCGGCTTCACACTACTGTTATTTTACCATAATAATTTGTATTTTGCAACATTTTTGCTATCAATTTCTTCCTTTTTGACTCCCGTTAGTTTTAGAATTGTGTATTTTTAGATGTAATATACGCTAAGCAAAAATGGAGCAAGGCAAACCTTGCTCCATTTTGAAAAATAAATAGTTTATATACAATGCACAAGCCAATATCGCATTTACCAGCTCTTGCGGATCTCTTCAAAATCAATGGTCTTACCGACCTTATTCCAGAGAATTATTACGAATACCAAACTAAATACAATCTGGAACAAATATACTCCAAAGCCGCCTGCACTTGCCCCGGTATAATTTTCCGCACCGCCCAGAGTGACATGGGCTTCGGTTAATGCCGACTGAAGAAAAGTTGTAAAGTCACACAGAGCATGTGTTAATGCGATGCCCCAAATGTTTCTGGTTTTCCAATACAGGATCAGCCAACATAATCCGCTAAGACCGGAGGATAAGATTTTAAGTGCTGCCATGCCCAATGCCGCCGGAGAACCGAATATTTTACCCGTGATCACATGGACTGCTCCAAATACCAAACTGCTTATTATGGCGATCCAGACGAAAATGTGCTTATTATCTCTAAACCTGTATAATAATGCATCATTTATCGTTGCTCTGAATGTCAGTTCCTCAAATAGCCCTACAAAAATACATGCACAGACTGCTAACAGAACTCGGAGCGGCCATCCTGCAACAACAGTGCTATTTCCCGATACCATTATAAATAAAAATCCCAAAAACAATACAATCTCCGGTATTATAGTCAAAAGACCCCACTTAAACACATATCCGGTTGCTAAATGACACTTCTCAAAGGATTTTTCTCCTGAAATCAGATACACAAACATGCTCATCGCCATAGTGAGTATAATTCTCATTAAAGCTATCTTGCCTATCGTGTCCGCCACAAAAATTTTGGTTGCGGCAACGCCGATTGCTACACCGATAATGCCCGTAAATATCGGATGTCCTTTCATAAAATCAATTACTTTCCTCATTTTTTTATCCTCCTGTTCTTAGTTTTGTTTGGCGTCCTGTGCCTTTAAACTACTACAATTATGTCAAGCGTATGGTCCTCTTGACAACTATATAGCTACATTTTAACACATAATAGTCAAAATGTAAACAAATTTCTACATTTTTCTTAACGGTTAAGGATTCGAGTTCCTAAAAGGTCAAAATTACATTTTGGTGACGGGAATAAATTACAAATTGACAGCACATTTTTTGTCGGTATGCTCTTTTCTATGAAATGTCTTGCCGCACTTTGAACATTTATAAGTCACATCATAACAAATGCGTTCACCCTCAACTAAAACCTCTTTTTCAATTACCTTTTGGGGTGCATTTACATACTTGTTTGTTGAAACCTTTGTTTGCCAATCAAAATACTGTTTTTGTCCCGAGGTATTCTTGTACTCCTTTATTCTCTGTTTTTCCTTAAAATACATAGGCTCTCTTTTGATTTCATCTTTTGAAACAACCTCTGCCTTTTTGCTTTTACATTCGGGGCAGGTCGGAAGTGCCAAATAAACTGACAATGCCTTTACCAAAATCAGCCCAACAACTATTACAATTATCCAAGTCATTTCTTATCTCCTTTGCTTTGGTAACTTTTTATATATACTATTTTACCATTTGCAATAGGACAAAATGAGCACATCTTATGTTGTATTATAAAAGGTTATCTGTACCATTCCCTTAACAGCTTTTTAGCTGCTTTTTCGTTTTTATCTTTCATAAAAGCGGTATATGTCAGCCTAAACAAATCTTCTTCCAATAATCCGTATTTATAGAATTTTGACACACCCTGAATCTTTTTACAAGAGTTTTTCAGGTCATTTTCGTCTATAAAATCAGACATTATATAGTCTGAAATCTTGCTTTTTCTGCTGTTGATGTCGATTAGTAAATCAATAGTTTTGGGAGTGATTCCGTAGTTTTCGGCGGATATTTTTTTGTGTTTGCAAACAATATCGACAAAAGCATTGTACGAACCTTTTATTGATATGCTTTCAAAATCAGTTTTAACTGTATTACTGTCAGGGCAGTATTTCAAAACTATTATTTGCCCCACGCCTTTTTTCTTTTCTAAAAAGCCTTGCACAAAAAGTCTCCATATATCATCTAACATACCTTCCCATTGAAACAAAATATAAGTTTTTGCGTTCAAATGGGTTAGTTTTTCAATAGATAATATATCCTCTATAACATTTACACAGTTGATATTTCCAATTCTATTCGCCTTTATTCTGTTCAATATAAAACGATACGAAGTAATGTTAGGCACTACTTTGCCAAAAGTCATTCTATCACGAATACAGACACATTCCGTATCTTTTGATTTTTTATGAATCACATCACCATTAAAAGCGTCTCCCTCTAAAATAAAGCAGATGTTTTCAAACCGCCTTTCACATTCCTTGAAGGCGTCGCTTATATCCATAGCAAACTCCATAGCAAAACCTTTCTACTTGCTGTATTTTTTATTAAGTTTCTTTATTGTATCAATAATCTTTTCCCGAATATCAATTGGCTCTAAAACCTCTATATGCTCCCCATACTGCATAGCCCAACAGAAAAATGCGCTTTTATTGACATTTACCATTACAGTACATTCATCATCATTTTCAGGAATAATCGTTGCATCTTTTCCGTACCAATCAATCACCTGGTCGATTATGTAATTCTTTGCCCTGAATTTTGCCCTGACGCTATCTCCTGCGAACATATAAATATGCTCTGCCATATGCTTCGGAAGATTTATTCCGCTTTTTAGCGACTTTGCAGGCGTGTCAAGCATAGTGATTTTTGTTATTCTGTCAATGCGGTAATTTGATAATTCATCATACTTGTCGTAATTGCAAATGAGATAATATCTTCCGTTTGTCGCAACCATCTGATAGGGGTTTACTATATATTTTTCTTCCCGTCTAGGATGTAACTTTTTGTCTATGCCATAAGCGTTGTAAACAAAGGAAACCTGCTTGTTTTGCGAAATTGCCTCGTCCAAAATGTCAATGGTATAGAAAAGCTCCTTGTTTTCGGGCTGATTTTCGGGAAGATTGCAGATATGCTTGACCTTTTTATCAAAGTATATGTTTGAAAGCCCCTTTAATTTTTCAATCAGCTTTTTGCATTGCGAATACGGAATGTGTTTTGAAAACAGGATGCTGTCAATCAACAGGCGAAGCTCGGAATCGTCAAAATCACGCACCATATACCAGTCGGTATAAATCGCACTTTCCTCACCGCTTTTGTCTTTTTTGGGAATTTCGGTGTACTCGATTCCGCAGTCAAGCTCCAAAAGATTCATAAGGTTTCGCTTTACTGTCTTTCGATCAACATCCATATAGTATTCTTTATTCAGTTTTTCGATAATATCCGCTTGCGTTAAGCGGTGATCCATATCGGAGTATTTTTTAAGTATCTCCAATATGTTTATAATAACCATTTTTTTCGGTGGTATTGTGTACATATTATTCCTTCCATTCTATATTTTCCGTAATTTTTACCCTGTCGCCGTATTTTTCTTTAACAGCATCTATAAATAGTTTCAAAAATTCTTTGAAAAAGTTACAAACATTGTCCTCAGCCTTACCATCCTTGTTATCCTCAATCGAAATTTTGAAAAAGTTATTCTGTTCTTTACCTTTATTGTCCTCTACATATTTGTCAAAATCAAATCCGTATTTATTAAGTTTTGTAAAAATATCTTTGCAGATTTCTTTTATTTCATCTGTATTTGTATTTCTTTTTTCTCTAAATTCATCCTTTTTCCTTTTTATTTTCGATTCGTTTCTGTACTGTTGAAAAGCTATAGCATATCCTGTTTTTTTCCACCATCCACATCTTAAAGAATACCAAATGTGTCTTTCTTCTTTTCCTTCATCAAAATACATAAAACTCTTGGCAGCCCATCCCTGATAGCTTGATTCAAATCTTATATACTTTCCAAAAATATTATGATATACATTATCCCATTTTGCAAAATTGCCTTCTTCATTGTCTTTCTTCTTTTGTTTCATATGCTCGATGTAATCGCCAATTAAATCCTCCGAAGGCAATTCGCTTAAAAATTCAATCCATTCGTCGATATATATGTTTTTAAAAATCACATTTTCGCATTTGTTTTCTTCTTTTTCGATGTCGTTTTTTTGCCATTCTGGCACATAGCCTGTTTTAAAGTAAATATATCTTGTATCTCCCCAATGTGACAGTCCTTTTAAGTTCATT
>JAFZMQ010000023.1 GCA_017551095.1 Clostridia bacterium | reverse complement strand
GTCATTCCTTCCTCAACACAGATATAGTCACCGTAATCCATAAACTTACCGTCTGTTTCCTCACGGATATGCTCTCCATATGCTTCAAAGTCAAAGAAGTCCATTACATCGTCATTTGAATAATAGTCAGTGTAATCATCCATCCACTTCCTACCAAGTTGTTCATCGTTCCAGACATTACGCAGTATAATGAAAGAATCGGGCGTTTCCGATATTTTCATTATTGTATCAAAATCTTCTGCACCAACATATTCGACTATATCAGGGAAGTTGTTTAAATCTTCTTCTGTGCAATAGAATTTAAGGTTATTGGCAAGTGCGTTCAGAGCGTTTACACCGTCATTTTCAAGAACTTTCGTTAATATGGCGTCTATCTCTTTATTGGGGTAATTGATGGAATCGAATTGTAATTTACAATCCTCAATGCTTTCAGCACCAAGCCTGTTTAATGATTTCTCTATTGCAATAGGCAAATCCGGAAGATAGATGTATTCGTTTTCCCCTTTGTATTCAAGACTTAAACCGATTTTTCTGTCATCGTAATAAAATGCAGGGAAGGTTCTTCCGTTATACGGTCTTTCGTATTCGAGATCATCATTTGTCACAAGCAGTCCGTATGCCGTAAGCTTTGCCTGTCCCGATTTTATAAGGTCTTTTCCAATCTTTGCAAAATCATAAGACAGCATCTCGCTTTCTGTCATACCACCTTTTCTTGTAAGCATATGCGTTTTCCCGATTCTTTCCGGGCTGCTCATATCCTGAATTAATGTATAGTAATGCTCATTGAATGTGAGATTGATTAAATCAGGCATTGTTTTTAATCCGCCTAACGATATTGCGGCTTTGGTTTTAACAATTCCATTGCCGTCCATACTGTCAAGCCGTTTTGCAAAATAGTTCAATTCGTCAAGGTCAACGAAGTTTTCTTCAAGGCATTTAAGCTCATCAAAATCCATTACTTCCTCAACAAAGAGTTTTGGCGAAGCTTTTTCATCGTCAGGCACATGCAGTTCTGCAAGCTTTGCATACAAATACGATTCATCACACGGGAACTCAATATCTGCATTCGTATCGTTATAGTTGACTCTTACTGTTATCATGGTAACACCTCCCTTCACATTAATTGTTCCATTTCCTGATTTTGTGCTTGGTCTATCAGTTCGAAAAGATTGTCAACGCTGTCTTTTATCTTTTCCTGAATATCCTCAAGCATATCACGCTGTTCATCGTCCAAATCAAAGCCTCCGTAAAGAGTATCTGAAATGCAGCGATATATTTCGGAAAGCTCTTCATCCGAAAATAGTTTGTTTGGATTTATGAAACCGCTTCTTTTTGCAAAGCTTTCTTTTGCCTTTTCAAAGTCATCGTTATAATAATGCCCTGCACACACGCCTGTTCTGTCATACATCCATGTTACAAACTGAAAGCCATCGTTGTCATTCAGATATCGTCCCGCAAGGACTGTATTATTGAAATCAATAATTTTCTTGAATCCTTCTCCAATTCCTTCTGCTTTAAGTTCAGGAGCAGTTTGCATTATATCAACATATTCTTTTATATCTCTTACTGTGTTGCTTATAAGTATTTCTGCTTCATGGAACTTATCGTCATATACTGTTTCGGGATAACAAGTTATACCGCCTGACGGTCTGACTTCAAATTCATTGTCTTCTCCAACTTTGACTTTCAGTTTGTCATTTTGTAATTCATAACTTATGCCTTCTGTTTCCGGCAATTTTCTTGCCAGCTCTTTTAAGATGATGTTTTTGTCCATCTCCAAATCCTCCTTTCCTTTTGAAATAAAAAAAGAGATAATTTCATTTTATAGAAACTATCTCTGATCTTGCGTTATAAAGTTTTGGTCAAGGGTTCATATCCCGGCGGTTGGTGATTGATTTTTCATGCTGTTTTTTATGGTTTTTAAGGCTAAAAAACTATGGACAAGGGTTCATACCCCTCAAAAGCGGTGGTTGCATCTACCCTTTTGCAGTCAAACTCCATTTTGCAAAAATGCCCGAAAACCGCATAACAAAGCGGTCAATTTAGGTTGCATCTAAATTGACCGCCTTTTCTGGCGGAGAAGGAGGGATTCGAACCCTCGAACGGCTTTTGACCGTTACACGATTTCCAATCGTGCGCGCTCGGCCAACTACGCGACTTCTCCATGCCGTACCTTGCAATTATAACACAGCATTTTCTATTTTGCAAGTAAAATTGCAAGATTTTTATTTCTTTTTCTTCTTTTCAGGCAGTTCATCAACCATTTTTTCAAATAAAGCTTTCAAAAACTCTTTATCCTCTACCCTATCTACCAAAATCATCTCTTTTCCGCCACTATACGGAATTTCCAAAGGTGCGTCCGGCATCATTGTAGCAGCTGACTTTATAGGCTTTACAAGAAAGCGGTCATCATATATACCGCCTACAACCTTGCCTCTGCAATATATAATATATTCGCCCATCATAGCCTTATACGATATATCTTCGCAAAGCGAGAGCTGTTCCAAAACAAAATCAAGATACTCTTTACTTGACGCCATTTTAATATCCTCGCTAATTTTTAAGTGCTTGAAGCGGTGCGGGTATTCTTCCGCCTCTTTTTACAAATTCACTGCTTGAATATTTTGAAACCTCCATAACAGGTGCAGTCCCTAAAAGTCCGCCAAATTCCACCATTTCGCCTACTTTTTTGTCGATTGCAGGGATAATCCTAACGGCGGTAGTTTTGGTATTTACCATTCCTATTGCCGCCTCATCTGCGATAATTGCGGAAATCGTATCAGCAGGTGTGTCCCCGGGAACTGCAATCATATCAAGCCCTACCGAGCAGACGCAGGTCATTGCCTCTAACTTTTGAAGTGACAATGCACCACATTCTGCCGCGTTTATCATTCCTGCATCTTCGCTTACGGGTATAAACGCACCCGAAAGTCCGCCGACATACGACGACGCCATAACTCCGCCCTTTTTAACCGCATCATTTAGGAGTGCCAAGGCCGCAGTTGTACCGTGTGTTCCGCACTTTTCAAGTCCCATTTCCTCCAAAATATACGCAACACTGTCACCAACCGCAGGAGTAGGTGCTAACGACAAATCAACAATACCAAACGGCACACCAAGACGCTTTGACGCCTCCTGTGCGACAAGCTCACCCATTCTTGTTATCTTAAATGCGGTTCTTTTTATCATTTCCGCAACAACCCCAAAAGGCTGACCTTTTACCTTTTCCAAAGCACATTTTACAACGCCCGGGCCGCTTACGCCGACATTTATAACGCATTCGCCCTCGCCCTCGCCGTGAAATGCTCCTGCCATAAACGGATTATCTTCGACTGCATTCATAAACACGACAAGCTTAGCACAACCAAAACCGTTTTTATCGCCCGTTTTTTCAGCTGTACGCTTTACTATTTCGCCCATTTTTAAAACCGCGTCCATATTTATTCCGGCTTTTGTTGTTCCGATATTTACGCTTGAACACACAATATCCGTTCCGGAAAGAGCATCGGGAATTGACTCGATAAGTGCCGCCTCACCTTCTGTTATCGCCTTATGCACAAGTGCGGAATAACCGCCTATAAAGTTTACGCCTACCGCTTTTGCGGCACTGTCAAGCGTTTTCGCGAGCTTTACGCAGTTTTCCACAGTTTTTTCGGAAAGTG
The DNA here is from genome assembly GCA_017551095.1 of Clostridia bacterium. Classification (GTDB taxonomy): domain Bacteria; phylum Bacillota; class Clostridia; order UBA1381; family UBA1381; genus UBA1738. The sequence continues at coordinate 53,478 of JAFZMQ010000023.1, read as the reverse complement.
CGTCAACAATATTAGCTATCGGCGTAACAGAAATACGCTTATTTATAATCGGTATTCCATACTGACTTTCTATATCACAGCCGACTGAAACAAGATTTTTCGCCTTTTCGGTAATTTTCTTATAAATATTTGCACAGGCTATATCAACATCGGGATTTGCACAATCCTTTAAGGAAATGCCCATAGTTATCGTTCTTATATCGAGATTTTCCTTATCAATCATATTGATTGTTTCAAGAATTTCAAAAGGATTTATCATTTTTACCGCTCCTTAAACTCTGTGCATAAGATTGAAAACATCTTCATTCTGGACATGGATAGAAAGCCCCATATCCTTTTCAATCGCTTTTATGCCGTCTGCAATATCGGATACCTTTTTATCCTTCATATCAACGAGCATAATCATTGTAAAAACATCCTGCATAATCGTTTGCGAAATATCCAAAATATTTATCCCGTTTTCGCCCAAAAGTCCGCTGACTCTTGCGATTATTCCCACTTTATCCTGTCCTATTACAGTTATTACCGCTCTCATTTTACATTCTCCTTCTGGCGTACAATTTCATACATCATAATTCCTGCCGCAACAGATGCGTTTAATGAATTTATTTCTCCATACATATTGATTTTTACCAAAAAATCACATTTTTCCTTTACCAGCCGCGAAATACCCTCGCCCTCACTGCCGATGACCAAGGCAACAGGACCTGTTAAATCGGTTTCATACATACTCTGCCCGTCCGCCTCGGCACCTACTATCCAAAATCCCTCTTTTTTAAGTAGTTCAATAGTTTCCGCAATATTTGTAACCTTTGAAACGGGCGTAAATTCTATCGCACCTGCCGAGGTTTTTGCAACAACCTCCGAAAGCCCCACATTACCACGCTTTGAAATTACAACTCCGTCTGCTCCCGCACAGTTTGCCGTTCTTAGAATCGAGCCGAAATTATGCGGGTCGGTGATTTTGTCAAGGATAATTATAAGTGGCTCTTTGCTTTTTTCTTTTGCCTCTCTTATCATATCCTTGATATCTTTATAGGTATGTGCGGCAACAAAGGCAATAACGCCCTGATGATTTCCGCCGTTTGCAAGGCTTTCAAGCTTAGCTTTATCCGCCTCGACAACAGGGATTTTAAGGCTTTTTGCTTTTTTGATGAGTGCAACTATCGAGCCCTCATATTCGCCCTTTTTCACTATTATTTTGTCGATTTCCCGTCCTGATTTTATTGCCTCTAAAACAGGGTTTCTGCCGATAATTATATTCTCCATATCTTACCTCAGTTAAAATAAATCAGGCGGACACTAAGTCCGCCGAAATCGTTAGTCTTCAAGCAAAAATGCGTCATGCACGGCATTTACTGCACGTTCTGCTTCCTTTTGGTCAACCAAAACAGAAATTTTCATCTCTGATGTTGCAATCATGGAAATATTTATATGTGCATTATAGAGTGCCTCGAACATTTTTGTTGCGACGCCCGCATTTGTAACCATTCCTGCTCCTACTATCGATACCTTGGAAATGTCCTTCGAGAACTTTATATCATCTGCACAGATTGTGTCATTGTTATCCTTTAAAATCTTTAAGACTTGGTCTAACTCCTCTTCCTTTACAGTGAAGCTTATGTCCTTTTTGCCGTCACGCCCAATAGACTGCAATATGAGGTCAACACAAATATTTTCCTTTGAAAGAAGTGCAAAAACGGTAAACGCTTTCCCCGGGGTATCATCTACTCCGCAAAGAGAAATTCTTGCAACATCATTATCCCTCGTAACACCTCTTACCAACATTTTTTCCACTTTATTTGCCCCCTTTACAAAAGTTCCCTCATTTTTATTAAGACTTGATTTTACAGCCATATTTACATTATATTTCTTGGCCATTTCAACGGAACGGTTATGTAGCACATTAGCACCGAGTGACGCAAGTTCCAGCATTTCGTCATAGGAAATGTCCTTTAATTTTTTTGCACTTTTAACTATCCTCGGGTCTGCCGTGTAAACGCCGTCCACATCTGTATAAATCTCACAGATGTCCGCATTTAAAGCTGCGGCGAGTGCAACTGCCGACGTATCGCTTCCGCCACGTCCAAGCGTAGTTATATCGTCGTTTTTATTTATCCCTTGGAAACCTGCGACAATTATTATTTTCTGCTTATCAAGCTCGTCTTTAAGTCTTTCGGTATCAATCCGTCTTATTCTTGCATTGCCATAGCTTCTATCGGTCTGAAAACCTGCCTGCCAACCCGTCAGGGATATAACAGGTCTTCCGATTTTTTCGATTGCCATTGCAAGAAGTGAAATTGAAATCTGCTCACCCGTTGACAAAAGCATATCCATTTCACGCTTTGATGCGTTAGTATTTATTTCTTTTGCTTTTTCTATAAGCTCATCAGTAGTATCGCCCTGAGCCGATACTACAACAACTACATTATTCCCTGCGTCATAAGTTTCCACAATACGCCGTGCCACATTCATAACACGCTCTTTATCTTTAACAGAGCTTCCGCCGTATTTTTGAACTACAAGTTTCATTCCGAATTGCCCCCTGATTTTTTATATTATATATTTTATGCGTCCAAAACCCTGATTTTGCTTATTGGACTAAGCGGTTTTACCTTGCTTTCAAAATCACATTCTTTAATTATGTCGGTAATAAACACCCTTTCGCCGTTTATTTCATTTACCGAAACATTGCCGAAAATCTTTTTTATACTGCCTTTTTCCGCTTTCGTACGCACAAAATATCTGTTCTCGCTTTCCGAAATCGGAAGAATGTTATTCTTTTCAGGCATATTCCATTCAATATACGCTTTTTTTGCGTTAATATGGCGTACACTCTCAATTACATCCGCCACCATAGCACTTGCCGTTGCGAATTTCCCCGCACCCTGACCGTAAAACATTGATTGCCCAAGATAGTTTCCGTCAACTAAAATTGCGTTAAATACGCCGTTTGCAGCGGAAAGCGGACAGCTGTGTCTTACAAGCATCGGCGAAACCCATATCGCAAGTTTTTCACGCTTTTGGCAATAGCCGATAAGCTTTACCGAATAGCCCAGCTTTGATGCTGTCTCAACATCTTCCAAGGTGATTTTTGTTATTCCCTCTGTCCAGATGTCTTTATAATTAACATATTCGCCCCACGCCAAAGATGCCAGAATCGCAATTTTGCGACAAGCGTCATGTCCCTCAATATCAGCGGACGGGTCACGCTCGGCATAACCGTTATCCTGTGCCATTTTGAGAGCGTCTTTAAAGCTCATGCCCTCATCTATCATCTGCGTAAGAATAAAGTTTGTAGTGCCGTTTAATATTCCTGCAATTTTCTTTACCGTATTGGCTTTAAGGCTGGAACAAAGCGGTTTTATAATAGGAATACCGCCTCCGACACTTGCTTCAAAAAGATAATTAAGGTTATTTTCTTTTGCAATTTTCAAAAGCTCCGGTCCGTGTGTTGCAACAAGCTCTTTATTTGAGGTTACAACATTTTTTCCTGCCATAAGAAGTGCCTTTGTAAACTCATACGCAGGTTTCAATCCACCCATAGCCTCAACTACGCAGTAGATTTCGTCGTCATTTAAAATGTCGTTAAAATCCTTTGTGAATATCTGCTTTTCGGGGTGGTCAGGAAAATCGCGTATATCGAGAATATACTTGATTTCAATCGGATTCATAGCTTCATATGCAAAATTGTCGGCTTTTATTATATCATAAACGCCGCTTCCGACTGTGCCGTAACCCATAATCGCAATTTTAACCATAGTTTTCCTCCAAAATTGTACATTAAAGTGCATTTTATCACATTTTGTGAGCTATGTCAATGCATCATATATCAGAAAACAGTGCTTTTGCAAAACTTTCTGCATCAAATTCCTGCAAATCGTCTATTCCCTCTCCAACGCCGATGAATTTTACGGGAATATTTTGCTCTTTTGAAATTGAAAGCACTATTCCGCCCTTTGCCGTTCCGTCGATTTTAGTCAGGATTATGCCCGTAATATCCGCCGTTTCGGAAAAGAGTTTTGCCTGTGAAACGGCGTTTTGTCCCGTTTCCGCATCCAAGACTATAAGTATTTCCTTATCTGCGTCGGGAAGCTCTTTTTCAATCACTCTTGCGATTTTATTAAGCTCCGCCATAAGATTTGCTTTATTATGGAGCCTTCCTGCTGTATCGCATATTAAAATATCGGTATTTCTCGCCTTTGCCGCACGGCAGGCGTCAAAAACGACTGAGGCAGGGTCAGAATTTTCTTTATTTTTTATGATGTCGCACCCTGAACGCCTTGCCCATTCATCAAGCTGCTCTATCGCTGCGGCACGGAAGGTATCGGCTGCGGCAAGTAGCACACGCTTCCCCTGCGACTTATAAAAGGACGCCATCTTGCCTATGCTTGTGGTTTTTCCGACGCCGTTTACACCTATTACCAAAATCACCGACGGCTTTGTTTCAAGATGCATTTTTGTGTCCTTTTCTGTAAGGATTTCGGTGAGTACGGTTTTGAGTTCGTCTTTAATTTCCTCATTATCTTGGAGATGCTTTAATTTTACCCGTGATTTTAGGGTTTCGGTGACATATTCCGCCGTTTCTGTTCCCATATCCGCCATAATGAGTGCCTCTAAAAGCTCCTCAAAAAAATCCTCATCAATTTTTGTGAATACGGAAAAAACGCTGTTTACCTTGCTTGTAACCGACTCCCGTGTTTTTCCCAAACCGTTTTTTAATTTTTCAAAAAATGACATTATTTCTCCTTATTTTATAAGACTTTCGTCAACTTCATCAATTTTAAGAGTAAGCATTTTTGTTACTCCTTTTTCCTGCATCGTCGCACCGTAAAGCGTGTTTGCCGCCTCCATTGTGCCTCGTCTATGCGTTATTACGATAAACTGCGTATCGTCAATATAATTGTTTAAATATGTGGCAAAACGCCATACATTTACATCATCCAGAGCCGCATCAATCTCGTCTAAGATACAGAAAGGCGTCGGTTTTACACGCAGAATTGCAAAAAGCAATGCGATTGCAATAAATGACTTTTCTCCGCCCGAATAGAGATTGATGTTTTGCAAACTTTTACCCGGAAGCTGTGCCTCGATTTCGATACCGCTCTCCAAAACCTCCTCAGGTTCGGAAAGGTAAAGTCTTCCGTGTCCGCCCCCGAAAAGCTCGGAAAATACCTTTTGAAAGCTTTTATTGATTTCCTCAAATTGCTTTGCAAAATGCTCCTCCATAAGCTCCTGCATAGAATCAATGACCTTTTCAAGATTGGATTTTGCACTCTCCAAATCAGCCTTTTGCACTGACAAAAATTCAAAACGCTCTTTGACATTTTTGTATTCTTCAATCGCATCAAGATTGATACTTCCAAGCGATTTTATCTTTGCTTTAAGCTCTGATGCACGGGCCTCGGCACTCTTTTCGTCGGTGATTTCCGTCTTTTGCTCCTCTGCCGTTTCCAAAGTCAATTCATAATCATCCCAAAGTCGTGAGATAATGCTGTCATTCTGGATATTAAGCCTGTCCTCTTTGCTTTCCAGACGCGAAAGCTCCTGTCCCAAAAGTATCAGTTTATCGGTTAATTCTTTGTTTTTGCTCTGCATATTTTTGAGCTTTTCCAAAACTGCCGATTTTTCCTGTTCGATTTCTGCAAGGCGTTTTTTGATATTTTCGGAAATCTTTAAGGTTTCTTCAATTTTTGCCTGTTTTTCCTGAATTTCCGTCGAAAGCTCAACATTTTTTTGATGTATTGATAACTTATCAGCCTCTTTTTTGCTGATTTCTGCCTCATTTTCGGCTATGTTGTTTTTAAAGTTTTCGATATTCTGTTTTTCCGACAGAATTTCCTGCTCAAAGGATTTAAGGCGTACCGTTTCGTCCATAATTTCCTGTGCTTTTTCGTCCTTTTTCCTTTGTATATCGCTATATTTTTCGTTTAAGTTTTCTATCTCGGAATTGAGTCTTTCAATCTCATTTTCGCCCGTTCTTACACTGCTTATAAGCTCGGCAATCTCCTCCGACGATTTGGAGAGTTCATTTTCGATATTCTTAATTTCCCCGGAAAATCCCTTTCCGTCTTCCTCGTTTGCAAGTGTTGCCAAAAGATGCTCATTGGAATTTTTGAGGATAAGTATATCATTTTCATACTCACGCCAAAGTGGGCGGAAGTTATCAAGTTGCATATTGATATTTGCAATATCCGCTCTTTTTTTCTCCAATTCTTTTTCGGCTTTTGAAATTTTTTGCGAAAGCCTGGAAAGCTCTCCCGCTAATGACTTGATTTCATTTGCACGGGACAAGAATCCGCTTGTTTTATTTACGCTTCCCCCGCTGATTGCACCGCCGGTGTTTAAAATATCGCCCAAAAGCGTTACCGTTCTGAAACGGTAGCCGTATTTTTTAGAAAGTGCGATACCGTCGTCAATAGTTTCGGTTACAACCGTTCTGCCAAGCAGACTTTCCACGATTTTTTCATACTTCTTATCGGTTTTTACCAAGCTCGACGCAATACCGATAACGCCTTTATTACCCAATATTTCCTTTTCATTATCGAGCATTTTTGCCGTAACCGAAGAAACAGGCAAAAATGTTGCTCTGCCGAGTCTGTTTTCCCTTAAATACGATATTGCCGCCTTTGCGTCGTCTTCATTTTCGACAACGATATTTTGAAGTGCCATACCCAGAGCGGTTTCAATAGCTGTAACATAGTCCTTTTCTACCGAAATAAGACCTGAAAGTGTGCCGTAAATCCGGCGTGATTTAAGTTCATTTGCCTTGATTACCGCTTTTACACTTTTCGCATAGCCCTCGTAATCATTTTCCATTGCCTCTAACATTCGTTTTTTTGAGGTTTTGGATTTTAAATCGAGCTGGGTTTCGGAAAGCTCTGCCGATAATGCTCTTTCTTCATCAAGCAACACTGACAGTTTTTTCTCGCCTTCTTCTATTCTTTTGCCCATTTGCGAAAGCTTTTCCTCGGTTTTCGCGATTTTTTCTTTATTCTGCTCTATTTCGTTTTTGGTATTCTCCGCTCCACGCTCTCTTGCGTCCTTTTCCGCCTCCGCCGATGCCTTTCTTTCAAGATATGCACCTCTTAGTTTTTCAAGTCCCTCTATCTGAGTTTTTCCTGCCGACACCTTGTTTGAATATTCCATAACCTGCGTTTTCAAGGCGTCAATCGCGTTTTTACACTCGTCAAGCTCATCATAGACCGAGCCGCTATCCTCCTGCATTTTTGCAAAATCGGACATAAGCTTATGACTTTTTTCTTCCTTTTCGGAAATCAGCTTTTCACTTTCCGATATTTTTTCCAAAAGCTGCTCATTCTTTTTTTGGATTGCCAAAATTTCCGCATCAATGCGGATTTTCAGCTCCTCATTATTTTCGATATTGTTTTTGGCAATACTGATTTCATTTTCTATTCTTGAAATGCCGTTTTCGTTTTCCAAAAGTGCGTTATTTGTACTTGTTTGCTCCTCGTCCTTTTTCTCGCTTTCGGAATACAAATCCGCCATTTTCAGTTCAAATTCATCTGCACCCGATTTTAATTCATTTATCTCAGCTTCGACATTTTCTTTTTTTGCGGTAACTTCCAAAAGTTGCAGTTTCCCGCTTTTTGCCGTCAGCAAAATAAGACCTACGTCAAGACCTTTATATTCTTCATAGATAACAAGATATTCCTTTGCCTTTTTTGACTGTCGCTCCAAAGGCTTTATCTGTGTTTCAAGCTCTGCCGTAATATCGTTAATTCTTACAAGATTTTCGCTTACCGAAACAAGTTTCCGCTCCGCTTCGTCCTTCCTGTGCTTGTACTTTGAAACACCTGCCGCACCCTCGAAAAAGCTACGCCTATCCTCCGATTTCGTTGACAAAATCTGTGCTACATTTCCCTGTCCTATCATTGAATACCCGTCTTTTCCAAGACCTGTATCCATAAAAAGCTCCTGTATATCCTTTAATCTGCACGATGCACCGTTTATCTTATATGATGTTTCGCCCGAACGGAAAACCCGCCTCGTGACCATAATTTCGTCATATTCAATCGGGAAAATACCCTCACTGTTATCAAGCACCAGACTTACTTCGGCAAAGTTTAAGGGTTTTCGTGTCTGTGTGCCGTTAAAAATAACATCCTGCATATTAGCACCACGCAGAGATTTTGCACTCATTTCGCCCATAACCCAGCGTACTGCGTCTGAAATATTGCTTTTTCCGCTGCCGTTTGGTCCGACGATACCCGTAACTCCGCCCTCAAAATCAAGAACGGTTTTGTCTGCAAAGGACTTAAAGCCCTGCATTTCAATCCTTTTTAAATACAATCCTGTTCATCCTTCCAAGCCGTAATCTCGCCCTTTTTAAGACTTTTTGACGGCTTAATTTTTATCTCAAATCCGTATTTTTCTTTTATTCTTTTTATATTCTTTTTTCCGTTTCCGACTGCTTTTGAAATCTCACATTCGTTTACCGAAAAAACTCTTTTTGAGCTATCTTTATCCAAAAAACCGCAGATTTTATCAAAATAAATTTCGCCCTCTGCAAGTTCCCGTATAGCAGGGTGAAAAGGTCCTGCAATAAGTGCATTTTCGGGCGATATTTCCTCCGTTACGGCAAGTGCCACTCTTATTACCTCTATGCACTTTTTTGAAAACATCGGCAGTATTTCTTTTAAAGTGTCAACAGTTTTTTCAACGCTCCACGCCTCATATTCGCCCGTATTATACAGCTTTTCAAGATATGTATCTTTTAGCACAAGCGTGGGATAAATACGCACGAAATCGGGGGCAAGGTCTATAATTTTTTCTGCGGTTTTAATTGATTTTTCCTTTGTGTCTTCGGGAAGTCCTATCATCATTTGCAGTCCCAAATTAAAGGGGTATTTTTTTATGAGTTTTACCGCATTTTCCACCGTTTCTGCCGTGTGTCCCCTGCCCGACGCTATAAGCACCGCGTCATCCATAGACTGAACGCCAAGCTCAACCGTTGTTACGCCGTATTGTAAAAGTCTGTCTAAAATCTCCTCAGAAATGTAGTCGGGGCGTGTTGACAGGCGTATGCCGTCAATTTTTCCGTTTTTTACAAATTCATACGCCGCTTTTAACAGGGACTCCTGTTTTTCTGCCGAAATACCCGTAAAGCTGCCGCCGAAAAACGCCGCCTCAATTCTTCTATTACCGCAAGGTATAGTTGACAGATATTCTTCTATTGTTTTGGTGACTATTTCAGGTGTTACTGATGTGTCACTGCCCGTAATCCGCTTTTGATTACAAAAAACACATTGGAACGGACACCCCTCATGCGGCACGAATATAGGTATGTTATAGTATCTCATAATAGCTCCATAGCCTTTTTTGCGGCATTTTGTTCCGCCTCTTTTTTGCTCGAACCCATGCCTTCCGCAATTTTCTTCCCGTCAACCAAGACAGATACCGAAAACTGTTTATTATGGTCCGGTCCGCTCTCGCTTATAAGCTCGTATGTGACTTTCCCTTTGCCGTTTTTCTGTGTTTTTTCCTGAATCTCCGTTTTATAGTCGTTTGACGGCTTTTCATCTGCCGTTTTGAGTTCCTCTTCCATAAGGGACAGGAGCCATTTTTTTGCCGTTTCAAAATCGGAATCCAAAAAAATTGCCGCCAAAAGTGCCTCAAAAGCATCGGACACAACCGACGCCCGATTTCTTCCGCCGCTTAATTCCTCACCATGTCCGAGTTTTATATACTCTTGCAGTCCTATCTTTTTCGCAAGTTCAAAAAGCCCCTTTTCGCACACCAAAGATGCCCTGATTTTGCTCAAATCGCCCTCGTTATCATCCGAAAATCTGGAAAACAAGTTTTCGCTAACAATAAGGCTCAAAACAGAATCACCTAAAAATTCAAGTCTTTCATTGTTTTTTATATGATGCTCATTTGCGTATGAGCTATGCGTGAGTGCGGTTTCAAGATAGGTGCGGTTTTTAAAGCTATATCCGATTTTTACCTCAAAATTCTCCATTAAAAACACCAATCAATCCAAATCAGTATGTTCCTTTATGTAGGAAACAACATCTCCCACCGTTTCGATTTCCTCTATGTCCTCTTCGGGAACTTCCAAATCAAATTCCGATTCAAGCGCCATTATCAAATCAATAAGTTCGAGAGAATCTGCTCCCAAATCTTCAAGAAAGTTTGAATCCATTGTTATTTCGTCCTCGCTTATACCAAGCTGCTCATTGATTATTTTCTTAACATTTTCAAATATCATATCTGTTTCCTCCGCTATGCTTAATTTTCAGGCACAAAAACTCTAATCATACCCAAATTATTATATCCTAAAATTTCCGTTTTTGCAACAAATTTATAAAAAAAACAGCTATCGCAAAAAGTTTTTTTCACGATAGCCGTTTTATTATTCATTATTTGCGTGAGGACATGCCGAGCAATCTTTTCTGCAACCCTCATGCACACTTTTTCCGCCGTTTCCTCTGTAATTATCAATCGCGGATTTAATTGCCTCCTCCGCAAGTACAGAGCAGTGTATTTTCTGCGGCGGAAGTCCGTCAAGAGCCTCCATTACAGCTTTGTTTGTGAGCTTTAATGCCTCATCCACCGTCTTTCCCTTTACAAGCTCGGTAGCCATAGAGCTTGTTGCAATAGCTGCTCCGCAGCCGAATGTTTTGAATTTGACATCTCTTATGACTTCGTTTTCGTCAATATCCATATATATTTTCATTATATCGCCGCATTTTGGATTTCCCACCTGCCCTACCGCATTTGCGTTCGGGATTTCTCCAACATTTCTGGGATTTTCAAAATGGTCCATTACCTTTTCCGAATACATTTATTTTGCCTCCTTTTCGCCGTTTAAAACCTCTTCATAAAGAGGTGACATAAGTCTTAATCTCTCGATTATTTTCGGAAGTACCTCTAAAACATAATCGACCTCCTCATAAGTTGTATCCTCGCTCACGCTGAATCTTACAGAGCCGTGTGCAATCTCGTGCGGAAGCCCAATCGCCAAAAGCACATGCGACGGGTCCAGAGAGCCTGATGCACAGGCACTGCCGCTTGACGCTGCAATCCCGTGCATATCCAAAAGCATAAGGATTGACTCGCCCTCAATATACCTGAACGAAAAATTCACATTATTGCAAAGCCTTGTTTCATCCGACGGACCGTTAAGTCTGCAATACGGAATCCGCTCTTTAATTCCCGCAATCAAGCGGTCACGGACATCACGCATTTTTGCCATCTTTTTATCAAGGTCGGAATTTGCCATCTCCAAGGCTTTACAGAGTCCTGCCATTCCTGCTATATTCTCGGTTGCAGCCCTCTTTCCACGCTCCTGACCGCCGCCATGAATGAGGTTTTCAATTTTAACGCCGTTTCTTATATACAAAACGCCGACGCCCTTAGGACCGTGGAATTTATGTGCCGAAAGGGACAGCATATCAACGCCCAAATCAGCAACATTTATCGGCATATGCCCTATCGCCTGTACCGCGTCTGTATGGAAAATCACCTTATGCTCCTTACAGATTTTTGCAATTTCGCAAATAGGCTCAATCGTACCTATTTCGTTATTTGCCGTCATAATTGTGACAAGAATCGTCTTATCTGTTATCGCATCTTCAAGGTCTTTTAAAGAGATTTTTCCCTCGCTGTCAACGGGAAGATATGTTACGGTAAAGCCATTTTTCTCCAAAAACTCACAAGCTCCAAGCACTGCGTGATGCTCGATTTGTGAGGTTATTATATGATTTCCCTTGTCCTTGTTTGCAAAGGCTATACCCTTTATCGCCCAATTATCCGCCTCGCAGCCCGACGCAGTAAAGTATATCTCGTTTGTTTTTGCTCCAAGCTCCTTTGCAACACGCTCTCGTATCTCCAAAACAGCATTTTCAGCAATTCTGCCTACCTCATAAAATTTAGATGACGCATTTCCGTAAATTTCTGTATAGTACGGGAGCATCGCTTCTAAAACTTCTTTATTCATTGCGGTAGTCGCATTATTGTCTAAATAAACATTCACTTTTACATCTCCATTCCAGAACATTTGAATAGTCATTCATATGTATTATAATTGATTATGCAAAATTTGTCAATACAATTTGCTCAATTATTATGCATCAAAATAAATAAAAATACTCTATACAAAAGCATTTTTTTGAGTTATAATAACATTATAGACATTTTTTGGGAGGTGTAAGCCGTGAAAGTCGCTGCCGTAATATGCGAATATAACCCGTTTCATAACGGGCATAAGTATCAGATTGAGCTTATAAAGCGTGATTTTGACGCCGTTTTTTGCGTTATGAGCGGAAGTTTTATTGAGCGTGGCGATGTGGCGGTTTTTGATAAATGGACACGCACAAAGGCGGCTTTATCCTGCGGCGTAGACCTCATATTAGAACTTCCCGTAAGATACAGTCTTTCCTCTGCCAATAGGTTTGCAAAAGGTGCAGTTAAGACGGTTATCGGCTCAGGAGTAGCAGACGCACTTGTTTTCGGCAGTGAAGCAAATGACATTGAAAAACTATCCGAGGCTTCGGATATTTTGCTTTCCGAGCCTCCCGAAATTTCCGAGAAGATAAAAGAACTTCTTTCCGACGGTATAAGTTTCCCTATGGCAAAGCAGACAGCTTTTTCCAATCTGATTGAGCCCGATATTCTCACAAAGCCTAATAATATTTTGGCAACCGAATATATAATGGCATTGAAAGAGGAAAAAAGTTCGGTTATACCGATAACGCATAGCCGCACGGCAGAGCATTCGGGCGGATTTTCAGAAGACGGATATGCGTCCGCTTCACATATCCGCCAAAAAATCAAAAGCGGAGAGGATATTTCCGACCTTTGTCCTTTTGATTATGCGGACTGCGAGATTTATGACATAAATAAGCTGACCGATATTTTTAAGTTTTTACTGATAACAAAGGGCGAAACACTTTTTGCCGACATTCCCGATGCGGAAGCGGGGCTTACTAACCGATTTTTAAAGTTTTCCGATTTGGGAAGTTTTGAGGAAATCATAAATGCCTCCGTCACAAAAAGATACACCCGTTCATACCTGAATCGGATTGCACTCCGTGCAATTTTGGGCATAATCGGAGGATACCGTGAGCCTGAATACCTGCGTGTACTTGGGGCAAATGCTGTCGGGCGTACGCTTTTATCGGAAATGAAGAAAAGGGCAACGCTTCCGATAGTTACAAAGGTTGCAGATTTCCCAAAACCGCTTTTGGAAGAGGATATACGGGCAACAGATATTGCCTCCTTATGCGGAAACACAAAAAAAGGCAGAGATTTTTTAATCTCGCCTATTATGATTTAAAAAAACTCTCCTTATAAGAGAGTTTTTTAAATTAAGCTTATAACAAGCCCTGCAACAATACCTATTGCAAATATTGTCAAAAGTATTAAAAGGTTTTCTTTTAAATTCTTGTTTTGCTTAAACAGTACCAAAAGCCCGACACCCGCACCTGTGCAAAGTCCTCCTGCGAGTGCCGAAAATGTGATTTTTCCTGCAAGGTACAGCTCGGTCAAAACAACCGATGCCGCACAGTTTGGAATTATTCCGAAAAGACACGCTATAACAGTTTGCAAAACTGTATGGTCTGTTATAAACTGCATAAGAGGTGACACAAATTCGGTAACTACACCCAAAATTATGTTTACAGCAAAGATAAACGCAAAGATTTTTAGTGAATGTATAACCGCCGACTTTAAAATGCCGTCGTCACAGCTTTCACAGTTGCCGTGAAAGTGATGTTCATCCTCATTAAAATCCTCGGAATTTATATCGGTTTTTACCAAAAAATCAATTAAAAATCCAAAAATTACGGCAACGACAAATTTTATGCCTATAAGCCTGAGCATATCGTAAATCCTGCTTGGGTGTGCAATCAAAATCGGTATTGCCTCGTCGGAGGTTGCAATAAAAATTGCAATAAGCGTTCCTACGGTTATCGCCCTTTTTGCAAAAAGCTCCGAGGCTATTACCGAAAATCCGCATTGTGGGATTGTTCCGAACACTGCTCCCAAAAATGCACCCGACTTTTGCGATTTTTTGAACAGTTTATGCACAAAATTGTTGTTTTTATGCTCTAAATATTCCACAAGCAAGTATATCACGAATAGAAGCGGCAGCAGTTTTGCCGCATCAAAAAACGAATCTAAAAATATATCACCCAAAAAATTCATATTATCCCCTTATTTTTCATTTCCTGCACTGCCATTATTATACCGAGTTTTGCTGATTCATATGTCACTCCGCCCTGCATATATACGCTATAAGGCGGTCGCATAGGTCCGTCCGCACTAAGCTCGATTGACGAGCCTTGATTAAACGCTCCTGCCGCCATTATAACATCATCACTGTACCCCGGCATATAGCTTGGAACAGGCGTCACATATGCGTCTATCGGTGAGCCTTTTTGTATCCCTCTGCAAAACGCTTCAAGCGTTTCTCCCGTTTTTAGTTTTATCGCCTGAACAATATCGTGGCGTACCTCCTTTGATGACGGCTCTGCGATATAGCCGAGTTTTTCAAATACGGCGGCACATAGAGTTGCTGTTTTAAGTGCCTGGGAAACCACATGCGGTGCAAAGAAAAAGCCTTGATAAAGCGGTTTATTAAGTCCCAAAGTCGCACCGTTTTCTCTTCCTATACCCACGCTTGAAAGTCGGTTTGCACAGAGTTTTATAAGTTCACTCTTACCTGCTATATATCCTCCCGTAGGTGCTATTGACGCACCTGCGTTTTTTATAAGTGAGCCGCCCATCAAATCTGCTCCGTATGCCGTAGGCTCTCTGTCATCAACAAATTCGCCGTAACAGTTATCCACTAATACAAGCGTTTTGGGAGAAATCTTCTTCACAAAAGCGGTCATTTCCCCTATTTTTTCACTCGAAAAAGTTTTTCTGTCTGCATAGCCCTTTGAACGCTGTATCCATACCGCTTTTAAAGAATTTTCGGTCAAAACGGTTTTAATCTTATCATAGTCGGGTTCGCCTGACGGCAAAAGGTCAATCTGGATATATTTTATACCGAAATCGGCAAGTGAGCCGCCGCCCGACTCCCCCCGTATTCCTATCACTTCTTCAAGGGTGTCATAGGGTTTTCCTGTGATTGCCGCAAAGGTATCGTTTGGTCTTAAAACTGCAAATAGCATTGTTGAGAGTGTGTGCGTTCCTGAAATAAAATTATGCCGGACCAACGCGTCCTCCGCCTCAAAAACCTCGGCATACACCTTGTCCAAGGTGTCTCTGCCGTAATCGTCCGTTCCGTAGCCTGATGAGGCAGCAAAACATTCGCTTGAAACTCTGTTATCCGCAAAGGCCTTCATAACCTTTAAAGCTCCAAGCTGGGCTATCTGGTCAATATGCAAAAACTGCTCAGAAACAGAATCTTCGGCAGATGCTATCAAATCAAGCACATCCTCTGTTACACCAAATTCATTTTTCAAAAATTCCCTTTTATCCATAGCAATCCCCTCTTAACAAAACAAGATTATACTCCTTTTTTACAGATTTTGCAAGGTATTTGCAAAAAAGATTGTATCCTTTGATTTTTTATGATAAAATCTTTTAAAAGAGGGATTAAAATGGATATTTTAGAAAACTGCACCCTATGTCCGAAAATGTGCGGTGTAAACCGCAAAAAAGGCGAAACGGGTTTTTGCGGTGCAGATGATAAAGTTAAAATTGCAAGATGCGACCTGCATTTTTGGGAAGAACCGTGCATTTCAGGTGAGAAAGGCTCAGGAACGGTCTTTTTTTCGCATTGTAATTTGCGGTGCGTATATTGCCAAAACCACAAAATAAGCCATATGGGAGTCGGAAAAACGGTTTCGGAAGAAGAACTTGCAGGCTCATTTTTGATGCTCCAGGAAAAAGGGGCAAACAACATAAATTTAGTAACGCCCACGCACTATGTTCCGCAAATTATTGAAGCAGTAAAACTCTCGCGTGAAAAGGGGCTTACCCTCCCTATTCTCTATAATTCCAGCGGATACGAAAATGTTGAAACCATAAAAATGCTACACGGGATTGTTGATATTTATCTGCCCGACTTAAAATATTTTGATGACAAATATGCAAAGCGTTATTCCGGCGTCAATAACTATTTTGCTGTTGCTTCACGGGCGATTTCGGAAATGTATAAAAGCGTCGGAAAATGCGTTTTCGACGAAAACGGTATAATAAAAAAAGGCGTTATTGTACGCCATATGATGCTCCCGCATCTTCTGTTCGATAGCAAAAAGGTTATTGATTATCTTTTCAAAACATACGGTGACGACATTTTTATAAGCATTATGAACCAATATACGCCCGTTAGCATACTGCCAAAGTCTTTCCCCCGGTTAAACCAAAAAATAAGCAAGGAGTATTATGATACGCTTATAGGTTACGCTGTTAATTTAGGTGTCAAAAATGCCTATATCCAAGAGGGCGACACAGCAAAAGAGAGCTTTATTCCCGAGTTTTTCGATGAATAAAAGCTCTCTTTTTTTAAACATTAAACCTGAAAAGAACGATATCTCCGTCCTTCATTACATAGTCCTTGCCTTCCGAGCGGACTAAGCCTTTTTCCTTTGCTACTGCCATACTTCCGCACCGCATAAGGTCGTCATATGCAACCACTTCCGCACGGATAAATCCACGCTCAAAATCGGAATGAATTTTTCCTGCCGCCTGCGGTGCTTTTGTGCCGTTCTTGATTGTCCACGCCCGTACCTCAGGCTCACCTGCCGTAAGATAGCTGATTAGTCCTAAAAGCGTATAACTTGCTTTTATAAGCCTATCTAAGCCCGATTCGCTCATTCCAAGCTCCTCTAAAAACATTTCCTTTTCATCCTGGTCAAGCTGGGCAATTTCCTCCTCGATTTTAGCGGAAACCGGCATAACCTGTGCATTTTCCTCTTTTGCGATTTCCTTTACTTCATTTACATATTTATTGTTTTCTATACCCTTTTGGAAATCGTCCTCTGCAACATTTGCTGCGTATATGACGGGTTTCATTGATATAAGGGCAATTTCTTTCATAATTTCAAGCTCTTCTGCGGTATATTCGAGGCTTCTTGCCGATTTTCCCTCTTCTAATGCGGATTTCACACGCTCCAACAGTGCAAGTTCTCCTGCCAAGCTCTTATCGCCCTTTAATGCCTTTTTAGTGCGGTCTATACGCCGTTCCAATATTTCTATATCCGAAAAGATAAGCTCTAAATCTATCGTTTCAATATCACGCTTAGGATTTACGCTGCCGTCCACATGGGTTATGTTGGTATCTTCAAAGCACCTTACAACATGCACTATTGCATCAACCTCACGGATATGCGATAAAAACTTATTTCCAAGTCCTTCGCCCTTTGATGCACCCTTTACGAGTCCCGCAATATCTACAAATTCAATATATGCCCTTGTCACCTTTTTAGGATTATACATTTTTGCCAAGCTATCGACTCTGCTATCGGGCACATCCACCACGCCTATATTTGGCTCGATTGTGCAGAACGGATAATTCGCCGACTCCGCTCCCGCTTTGGTTATTGCATTAAAAAGGGTCGATTTTCCGACATTCGGAAGTCCTACTATTCCTAATTTCATTTTTTTCTACATCTCCTTATTTTATGCGGTTTTCAGCATTTAATATGTGTTTACTTCGCCATTTCTTCGCCAATTTTTATGAAAAATGATTTTCAAACTGCCTCACTGCATTTGCAAGCGAATCCTCTGTCACATGGACATACCTATCCATTGTCGTTTTTATACTTGCGTGACCGAGTAATTGTTGCAAAAGTTTTGGCTGCATTCCGCTTTCTATTGCACGGGTTGCATATGTATGGCGAAGTGCGTGCATACAAAATCTTTTGATATTCGCCTCATCGCAAAGTTTATACAAATGGGTATCATATGAACTGTTTTTAGCAGGTTCTCCTGTCCGCCAATTTACAAATACAAGGTCTTTCATTACAAGTTTTTTCTTTTGTCCTGTCCGTCTGTCTATATACTCTAATGTTTGAAATAAGGTTTTAGACTCTTTTCGTTCATCTTCCTTAGATGCAATTTTTTTAAGAATCTCATATGCTTGATTTGTGAGAGGAATAGTTCTGTAACTCTGCGGTGTCTTTGGCGGTCCTGCACGCCATTGCCCCTGCTTATGTCTATACTCCAAAGTTTTATTTACCGTTAGCGTCCTCTTTTCAAAGTCAATCGCATCCCAAGTCAGACCAATCATTTCGCCCGTTCTTAAACCTGTCTGCAAAATTAAAGCATATTGATAATAATTATGCGACCGTCTTGCAGCCTTTAAAAACTTTTCCTGTTCTTCAATCGTTAAAAACTTTATATCATTAACTGCCCGAACAGGTTTTGTGTATCTCACACCATCCATAGGATGCTTTGCAATCAAATCATTCATTAAAGCTGATTTAAAAATAGTTCCCATTACAATAAATGTCTGCCGTATAGTTGAGCCTGCATAATCCTCATCCATATTGTTCAAAACCATTTTGCAGTGCAAAGGTTTTACATCGCAGAGCCGCATACTGCCGACAACAGGTTGAATATTTTGTATATACCTTTCGTTGTAATTTCTCCTTGTATTAGGTGCTAAATCGCCAACTATATGATTTATCCAATATTCAAACCATTCATCTACTGTCATATCAGCAGGAACAAACACATTACTGTGTTTATCTTCATATTTCGCTTTTTCTAACCAATTACGAGCTTCCTGAACGGTATAAAAACATTTTTCTTGCCGTTTACCTTGCCTGTTTATAAATCTTGCGCTAAAAAAACCATCCTTTCTTTGATAGATACCTTTTCCGCATTCTTTGCCTTTAAGGTTTTTGCCCATATAATTCAGCTCCTTTCCCGTATTGAGAAAAAAGCCAATGCAACACCTGGGATTATATCACATTGGCTTTAATTTATCAATAGAAATGTCTTAAATTGTAAGTTTCTGGCTGATAAATTGTTCAAATTCTCTACGCTTTACAAGTTTTTTCGTACCGACATACAACACAAACGGACAATTTGGCGAGCGTAGCATACTGTCTATTTTGTTAATACCTATATTGCTATATTCAGCAGCTTCTTTAACAGTCAACGCCATTTTCAGATGTATCGGTACAGTTTTTTTATCTGCCATTTCACCACACCCTTTATTTCTTAAAAACATCACTTTCATCAAACATGTAGCTTTGGAAAACCGTTTCATCCTGGGTAACGAATAGCCCCTGAGAATCCTTTGGGATTTTGTCTGCTGCAACTGTGCTGTCAAGGATTATCTGGGACAGGATATTATCCGCCCTTCCGCATACCCTGAAATCTATATTGCTTCTTATCTGCCCTGTCAGAATATTTGCATCAGGTCTTTGCGTTGCTAAAATCAGATGTATGCCAAAGGCTCTGCCTTGTCTTGCGATTATCGACAGTTTGTTCTCTATATTGCTGACAATATCCTTCTTCTCTTTTGAAAGCCCTGTTTTATCCAGAATTTCTGCAACCTCATCACAAGCAAAAATAATTCTATTCATTCTATCCGGAAAAAGCATATTGTATCCGCCAATGTTTGAACAGCCGTATTCTCTGAGTATTTGTTTTCTGTTTTCCAATTCATTTACAATACTTGTCAGCATTTCTATCAAGGCATTTTCTTCCGTTATGACACAGGCTTTTTTATGCCATTCGGGAAGAAAGTCAACACCGCCTTTGAAGTCTGCAATAAATACAACTGCGCCCTTTTTCACGCACTGCATTACTAAAAGTTTAAGCAGTACGCTTTTCCCTGAGCCGGTCGAACCGCCAATCAGTATATGAGGTGTTTTAGCAAGATTGATCTTTACCTGACCCGTCATACTTTGGCCAAAAAACAATATAAAATCTTCTTTGGAAAGATAAACATCTTTCCAATAAGCCACTGAGGGCAAGTTTTCATTACCTGATACAGTACGCAATACCATTTTATTTCTGCTTCCACCATAATATATTTCTAAAATATACATGTTAAGTACAGTTTCAATACATTCTTTCTTGTCCTCCCATTGCGAAAGAGGAATACCGTTAGGCTCAAATTCCAAAACAGTTAAACCATGATCTTTATATCTTTTGGTTAAAAATGGCGATTGCCCTGCATGATTTATAAGCCCCACTATATTTAAGCCTTTATTGATTTTCTTCGCACCCCAAGGCGTTCCTAAAAACACCAACAATACGATAAATCCCAATACCGCAAAAAACGGGTATGTTATTTTTAGCGATATGAGGTTAGCTACCATTGCTATGTCAGCGGGGTCAGGCGTGGTAGTATAAATAACCTGTTTTGCATATATTGCAATGGCAATGTATATGGCTACGATAGGCCATACCCACTTTTTATGGAATATGTTATATATCCCCATTTTAAATCTTAAAAACTGATATTTTAATCTTGCATCTCTTTCTATAAGAAATCTATCCTGTGTGTTCATAATTTTGTGCTCCTTTCCAAAATAGTACCGTCTTCTAAGTACTCTAAAACCTTATGTATCCTTCTTAAAAATGCCTTCCACGTTTCGGGGCGGTAAACCTGCACATCTTTATACTGCTCTGAGAGTGGAATATTTGATGTGATATATACCTTCGTGTAACACGCTGTCCTGTCGGTATATCTTGCAGGAAGATTTAACGGGTAAATATCAAGGAAGTTCAGCATTTCTTCAATGGGTATCTGTGAGTTAAATTCCTCGAATACCAACACATCCTGACCTGAATATCCGTCAAAGCTTACCCCTTTACCTGTTCTGTAATTTGTTATTCTGCAAATGTCCTTTGCGTTATGCTTTTTATATATGCTTCTTGTTTTTCCTGTTCCGCTTGCACCGAAAATATATGTTACATACAAATCCCGATTTTCGCTTAAATACTTTTCTGCATTTAGCACCTGGCGTAGTGCGTCAATATCTCTTATACGAAAAGCAAATTCTGGTGCATCTTCTATAATCTCGGTTGTCTGTTTTCCGTCACGGATATTTTCAATCAGCATACTCATCTTAGGGTTGTTTTCTTCCCGTTCCTTTGGCAAAGTCCCGTATTCATAAAAACTACCTTTGACACACGTTTCTGCCTTTTCACCGTTTTCCCATTTACCTGTTTTTAGTATATAATCACGGTTTTGTTTTGCACTCCCTATTGCTTTTTCAATATGAGCGATAGGAAATCGGTTTTTAAGTGTTGAAAACCGTATCGGAGAATGGGAATATATGAAAATATGTGTATGGAAAGTACCAGTTTTTGCAACTTCGTCTGCCATACAGAAATAGTCAGGAAAAAACTTCATCATAATTTCGCAAATACGCTCGTGTGTAAACTCGCACTCATTTGGATTGTTTATTACCAATGTCCATTTGCGTGATTGTGAATTTGACATATTAAGCCTCCCTTTTTGCTACATGCTACATTTACGCCATAAGGGTAATACTAACCCTTATGGCTTGGGCGGCACGGCGAATATTTTTTTAAAGAAAATCTCCCCCGTGCCGCAATTTTCTAAGCCTTAGGATTAGCCAATGTTATACCTGTTGCAGTTGCTTTAATCTGAGGCTGATTATTCATCATATACAATGACAGCTCAAGACCTGTAAATATAACCTCCGCATAACCGTTCGGTTTTTCCACAAGCTGATTTCCGTCAATTTTGATGTTAATTTTATCAAGACCTCTTTCGGGCATTGCAACCGTATAGCGATAGCCTGTGATATTATCGGTACGCCTATTATCCTTATACTCATATACTGGCGCAACATCGACAAGCCATAGCTTACTCCCCAGACTCTTTGGACTGATGATTAAATCTTGAAGTTTCATAACAAAAATTTCCTCCTTATAAAATTTGTAAATCCGGATTACAAGGGCATAATATCAGGTCCTCTTAGGTAATTCAACCTTTAATAAATGACACAAAAATGGCTTGTTTTATGGCTTTTTTGTACTTCCTTTTCTTGAAAACCGCTTTGGTTTGTTCCTATGCGTCATTTGATAAATGACAGTTCTGCAAAAAAAAATTTGCCGCAGACGGTAAAACACCGCCTACGGCAATAAAAATTCTTAATATCTTTGTCTTGAACCTAAATGATATTTTTCGTCCACGCCTAATTTTTCTAATATCTCATTACATTCAATAATATCATTATCATAATAATTAAATATAATTTCCATATACGCACAGTCGAGAAACAGACTTTTTGACAGGGTATATCCTGCTGTCCGTATAAGCTCCAATGATTCATAAGGCTCTAAGTTAAGACCTATACATATTGTAATAACCGTCCTTAGCTGAGGCCTTGACTTATTTTGTTTAATATCGTACATTACATTTCTGTTTAATAATGTATTATCATAAAACTTCTCTTCTGATATTCTCTTTTCTTTCATTATCTTTTTAATTTTTGCATATAAGGTTTCATCTATGGATAATTTATTTTGATATTCTCTAAAAAATTCGCTATCCATATAACCCCGGTAATTTCATTTTACGGTTTTGTAATTGGGAGTGTTTGTTTTTATATATGTGTTAAATGCTAATGTTAATGTTATGTTTTTAAAATATGATGTGTTTTGACATATCAACATAAGCACCACCCCCTTCCTAAGATTTGTCCCAATGTGAAACCGTGCCTCTTTTTTGTACGAAAAAGCACCGTCAAATTATGACCGTGCTTTCCGTATCAAAACATTCTTTTCTAAAAGGGCATACCTATCCCACTAACTTCATTACAAAAACGACATCTAGTATGCTAAGGCAAATAAATTCACCTCGGGAACCCCACGCACAAATTCATCTATACACAATTATATGGTCATATTGTGTATGAAGCTTTTTAAGCTTCATCAACTACATATTATCATATGTATTGTGCCATATCAAATTACAATTATGTTACAGAGGTTGTTATTTATTATCTCCGTAATTTGCTCATTTTTAAGTGGCATTGGAAGACTATTTAAAACTGATCCACGTAGCAGGACGAACCGCGTCATCACCGCGGCTAACATCGTCACCGCGGTAAAAGACGGAGCCGTAAATGTTGACAAGGGTAGCGTAGTTAGAATAGTCGCCGGGCGACCGCAGCCACCACCAGCAATTACCATTGCTGGCATTTGCATATGCTCCTTGAGCTTTTGCGTATGCTGTAGCACCACACTGTCTTGCACTATCAGAACTGAAGTATTTGTTTACCTCAGTAATGCTGAGAAGGAACACTTTGTCTGTTGTATTATTTCCGGGCGATGTGTTATACAATTGATTATCATCAGCTGTTACAGTGGAACTGATAATACTGTCCTGTTCTTCCGAACTGAACGCCGCACTTATAAATGTTTCGTTCAGCCATTTTCGTAGAGAGCAGGTTTCCCATGTTACAGCTGCGTAAGATGTATTATATTGGCGACAATCAAGTGCATATTTACTGATTACAAGTGCTTTGTTGCCTTCCTTTGCAAGAACAAGCCACTCGATAACTTCCTTGCCGTTTAATGTGTTATTGTCTTGTTCGTAAGCGCCGAAATACACTATGTCACCAACGGCAGCGGTTTTCAACTTTTCGATTTTGTATTTACCGAATATTTCATTTGCTTTTTCTGCGCTATCCTTATATCCGTTGAGAGTAATTAGACTTTCATACGCGTTAATAATGTCGCCTTTTTCTATCAATGCGATTGCCGCGTTGTATTTGACGTTCGGAACAATGACCGTATTAAGCACTATAACAAAAGCGATTATTGCACAGATTATTGGAGTTGCAATTTTAACAGTTTTGATAATCAGTTTTTTCTTCTTTTCTTCTGCGATGCGTTTTTCTTCTGCCTGCCGCTCACGCTCGAGTCGGTCGGCTTCCTCCTTCGCCTTGATTTCTTCTATCTTCTGCTGACAGGCGTAAATCTGCTCGTCTGCGTCCTTATAACCTGAAATTTTGCTGAAAATACTAATTGCATCCTTATAGTTAATTATGTCATTTCCTGTCATTTTTGACTTTGCATCTTCATAAATTGCATCCTTACGGCAAACTTCTGCCTTTTCAAGACACTCTTTTGCAAGCTGTTCTGCATTTTTGAAGCCCTTAATGCCATTAAAGGTCTCAGCGGCATATTTATACTGTTCTTCCGATTTTGCGGATTTCATTCTGCTTACGCCATTATTGTAAACGGTAGTCAGTCTGGTATTTTCGTTTCTGTCTTTAATGTATTTGATACAATCTGACAGCTCATTTTTAATACTATCGCTACCAAAACGGATAACCTTTTGATAGTTATTGCTATTTTCAAATGGCTCTTTGCAGTTTTTCAAATCTTCACGCTTTTTGACCTGCAATTCTGCCATAAGCTTACCCAAATATGCTTCGGCAAGCTTTGCATCAAAATTAAGTGCTTGCTCAAAGAAGTCATCAGCCTTTTGCCATTCGCCGTCCTCCAAAGCCATAAAGCCTCTGTCCAAAAGTGCCTGCAAATTTGCGTTTATTTCGCTTGTTGCTTTAACAGGCTCTTTTGCTTTCGGCTCGTCAGCTTTTGCAATCTTTTTGATACCGCGTATTAAGTCCTGCATAAAGCCGAGCTTACCCATATCCTGTGCCTGAAGATGCGAAAACTCTTCCGGCAAGTCATACGGGTCCATATCCTTATATGCAGGTATCAGAATCTTGTTCGCCCCGTTTTTGATTAACGCAAGGTATCTGCTCCATTCATTTTTCACCCATACTGCATTGAAAAATTCAGGTTTTGTGCCGAGCACAACCATTACCTTCGACGAATTCAGTGCGGCAAATATGTATGGCTCATAGGCTGTGCCGAGCTTGTCTTCAAGAGTTATTCTTGCAAAGAATACCTTAAAGCCCTCTTGGGTAAGCTGATGATACAAATCGTTTGCCAAAACGCTATCGGGCGTTCTTCTGCCATTATTATCGGTTTCCTTATAGCAGATAAATACATCAAAAGGCTCTTCCTTTTGCGAAATTGCGAGTATGCCCTTTTGGATTTCGTTTATTGCTTTCGCTTCCTCTTCATAGATGCTTTTTTGCGAAGCATCGGCATTTTTAATAGCCGATTTGTAGTCTTCATCATCGAAAATCGAGGTGAACTGTGTGCGGTTTACAGTCGGCACTTTCGTGTGTGTCGCAGGATCGTCCACATATTCGATACCGTAACGGCACAAAACAAGCGACCAATACGCTTCCGCATCGGTATTGTCCTCGTTCAAGATTTGCTCATATATGCCCATCGCCTTATCAAATTCGTTATTGCGACGAAAATGATTCGCTCTGTCATATAAATTCGCCTTTTTTTCATCGTCGAGCTTAGGTAGCGTCTGCTTTGTCCCGCAGGAATCGCATACCCCTACCGTTGCTCCCTCATTAAATTCGATTGTGCCTCCGCACATTTTACACTTAAATATTGCCATGATGATTCCCCTTTTATGTTTATGTTATCAATAGTCTTTTTTCCTGCCGCATTTGGTGCAAGTTTTTGAGAACAAGCCTTTGAGTTCGCCACCGCAATATTGACAAACGCCTCTGTTGCGGTAATCTGCCATTTGCTTTTCCTTGGCTAATCGTTCCTGTCGCTCTTTTTCTTCTCTTGCCAAACGCTCTTGCTCTTGTTTTTCTTTTGCCAAGCGTTCTTGTTCTTGCCGTTCCTGTTCAATTTTTAATCGTTCTTCATGCTCTCGTTTTTCCCGTGCAAACAATTCCTCTAATGTGGTTTCCTTAGGTGGTAATGCAATATCTGCCCAATCAGAGACATTGCATTCTCCATGGTCATTCGTTCCCACAGCGACAACCGTTCCATTTGATTTTAATCCTACGGTATGACCAAACCCTGCAGAAATGGCTACTATATCTGCCCAGTCAAATACATTATCTTGCCCATGGTAAGTCGTTCCTCTTTTAGCAACAACCGTTCCATCCAATTTTAGTCCTACCATATGCAATACTGCCGAAATTGCCACTATATCATTCCAATCGGATATATCAAATTCTCCCTTCTCGTTCGTTCCCACAATAACAACCGTTCCGTCTGATTTTAACCCTACGGTATGATATACACCTGCGGATATTGCTACTATATCGTGCCAATCCGATACATTGCATCGTCCATCTTCATTATAACCCACAGCTACAACCGTTCCGTCTGATTTTAACCCTACGGTATGATATACACCTGCTGAAATGGATACTATACCACTCCAATCAAATACATTGCATTCTCCAAATTTATTTTCGCCAACCCCTACAACTGTTCCATTTGATTTTAATCCTATCGTATGATTATAACCTGCGGATATGGCTACTATATCACTCCAATCAAATACATTGCATTGTCCGTTTTCATTTTTACCCACAGCGACAACCATTCCGTCTGATTTTAACCCTATCGTATGACAATTCCCCGCGGAAATGGATACTATATCACTCCAATCGGATACATCGCATTGTCCTAAATATGTATTATATATACTTAAATCATAATATTCTGTAGCGACAACTGTTCCGTCTGATTTTAGTCCTACGGTATGATGATCCCCTGCAGAAAGAGTGCATCTCTTATTAAGCACACTATATCTTTCCATTTTCTGTTTTGTTTTTAAATGTAAGGCTTCTTCTTCAGCGAGTTTTTTCTGCTCTATAAAGTCCAAATATTCCGCTAATTCGTTTCTTAATTCTTCGTTGCCGAATCTTACAGCTTTTTGGTAATTCTTGTTATCATCAAACGGCTCTTTGCAATCCTTTAAGTCTTCCTTTTTTCTAACCCGCAATTCTGTCATTAGTTTTCCGAGATAACATTCCGCATATTCGGCATTGATATTAAGTGCATCATCAAAAAACTTATCTGCTTTGCCCCATTCGCCGTCCTCTAACGCCAAACACCCAAGACGGTATAAATTTTCCGAATCGCCCGAAGTATCGACTTTGACTGTACCCGTAACCTCAACAGTACCCTCGACCATCATTTTTTTAGCTTCTTCAACAGAATACTTGCAACCACAGCTTTGGCACACAAAAACGCCGTCTTGCTTTATTAAATCGTTGCTTCCGCACATTTCGCAGGTTAATTGTTTCATCTCAAATTCCCCTTATTTCAACAATTTGCACTTTTTATTTCTGATATTTATCTGTGATAACAGCTCGTCGTAGTATGTTTTTGCAAGCTCGGTATCTTCCGATTTTACGGCATTTGCAAATTCGGCAAACTGCTTTTCGATTTTGTCCTCGATTTCAACCAATTCTGCCACGCTCATAGGGTCTGAATAGCGTAATTTCTCATAGACCTCCTTTGCCATAGCCTTCAATTCTTCATTTTTGGTATCGTCAAAAAGCGTTTCGGCATCAACAGTTATCATTCTGATAAACTGCGTTTTTGCCTTAACCCTGCTTTCAACGCCTGCAACGATTTCTGCCGCCGCGTTAGCCTTTACTATTGCGATCGCGTTAAAGCCTAAAAGCAAAGCGGAAACTATAACGCCTAACCAATTCGGCATATCGGGAACAGCCATACAAATCGTGCCGATAACGATAGCCGCAACAAGTGTAGAATAGCTTATCGTAATAAGCGGCAAATTCAGGAACAGGCGTTCCTTATTCT
Organism: Clostridia bacterium; assembly: GCA_017551095.1. Taxonomy (GTDB): domain Bacteria; phylum Bacillota; class Clostridia; order UBA1381; family UBA1381; genus UBA1738. The sequence goes on along the minus strand of JAFZMQ010000023.1, from coordinate 25,893 downwards.
CTGCCTTGAATGCAAAGCCTGCGCAAATAAGCTGTCCCACAAAAGTCAGCATAATTAAAATATATCCGCTCCAGAATGCACCTCCGAATTTTGACATTTCTGCCGTACCTGCAGGTACAGCAAAAACGATAACATTAAACATTACGAGCAAAATAGCCCACGCGATTATGTATGAATTAAATCCTTTTTTCATAGCTTGCTACCTCCTATAAAATACCCTTTAACAGTTCCGCTTTCATACTGTTGAATTCTTCCTCTGTGATAAGTCCCGAATCCTTCATTATGGTAAGCTTTTCAACCTTTGCCTTGAACGCCGCCAAATCATCGGTAGGTTGGGGCGGATTTGCAGCACTGTTCATAGCGTCATTTACAGCGCCGCCTACAACACCGCCTACCGCTCCACCAACGCCTGCCATAGTTCCAAGTCCGATACCCATATTCGTGAACTGTCCTACGGCTTCATTTTGTGCAACCTTTTCCGCAACATCAAAGCCACGCTCCTGCTGATAGGTGTAGCCTTCCTGCTGACGCTTTGTCGCCTGTGCCTGCGAATCGATAACCACCTTTTGCGCCTCTGTTTGTGCGTGGATTATATCGGTCTGCTGATGCAGTTTCGCTTCGGCTATATCTGCATATTGACGGAAGTGCAGTTCCTTGAATTTCTCATACTGTTTATCTCCGTCAGGCTTTACGACATTGGTGACGAAAAACCTTTCAAGAGCAACACCGTAATCGGCAAAGTCGGGAATCAGTAGTTTATGTATATTCTCGGAAAATGCCGCTAAATTCTCATCAATTTCAAAGATGTTGATTGCATTTGTCCTCATTACCTGTGCTATGTATGTTTTAACCTTTGTCATTAAAAATGCACGGAAAAAGGAAGTCAATTTCTCTTGACCTAAAAAGTTTTCTGTGCCGACAAGCTTTAACAAAAGCTTTCTTCCGTCCTCTGCGCGAAGCGACATCTCGCCCGATGCGCCTATCGAAATAGGAAATCCGTATGTTGCGTCAATATACTGCACCTTTGAATCTGTGCCCCATTTAATCGACATTTGCTCGGTCTTATTGATGAAATATACCTCACAATGAAACGGCGTTGTGTCGCCTGTGGCACGGTTTAGGAACTTGCCGATTTTCGGAATGTTCTGTGTTTCTAATGTGTACCTACCTGCACCGAAAGTGTCAAGCGCCTGTCCGTTCATAAAGAATATCGCTTCCTGACTTTCGTGTACGATAAGCTGTGTAAGACTGTTAAAGTCCTCTTCGGGATGCTTCCAAATGAATGTGGAATTATCCCCCTCATACTTGATTACCTTTGCTATTTCTGCCATTGTTTATTCCCCCTTATTTTAACTGATGTTTTTCTTTCAATGTTTTATATAGTTTTTCAAATTCAATATATGGAACTTCTGTTTTGATTCGCTTTCTTACCTCCATTATCATTGGCTTGACCTTTTCATACAAGTATATGATATGTAAACCGCCCAATTTATCGAATACTTCAAAATCGTATATACCGACATTTATCCCTACTGCAAAATGCTCACATCTTGCTATCAGCGCCCTGTAATCATTGTATGCTTCCTCACATGAATGCATATCAAGGTTTTCTATAACATTTTTAACTTCATCTTTACTGCATAAAACAAGTTTGTCGAGAACATCTTCCTGTAATTTTCTGTATGCATCAATTGTTGCCTGTTTTCGTTCTCTTTCTTTTATTTCCTTTTGATATTTTTTTGTTTGAATCAAGGCATACGCAGCAATAATTGCAGAAATTGCCGCGGCAAGTGCCGTTATTATTTCAATAATTATCATACTTCACCTGTTAAATATTAATAATCTTTCTTTCTGCCGCATTTGGTGCAGGTTTTTGAGAACAAGCCCTGAAATCTGCCACCACAGTATTTACAACGCCCTTCCCTAATATACTTTGCTCGTTCTATACCCCTTTGTTTTGCCTGCACTGCTTTTTCTTTGCACTGTATCATTAGTTCCTTTGCATCTTTATAGTCCAAAATGCTTTTAAATAAATTTGCAATTTCAAGAAAATCCTCCTCGTCTTCCGCATATGCAATTTCATTTACAGCATTATTATATATGTCTGATTCTTTCTCATTTGTAGCTTTATCTCTTACTGGCTTTTCTTCCTTTTCGCGTGCAAATAATTCTTCCAATGTCTTTTCTTTGGGAGGCAGAGCTATGTTTTTCCAATCAGATACATCACATTGTCCTTGGTATCTTTGAAAGGAAAGTGTACCATCACTATAGTAATTTGTCGCAACGACTGTTCCATCAGATTTTAGCCCCACTGTATGTCGTAGCCCTGCGGAAATGGATACTATATTTGTCCAGTCAAATACATTACATTGACCAGTATATCCACTTTCTTTCCCCGTATATTTTGTTGCGATAACCGTTCCGTCTGATTTTAATCCTACCGTATGCACTTGCCCCGCAGAAATGGATACTATATCACTCCATTCAGATACATCGCATTCTCCACAGTAATATTCCTTATCCCCCTTATAGTTTGTAGCAATAACTGTTCCATCCGATTTAAGTCCTATGGTATGACAGCTCCCTGCGGAAATGGATACTATATTTGTCCAATGGGACACATCACATTGTCCATAATCATTTTCACCCACAGCGACAACCGTTCCATCAGATTTCAGTCCCACGGTATAATATGCTCCTGTTGAAATGGCAATAATATCACACCAATCGTAAACATCACACTGTCCATGATAACTATCACTTCCTCTATATTTTGTAGCGATAACCGTTCCGTCTGATTTCAGTCCTACAGTATGCCACAATTCCGTCGAAATTGCCACTATGTCGTGCCAAGATGATACATCACATTCTCCGTGATTATTATCGCCTGTAGCAACAACCGTCCCGTCCGATTTTAGCCCTACAATATGTCCGCGTCCAGCAGAAATTGCTACTATATCTCTCCAACCAAGAACATCATATTTGTCAGCACTGCCTACAGCGACAACCGTTCCATTTGATTTTAGTCCTACAGTGTATGTGCTCCCTGCAGAAATAGTGCATCTTTTGTTAAGAACATTATATTGTATTATTTTCTTCTCTGTTTCTAATCGGGCAGCTTCTTCTTTTGCAAGTTTTCTCTGGTTTATACCTTCGATATATTCCGCCATCTCTCTTTTAAGCTTTTCATCACCAAAACGAATTGCTTTTTGATAATTTCTGCTGTTTTCAAACGGTTCTTTGCAATTTCTCAAATCTTCTCTCTTTCTGACCTGCAGTTCTGCCATCAGTTTTCCGAGATAACATTCCGCATCTTCTGCATCAATATTGAGTGCGTCATCAAAATAGCCGTCTGCCTTATCCCATTCGCCATCTTCAAGAGCCATAAAGCCGCGCTTTTTAAGAGCAATAATATTTGCATTGCCATCGTTTACAACTGCCGTTTTCTTTTCTGTTTTCGGCTCGTCTGTAACCTTTTTAATGCCCCTTACTATATCGTTGATAAAGCCAATTTTGCCCATATCCTGTGCCTGCAGGTGTGCAAATTCTTCAGGAAGGTCATAAGCGTCCATATCACGATAGCATGGAATAAGAAGTTTAGAGCGGTCATTTTGCATAAGCTTCATAAATCTTGACCATTCATTTCTTACCCATACAGCCGTAAAGTATTCGGGCTTAGTACCCAAAACAAGCATGGTTTTTGCCGAGTTAAGTGCCGCAAATATATACGGTTCATACTCCTGACCTAATTTATCCTCAAGCGTAATTGCGGCATAAAACACCTTAAACCCCTCTTGAGTTAATTGGTGATATATGTCGTTTGCGATACTTGAGTCAAGCGTTCTTTTGCCGTTTTCGTCCGTTTCCTTATAGCAGATAAACACATCAAAAGGCTTTTCATTATGTACTATTTTAAGAATATCCTTCTGAATCTCGTCAATTCTTCCCGCTTCTTCTTCATATATAGCCTTCTGCTCAACATCTGCATTTGCGATAGCTGACTTATAGTCGCCGTCTGCAAGTATTGACTGAAGCTGTGTTCTATGACAGGTCGGTATTCTTGTTTTGGTCGCAGGATCTTCCACATATTCTATTCCATATTTGCACAAAACCAATCCCCAATACGCTTCCGCTTCATTCGGGTTTTCGGCAACGATCTTCTCATAAAGCTCCTGTGCCTTATCAAATTCGCTTCTTAATCTTAAATTGTTCGCCCTGTTAAAGAGATTTGACAAAATCTCATCACGGGCAGACGGAACAGTTTGCTTTGTTCCGCAATAGTCGCATACGCAGATATTGGAATTATCCGCAACCGCAAGTTCTCCACCGCACATTTTACATTTGAATACTGCCATTTTTATTGCCTACCTTTCTATTTCTATGTTATCAACAGAAAATTCCAAACACATCTGAATAACCTCGTTTTTTGTCCTTCCCGTTGCGTCACATATTTCATCAATTCTTTTGATTAAATCGACAGGCAATCTTGCAGATACAACCGCAGTTTCGCCTGTGTATTTTTTTGACGATATTATGAGTTTTTTTTCAGCCAATGCTAACACCTCTTTTTATAAAACATTGATATACATTCATTTTACTACAAAAGTTTACAAAAGTCAACAAGGAAATCAGCTAAATACCTTTTATACTAAATTTACATGGAAATTCAAATGCTGTTTTGAGGCATTTATAAAAATGATTGTTATTTCATTGAAAATCAAGGCTCATTATGGTATAATATCAAAAAGAATTTTTTAATGCAGGAGAAAAGTATGATATTAGCAAATTTGATTTTAAACATATTTTCAAACGCAATATATAGTATTGGCATAAAAAAATCCGAGAAGATTCATTTTTGGTTCTTTAAAAAAAGAGAGAAAAAATGGATTTGTGCCTTTTGCAAAAAAAATGACGGGAGTATATTGCTTTCTGGTAAATTTGAAAATTTCTTAAAATATCAAAATCCAATTAATGATATTTTTTCTTTTGTGTTAGATTCAAAAATATCGTACCTAACAGAAAACGAATTTGTTGATCAAGTAATTATAAAATTTAAATCCACCTACGGTAATAATCTGTCCACTAACGATGAGAGAATAATAAGAGAGTTGTTTTCATCCCTATTATCTCATTTAAAGTCATACTTGGAAAAAATGTTAGGATTTGACCAAAGGTATTTACGCTATTTAAACGACCAATCTTTCAACAGATTAAACAAGGATGAAGAAAAAAGTCGTAATGAATTTATAAAATCTTTTGAAGCTATAAATAACTTTAAAATATCAGATGAAAAAGCAGAAAAGTTTTATGGTGAAATTAATGATATTTTGTTGGATGGTCATATAGATACGGTTCGTAGCCTTGTTCCTGTTGTTGAAAATAGAAACGACAGTCTCGAAAATGGAATTAAAATCTGCTTAGAAATTCTATCTAAATATCGCCTTTTAACAAAGGATGTTTTAGAAGCATATTCCATAATTGGCTCTGAAAAAATCAAAAATGACATATGCAGAAAACTAATACTTCACTATATCGGTAACAAGGATAAATTGATACTTTTGAAAGAAAAAACAACAAATAACGATTTGAAACAAATAATAGAAACACTTATCACTTCAAAAAAATTGTACACCAAAACCACAAAAATTGAGAATCATATACCGCATTACACCATTACTGTTTCAAAGGATTACAAAAATGAGCAGTGGCTTGTTAATCGGATTTGCTTTTTAGATATACAAGAAAATAATAACCATTTTGATGGCGATACGCTTCTTGAAAGTGGACAAACATTTATTGATAAGCTTTTCATTTATTATGCAAAGCATTTAAAACTTATTAGTACGTATAACGAAAAAGACTGCTCGGATATTAATAATTTTCTCCAAGAGATAATATCCTTAGAATCTGTATACTCTCCTTCTTCAAACATGATAAAAACTAAGTATTATGAAATTTTACTTAGGCTTATGTATATTTGTTCAGGTAAAGATACAATAGAATATGCTAAAGGCTTATCTCCAGAAATAACAAGCAATACTGTTATCTCTAGGATGATAACACTCGCAAAAATAAAAGAAAAGGTTGTTTCCGAGGATGATATAATAAAGTTTTGTTATTCATCTGAGCAATACGACTTAATAGATTGTTATTTTTATGTAAATCAATATGATAATTATAACATTAAAAAATTGTTAAGCCACCATGAAACTTTCATCAAAAAAAGTATATTGCTGTTTGTGCGCTATGTAAAGGCAGTGTGCGCAGTAGATGGAAAAGAAAAGGCAAAACTCATTGTTGATCAATTCGAGAAAGAATATAAAGATTTTTTAGAATATCATCTACTATATTTGAAATTCTATGAAGACAATACAAAATGCCATATTGAAAGTATTTACCAAAAGTGGCAAGACAATGAACTAAAGTGTCAAGATTTGAGATTTGAGTTGGAATTTGCCAGAATACTATTAAGTAATTCATATTATGACGAGGCTATAGAAATATTATCTAAATTAGAATGTCTTGGATATAATCATAGTATTTTATCAAAGTATACTGTAGATGCACTGTTTAAGTTGAAGAAAAATGTAGAAGGACTAAACATTCTTTTGGAAGATTTTGATGAGGTATACCAAGAAGATGAGCAGGCTATAGATGCAATTTTAGCTATATCATTTCAGACCCACAGAAGTGTACCTACAAAAATAATTGATTCTGCACTAAGAATCGGTTCTCCAAGAATGTTACAACTTGTTGCACATATAAAATATCAAGAACACAAATATGATGAGGCAAAAGATTTAATTATAAAAGCATTATTAAATTCTTCTGATGCAAATAATATGTGCGAAGCATATATTTGGTTTTTCTCTAGGCTTTATTCTAACGACAAAGAAGATTTTGATGATATTGATATAAATAGAGCGGTTGTCTTAACTACACAAAAAGGCGATAAAAAAGTATATTGTGTATATAAAAATGGGTTTTTAAAAAAGGATTCTTTAATATGGGAAGGTGCAGAGCACATATCAGAAGATACTGCGATTTCCTTGGATTTATTAAAGAGAACTGTTGGGAGTCAAGTTCGTTTATCTGATTCACTTTATACAATTAATAAAATTCTGCCTATAGATGCCTATTTTTTTGGAATTTGCACAGATAAAATGAAAAACAAGGGAACATTGAAAGTTTTTCAGTTAGACGCAAATGAAACTAAGAATATTAATATAGACCGATTTAAAGCTTGGATTAAAGAGAATTTACCCTCAAATGGCGTTTTAGACATATTTATAAAAAAATACAAAGATTTTACACAACCCCCCATACCTTTGTATCTTATACACAGATCGTCAAAATGCACCTACATAGAAACTATTTTAAGTTTTATAAATGATAAAAATACCATTTTTAGAGATGCAATAAGTGATGATGAGGATTTGCGTAACAACGGATATATTCTCTCAACATCAGCTATAGTTGCATTATATAAAATTGGTGTTGACGCAGATAGGGTTTCAAAAAATGATGTTTATGTCGCTAATTCATTGGTTATGCAGGTAGAATTAGATGCACAGAAAATTATTGACGAAAACAAGCAAGAACACAACATATCTATGGGAATTGTAGATGAAAAACTATTTTTCAATGAATTGTCTTCTGATGAAAAGCGTATTAAAATGACAGATGCCGTAGGTATAAAAAGATTTGCAAAGGAATTTAATTCGATCACTAACGCTTCCGATCTTGCAGTAAAAGGAGTTGATAATAAAACTTTGCAAGATGGTTTGGGGATTTGCGACTATGATGCAATAGCGATCGCAATAAATGAAAATCGAAAATTGATTTGTGCAGAGGCGCCTGTTACAGGATCGGCATCGTATTTAAAGCAACACACATCCTGCATATTGGATTTTCTATGTGAAATTATGTATCCTCTTGTTGATTTAATTGAATGTATGAACAAGATGACTGATTATAAATTTTTAGTAATCATTACTCATAAGACAAGAAATTATATATTTGACAATTTCGATAAACTCAATTCTGAACAACAGAAAGCGTTTTTGGACAGATTTAATAATTATTTTGAAAATATAGAAAAGCAAGATGCAGAATACCGAGAGATATGTATTCCACTAATTAACGATGTTTTTTTCAATGAAAATATGCAAGCCCATGTTGGATCTCCTTTGACAAATCTCATTATACCGCACCTCTTAATATTAAATAATTTAAAAATTGAAATTATAGCTAGTGGGGACGGAGCATTTGAGTTAAAACTTTTAAAATCTCCTCTTGAACATCCTTCTATCACATTAGAAGATACAAAAACAGAATAGGCACAACCCCATTATTGTACTTTTACGTTAATAGTGGTTTTTATTTGATTTTTGAAGTGTGTGTATATTAATTTGCTTTTTATGGACATTTTGTAACGGTAGAAAAAATCGGTAAATTCAAGGTGGGTACTTAAATACCCACCTAATAAAGTGTTTTTTACGTATCTTTTCTCAAGATGCCAATATATTCTTCATAAGCGAACACTCGGTTGCGGTTTACATTATTAGTCTGAACAAGTATTCCATATTCTACTAACCTTTTTACACTTGCAGATACAGTACTGAATGCAAGAGATAATTCTTCCGATGTTTTCTTTATGTCAATAATAGGACTTTTTTCAAGATAACCGAAAATCTCTTTTAATGTTTTTGAAGCTCTTCCCGCACTCTCAATAATAGCAGTATTTTTGTTGTGTAATTCGGAGAGCTTGTTAATTGTTTCTACGGCATCTTCCGATGATTCTTTGATTGCACGAAGGAAGAATTTTATCCATTGTTCATAATTATTTTTATTTCTGACTTCACTCATACGGTCATAATATTCAATACGGTTATTTTTAAGGTAGTATGAGATGTAAAGAGCAGGCATATTCAGCCTCTTCTTTTCCATTAAAAACATAGTAATTAACAATCTTCCCACACGGCCGTTACCATCTAAAAACGGGTGTATTGTTTCAAACTGATAATGTATTAACGCCGCCTGAATTAGTAAATCTGTTTCATCATCTGAATTTATATACTTTTCCAAATCGGACATCGCCTGCTCCATATCTTTGGGATTAGGTGGAATATATCTTGCATTTTTAAGCGTACTTCCCGCAGCGCCAATCCAATTTTGAGAATATCGAAATTCTCCCGGATTCTTTTCCTGACCTCGTACATCTTTCATCAAAACCTTATGAGTTTCTTTTATAAGCCGATTACAGAGCGGAAGTGAGTTCATGCGTTCAAGGGCAAACTCTGTTGCTTTTATATAATTGATTACATCAGCTACATTTTGATTTTCATTTTTTTCAATCAAAGGATCTAAAACATCTTCCAGCGTTGCCTGCGTTCCTTCAATTTGCGATGATAACAATGCTTCTTTTCGCACATACATAGAAACAAACATATTTATATTTGGGATATAACTTGACAATGTATCTAATGTTGCTAATGCTTTTGTTGCAGCTGTAAGCAGGGAAATCATTTCTTCATCAATTTCTATTGCAACTGGCAAGGGTGCAGGACGAAATGATTTATATTCAATCTCACCGCTTAAATTTGAAACATATTCTCCAGCTTTCCTCACATTTCCACCTTCTTATCTCGAAATTCTAAATGCATTTTACCACGCTTATTTCGATTTGTCAACTTAACTCGAAATAATTTAATGTGTTTTTTTGAAAAATTACTTTAAGTCAAAGTTTATATAGTTTATTCTTGATTTTACTATTAACTAAAAAATCCGACTTTACACAAAATGTAAAATCGGATTTTTTAAAATTATTCTACTACGAGTTGCAAGGCTTTAATCTCAAAAATACTTCGCCATTTACTTCGCCATTTTGGCATTGAGATTTATAAATTTATAAAAATCTTTATTTGATTTAATATTCTGCAAATCCTGTAAATAACAGGGTTTTATAGGTTTTTATTAAGATATGATGATTTATGAAAAAAGGCTATGCATCAACTATTCCTAATTTCATATTGTTCATTTCTCCCTATCTTCATTTGACGGCATTTATTTTAACACAATCTCAAAAACCTGTCAATACGGGTGTTTTAGACAAATTTCAAAATTACTCTTTATTATTTTGAAATTTTATGGTATAATATGGGTACAAGGAGATTTGAAAAAGATGGGTAATAAAATTTTAATTGCAGATGATGAAAAAAATATTGTAGAATTGGCAAAGCTATATCTTGAAAGGGACGGCTTTACTACCGTTTGTGCATATGACGGTGAAGAGGCAATTTCCGTTTTTAAGACGGAATCGCCCGAGCTTATAATTCTCGATATTATGATGCCGAAAACAGATGGTTGGCAGGTGTGCAGAGAGATAAGAAAAACCTCGCAAGTTCCGATTATTATGCTCACGGCAAAATCCGATACCTTTGACAAGGTTTTAGGCTTGGAGCTTGGTGCTGATGATTATATGACAAAGCCGTTTGAGCCGAAAGAGCTTGTGGCCCGTGTCAAAGCCGTTTTAAGACGAAGTGATGCATTAAAGGGCACAGAAAAAAAAGAGGTTTCTTTCCCAAACCTTTCAATAAATATCGAAAACTACGAGCTTAAAATTAACGGCGAAACGGTTGAAGCACCGCCAAAGGAAATTGAGCTTTTATACTTTTTGGCACAAAATCCAAACAAGGTTTATACAAGAGAGCAGCTTTTGGATAAGGTATGGGGATTTGACTATTTTGGCGACTCACGGACCGTTGATGTGCATATCAAGCGTCTTCGTCAAAAGCTGGACGCCGCCCATGAAAATTGGCAGCTTAAAACCGTTTGGGGCGTCGGATACAAATTTGAGGTTAAATAGATGTTTAAAACTATATTTCAAAAGCTATTCTGGACAAGCACCGCGATAATACTCGTTGTGATTATGGTTATTTCTGTATCTATGTTCGGGCTTTTAAACAATTACATTGTCCACGAGCGTATGGAGGCGTCACAGAAAGCGTCTAAAAGCATAGAGTACCTTACGACCGAATTTGCAGCGGAATCCGACGATTTCCGCTTCAAAATGGCATATAATTCCACTCTTGCCTCATGGTCAATGATACTCGGTGCAAAAATAACCGTTATGGATATGGAGCAAAATGTTTTTGCAGCAACCGACAATTCCGAAATTATACCAGGCACAATAATAAACACGGTGCTTTCGGGGAATAACATAAATAAATTCGTGAAAACTTCTGAAAAGCGGTCACACCGCCATATTATAGGTATGCCTATTTATTACCAGGGCAGCGTTTTGGGCGGCATATTCTTTTCCTATCCGCCAAGTATTATGAAAAGCACTATGCAGGAATTTTCACACATAATTTTAATCTCGCTTTTGGCAGCTATTATTTTCGCTTTAATTTTGATTTACTTCGGCTCACGCTCCGTTTCAAAACCGCTGAAAGAGATAAATGATGCCGTTTTGGAGATAGCTTCCGGAAAATTCGATAAGCGTGTTGATGTATCTGCCGCAGACGAGGTCGCACAACTTGCGTCGAGCTTTAACTATATGGCAGATTCTTTGGAGCATTTGGAGGATATGCGTTCGAGCTTTATATCGGATATTTCGCACGAGCTAAGAACGCCCATGACATCAATTTCAGGCTTTGTTTCGGGCATATTAGACGGAACTATTCCGAAAGAAAAACAAACAGAATATTTAGAACTTGTTTTAGAGGAATCAAACCGCCTTGTTCGACTTACAAACGATATGTTTGAAATGACAAAAATGTCCTCGCACGGATACAAGCTTTCTATAAAGAAATTTGATTTTGCTGAAACCATACGGCTTTGCATAATTGCAGCGGAAAGTAAAATTGAAGCGAAAAATCTTGACCTTAACATAGATTTTGAGCAGGAAAATATTTTTGTCCTGGCAGAGCCTGACTCGATAAAGCGTGTTATAATCAACCTTTTGGATAATGCAATAAAATACAGCTTTGAAAATACGCAGATAGACATACGGGTTTTTTCAGAAAATACACACATTGTTTTTGAAATTTCAAACATAGGTACAGGCATAGAAGAAACAGATTTGCCGTATATTTTTGATAGGTTCTATAAATCGGATAAATCGCGGAGCCGTGAAAAATCGGGTGCGGGGTTGGGGCTCTTCTTTGTCAAAAACATTCTGGCACTTCACTCACAACAGATAACTGCAAAAAGTATCAACATAGACAACAATTCAAAACGCACTACATTTACATTTACCCTTGAAAAAGCATAGAAAGGAATGAAAGAGTAATGGATTTTGATGTTATTGTTATCGGTGCAGGACCTGCGGGACTAACAGCCGCATTATACTTGGGAAGGGCAAATTTGAAAACGCTTATTTTGGATTCCACCGGCATAGGCGGACAACTTAACTACTCTTATGAAATCGACAATTACCCGGGATTTTTCGGAAAGGGTTTTGAACTTGCCCAGAAAATGCGTGAACAAGCAATGAAGTTCGGAGGTGTTTTTTCTTCCGAAAGGGTGCTTGAAATCGGGGTTTTTGAAGACGGTACAAAGTTTGTAAAAACACGCAAAAATGAGTACCGTACAAAATCAATTATAATTGCTACGGGTGCGAGTCCGCGTCCGCTTGATGTTGATGGTGAAAAGGAGTTTACAGGCAGAGGTGTTTCCTATTGTGCTACCTGCGACGGTGCGTTTTTTAAGGACAAAAATGTCGCGGTAGTCGGTGGCGGAAATACTGCTTTTGCAGACGCTCTTTATCTGTCTAAATTCTGTCACTCCGTATTTTTGATTCACCGCAGGGACACTTTCCGTGCGAGTGCATTTTTAATTGACAAGGTAAAAAATTCAAAGATACTTGTCCGCACAAATGAGGTTGTCGAAAAAATTGTAGGTAGGGATATGGTAAATTCAATTGTTTTGAAAAATACTACTACCTCAGACTCCACCGTTTTAGACGTCTCTGCACTATTTATAGCCGTGGGCAGACTACCTAACAGCGATTTAGGAAAGGGACTTTTAAGTCTTGACGAGAACGGATATATCATAACAGACGAAAATATGAGAACCAATATTGACGGCATTTACGCGGTGGGCGATATAAGAAAAACACCGCTCCGGCAGATAATTACAGCTGCCGCAGACGGTGCGGTTGCCGCAAATGATATTGCATTAAAAATGTGACGGTTAAACCGTCACATTTTTTTAAATCAGCATACCGCCGTTTACACCGAAAACCTGTCCTGTTATATAATCTGCGTCTCTACTTGCTAAGAAGTATGCCGTCCTTGCAACATCTTGCGGCGTTCCTATGCGGTTTAACGGGATTTGTTCCGTTAATTCGCCCATTTCTTCTGCCGACAAATGTGCATTCATATCGGTTTTTATGACGCCCGGTGCTATGCAGTTTACCTGTATGTTTGATAAGCCCAGCTCCTTGGCAAGTGCTTTTGTAAATCCGATTATCGCCGCTTTCGAGGCTGAATAATGCACTTCGCACGAACCGCCTGTCTGCCCCCAGATAGATGATATATTTATAATTTTGCCCTTTTTATTATGGAGCATATCAGGAAGAGCGGATTTTGTCATCAAAAATGCACTTTTTACATTTACGGCAAACATTCTGTCCCAATCTTCCTCCGAAATATCGGAGAATACCTTGATTTGCGAGATACCCGCATTATTTATCAAAACATCGGCTTTGCCGTATTTTTTCACTTCATAAAAGACCTTTTCTACGGCATTTTTGTCCGAAACATCAGCTTTTATCACTATTGCACCAGTTTCCTTGGCGAATTTTTGTGCGGTTTTGTCGTCCTTTTCATATACGGCAAAAACCCTGTCACCGTTTTTTATAAATTCACGGCTTATCGCCTCGCCTATGCCCCTCGTTCCGCCTGTTACAATTATGTTTCGCAAAAATCTCACCTACTTTTTACAAGATTATCAATATATTCACAAACACCTTTAAAATTTCTATTTACATCAATATTGGTTACTCGAACAACTTTGAGTCCATAGCCTTCCAAGTATTTAGTTCGTATTTCGTCTTTTAAAATTCCTTCATCCTCAAAATGCTGTGAGCCGTCAATTTCGATGACCAAATTCGCTTTTGCACAATAAAAATCAACTATGTATTTTCCTATAATTTTTTGTCTTGAAAACTTAACGGGATAATACTTTAAAAAATTATACCAAAGACGCCGCTCCTCCTTGGTCATCTTTTTTCTAAGCTCTCTTGCAAATATTAAAAGGTCTTTATTGTGTTTTCGGTCCATTACAATCCCTCCGTCAGCCTATGGCTGACACCTCCCTTTACACAAGGGAGGCTTTTTGTTAGTTTCAATTATATGTTATAGTATTCCATTGAATCCTTAACCAATTCTCTAATTAGTTCTCTATTTTTTCTATATTCTTCTATATTGTTAATCCTTATTTGGTATTCTTTCCAATTTGAAACATAAGAAACTTCTAAATTTGCATTTTCAATCTTGTCAATTTTTTCACTGTCTTCCGTTCCCTTAGCTATAAAATACAAATAATTCTTTTTCGGTTTGAATGCTATAAAGTTTTTTACTAAACCCTCTTTTGATATTCCTATATAAAACTTGTTGTATTTCAACTCATAGCCTTCTGCTAAATCTCCTAAATCGGAGAATATTTCATCAACATTTTTCATAACCTTAGTTGTGCTACGATTTTCCCAATAATTCCTATCAGTTGGTTCAATTTCTTCTTCATCTTCAATTCCTAATGTCACTCTATCAATAATTTTAGTAAAAGTTAGAGAAACATCGTTTCCATTTTTATATGCTGAAATTTGTATCGCAATTAACGGTATAGCCCCATTGAACAGCTGAATAACATTCATAAACCTACCTGTGATTTCTTCTGCAACAATCACCGCACAATGATCATATTGAGGATATCTCTTTTTTTCTGTGTCCCAATACTCAATTGTTCTTATAATGTGACTTGGATCTGTTGCTCCTAATTGAACTTCTACCTCATATCTTGTATTATTGTCATCTGCAAACAGCAAGTCCAATCTCCCGCCTTGTGGTTGGATCTTTTCTCTTTGTATAGATGTTAATTCCCCCAATCCTAATACCTTTGGATCGTCAAAAAGAAACTTCTGTATCATATCTTCTTTTATCTCTTGATTATTTTTTAAAGATATTCTTTCCATTTTAGTTAAATTTGCCATTATATTACCTCCAAAATATAATATGTTTTTTCAAGGCTCCCTTGTGTAAAGGGAGCTGTCGAGCGATGCGAGACTGAGGGATTGTCCTTCTTCATTGTCATACTATCATTATACCACAAAACCCAAAAAATGACAAGCAAAAAGCTCCGACAAAATCGGAGCTTTTATGTTACTTATACAAGTTCAAGAATTGCCATCGGGGCTGCGTCGCCACGACGCGGACCTGTCTTTAAAATTCTTGTGTATCCGCCGTTTCTCTCAGCATACTTTGGAGCAATCTCAGCAAAAAGTTTTGTTACAACATCTTCTTTTGTGATAAATTCCAAAGCTTGACGGCGAGAGTGCAATGTGTTTGTCTTACCGAGAGTTATCATCTTTTCAGCCAAACTCTGCGTTTCTTTTGCTCTTGTTAATGTAGTTTCAATTTTTCCTGTTTCCAAAAAGCTTGTTACTAAGTTTCTAAGTAACGCTTTTCTTTGGTCGGTTGGAAGATTCAACTTTCTTGTTCCC
Source organism: Clostridia bacterium (assembly GCA_017551095.1). GTDB lineage: Bacteria > Bacillota > Clostridia > UBA1381 > UBA1381 > UBA1738. The sequence continues at coordinate 10,166 of JAFZMQ010000023.1, read as the reverse complement.
ATTAACAATCCCTCCTTTTCATCAGGCAATTATTCTTCTTCTTCCCTCAGGGCTAAGCCCAAAGAGTGCAATTTATTCTTAACTTCATCAAGCGACTTGCGTCCTAAATTTCTTACCTTCATCATTTCTTCTTCGGTACGGTTTGCAAGGTCTTCGACAGTATTGATACTTGCACGCTTTAAGCAGTTGTACGAACGAACAGAAAGCTCTAAGTCCTCGATAGACATCTCTAACACTTTTTCCTTCTTGCTTTCTTCCTTTTCCTTTACGATTTCCGTATTCTTTGCCTCTTCTGAAAGGTCAACGAAAAGCGTCAAAAGGTCGTTCATTATCTTTGCAGCAAGGCTTACAGCCTCGTCAGGCTTTGTTGTGCTATTGGTTGAAACTTCAACCGTCAGCTTCTCCCTGTCGATATTGCTGCCTACTCTTGTATTTTCAACAGTGTAGTTAACCTTTTTAACAGGTGTAAATATCGCATCAACCGGAATAACTCCGACCGGCAGTTGCAACATCTGCTTATTTTTATCGGCTGATATATAGCCTCTGCCCTTTGCAACGGTTATCTCCATATACAATTTAGCATCTTCATTAAGCGTTGCTATATGCAGCTCCGGATTGAATATTTCAACTTCGGAATCGGTTCTTATATCACCTGCTGTTATTTCTCCTGCTCCACTGGCTTCTATATACACTGTTTTTGGCTCATCAGAATATAATTTTATTGCAAGTTTTTTGATGTTCAGGATTATTTCCGGAACATCCTCCTTAACTCCCGGGATTGTCGAAAATTCGTGCTGTATACCGTCAATCTTGATTGATGTAGCAGCAGCTCCGGGGAGTGAGGAAAGCAATATCCTACGCAGAGAATTACCTATTGTTGTAGCATATCCGCGTTCTAAGGGAGATACTTCAAACACACCGTAATTTTCCGTTAGCTTCTTACATTCTATATTGGGCTTTTCCATCTCTATCATCGTATCGGACCCTCCTTCATATATTTAATTATTACTTTTCCGAGGGTAAAACATTGATTACTTAGAATACAATTCGACAATCAAGTGTTCCTCTACCTCGTAATCAATGTCATCACGAGCAGGAATAGCTATTACCTTGCCTTGCATAGTATTCTTATCCATGTCTAACCACTTTGGTACAACTCTTGCGGCATTAGCTTCTGCAATTTGCTTTGTTCTCTCGGAAGCCTTGCTCTTTTCGGTAAGTGCAATCACGTCACCTGCTTTTACCAGGTATGACGGAATGTCAACCTTCTTGCCGTTTACAAGAATATGTCCGTGGTTTACGATCTGTCTTGCTTCTTTTCTTGTATTTGCAAGACACAGTCTGAATACTACATTATCAAGTCTTGTTTCAAGAATTGATAACAGTTCTTCACCTGTTATACCGTGCTTTTTGGTAGCCATTACATAGTACTGTCTGAATTGCTTTTCCAAAACGCCGTATATGAATTTTACCTTTTGCTTTTCATTTAATTGCAAACCGTATTCGGATTGCTTTTTTCTGCCCTTTGCGGGATTCTTTCTTGAACTTTTGTGAACTCCCATTACAGCAGGTTCAATTCCCAATGCTCTGCATCTTTTAAGCACAGGTTGCATATTTCTTGCCATATCTTTCTTCCTCCTTTATCAGACTCTTCTTCTCTTAGGCGGTCTGCATCCGTTATGAGGAATAGGCGTTACATCCTTAATCATCGTAACTTCAAGACCTGCTGCTTGAAGTGCCCTTATTGCAGCTTCTCTTCCTGCACCAGGACCCTTAACATAAACTTCAACAGTTTTCAGGCCGTGTTCCATTGCGGCCTTTGCTGCCGTTTCTGCTGCAGTTTGTGCAGCAAACGGTGTACTCTTTTTAGAACCACGGAAGCCTAAGCCACCGGCACTTGCCCATGAAAGAGCATTACCGTTTACATCAGTAATAGTAACGATTGTGTTATTGAAAGATGAACGGATATGTGCTGCTCCTCTTTCAATGTTCTTTTTAACTCTCTTTGTACGAGTTGTCTTTCTTGCTACTTTTGCCATTGCTTAGTCCCCCCTTTACTTCTTCTTATTTGCCATTGTTCTTGCAGGACCTTTTCTTGTCCTTGCATTATTTTTGGTATTTTGTCCTCTTACAGGAAGACCTTTTCTATGTCTTACGCCCCTGTAACAGCCAATTTCCATAAGTCTTTTAATATCAAGAGAAATTTGTGTTTTAAGTTCACCCTCAACAGTGTAGTTACTGATTGATTCTCTTAACTTGCTTACTTCTGCCTCTGTTAAATCCTTAACTCTTGTGTCAGGATTTATTCCGTTTTCTTTCAGCAATTTCTGTGATGTTTTAAGACCGATACCGTAGATATAGGTTAAACCAACTTCAACTCTTTTTTCTCTCGGTAAGTCAACACCTGCAATTCTTGCCATTTTTACACCTCCATAATAAATCTCACAATTTTTTTATATTATAAGTAGTAGATAGCCCTTTTTCGCTTTACCACAGATAATAACTTATTTTGCAGCAATTGCCGCACTATTGTGATAACCAAACATATACATTTTGATTTCATTTAAAAGCATGGATAGATTTGTCCAAGTTAAAATCAACCTTGTTTTTGTTTATGTTTCGGGTTCTCACAAATAACCATTATTTTTCCTTTTCTTTTAATAACCTTGCACTTTTCGCACATAGGCTTAACAGATGGACGCACTTTCATTTTTAAAACACTAACTCCTTTCGCAAAATCAAGTCACGAGAAAATCGTTCAGATTGCCGCTTTGAAGCGAGGGTGCTGTACTCTGGTACCGCCCCTTGCAAAAAGTGGTGATATGGGCGATTTTATCTGGCTTTCTTCCTATTTTGATCTCCAAGTGATCCTACCTCTTGAAAGGTCATACGGCGACATTTCAATCGTTACCTTATCACCCGGGAGAATCTTTATGAAGTTCATTCTTAATTTGCCTGAAATATGTGCCAAAATCTGATGACCGTTTTCAAGCTCCACCTTAAACATAGCATTCGGCAGGGTTTCAACAACCGTACCTTCAAGCTCTAATACATCTTCTTTTGCCAAGCTTATACCTCCCAACATCAAGAAAAATAATCCAATATGGCTTTTTTGACATCGCTATCCGAAAGACTGTCAAAATCAAGTTTTAACACCGTGTTTGTCCGCATTATATGCTTGATTTTCTTCTTTTTCGGATTTGCAACATGCCTCGTTTTGCCATCCGACAGATAAACAAAGTCGTTTTCCGTTTTGAGAACGATAAAAATCTTACCTTTATCCCGTCCTGCTCTGGAATATACCAACATTCCTTTGCAAATATCCATTTTGGTTACCTCTTTAAAGCGTTAAAATTTCACATTCGCCTTTTGTTATCAAAATAGTATTTTCGTAATGTGCCGAAAGACTTCCGTCTTCTGTTTCTACCGTCCAATCATCATCAAGCTGGACTACTTCATATCCGCCCGCATTTACCATCGGTTCAACCGCAACCGTCATACCGGCGGCAAGTCTTAACCCCCTGCCTCTATGTCCGAAATTCGGAACATTCGGGTCCTCGTGCAAATTCTTGCCTATGCCGTGTCCGACCAAGTCCCGAACAACCGAAAATCCGTTTTTTTCAACATACTCCTGTATGCTCGACGCAATATCTCCGATTTTTGCTCCGTGGGTTGCGTATTTTATACCCTCAAAAAAACTCTGTTTTGTAACATCTATGAGCCTTTGTGCTTCTTCGGATATCTTGCCTACGGCATAAGTTCTTGCCGCATCACCGTGATACCCGTCCTTTTGGGCACCCATATCAATACTTATAATGTCGCCCTCTTTAAGCACAATATTTTTTGACGGAATACCATGCACCACCCAACTGTTAGGAGATGCACATATACTCCCCGGAAAGCCGTTATAATGCAGAAATGACGGCGTAGCACCCTGCTTTTTGATGAAATCAAAAGCAATTCTATCAAGCTCTAAGGTTGAAATACCCGGTTTTATATGCTTTTCTATTTCACGCAGTGCGTCGCCTGTTATTTTACCGGCAACACGCATTTTTTCAATTTCTGCTCTTGATTTTATGGTAACCATTTTATGCCTCTTGTTTATCAAGTCCCAACGCTTCAAACACTGCATCATTTGTTATTTGTGCAGTTTTTGAGCTATCAACGCTGATTACTTTTCCCTGCGATTCGTAATAAGCCTTTATTGGCTCTGTCTGCTCATGATATACTTTAAGGCGATTTTTTATAGTTTCTTCATTATCATCGGGACGCTGAACTATCTCTCCGCCGCACACGCATTTTCCGTTTGTGGGAACAGGCTTGGTTTTGATATGGTACGGTGTTCCGCACACTTTACATTCACGCCTACCCGTCAAACGCTCTAAAATAACCTTTTCATCACATTCCAGTGAAAGAACATAGTCAATTTTTATGCCTGTCGCATCAAGAGCCTCAGCTTGTGCAATAGTACGTGGAAAGCCGTCTAAAATGAACCCGTTTTTAAGGTCATCCTGCGAAAGTCTTTCCTTTACTATTCCGACAACAACGCTATCCGGCACTAATTTACCATCGTCTATATACTGCTTGGCAAGTTTTCCAAGCTCAGTGCCTTCTCTCATGGCAGCCCTAAGCATTACTCCGGTTGAAACCGTCTTAATGTTAAGCTGTTTTGTAAGAATTTCTGCTTGTGTTCCCTTTCCCGCTCCGGGAGGGCCAAGTAAAATCAAATTCATACTCTGCCACCTTTCAAATTATTCCAAAAATCCCTTATAGTTTCTCATAATCATTTGAGATTCTATCTGTCGTACCGATTCAAGTGCTACACCTTCCATAATCAGAAGTGATGTTCCGCCTATCTGCATTCCGCTGATATTGAATACTGAACCGATTATAATCGGCAATACTGCGATTATGCCTAAGAATACCGCTCCTGCCAGATTAAGTCTTGTAGAAACTTTTGAAATATAATCGCTTGTCGGTTTACCGGGTCTGTATCCCGGGATATATCCGCCCGATTTCTTCATATTATTCGCCATTTCAATAGGATTGAATTGGATTGCCGAATAGAAGTATGTGAAGAATATTATGAGCAGGAAGTAAAGTATTGCAAACACAATATCTGTCCACGAAGGACCGTATGATGCTGCAAAACATCCCAATATTCTGTACCAGATACCGCTTGTCGGCAAGTTATTTCCTGTTGCAAGTCTTACGATAGTTGCAGGAAATGCCATAATGCTCGATGCAAAGATGATTGGCATAACTCCGCCCGAAACAACCTTAATAGGAATGTTTGTGCTTTGTCCGCCGTACATCTTTCTGCCCACAACTCTTTTTGCATACTGAACAGGTATTCTGCGTTCAGCAGAATCGAACAGAACAACAAGCACGACAGCCGCAATAGCAATCACAACTATTGCGATAGCAAGAATTACATTCTTCATAGACCTTACGCCGCTTACAAGGTAGTTATTATAAATTGATACAGCCGCTGTCGGTATTCTTGAAACGATACCCGCAAAGATTATAAGGGATACGCCGTTTCCGATACCCTTTTCGGTGATAAGCTCACCCAGCCATACAATAAATGCAGTACCTGCCGTAAATGTCAGCGTGATTATGAAAAATGTCAATGCACTTTCCTGCTTGATAGCGGTAATTCCGCTTGTTACGCCGATATTGTGAAGCGTTACATAAAGACCTGCACCCTGCACAAACGCAAGGACGATTCCCAGGTATCTTGTTATGCGGTTAATCTTCTTTCTACCCTCAACGCCTTCTTTGGCGAGTCGCTCCAATGTCGGAATTGCAACAGTCAAAAGCTGAACAATAATCGAAGCGTTGATGTACGGGGAAACACCGAGTGCCATAACCGTTGCATTTGCAAACGCACCGCCCGTAAACACATCAAAGAGCGAGAAAAGGTCAGCTCCGCCGCTCATAAATGCCTGCATTGCGTCTCTTGTCAAAAACGGAACCGGAACATGGGCACCGAATCTGAACACAATCATCATCATAAGCGTAAACCAAATTCTTTTTCTAAGTTGCGGAATCTTAAAGGCACTTTTTATAGTGTTAAACATACTAAATCACCTCTGCCTTTCCGCCGGCTTTTTCAATCTTTTCCTTTGCTGATGCGGTATATCCCGCTACCTTTACGGTAAGTTTTTTCGTAAGTTCGCCTCTTCCCAAAAGCTTAACTCCGTCAAGCTTTTTAGAGATAACACCTGCTTCCTTCAAAGTGTCAGCCGTAACTTCCGTTCCGTTTTCAAAACGTTCCAAAACTTCGATATTAACGGTAACGTACTGCTTTGCAAATATATTCTTAAAACCTCTTTTAGGAAGTCGTCTGTAAAGCGGCATCTGACCACCTTCAAAGCCCGGTCTTACACCGCCGCCTGAACGGGCATTCTGTCCCTTATGACCTTTTCCTGAGGTTTTACCTGTACCTGAACCTATACCTCTGCCAACTCTCTTTGATGAAAATTTTGAACCCTCTGTTGGTTTTAGTTCGTCCAATTTCATTTGCTACACCTCCTTTTAGTTTAGTTTTGTTAGTTTTCTTCAACCTCAACAAGATGAGATACTTTTTTGATCATACCTCTTATCTGAGGTGTATCCTTATGCTCTTTTTCATCTCTGATTTTTGTAAGTCCTAATGCTGCAACTGTTGCAATCTGATCCTTTTTGCAGCCGATAGTACTTTTTACAAGCTTAACTTTTAACATTTGCACTACCTCCTTAGCCTACAATCTCATCAATTTCCTTGCCACGAAGCTTAGCAACAGCCTCTGCTTCCTTTAAGTTTGCAAGTCCTGCAATAGTAGCTTTTACAACATTCTTTTTGTTATTTGAACGGAGACATTTTGTTCTTATATCTTTAATGCCCGCAAGTTCAACAACCGCTCTGACTGCACCGCCTGCAATAACTCCGGTACCTTCTTTGGCAGGTTTTAAAAGCACTCTGCCTGCACCGTATTCACCTATAATTTCGTGTGTAATGGTTGTATCTTTTAAAGGAACAGTTATCATATTCTTTTTAGCGTCTTCAATTCCCTTTCTTATTGCGTCGGGAATTTCAGCTGCTTTACCTGTTCCGCAGCCAACATGACCGTTTCCGTCACCGACTACCATAAGTGCGGAAAAACGCATTGTTCTACCGCCTTTTACAACCTTTGCAACACGGTTAACTTCTACCAACTTCTCTTGTAAATCAAGTGTTGATGCATCTATTCTCTCAGCCACAAAATTTTCCTCCTTCAATTAGAATTCCAAGCCGCCTTCTCTTGCACCGTCTGCAAGAGCTGCAACTCTACCGTGATAGATATATCCGCCTCTGTCGAATACTACGGCTTTAATGCCCTTTTCCAAAGCCTTTTTAGCTACCAAATTGCCGACTGCTTTCGCACCGTCAATATTTCCGCCGTAGCCCTCAAAGTCTTTATCAAGGCTTGAAGCACTAACTAAGGTAGTACCTTTTGTGTCATCAATTATCTGTGCATAAATATGATTTAAGCTTCTGTAAACGCTCAAGCGAGGTCTCTCCGCTGTACCGGAGATGTTCTTTCTGACTCTCTGATGGCGTTTCACTCTTGCAACATTACTGCTTTTCTTCTTTATCATTTAAGAACACTCCTTTCTATTACTTCTTCTTAGCTCCCGCTTTTCCTTCTTTGCGTATGATAACCTCATCAATATACTTGATACCTTTGCCCTTATATGGTTCAGGCTGTCTGTATTCTCTGATTTTAGCAGCGGTTTCACCAACATGCTCCTTATTTGCACCCTTTACCAAAATCTTGTTAGGTGCAGGAACTTCAATCGTGATACCTTCCATTGCTACATATTCAACGGGATGTGAATATCCCAGGTTCAGCACTAAGGTTTTGCCCTGCATTTGTGCACGGTAACCTACACCGTTGATTTCAAGTTCCTTTGTAAATCCCTGTGTTGTGCCGATAACCATATTATTGATAAGCGTTCTTGTAAGACCGTGAAGAGCTTTGTGCATCTTATCCTCTGTCGGACGCTTAACAACAATTTCGCCGTTTTGCTGTTCGATAATCATATCTGGATGAAGCTTTCTTGTTAAAGTTCCGTTTGGACCTTTAACGGTAACTTCATTACCATCGCCTACTGTAACAGTAACACCTGCCGGTATTGCAATAGGCATATTACCAATTCTTGACATAGTCTTTTTTCCTCCTTAAAAATTTCATAATCTGTGCTTTCAGGAAATAACACAAATCGTTTTACCAAACAAACGCCAAAACTTCGCCGCCAATGTGTTCTTTACGAGCCTTTTTGTCTGTCATAATACCCTTTGAGGTTGAAATAATAGCTATTCCCAAGCCCTTTAATACTCTTGGAAGCTCATCAGCCGGAGCATACATACGAAGTCCCGGTTTTGACACTCTCTGGATACCGCTTATTACCTTTTCCTTATTTCCGGCATATTTAAGAGTTATTCTTATTACTCCCTGCTTTCCGTCTTCAATGATTTGGTAGCCTTTTATATAGCCCTCTTCATTCAAAATTTCAGCAATAGCCTTCTTCATATTTGACGCAGGAATGTCCACCGTTTCATGCTTTGCTGTGTTTGCGTTTCTGATACGGGTTAGCATATCTGCGATTGGATCAGTTATTTGCATTCAATTTACCTCCTTCCGAAATATATCGGTTTCGTTAAAACGCAGAATTTATCCGCATTATTCTACCAACTTGCCTTTCTAACTCCCGGAATTTGACCTTTATACGCCAATTCTCTGAAACATATACGGCAAATACCAAACTTTCTCAAATATGCGTGTGGTCTGCCGCAGATTTTGCATCTTGAATAGCCCTGAGTAGAATATTTAGGCGTTCTCTGTTGCTTAACAACCATAGACCTTTTTGCCATAATTATTTTTCCTCCTTATTAACTGCGGTAAAACGGTGCACCCATAAGGCTCAAAAGCTCACGGGCTTCTTCATCCGTTTTGGCAGTTGTTACAACAATAATATCCATACCTCTGATTTTATCAATCTTATCGTAATCAATTTCAGGGAAAATAAGTTGTTCCTTAACGCCTAAGGAATAATTTCCTCTGCCGTCAAATGAATTTGGGTTAATTCCCTTAAAGTCACGAACTCGGGGCAAAGCCACTGAAAACAGTCTGTCAATGAAATCGTACATCTTATCAGCTCTTAAAGTTACTTTACAGCCGATATTCATACCCTCTCTTAACTTAAAGTTTGCAACTGACTTTCTTGCCTTTGTGATAACAGGCTTCTGACCTGTGATAAGTGACAAATCATTCATTGCGGATTCTATGACCTTCGGATTTTCCTTAGCGTCGGACATACCGATATTTACTACGATTTTTTCAAGCTTCGGAATTTGCATCGGGCTTTTATAACCGAACTTTTCCATTAAAGCCGGAGCAACTTCGTTTTTATACTTTTCTTGCATTCTCGACATTGTATGTTCTGCCTCCTTCCACATCAGTCATTAAATGTCTCTTGACATTTTTTACAGTATCTTACTTTGGAGCCGTCCTCTAAAACCTTAACGCCGGTTCTTGCTGCCTTGCCGCATTTTGAACAAACTCTCAAAACATTTGATGCATCAATTGCGGCAGACTTTTTGATGATTCCGCTCTCTTGTCCCTGCGCTCTTGCCTTTTGATGCTTTTTAACGATTGCAATGCCTTCAACTATAACCTTTCCTGTCTTAGGAAATGCTGTTATGACCTTGCCTTCTTTTCCTTTATCCTTGCCGGAGATAACTTTTACGGTATCACCACGTTTAACATGCATTTTATTCATCGTATTTACCTCCTTTAAAGAACTTCCGGTGCAAGTGACAAAATCTTCATATAATCCTTATCACGAAGTTCTCTTGCAACAGGCCCGAAAATACGGGTTCCTCTCGGATTTTTATCATCCTTTACGATTACTGCTGCATTTTCGTCGAATCTGATATATGAACCGTCACTGCGTCTTGTTTCTTTAACCGTTCTTACCACAACAGCCTTGACTACCTCACCTTTTTTGACAACGCCACCGGGAGTTGCCTTCTTAACAGAACAGATGATTTCATCGCCAACAGCTGCATATCTCTTTTTAGAACCGCCCATAACACGAATACACATAACTTCCTTAGCACCTGTGTTATCAGCAACTTT
>JAFZMQ010000002.1 GCA_017551095.1 Clostridia bacterium | reverse complement strand
TAAATCCGAGCGATAAGAGAGTGGCGTTATTTGCACATCAGGGCTTTTGTGTGAGCTTTTTATCAAGCATTTTGGATATACCATATCCTTATATTGCAAGCCATTTTGATATTTGCAATACGGGAATGACGGTTGTTGAGTTTCGGAATGAAAACGGCGTTTCCTTTCCAAAGGTACTGACACTATCAAATGATTCGCATATCTACTGGGAAGGATTAATTGCCGGATACGACAGCATAATACGCTTTTAAGAGTGTGACTGACACTAAGAGTGCAGTGAAGCACGATGTTATTACTTAAATATTGAAAGGCAAATCAAAATGCGAAAAAAAGGAGTTATTTTTCTTGATATTGACGGAACGCTTGCGGGCAGGGACCATGTTCATCCAAGGAATAAGGAAGCTGTTTCCAAAGCGAGAAAAATGGGGTATTATATCATTCTTAATACAGGAAGAGCAAGATCGTACACAAGATCCACGCTTTGGGACAATATAGAAATTGACGGCATTATTTCGGGCGTTGGTTCGCGCATAGAAATATCTGGACGAGTTATTTATGAAAAATATATAGATCCTAGATTTGTATATGATAGTGTGAAGCGTTTTCATAATACCTCAAACGGCTTTTTGGTAGGCGGTGTAAAAAAGAGCTTCGTCTTAAATCCGACATCCGCCTATGGGGGCTGGAACTTTGTGAGCATTAAGGAACCGGAGTTATTTTTATTGAACGAAAACAATTCCGATATTCAGAAAATTGAAATGTTTGGGGAAAGCATTTCAAAGGACGATAAAGATTACTTTGCCAAACATCTTGCGGTGTTTGACTACGGAAACTTAATAGAGTGCGGAAGGCGTGATTGCACAAAAGCATCTGCAATGGATATGGCATTAGACTATCTCGGCATAAAAAAAGAGAATTCGATTGCCATCGGCGATTCATCAAATGATATCGAGATGCTTAAAAATGCAGGAATTGCCATAGCTATGGGCAATGCGGAAGATGCAGTAAAGAGTATGGCTGATTTTGTATCAACCGATTGTGATGACGGCGGGGTCGGATACGCAATTGAAATGATGCTTATGAGGTAATAAGCTATATTTAGTGCTGTTTAACAAAAGAAGGGAAAATATTATGTTCAGTTTTAATTATGCAGGCAGAAAAATTACGCATAAAGATTTACATAACGAAAAAATTGAAAATCTGACAGTAACCGTCAAAACAAAAAAATATGAAGAATATGATGCGGAAGAATGGGTATTATGGTTTGAAAATACGGGGAACAGCAATACCGAAATCATTTCCGATATTTGTGACTGCGATACCGTTTTCCCGTTTGAAATTGACAAATCGCAAAGAAAGACTTGGGGATATATTCCCGATAAAAGTGATTTGTGCGTTATTTCAATGAACGGAATGGTGGAATCGGACAGATACTGGGAAAATGCCGCCGAATGCCGCTCGGAATTTGCATTTAATTATGATTATCTTTGCAAAATGCCGGACGGAACAAAGTCATTTGCCAATCGCGGAGGCCGCTCAAGCGACAAATATATGCCGTTTTTTGATGTTACAGCAAATGATGCGGGGTACATAATCGCAATCGGCTGGACTGGCGATTGGAAAGCGGAATTTTCAGAGCGAGAGGACGGCGTTTCGGTAAAAACAGGGCTTAAAGAAACGAATTTCTACTTAAAACCGAATGAAAAAATACGCACATCATCGGTTCTTGTGATGAAATATACGGATAAAGAGGACAAGTATAACAAATTCCGCGGACTAATAAGAGATTATTATTCCCATATAAGTTGCAGCTCGGCAAAAAAAGAAGGACTTATGGCTTTTGAGTTTTTCGGAAGTACGACAAGCGATGTGATGAAACAGCGTATTGAGGAGCTTTCTAATCACGGGATTGAATTTGAAGAAATATGGATTGATGCGGGCTGGTATGGAAAGTGCCAGACAAACTCAACAACCGATTGGGACGAATGTGTCGGCGAATGGGTGATAAATGAAGAAACGCATCCAAAGCGTTTTCAAGATGTAGTAGAAGAGGCAAAAAAGGCAAACGCAAGACTTATGCTCTGGATAGAGCCTGAGCGTGCAAGGAGCGATACTAATGTTATAAACGCGCACCCCGACTGGTTTTTGAGCCTTCCCGGCACAACAAATAATATTTTAAATTACGGAAATAAAGATGC
>JAFZMQ010000022.1 GCA_017551095.1 Clostridia bacterium | reverse complement strand
TTAATGTCCTCCGATTGTTTTTAATTATTGTAACTGGCAGGTCACAACCAAATTATAAACAATCGGAGTTTTTCTGTCTACTACTCATCGGTAATAACCTCTACTGAACCACGCCACTATGGCGTGGTTTTCTTATACAACAAAAAGCAGAGCTAATAGCTCTGCTTTTATCTACTTGTCAGAAACCTTAACAACCTCTTTGTCGCCGTAATAGCCGCAGGCCTTACAAACCATATGAGGAAGTTTATATTCGTGGCAATGCGGGCATTCTACCATACCAGGAACTTCAAGTTTCCAATTTGCTCTTCTTTTATCTCTTCTTGATTTAGATACTTTACCCTTAGGTACTGCCATCTTAATCGCACCTCCCTATTTCGTATCGGTCATATTTTTCATAATTTCTGCCAATTTTTCCCAACGCGGGTCGATAACATCTTTGTCGCAACCGCAATCGCCTTCATTCAGATCCGCTCCGCAGACCGAACAAAGTCCCTTGCAATCCTCTTTGCAAAGATATTTAACCGGAACACTCATCAAAAAGTTACTCAAAATGACATCGTCAAGCTCAATCTCCTTACCGGAATAGAGGATGATTTCATCATCTTCCGGTGCTGCCTCATCTTCACGCATAAGCGTTTCCCTGACAGGAAAACTTATCTCCGTCGTTAAGGGCTTTCCGCATCTGGCACAATGCACCAAGGCCTTGCCCGTGACAGTCATATCAAGTTCCAAAGCCTTTGAATTATTAAGTATCACGCCCTCTGCTTTAAAAGGCTCGGAAAAATCAAAATCTTCACCCATAAAGCTGATCTGGGGCATACTGAAATCCTCGGAAATTACTAATTTTCCGTTTTCATTTTTAATGATGTCCGTCAGGTCAATAAGCATAATTATTTAAGTTCTACCTTTGCACCTGCTTCTTCGAGCTTAGCCTTGATAGACTCTGCTTCTTCCTTAGCAACACCTGCTTTTAAAGACTTCGGAGCTTCGTCAACCAATGCTTTTGCTTCTTTAAGACCAAGACCTGTGATTTCTCTTACAACCTTGATAACATTAAGCTTAGAAGCACCTGCTTCTGCAAGGATAACTTCAAATTCGGACTGTTCAGCTGCTGCTGCACCGCCTTCTGCTGCACCGCCTACTACAACAGCAGGAGCTGCTGCGGATACACCGAATTCTTCTTCCATAAGCTTTACAAGCTCTGCTACTTCCAATAGTTTTAATTCTTTAATTTCATCTAAAATTTTCTGAATGTCTGCCATTTTAAATTTCCTCCTAAATAATTAGTTTTAATTACTCTGCATCAGCAGGTTTTTCTTCTTCGGAAGGTTTTTCTTCCTCTGCTTGTTCTGCGGTTTCAGCTACTTCGGGAGCTTTTTCCTCTGCAACAGCCTCTGCTGCTTCGGGGGCTTTTGCTTCTTCTGTGGGAGCTTCTGCTACCTCGGGAGCCTTTTCCTCTTTAACTTCTTCTGTTGCTTCGCCATTCTTCTTTGCAATAAGGTCTGCGATTTCTACGCCGCCTTCTGCAATTGTGCTAAGCAATCTTGCAAGGTTTGAAACAGGAGCATTGAGGCTTCCCATAATCTTTGCAATAAGAGTATCCTTTGACGGAGTCTTTGCAAGACGCATGAGCTCATCTTCGGACAGAACTTTTCCGTCCATAAAGCCCGACTTGATTTCAACCTTGTCGTTGTTCTTGGCAAATTCAAAAAGGATTTTAGCCGGAGCTACCGGGTCCTCTGAAACTGCCAATGCCGTCGGTCCGTGAAGTATGCTGTCAAGCTCTTCAAGACCAACCTGGTTTGCTGCTAAACGAAGTAATGTGTTTTTAACAACAAAATACTTAACTCCTGCTGCTCTTAGGTCGTTACGGAGCTTTGTATCTTCTTCAACAGTAAGTCCGCGATAGTCCATCAGGACACCTGTTGTTGCAGCTTTCAAAGCTTCTACAATCCCTGCAACCTGAGCTTTTTTTGTCTCCAAAACTTTCTCGTTCGGCATAATGTCACCTCCTGTAAGATTTTATGCCTTTCCAAAAAGAAAGGCTCTTTTTCGTAGACGAAAAGAGCCGTTTAGTCAAATAAACTAATTAACACCCTCGGTAGGACTTACCTTTATGCCTACTGTCTACGGATTTATTTTTAAGCTATGTCATCATAGCATAAAAAACATATTTTGTCAACTATTTTTTTATGAAAGCTTAGATGCGTTAATCTTTATGCTCGGTCCCATTGTTGTTGTAACAACAACGCTCTTCAAATACTGACCTTTTGCCGTTGCCGGTTTTGCCTTTATGATTGCACCCATTAAAGCATTGAAGTTTTCTGTGAGCTTTTCCTTACCGAAAGAAGCTTTGCCGATAGGACAGTGAACGATATTGTTCTTGTCAACCCTATACTCAATCTTACCTGCTTTAATTTCGTTTACAGCCTTTGCAACATCCATTGTAACCGTTCCTGCCTTTGGTGACGGCATCAATCCCTTAGGACCTAAAACCTTACCCAAACGACCTACAACGCCCATCATATCGGGAGTTGCAACAACTACATCAAATTCAAACCAGTTTTCCTGCTGGATTTTTGTGCAAAGATCCATTTCGCCAACATAATCAGCACCTGCTGCCAACGCTTCGTCAGCCTTAGGTCCTTTTGCGAAAACCAAAACTCTTGCAGTTCTGCCTGTGCCGTGCGGCAATACGATTGCACCTCTTACCTGCTGGTCTGCGTGTCTTGAATCAACACCCAATCTTGCGTGAAGTTCAACAGTTTCATCAAACTTAGCCTTTGCTATCTTTGTAGCAAGTTCCAAAGCTTCTGCGGGATCATAAAGCTTCGCTTTTTCTATAAGCTTTACGCTATCCTGATATTTTTTTCCTCTAAACATATTATTATCCTCCTTACGTGGTCAAGCAAGGCATTTTGCCTCTCCCACTACTAATCGCCTATAATGTGATTATTCTCCGACTTCGATGCCCATACTTCTTGCCGTACCTGCAATCATACTCATTGCCGCTTCAAGAGAAGCTGCATTGAGGTCAGGCATTTTTTGCTCTGCAATAGCCTTTATATCGGCTTTTGAAACTGTGGCAACCTTGTTCTTGTTAGGAACGCCTGATGCCTTGTCAATCTTGCAGGCTTTCTTTAAAAGCACCGCTGCCGGCGGAGTTTTGGTAACAAATGTAAAGGAATGGTCTGCATAAACGGTGATTACTACCGGTATGATTAAACCTGCGTCCTTTGCTGTTTTTTCATTAAATTCCTTTGTAAACTGCATAATGTTTACACCGTGCTGACCGAGTGCCGGACCAACAGGGGGTGCAGGACTTGCTTTTCCTGCCGGAATTTGTAACTTGATATAACCTATGATTTTTTGTGCCATATATGGCCACCTCCTATTATTTCGGGAAAATAAAATCCCGTTGTGGTAAATGCGGGCAATAATGCCCTCCCACTGTATACCAGAGGGATATTTCAAGCGGATTTCCGCTTAAAAGCTTAGTTTATGCTCTTTTCAACCTGACCGAATTCAACCGAAACGGTTTTTTCTCTGCCAAACATAAGAACACGAACAGAAACCTTTCTGCTCTCATTATCAACGCTTTCAACTTTTCCGGAGAAGCCCTCCATAGGACCGGACTTAATATTTACGCTATCGCCGACCTCTAAATCGATGCCCGAATAGCGTACCTTTTCAACGCCCATATTCTTGACCTCTTCATCAGAAAGGGGGACGGGCTTAGATCCCGGACCTACGAATCCTGTAACGCCTCTTGTGTTACGGACTACATACCAGCTTTCGTCGTTCATAACCATTTTTACAACGACATAGCCGGGGAAAATTTTGCGTTTTACAACTTTTTGTTCGCCGTTTTTTTCTTCAATAACATCTTCCATAGGGACTTCAACGGCCTGAATCAAATCGCTTATACCACGGTTTTCAACCGATTTTTCGATATTGGCTTTTACTTTATTTTCATAACCTGAGTATGTGTGTGCCACATACCACTTTGCCTCATCTGCCATAACAATCTCCTTCTAAGAAATTTTGCCGCTATTTAACAATAAGGGACAGCAGCTTTTCAAATCCGGCGTCAAGCAAGGACAGTATGATTGTGGTTATGGCTACAAAAGCCAAAATAACAACGGTGTTGTGGAAAAGCTGTTCTTTTGTAGGCCATGAAACCTTTTTCATTTCAGCCTTAGTTTCTTTAAAAAACTTCATAGGGCTTGTTTTTTTAACAGTTTTATTCTCAGCCATAACAGATTCTCCTTATTTTACTTTGTTTCCTTATGCAGTGTGTGTTTTCTGCAAAACTTACAGTATTTGTTCATTTCCAATCTGTCCGGATCGTTCTTTTTATTCTTCATTGTGTTGTAATTTCTCTGCTTACATTCCGAACAAGCCAAAGTAATCTTTACTCTCATTGTTACACCTCCGTATGAGAAATCATAGTATCGACAGATTTTTACAGTAAAAAAAAAGAACCTGCCGTTTAGCCTTTTGATTATACCATCAATATTTTCCATTGTCAAGCATTTTTTTCGTTTTCTTCACTTTTTTTATTCATATTATGTAAAAAGCCATATTTTCTGCAAAAAGGGTTCGGATTTTCCGAACCCTTTTTGCAATTAACCCTAATCATTTATTTAGTTCTTGCGTTAACTAATGGTTTCATATCAATTAAATTGTCCCACAGCATGACTTTTATTTTGTCATAATCGTCTGCTATCTTAAATTCCGCAGAACTGCCCGTGTATTCCGCCTTTTTCATCTCTGTAAACCGTCCGTTTTTATATACAGAAACGATTATAACGCCGTCAGTAGTAATATTTTTAGGTGTGACAGTAACGCTATTACCATCCTCCACCACGCCAAGTGACTTCATATAATGCCTTGTCGCATTAAGTAATGGGTCATTGTCGTAATCAATTTCAATCTCATTCCAATCCTCCGCTGTACCCCCGTAATATATGTCAGTAAGGCTGTTGCAATCTTCAAACGCTCCCCATCCAACACTTTTTACGCTATCGGACATGGTTATTGAAGCAAGACTTTCACACCATTCAAACGCCATCTTACCTATATTTACCACACTGTTACCAATTGTAATGGAAATGAGGTTTCTACACTGATCGAACGCTCTTCTCCCTATGTTTATTACACTATCGGGGATTGTGACTGATGTAAGGCTTTGACATCGAGAAAATGCTCTATCACCTATACTTTCCACACCGTTGCCAATTGTGACTGCGGTGAGATTTTTACACCAATAAAATGCACCCTCACCAATGCTTGTCACGCTGTCAGGAATTGTGATTGAAGTAAGGCTTTCACAACCAGAAAATGCACCCTCGCCAATGCTTGTAACACTGTCAGAAATTGTGATTGAAGTAAGGCTTTCACAACCAGAAAATGCACCCTCGCCAATGCTTGTAACACTGTCGGGGATTGTGATTGATGCAAGGCTATTACAACGCATATATGCATGGTCACCAATACTTGTCACGCTGTCAGGTATAGTATATGTCTCTGCCCTTCCATATGGACATTTAATGAGATTTGTTCCATTTTTATTGAAAAGTACCCCGTCCTTTGACGAGTATTCAGTATTGTCTGCCGAAACGCTTATTGAAACAAGGCTGGTGCAATCGTTGAACGCCTCAATGCCAATGCTGGTCACACCACTACCTATTACAACTGATGTAAGGCTTTCACACATTTGAAACATATCATCGCCAATACTTGTCACACTGTTACCGATTGTGATTGAGGCAAGGTTTTCACTGCCTTGAAACACGCTGTACCCCATACTTGTTACGCTATCGGGTATGATTATTGAGGTAAGATTAGGGCAATAGCCAAATGCCAAGCCGCCTATACTTGTCACGCTGTTACCGATTGTGACTGAGGCCAGACTAGTACAAGACGCAAACGCAGCACCTCCAATGCTTGTCACCCTATTTCCAATAATGACAGAGGTAATCTTACAACCAGAAAATGCACTATCTCCTATACTTATCACGCTATAAGGTATATCATACACTCCTGTTTTTTCTCTTGGGCATTGAATTAGCTCTGTTTTATTCTTGTTAAAAAGCACACCGTCCTTTGAGGAATATTCTGTATTATCCTCCGAAACATTTATTGATGTAAGGCTGCTGCAACCGCTAAACCCGCTATCGCCTATGCTTATTACATTATTACCAATAGTAATTGATGTAATATTTTTGCAACTCTTAAAAGCACGATTATCGATGTGTGATACGCTGTCAGGTATAGTATATACTCCTGCCTTTCCGCTTGGGAATTGAATAAGATATGTTTGTTTTTTATTGAAAAGTACTCCATCTTTTGACGAGTATCCGGTGTTATTTTCTGAAACATTTATTGAGACGAGGCTGCTGAGATTGCTAAATGCAGCATCACCTATGTTTGCCACTCCGCTTCCGATAGTTACTGAGGTAACACTACGGCAAGAGTAAAATGCCCTATCTTCAATACTTATCACGCTGTCAGGAATGTTGACTGATATAAGACTTTCACAGTACTCAAATGCTCCATATCCAATGCTAGTCACACCGTTACCGATTATGACTGATGTAAGACCACGGCATCCTTCAAACGTAGCTTCTCCAATGTTTTTCACGCTGTCAGGAATGTTTATTGATTCCAGGCTTTCACAATAGCAAAAAGCACCCCCACCAATAGCTGTCACACTGTTGCCAATAGCGACAGATGTAAGGTTTTCACACCATTCAAATGCACCCTCACCAATGCTCGTGACTCCATTTTCGATTACCACTGTCGTTATTGAGGAATATAATCTATACCAAGGTGTACGTCCTGAATAGTCGTCCATATCCCCCGTACCGCTTATGGTAAGCGTACCGGTGTCGTCAAGCGTCCATGTGAGATTAGTTCCGCATGTGCCGCTGTCGATTATTTCTGCAATTGTCGGGACTGCTGTCAAGCCAAGCAGCATACATAAACTTATGCAAAAAGCCAAGATTTTGTTTGTCTTTTTCATATTTTTCACTCCAAAAAACAGTTTTATAAACATATTTTACCATAACTGATTTTTTGTGTCAATCTGTTAAAAAATATCCACTCTTCATTTTTTCATTTTTTATCATTTTTAAAAAAAATATTTTTGAGCATACTATTAAAAGCGAATTTTATTTTATGAAAGGAGTTTACGATGTCGGAAATAATTGTAAAAAAATCTCCTGCATTATGCGGAAATGTCGTATGCTCGGGGTCAAAAAATGCGGCACTTCCGATTCTTGCCGCAACGATTTTAACCGAAGGCAAAAATGTTATAAATAACCTTCCTCGCCTTACCGATACCGAAAATATGTTTGAAATTCTCACAGCTTTGGGAGGAGTTTGCAATACAAATGTAAATACTGCGGAAATTGATTTTACAAATTGCCGCGAATACTCAGCCTCATACGAGCTTATGACGAAATTCCGAGGCTCTTTTTTCCTTGCCGCTCCCATTTTATCACGCATGAAACGGGCAAGGATTTCCATGCCCGGCGGCTGTCCTATCGGCAACCGTCCCATTGACCTGCACTTAAAAGGATTCGCGGCAATGGGTGCGGAAATTGAAAAGGGACACGGATATGTGGATTTATACTGTCCGCAGCTGAAAGGTGCAAAAATTTACCTCGATTTTCCAAGCGTCGGTGCTACCGAAAACCTGATACTTGCCGCCGTTTTGGCCGACGGTGAAACGATAATCGAAAATGCGGCGGCAGAGCCTGAAATAGCCGACCTTGCCAACTTTTTGATAAAGCAGGGCGCGAAAATCCACGGCGTCGGCAGCGGTACAATAAAGATTTACGGCGTAAAACGATTAGAGCCTGTCACATATTCGATAATTTCGGACAGGATTGAGGCAGGTACATTTATGAGTGCATTTGCGATAACGGGCGGAAAGGGCAGGATTGACAACATAAATCCCGTTCATTTAAAGCCTGTCACTGCAAAGCTCACCGAAATGGGTGCGGAAATTGACGAGCACAGGAATTATATTTGCATTGACGCAACGAAACCGTTAAATTCCGCAAACATTAAAACTTTGCCCTTTCCGGGATTCCCAACCGATATGCAGGCACAGTTTTCCGCACTTTTATGCGAAACCAAAGGAAGCGGGATTATTGTCGAAACCGTTTTTGAAAACAGGTTTTTGCACATTGGTGAGCTTAACCGTATGGGTGCAAACATCAGGATTGACGGACGAAGCTCATTCATTGAGGGAAACAAGCATCTAAGCGGTGCAAAGGTGAATGCTATGGATTTAAGAGGCGGTGCGGCACTTGTTTTGGCAGGGCTTTGTGCCGACGGCGAAACGCGGATAAGCGGCGTTCATCACATTAAAAGAGGGTATGAAAATCTTTGCGGAAAGCTCCGCTCAATAGGCGGAAATATTTTTTTGGAATAGTACTTTTAATTGGACACCAAATGTGTTATAATTAAGGAAATAATTTCAAGGGGGAGATGTTTTATGCCGATTACAATAGTTACAGGCGGCACAGGCTCGGGCAAGAGCAGTTACCTTTATGATACAATGCTTAAAAATCTTGCCGGAAACAAGGCTTCTAACGCCGTTTTAATCGTTCCTGAGCAGTTTTCTTACACCGCCGAAAAAACTCTCTCTAAAAGGCTTGGCGGACTTGGTATAAATAATGTCGAGGTCGCCACCTTTTCCAAGCTTTTAAACAGCATTGTCCCGCAAAAGAGGTCTCTGCTTGAAAGCGGTAAAACCATGCTTGTTCAAAAGGCGGCAAAATCTGTATCAAACACTAATGTTTTCCGTCTTTCCGCATCACATACGGGATTTATAAGCTCACTTTCCGATTTGTTCTCCGAATTCAGCCGGTACGGCATACTCCCGGGCGATTTTGAAGACCTGCCCCAAGATAATCCGCATACGGCAAAAAAACTTGAATCTCTAAATGAAATATACAAAATTTATACAGACAGTCTGCCCGACGAATTTGGCGACAAAGATGATGCCTATGCGATTTTTGCAGATATTGTCGAAAATTCAGATGTTTTTGAAAATACATATTTTTATATAGACGATTATAACGATTTTATGCCGATGCACTACACGGCAATTTCCGCACTTGCCAAAAAATCGCTTGGCGTTTTTGTCACGCTGTGCTATGACGAAAATTCTTCGGGAACACTCTTTTTGCCCGTAGAAAAGACAAAGAAAAAGCTTATTTCCCTTGCGGAAAAATCGTCTGTTCCCTACTCCTTGGTAAATCTTACGGGAAAATGCGACTACATAAATGCAGCTGATATACGCTTTCTCATAGAAAATTGGGAGGAAAAGCCGAAATATATCAAAAAGAGCGAAAACATTTCGATTTTTAACTCCCTTGATATTTTTTCCGAAGTCGAGCATACGGCGTCGCAGATAATCTCGCTTGTGCGTGATATGGGCTACCGCTTCCGTGACATAGGCATACTTTGCGGTGATATGGAGCAGTATTTACATATTATGACCTCCGTTTTCGCTGATTTTGACATACCCTTTTTCACCGACGAAAAGCTGTCCGTCAGTATGCACCCTGTTGCAAAAACGGTGCTTTCGCTATTTGATATTATCAGGGATAATTGGAGCTATTCCGCCGTTTTTGATTATTTGCGGACAGGCTACATATATTTTGAAACGGAAGACGGCATCACCGCAATATCACAAGAGGATATCGACCTTTTGGAAAACTATGTGCTTCTGCACGGTATCAAGGGCAAAAAGGCGTGGTTTTCCGAGTGGACAAAGACAGACGAAACCGTTTTTGACAGCGTTATAGAAACACGCAAAAAAGAGGACACAGACCTTGAAAAGCTTAACGGGCTTCGTACAAAAATAATCACGCCGTTTGTAACTTTCCTTGAAAACAAGAGCAGAACGGCTGCCGGAATAGCCGAAGGCGTTTACAATTTTATGTGTGATATAAACCTTTTTGACGGCATTTTAAAGGAATGTGAGATTTTTGATAATGATGGCAAACGCAACGAATCGGAGCAATTTAAGCAGGTATGGAATTTTGTGATTGAAACGCTTGACCAGCTTGTAGCTGTTTCAGGAGGCGGAGCTATAAGCCGCGAGGACTTTGCCGACAGATTTTCCTGCGGTATTTCTGAGTGCACAATTTCAACCATCCCGTCGGGGCTTGACCGTGTGTCCTTGGGTACAGTTTCAAGAAATTCGCCCTCCCGCGTTAAAGCTCTTTTCGTGATGGGTGCATTAGATGGGCAGTTTCCGAAAATTTCAGCTGAGGGAAATATCCTTTCCGATTTTGACAGAGCCTGTCTTTCCTCTGTCCTAAATGAGCGTGAAAAGGAGCTTTCTCCCGACAGTACCGGCAGAGTTTTACTTGAAAATTTCAAGTTCTACCGTGCCTTTACCGCTGCAACGGACAAGCTTTTTATCAGTTTCCCGTCATTAGACAGTGAGGGTAATCCCACAAATCAGGCACATTTTATTTCTGAGCTTTCGGAAATGTTCGATATTGAAATAAGGGAAAATATCATTTCAAAACCAACGGCAGATGAGCTTTTAGCATCAGCAAAGCACGGATTTTATTATATGCTCTTAAATCTTTCCGAGTTTTATAAGAAAAAACCTGAAAAGATCTGGCAGACAGTTCGCGATTGGTATGCGGAAAACCCCGAATACAGCGAAAAACTTAATATTGTAAAATCTGCGGCAGAGTATAAAAAAAACCAACCCGCACTTTCACGCAGGAAAGCAGAAATGCTCTACGGGAAGAACAAAAAATATAGCATTACGGCTCTTGAAAAGTTCGAAAAATGTCCGTTTTCCTATTATTTGGAGCGTGGACTTTGCCTTACCGAGCAGAAAGAATACAAAATTGAAAAATCGCATATAGGAAGTCTTTTGCACATGGCAATATATGAGTTTTGCCATATGGTAGAAGACGGTGCAAATTCAATTTTAGAAATACATTCTAAGTGGAAAAATCTCTCGGAAGGAGACGCGAAAACGCTCATTCAGGCTGTTATGGACAAAATTTCCGAACAGGTTTTAAAAAATGCAGATGATGACGAAAAAAACCGAATTGCATATCTTTTATCACGGTGCAGACAGACGCTTGAAGCTTCTATAAATACAATCCGTAAAAGTCTTGCCTCGGGCGAATATGTCGCGGTTTGCTACGAAAAGGATTTTGAAACCGTCATTGATTGGAAAGGCGACTCCATTACCCTTATCGGCGTTATTGACCGCATAGACATTATGGAAAGTATCGCGGAAAACAAGTTGAATATCCGCATTGTTGACTACAAATCGGGGAATAAAACCTTTTCGGTTGAGGCAATATGCGACAAAGTCGATATGCAGTTGGTACTATATGCCTTGGCTGCGGAGGACTTGGCAAAAAAAGGCGGTTTGAACTCACAAAATACCCTGACGCCTTCCGTAAATGCGATTTTATACAGTAAATTGGCAGATGCCGAAAATACCGAAATATCATCATCACAAATTGATGAATTCAAGTCGGACAGCGGTAAATCCGGCAAGATGGACGGATTATTCATTTTAGACGAGGTATCGGGCGGAGAAAATACGTCTCTTTCAAAAGAAACGCTTTACAGTATGGACCCTGAAATTGAGGAAAACCTAAAAAGCGAGTTTTTAAACATCAGCTTTAAAAAGGACGGGAGCGTCACAAAAAGGTCAAAGGTTGCTACCCGTCATAATTTTGACATACTCGCAAAATACATAAAAAAATCCGCCGTCGATGCCGATAAGGCGATAAAATCGGGCAATATTGACATTAAGCCTTATAAGTCGGGAAAGGGTACGCCGTGCGACTACTGCGGGTTTAAGGAAATATGTCTGTTTGATGAAAAACCTGATGGGTACAGGACTCAAACAAAGGTAGAAGATATTTATGCTTTTATGGAAAAGGAGGTTGATTAATAATGAAAGAAATCCGTTGGTCACCCTCTCAAAAAGACGCAATTTTTACAAAATATTTAGATAATGGCAAAAGCTGTAATATTTTGGTAAGTGCGGCGGCAGGCTCCGGAAAAACTGCCGTTTTGGTGCAGCGTATAATCGAAAAACTTATACCGCAAAATTCGACAAAAAGCATTGATGCAAACAGGCTTTTGGTCGTAACATTTACAAATGCAGCGGCACACGAAATGGCGGAGCGTATAAAAAAGTCGCTGGGCTTAGCACTTATTGCCGCAAAAAATGACGGAGATGCGGAAAGATGTCAGCTAATTAAAAGGCAGCAGCTCCTTATCCCCGACAGCGATATTACCACCATTGACGCCTTTTGTTTGCGTCTTATACGCCGACATTTTAATGTTCTTGGGATTTCACCCGATTTCAATATTTGTGACGATGCACAGGCGGAGCTTTTGGCAGAAGACGCTATGGACGAGCTTTTTTCCGAGCTTTATAAGGAAAATGATAAAGAATTTACCGATTTACTGCGTATGTACGCATCAAACAGCAACGATTCGGGATTGCAAAAACTCATAAAGCAGATATATGATTTCCTTATAAAAATCCCCAATCCTTTTGGTTGGCTCAATGAAAAAACGGAGGAATTAAATCTCCAAAACGGCATAGACAGGACGCTTTGGTATCAAAACGGCATAAGTTTATCCGAGGCAAAGCTTGACTATGCCTTTTCCCTTACCGAAGATGCTCTTGCATACATTTTTGGCGATAGGCATATTAATGTTTTGGTTGCGGCAAATCCGCCCGAAAAAGAAAATGCCGTCTTTGACCGCTGGAAGTCATACTATAAGCTGTTTTATACATACTACACCGAGCTTAAAATCATAAAAGATGCACCACAAGAGAAACAAGCTGCCCTGCTTTCCGATTTTAAGCGTCCGCAATTTTCAAGAAATTCCGCACTTTCGGACGAGGAAACCGATTTTTTAAAGGAAATAAACGAGAGTATTAAAGCGGAAGTGGCATTTGCACAAAACTTTTTGACGCTTGATAAGGAAAGGTTTAGTAGGCTTAGCCGCGAGGCACTGTATCCGACAGTTTCCGCTCTCGGAAGAATTGCAAAAAGATTTTACGATAAGTTATACGAGAAAAAACTTTCTAAAAATATGCTTGAATTCACAGATGTGGAGCAGTTAACACACAAACTGCTTTCTGAAAATCCCGAAATATCACAGCAGCTTATGTCGCAGTATGAGGAAGTTTTGATGGACGAATATCAGGACACAAGCCTCTTGCAAGAGGCGATATTCAGTTTCATTACCGACGGAAGCAACCTCTTTACCGTGGGTGATATGAAACAAAGCATATACCGTTTCCGTTCCAGCGACCCGACAATTTTTAAGTCAAGGCTTGACCGCTCTTCCTTTGATAAGGATAGCTCTGACCGCAAAATCATACTTTCCGAAAACTTTCGTAGTAGGCGTGAGGTTTTGGAAAGCGTAAACGATATTTTCAAAGCAATTATGTCGGAAAATGCGGGAGAAATTGATTATGACGATACACAAAGGCTGAACACGGGAAACGACGGCTATCTCGATACAGGCTTTGATTTCCGCAGCGAGTGCGTAATTATAAATTCCGAGCAATACGAAGAAGATGAAGATGATGACGAATATGAGGACCTGTCCGCAGTCACAATGGAGGCCCGTTTTATCGCGTCAGAAATTGCAAGACTTAAAGCAGAGCATTTTAAGGTGCGTGACGGTGACGGTCTGCGTGACATAAAAAACAGGGATATTGTTATTTTGATGTCGTCATATAAGAGTGCAGCAGATATATTCAAATCCGAACTTAACGCCTTCGGAATAGATTGCTTTGCAGAGCAAAGCGGATATTTTGAAAGAACTGAAATACGGCTTATGCTGTCCCTCTTTAAAGTTATCGGAAATCCCTGCTCGGATATACCGCTTTTGAGCGTTCTGCGTTCCCCGATTGCTTCCTTTACAGACGACGAGCTTGTCACTATAAGAAAATGCAAAAACGGCAGGTTTTTCTATGCGTTAAAGGAGCTTATCCGCCTTAAAAGCGAGGGGCAAATCACAAATAGTGACGATACAAAAACTGCCGAAAAAGCGGAACGGTTTTTGGAAAATTTTAACCGTTGGCGTTCCTATTCACGATATATGCCCTCGGACAAACTCGTCTGGACGCTTTTTGAGGAAACCGACTTTTATGCCTTTTGCGGTGCGTTATACGGCGGTGATGAAGCACAGGCAAACCTCAGGCTTCTTTTCGAGCGAGCAAAACAGTACGAGTCTTACGGATTCCGCGGAATTTTCGGATTTATTAAATATATTGAACGCATAAAGAAAAAGAAGCAGGATTTATCCTCGGCAAAAATCATAGGCGAAAACCACGATGTTGTGCGGATTATGACAATCCATAAGAGCAAGGGCTTGGAATTTCCCGTAGTTTTTGTGGCAGGAGGCGGAAAAAAGCTTATTAAAAAGCTCGAAAATTCAAGATTTATTATGCACAAGGATTACGGCATCACTCTTGATTATGTCGATTTTGAAAATAGCCGTACCGTAGTTTCCCCGCTTAAAGAATTTTTCCGCTCGGTTATCTTTACCGAACAGATTTCGGAGGATATACGAAAGCTATATGTGGCTATGACCCGTGCAAAAGAGAAATTATATTTTGTTGCAACGGCAAAAAAGCCTACTTTGAAGGAAACGGCAGAAGGTAAACTGCCTTTTGGCTATGTTCTTTCCGCAAAGAGCTTTTGCGATTGGGTACTGCCCGTTGCCAAAAGTTCTGGAAATTGGATTTTAAAAAACCTTTCGGCAGACAGCATAAAACCCTGCACCGAAACAAAAATCGAGGAGGACACCGAAAATATACCCGAAAGCATTAATATCTATGATGTTTTAGAGTACAAATATCCATATTCCGATGCCACCGTACTTCCTGCAAAGGTTTCGGTATCACAGCTTAAAGCGTCGGAAAGGACGGCAATTATTCCAAAACCTGCCTTTTTGTCGGAAAGCAAAATAAGCGGTGCGGGATACGGAACGGCAGTTCACGCAATTTTAGAAGGGCTTATTCCTTGCGAAAATATGGATTCTGCCTACATAAAATCGGAAATTTTACGGCTCGTATCGGATAATAAACTTGCATCGGAAGACGCAAAATTGATAAATCCAAACAGAATTCTTGCCTTTTACCGCTCCGATATCGGCAGACGCATTATTAAAAGCCCGAAGGTTTGCCGCGAACAAGCCTTTGAAATACTTGCCCCCGTGAGCCTTATCTACCCTGATACTACCGAGGACACAGACGAAAAAATCATCTTGCAGGGCATTATCGACTGCTGGTTTGCCGAGGGTGACGAAATTGTGCTTTTGGATTACAAAACCGACTCCTTTTCAGATGTTTCGGAAATTCATCAAAAATATGACCGACAGCTTGAACTTTACGCATACGCACTTGAAAATATAACAGGCAAAAAGGTAAAAGAAAAATACATCTACCTATTCTATGACGGCTCGATATTGCCGTGCTGACACCTTTTAAACCGCAAAAGCAAATGCTTTTGCGGTTTTTTGTAAAAAATTTTCAAAAAAGTATTGACAAACGGAAAAATATACTGTACTATGTGTAATAGTACAGTTAGTACAAAATTAAGGAGGTGGTTTTATGATAAATCTTGATTTCCGCGACTCTCGGCCCGTATATGAGCAGATATGCGAAAAGATAAAAGAGCTTATCGTAGGCGGTGTTTTAAAGCCTGGCGATAAGATTATGTCGGTACGGGATATGGCGGCATCTCTTACAATCAACCCGAACACAATTGTAAAGGCGTATAAGGAGTTGGAGCAAGACGGATATATCTATTCCGCTTACGGAAAGGGATATTTTGTTGCGGAAAAGAGCAATGCCGCATCAATTACGAGAATGGACGAAATTAAAAAGAATGTTGAAAACTGTCTTTTAGAGCTTTGCTTTTTAGGTGTTGAAAAAAGCGAAATTGACAAGATAGTGGAAAATATTTGGAAAGGAAAAGATTGATATGATAAAGGGTATTAGTGTAACTAAAAAATTCGATACATTATCCGCTCTTGACAATATGGATATACATATTAAAAAAGGCTCGGTTTACGGGCTTGTCGGTCCGAACGGTGCAGGAAAAACCACTTTTATAAAGGCACTTATGAGCGTGTATAAAACCGATGGCGGAATAATTGAAATTGATAATGACAACAGAATTTGCGAGGAAGGATTAAAGCAAAGAATTGTTTATATAAGCGACGACCTTTATTTCTTCCCCACATATTCGATAAAGCAGACGGCGGATTTTTATGCGTCGGTTTACAAAAATTGGGATTATGACACCTTTTTAAAGCTGCAAGAGGTTTTCAAAATCGATATAAACCGCAAGGTCAGAAAGCTTTCAAAGGGTATGAAAAAGCAGGTTGCATTTATGATGGGTATATCGGCAAAGCCTGATATTATGGTTTTGGACGAGCCTGTTGACGGTCTTGACCCCGTTATGCGTAGAAATATTATGAACATCATTTTAGCGGAGGTTGAAGAACGCAGGATGACCGTTTTAATTTCCAGTCATAATCTCCGTGAGCTTGAAGATGTATGCGACCATGTCGGCATTATGCATAATGGAAAAATCGTTATTGAAAAATCCTTGGATGATGTTAAGGGCAATATCCACAAATTGCAGGTTGCATTTTCCGCATTTTCACCTGCGGAGTTTGAGGGAAGTTTCGATATTCTGCATAAAGAGGAATTCGGAAGCGTTAAACAGTACATAATCCGCGGCGACAGCAGCGAGATTATGGAAAAGGCAAGGAATTTTAATCCTATTTTATTAGACCTTTTGCCGCTTTCCTTGGAGGAAGTATTTATATACGAGTTGGGAGGTATGGGATATGAACTTAAAAACGAAATCCTTTAAAAAGAGCATATTTTTTGCGGATATGCGTCAGCTTTGGGTGATTTTGCTGGTTTACGGAGGAATTATCTTTTTCGGCACATTCTTTGATTTTTATTTGGACAGAACGCCTTACGGAAACGCCATCCCGTACAATTTTGTGAATTCACGGTTTTTCGCAAGTAACTGCCTTTCAAATTTTTGCGGTTTGGTAGCGGGAGCGGTTTTGGCACTAAGGCTCTTTTCCTATCTTTATAGCCCGAGTGCCATATCCTTTTACCACGGACTGCCATTTAAAAGAAAAAGCCTCTTCTTAACAAAAACCGTTTCAGGAATAACGCTTTTGATTGTGCCTGTTTTGGCGAATTTCGCCATTGTAGCTCTATCCAAGCTATGCGGCTCTACAATACAAATACGCTGGTTAAGTCTTTTATATTGGCTCGGAAATCAGACAATTTACAGTCTTTTGGCATTTTCCTGCGTGATTTTTGCCGTAATGATTTCAGGAAATATACTGTCGCTTTTGGGAACATGCATTTTGCTATGTATTGCTCCACTTGCCATAATCGGATTTATCCATATGGTTTGCCAAAATTACCTTTTGGGATATGCATATGACCCCACAAACTTTTTTAACTTTATATACATAACACCCGATATATTGCTCTTTAAACTGCGTGGGCTTATATATGTTTTCGCCATTCCCGCTCTTTTAATAATCTCATACTTTATGTATAAAAAGCGTGATTTGGAGCGTGTTGGTGAGGCAATTGTTTTCCCGAAACTTAAAGTTGCGTTCATATACTTTGCAGGGCTTTTGGGCGGAATATTCAGCTACTTCTATTTCAGTATCTGGAATTTCAAAACTCTCCTGTTTATGCTTCCATTCGGCATTGTTGCAATAATTATTGCAAATATGATAAACAGGCGTGGCGTTACATTAAAGGGTGCTCTTTTCCATACGGCAATCTACACGGCATCGGTGCTTTTGCTTTTGGGTGCGTTCCGCTCGGATATAATCGGGTTTCAGAAGCGTGTACCATCTCTTGATAAGATAGAAAGCGTGACCGTTGCACCTGACTATTATTACAGATACCGAATTGATGATAATGCCGAAAAATACTTGATAACTTCCAAGGAAGATATTGAAAAAGTCACGGCTTATCACACTTACAAAACAGAAACCGGAACTCTTAGTTCTATGCCGAATTATTTTGAGATTTCATATAAGCTCAAAAACGGAAGAACGCTGAAACGGGGATACCAGTCAAATTTTGTAAACGAAAAGGAATATCTTGAAAGCGTTGTCAATTTGGAACAGGTCAAGATGCTACTATACCCCATATACAAGGCAGAGAATTTGCAGCTTGTAAATATGGATTTACATAACGCTTTGGATACTGTTATGATTTATCCGAACAATCCTGTTTCGGATAAGTTAATCGACGCCTTGAACGAGGATATTAAAAATCTGGAATATGACGAAAATTCAGTACTCAGCTGGAATTCGTCGAATTTTAACACGCCTCTTTACATAGATATCCAATTCAAAAATGTCAATAGCGAAAAGCCGTATGACGACAGTTTTTACTTCCCCATTTCTTTCGGGTTTACAAAAACTATTGAGCTTTTAAAGGAATACGGATACTATGACCGGTTTATGACCGCCAAACATATCGCATCTGTCGGCATTGACAGAGCCGATGATGATAAGGGTGATCTGGCAATCGGTGATTACCGGGTTGACGAAATCATAACCGAACCCGAAAAAATCCGGGAAACATTGGATATGATTTTTAATTCATATAAAAACCCCGTATGGTATGAAGACGGTGCGGAAGATGCATATGATGAATACATCTTCCTCGATGTGTTTGGGGATACACATACTTTTGGGCTATTGCGTAAGTAACTAAAAATACCGTTATCTACTATTTATTCTCTTCTTTTGTAACCAAAAGAAGCAAAAGTTTTGGGAGTTTCGATCCTCCCAAACCCTTCAAACGACCAAAGGGGACTGCTGTTTCCGCTGATTTCATTGTCGCATTGCTCATATTTATTCTCAATGCTCTGTGAAATCGAACCAATTATGCCTCACTTATTCTGCCACAGGCAGCGTTTTGGCATAATTGCCTTATGGAATCCCCTGCCAAGAGTTCAAGTTTATGGTTTTGGGAGGTCGACTGCAAACTATACTCTGTTTGCAAATTTGAGGCGAGTTCACGAAGTTTGCGAAAAGCGTCAGCTTGGAGCGAACTTGCGTGTTGTTTGAAGCCGCTACACTTGGGGATTAACAAGGGGTTATCCCCTTGTTTGCCTTTTGGTACTTTGCGGCAAGGCAAAGTACAAATAAAACACATTTTTTGCATGAAAAAAGCTTCTTTTAGTAAAGAAGCTTTTTTTATTACGATTCTAATGCATCTGTCAGCCACCAAGCACCGATATCAAACGCTTTATAAAGATTATCACGCTCACCGGAGCGGTAATTTGTACCCTTTCCGAGTTCGCCCGTATTATCCTGAATATGAAATTTTACCTTTTTTGTGACCTTAACGCCATTCTTTTCTTCACTCTCAATTTCCATAACAAGAATAAGCGGTTTTGCCAAATCGCCGTAATAAATGGTGTCGCCCTGCCTTATAATAGGTTTATCTTTATATGTCAAAGTCTTAGCTTTTTTTGCTGCTGCCACGATTATTCACCCTTTCTTAAAACTATCATCTTTGTATTCTATCACAAATCAAAAAGAATTTCAAGCATTTTCTTCTATTTTGATTACCGTCGGCAAAAAATCGGATTTATGGCGTCTGTCATAAAGCACGGTTATACAAAAGGCAACTACCGTTAATCCTCCTGCCAAAGCCGTTTTTACTGTGTCCTCAAAATTTATTTTTGCCAAGCCGTAAAAGGAAATCACAAAAACCAAAATAGGCATAATATAGACCAAAAATGCTGAAAAAATCACCTTTTTACTATCCATTTCAATTATTACGCTATCCCCTGCTTTTGCACCTATTTCATTTTTTGCAACTACCTGCTGAAAATTCATTTTACAAGCTCCGCCGCAGGAGGCACAGTTATCGCCACACGCCGTTTTTCTGCGTACAACAACTTCGCATAATTCCCCGTTTTCAGCCTTTACAACGCCTTCTTCTCTCATTTTTCCATCATTTCCTTTGCGTGATTTACCGCCGTTTCGGTGACATTATTGCCGTCAATTATCCTTGCAACTTCGTAAATACGCTCATCATAGGACAGTTTTTTAACCTCGGTAACAGTCCTTTCACCGTCATTCCTTTTTGAAATAACGAGATGATTATCCGCCTTTGCCGCAACCTGCGGTGAATGGCTCACGCATATTACCTGCTTTTTTCTTGCCAATTCCGAAAGCTTTGCCGCAATCTTTTTAGACGCATTTCCCGAAACTCCCGTATCGATTTCATCAAAAATAAGAGTATCAACGCTGTCGCATACTACCGATTTTATTGCAAGGATTGTTCGTGAAAGCTCACCGCCCGATGCAATCTTTGCAAGGGGTTTAAGCTCCTCTCCTATATTCGGGCAAATCATAAATTCCGCTGTTTCCGCCCCTTTTGCTGAAAAGTCCGAGGGTTTTAATGCAATTTCAAACCTGACATTCGGCATATCGAGTTCGGAAAGTGATTTTTCTACCTCTTCTTGCAAATTCTTTGCCGATTTTCTGCGTATTTCGGTTATTTTTGATGCTTCCTCGGTCATTTTTTGTTCAACCTCCGAAAGCTCTTTTTGGAGTTCTTCCGTATTTTTTTCATAGTTTTTGAGGTCGTCAAGCTCGGATGCGGCATTTTCCAAATACTCTAAAACTGCCTCTTCGCTGCCGCCATACTTCTTTTTAAGCCGTGAAATTGTATCAAGCCGCTCCTCGATATCGTTTAGCTCATTTTCGTCAAAATCAAGCCTGTCCAAAAATCCGCCTATTTCGTGAACGCTATCCTCTATTATATACTTCACGTCGGTTATCTTGGACAAAACCTCGTCAATATCCCTGTCTATGCCCGAAATATGCGAAAGTGCACTATCTGCACGGCTAACTAAATCATAGGCACAGTTATCGCCGTAAAGACAGGCATATGCTTCATTCAGATTTGACGCAATCTTTTCCGCATTATCAATAACCGCTTTTTTGTCCCTTAACTCCGCTTCTTCGCCTACCTTTAAATCGGCTGATGCGATTTCGTCTGCCTGATATGTTAATAAATCTATTCTTTCCGCTCTTTCCTGCTCATTTTTATCAAGGTTTTCAAGCTTTAAAAGTATATCTTTCCGCTTTTCGTAGAATTTTTGATATGCGGAAAGGTCGCATCTTGCATATTCGTCCAAAAAATCAATATGCCTGTGCGGTGTTAAAAGTGCCTGATTATCCTGCTGTCCGTGGATATTGATAAGGTATGCAGCCATTTCACGCAAGACATTCTGCGTTGTAATAACGCCGTTTATGCGGCATATGTTTCTGCCCTCTTGGGATATTTCACGGTCTATTATAACCGTATCTCCGTCCCTGTCAATCCCCTCTTTTTCGAGGATTTCCAAAACCTCGGAAGATGCCGAAAATACACCTTGGATACGGGCCTTATCCGTTCCGTAGCGGACAAGCGTTTTATCACTTCTCGCACCCAAAAGGAGATTTACGCAGTCTATTATTATTGATTTTCCCGCACCCGTTTCGCCCGTTAAAACGGTCATTTTCGGCTCAAATTCAATGTTGACCGACTCAATTAAGGCAACATTTTTTATATTAAGACATAAAAGCATACTCTATTCCTTCCGATTAAAAAGCCTCAAAAGCTTTTCCGCCATCTTTTCCGCCTGTTCGGCAGATTCAAGTATGATTAAAATTGTATCATCACCCGCAATTGTGCCTAAAACTTCGTGCTTTAACACCGTGTCAAGCGTTGCCGCAACTGCATTTGCCATACCTGAATAGGTTTTTACAACAATAGTGTGCATAGCATATTTTATGCTCACAATCGACTTTGAAAATATGCTTAGATGCTCATTGTTATCCTTTTTCTCTTCTTTTGTGATTGAATATTTATATGTTCCGTCCGAAAGCGAGAGCTTTATAAGCCCCAATTCCTTTATATCCCTTGAAACTGTTGCCTGAGTTACCGCAAAACCTGCCGATTTTAAAGCATCGGTAAGCCCCTCCTGAGTTTTTATGTCCCTTTCGGATATTATTTTTAAAATTTGTTGTTGTCTTTTCTGTTTCATATCAATTTTTCCTTTACAGTTTTGCCATCATTGTATAATAAAATGATTGTCTGCCAAGCTTTATAATTTTAAAAGTATATTCTGAACGCCGAACCGTCACCTTATCGCCCTTTTTGATTACACATTTATCCTCGCCGTCAACCGTGACCGTTGCCGTTTCGTCACCACCGTCAGCAAGTGACACATTTATGGTTTTCTCCGCTGACAAAAGCATCGGTCTTGCCGAAAGCATATGTGCACATATCGGCGTTGCTATAAATAGCTCCATTTGCGGATCTGCAACAGGACCTCCTGCCGAAAGCGAATAGCCCGTAGAGCCTGTCGGCGTTGAAATGATGAGTCCGTCGGAAATATACTCGCTTACCTTTTCCCCGTTTGCACTAAGCTCTACCAAAATCATTTCCGCACTCGGTTTTGCTATTACTGCGTCATTTAAAGCAAGGAAATTCTGCGTTTTTCCGCTTTTTTCCTCTACCGAAATTTCCATCATCATCCGCTTTTCGATTTCAAAATCATCAGAAAGAAGTTTATCACACGCCCAGCTCATATACTCCGTTTCGACTTCCGTCATAAACCCGACCTTGCCAAGATTTATGCCCATAACCGCTATTCCCCTTTTTCCGCACGGCTCTGCTGCCTGTAACATTGTGCCGTCACCGCCCAAAATGATTACCGTATCAACGCCGTCATACAAGCCGTTGCCTTTGAACTCGGCATTAAGTCCCGATTTTTCATCAGATTCAGGCATAACAATATGAGCTTTTCCGTCAAGTATATCAAAAAGCTCTTTTGTGTATTTATAATCCTTGTCCTTTGCTCTGTTTGGAATTATCAGTATTTTTTTCATTTTCTCCACCATTTTTGTATATTTATACACATTATACATTGGCAATCTTAAAATTGCAAGTATTTTGCCGTTTTTTTTGACAATCAGCATTTTTTTTGCTAAAATAGCCGTGAATCTTATATTTTTTGGGGTAATTATATGATAAAACTATGCATTTTTGACTTAGACGGAACTGTTTTGGACACGCTTTCCGCTATTGCGTATTTCGGAAATAACGCACTTAAAAAGTGCGGTTTTCCTGTTATTAGCGATGAGCATTACAACTATTTTGCCGGTGACGGTCGGATAATACTTGTTCACCGTATGCTTGATTTTTTGGGAGCGGATACGCCCGAAAACTATGAAAAGGTGAGCAAATTATACGATTTTGAATACGAAAAAGCACCAAATTTTAAAACAAAACCCTTTCCCGATATTCCAAATCTATTGGAAAAACTCAAAGCTATGGGCATAAAAATTGCGGTCCTTTCAAACAAGCCTGATAATGTGACGCAGGACGCAATAAAAATCTTTTTCGGCGACAGTTTTGACTTTGTTCAGGGTGCTGTCAATAATGTACGGTCTAAGCCCGAGCCTGATACGGCTTTAAAAATTTGCCGTGATTTTGGTATTTTGCCGAGTGAAACGCTTTTTGTCGGTGATACTAATGTGGATATTGAGACGGGAAAAAATGCGAAAATGAAAACCTGCGGCGTACTTTGGGGATTCAGAGATAAAGCGGAATTTTTAAGGTGCGGTGCGGATTTTATTGTAGATAGGCCTTTGGATATTTTGAAAATAATTCAAAATGAAAAGTGAGAAAATGAAAGAAATTTAAAGAAAACAAGAGATTTTTAAAGAAAATTATTTACAATTAAATTTTTTTCCAAAAAAATATTGACTTTGATTTATATATGTAGTAGAATACTCAGCGTTGGCTTATCTTGGTGGTAAGCGTTAAGTTTTAACCGTTTTATTAAGGAGGTAAAAATCAATGAGTAGCTATATGGCAAAACCCGAAGAGATCAAGAGAAAATGGTATATCATTGATGCAGCAAATAAGCCCTTGGGAAGAGTGGCACAGGCAGCTGCAAGTATTTTAAGAGGCAAACATTTGCCTACATTCACACCGCATGTTGACTGCGGCGACCATGTTATTATCATTAACGCAAAGGACGCAGTTTTAACAGGCAACAAGCTGAATCAGAAAATCCGTTACTACCACACAGGCTGGGTAGGCGGTATCAAGGAAATCCACTATGACGAGCTTATGGAAAAGAATCCTGAAAAGGCTATGATGTATGCCGTAAAAGGTATGCTCCCCAACAACACAATCGGCAGAAAAGCTTTAACACGTCTTCGTGTTTATAAGGGAGCTGAGCATGATAATGCCGCACAAAAGCCTGAAGCTTGGACTCAGGAAATTAAGTAAGGAGGATTTTTAAGATGGCAAAAGAACAGTTCTACGGAACCGGAAGAAGAAAATCGTCTATCGCAAGAGTCAGACTGATTCCGGGTAAAGGTAATATAACAATCAATAAAAGAGATATTGACGACTATTTCGGTCTTGATACTTTAAAAGTTATCGTTCGTCAGCCGTTGGTACTTACCAACACTGTTGCTAAATTTGATGTTGTTGCAACGGTTGAAGGCGGCGGATTTACAGGTCAGGCAGGTGCTATCCGTCACGGTATTTCAAGAGCACTTTTGGAAGTTGATTCTGACGAATACAGACAGGCATTAAAACAGGCAGGTTACTTAACCAGAGACTCTCGTATGAAGGAAAGAAAGAAGTACGGCTTAAAGGCTGCAAGAAGAGCTCCGCAGTTCAGCAAGAGATAAAAAACAAATAGGTCTGGTATATTAAAAGACAACCACAAGGGTTGTCTTTTTTATTCTGCGTCTTCTTCCATTGTTTCTAAAAGAAAACTCACGGGGCGAAAGCCGTCATTACAGGAAATCATTGCCGATTTTTTATTTTTCATCCACCCGTCATAGAAGTCTTCCGCACCGTGTGACAGTGCCATAACAAACGGCGAAATGCTGTCCCATGCACTATCGCAAAATCCGTCGGGTTTTTGCCACCCGTTTGCGATAAATTCCTGACCGATTTTCATATCGCAGGCGTGTTCTATCGGATTTTCAAATTTTTCAATTAAATCATTGTAACAAGCCATTTTCATAACCGTAATTTTCACTTTTTTCATAACATTTTCGTCCTTATCAAGTTTTGATTTATGCCATTATTATATAATAAATAACACAAAAAATCAATCATTCCAAATACTTCATTTTTTATCTTGTTTTTTGTGCGATTTGTGATATAATATCCTTGTTAGGAGATGAGTTATATGAAAAAGCTTTATAAATCGGACACGGACAAAAAGATTTTCGGCGTATGCGGCGGAATTGCCGAGTATTTTGATATTGACTCTACTGTAATAAGACTTATTTGGGCAGTATCAATTTTGTGCCTTGGCACAGGACTTTTGGCATATCTGATCGCAGCTTTAATACTTCCGTCAAGATCATAAAAAAGCTTCTGATAGAAGCTCCGTCTGCGGACGTGGGTACAAGGTAGCTGTTTTGTTATTTCGTCATTACAACAAAATGTTGTAATTTCCTGCATAATAAAAAACGGTGCTTTCGCACCGTTTTTTTATGGTTTTTTGTTGCACTCACTGCTCATGGGACAGCCGGAGCAGCCACAGCCGCAGGAAGATTTTCCTGCTTTTTTATTCTTTATCATTTTTATGATTATACCTGCCACTATTGCGGCAAGTAAAAGGCTTATAATTACAGTTGCCATATTTATAACCATCCTTCCCATTAAAGTACAAAACCCAAGTCTGAAAGAAATTTTTATAGATTGTGCGAGAAGCCGAACGCCGTGTACTTTGTATACATAAGCGAGGCTAATCGTGCAAGATACGGAAATTTATTCAGGCTTTACGCCTCCTCTAAGGTCGTTGCCTCCTTATACTTTTTGAAAAACAGCATATATATCATAGCACAAAGCACCAAAATTGCAACAATAAATCCAAAAACATTTATATTTCCCTCAATTGCCATTCCGAATTGGTTAATCATAAGCGATATTGCATATGCAAATCCGCATTGATATAAAATCGCAAACCAAGTCCATTTTCCGCTGTTCATTTCACGCTTTATTGCACCTATTGCTGCAAAACACGGTGCACATAAAAGATTAAATACCAAGAAGGAAAATCCTGTAATACTTGTAAATGCCGAAGCAATTCCCTGGTACGCATTTCCGTTTCCGCCATAGAGGATACCCATTGTGCCAACTATATTTTCCTTTGCGACAAGTCCTGTTATGGAAGCAACTGTCGCCTCCCAAGTTCCAAAGCCGACAGGAGCAAAAAGCGGTGCTATTATGCTTCCTATTCTTGCAAGAATTGATAAATCCAGCTCATCTTCCGAAAGCATTCTGAATCCGTCTTCTGCAAAACCGAAAAAGCTTGTAAACCATACGAGAATCGTCGAGAGTAAAATAATCGTTCCTGCTTTTTTGATAAAGGACCAGCCACGCTCCCACATTGACCTTAGAACATTTGACAGCGTCGGCAGGTGGTATGCGGGAAGTTCCATAACAAACGGTGCAGAATTTCCTGCAAACATTTTCGTCTTTTTAAGCATTATTCCCGATATTACTATTGCCGCCATACCGATAAAGTATGCAGAAGTCGCAACCCACGCCGAGCCTCCGAAAATTGCACCTGCAATCATTGAGATAAACGGGATTTTCGCACCGCACGGGATAAAGGTCGTCGTCATAATCGTCATACGGCGGTCACGCTCATTCTCTATCGTACGACTTGCCATAATTCCGGGCACTCCGCAACCTGTGCCTATCAGCATCGGGATAAAGGATTTACCCGATAAACCGAATTTTCTGAAAATCCTGTCAAGCACAAATGCGATACGGGCAATATATCCACAAGCCTCTAAAAACGCCAAAAGCAAGAAAAGGACAAACATTTGCGGAACAAAGCCCAAAACTGCTCCAACACCTGCAACAATACCGTCTAAAATAAGTCCTGAAAGCCATTCTTCCGCTCCCGCTTTTTCCAGACCTTCGCCTAAAACTATCGGTATTCCCTTAATCCAGACGCCATAATCGGCAGGGTCAGGCTCTGAAAAGCCGTTTTCCTCAAAGTATTTTACAGCATCTTGATAAGAAACCGGAATTACATCATCACCTGCATTTTCTGGGACTTTGTCAAAATAGACCGTCATTTCTTCGGTGCTTAGAGTTTCTTCATCAACCACTTCAACAGTTGCCGTTTTATTGCCGTCAAATCCCTGCATCTCGGTAATTGCAGTTTCTTCGTCAAAATCTTCCGCCTCTAAATCAAGCTCATAAAATGCATTTACGGCATTTAGGTTATTTGTATATTCCTCTGATACCTCTTCATACGCACCGCGTCCGATACCAAAAAGATACCAGCCGTCACCGAAAAGTCCGTCATTCGCCCAATCGGTTGATTTCGCACCGATTCCGACCATAGAAATATAGTAAACAAGATACATAATAACCGCAAATATTGGAAGTCCCAACCATCTGTTTGTTACAATTTTATCTATTTTATCCGAATAGGAAAGCTCTCCTGCATTTTTCTTATTATAGCAGGTTTTTATTATTTCTGCAATATACACATATCTTTCGTTTGTTATTATGCTTTCTGCATCGTCATCGAGCTCCGTTTCGGCAATTTTTATATCCTCTTCAATATGCGAAAGAGTATTTTTATCAATTTTCAGTTTATTTATGATTTTTTCGTCACGCTCAAAAACCTTTATCGCGTACCATCTTTGAGCCGCCTCCGGCATATTATGTAAAACTGCCTCTTCAATATGTGCTATTGCGTGTTCAACGGGGCCTGAAAAAGCATGAGGCGGTATAGTTTTTCCGTTTTGTGCAGCATTTATCGCCGCCTCTGCCGCCTC
Organism: Clostridia bacterium; assembly: GCA_017551095.1. Taxonomy (GTDB): domain Bacteria; phylum Bacillota; class Clostridia; order UBA1381; family UBA1381; genus UBA1738. The sequence continues at coordinate 69,345 of JAFZMQ010000022.1, read as the reverse complement.
CAAAACTCCCGTTCCCTTTAATGCGGAGATTTCTACTATCCTGCATCCGAGCCGTTTTTCAAGCATCTTTGTGTCAAGCCTGTCGCCGTTCTTTTTTACTATATCCATCATATTTACGGCAACTACAACAGGTATTCCAAGCTCAATAAGCTGTGTTGTTAAGTACAAATTTCTTTCGATATTGGTTCCGTCAACAATATTCAGTATGACATCAGGCTTCTCGTCAATCAAATAGTTTCTCGCAACTACTTCTTCTAATGTGTACGGAGAAAGCGAATAAATACCGGGTAGGTCTGTAACTATAACATCTGTGTGTTTTTTCAGTTTTCCCTCTTTTTTTTCAACCGTAACCCCAGGCCAATTCCCGACAAACTGATTCGAGCCTGTTAATGCATTAAAAAGTGTAGTTTTTCCGCTATTTGGATTTCCCGCAAGTGCGATTTTTATACTCATTTTTCACCCTCCTTAGTTAGCAAAGGCTAAAATATCCTTAAAAAAATTATTCAACTTCTATCATCTGTGCGTCGGCTTTTCTTATGGAAAGCTCATATCCACGCACTTTAACTTCAATCGGGTCACCAAGAGGTGCAACTTTTCTTACATAAATTTTAGTGCCTTTTGTGACGCCCATATCCATAATACGCCGTTTTACAGCTCCCTCACCTGTGAGCCTTACCACCTGCACCTCTTCACCGACTTTTACATCCTTTAAAGTTCTCATTTTTTCCCCCTCTTTCTATATTAGAATTTTATTTGCCATATCACTGTCAATAGCAACCCGTGATTCCTTAACTTTAATAATTACATTACCGCCAAGAGCTGTAATTAAAGTGGCGTTTCCGCCAACGGCAAAGCCTAAATTTTCAAGATGTTTCTTAACTTCCGGACTTCCGCCTATTTTCTTTATAACACATTCTTTCCCAATGTCTGCAAAGCTTATAGGAATCATAAAATCACTTCCTCATACATCAATTAGTTAGCCAACGCTAACTTCTATTACATTATAGTTACCTGCTGCTAACTTGTCAACAGTTTTAAGGTCGGTTTTTGCAATTCCGTTATACTGCACAGTTGGTTAGCTTCTGCTAACTAATATTTTGTGCAAATTTCTTGCTATTGCATTTTTTCGGGAAATATGATAAAATGCATTTTAAGTGATTGGAGGCGAAATATATGGCGGTAGAAGAATCAAAAGAGATGTATCTTGAAACTATACTTATTCTTTCGCAAAAAGGCGAAACGGTACGTTCAATAGATATAAGCGAATATATGGGCTATTCCAAGCCGTCAGTAAGCCGTGCAATGACAATTTTAAAAGACGGCGGATATATCGAAGAAGATTATCGTGAAGGCATAGTCCTCACAAAAAAAGGCAAGAAAAAGGCGGAAGAGGTCTATGACCGCCACAATACACTTACCAAGATGTTTGAAAGCCTCGGTGTAGACCCAAAAACCGCCGCAGAAGATGCGTGTAGGATTGAGCATTATATAAGCGAAAAGACTTTTAAAGCAATAAAAAAGCACTTTTTAGAATTCAGATAGAAAAAACACGGTTTTAAAGCCGTGTTTTTCACTTATACAAGCTTATAGCTGCCATACATTTAGTCCGCCTGTATCTTTTTTGATTTCCGATTTAATATAACCTTTATCGGAATCTTCCTTTAACATAAGGTCATAAATCGTTATGCCTTTAAAATAATTCTCCAAAAGCTCATATGCTCCCTGCCACATTTTAACCGTTCTGCATACATTTTTTCTCTCGCAGGGCTTTGCTCCGCTTACAAGACAGGCAACAGGTGCTATTGAGCCTTCCGCAGCGGTCACTATTTCCGCAACGCTGATGTACTGCGGCTCACGGCAAAGCCGATATCCGCCACCTTTTCCGTGGACACCCTCAATCAGCCCTGCTTTTGTTAAAAGCGGCACAATTCTTTCTATATATTTTAGTGAAATACCCTGCCTATCTGCAACATTTTTCATGGCAACATATCCGCCGTCGCTATTTTCCGCTAAATCTATCATAATTCTCACGGCATAACGCCCTTTTGTAGATATAAGCATAATTTTACTCCTCTGCAAAAAGCGGTGTAGAAAGATACCTATCGCCCGTATCGGGAAGCAGTACCACTATATTTTTACCCTTATTTTCCGGACGCTTTGCAAGTGTTATTGCGGCATATGCTGCTGCACCTGAGGATATACCCACCAGCACTCCCTCGCTTTTGCCTATTCTTCTGCCTGTGGCAAAGGCGTCTTCGTTTGATACGGGAATAATCTCGTCGTAAATCTTTGTGTTTAGAACATCCGGGACAAATCCTGCACCTATACCCTGAATTTTATGCGGTCCTGCAACGCCTGTTGAAAGCACGGCAGAGGTTTGCGGCTCTACTGCAACTACCTTTATATCGGGATTCTTTGATTTTAAGTACTCGCCTACACCCGTTACAGTTCCACCCGTTCCTACTCCTGCAACGAATATATCTACCTTGCCGTCTAAATCCTCATAAATTTCCGGACCTGTTGTTTCAAAATGTGCTTTTGGGTTTGCGGGGTTCACAAACTGACCTGCAATTATACTGTTCGGGATTTCGTTTTTAAGTTCCTCGGCTTTTGCTATTGCACCTTTCATGCCCTTTGCTCCGTCGGTTAAGACAAGCTCGGCACCGTATGCTTTCATAAGCTGTCTGCGTTCTACCGACATGGTTTCAGGCATTACTATTATTATCCTGTATCCCCTTGACGCTGCTACCATAGCAAGACCTATACCTGTATTTCCGCTTGTAGGCTCAATTATTACGGAATCCTTTTTGAGCTTTCCGCTTTTTTCCGCATCGTCTATCATGGCTTTTGCAATCCTATCCTTTACAGAACCCGCAGGATTGAAGTATTCAAGTTTTGCAAATAATTTTGCTCCTAAATTTTCCTCCGCCTCAATATGACTAAGCTCTAAAATAGGAGTTTTTCCCACCAATTCATCTGCTGATTTATAAATTTTCGACATATTCTTCGACCGTCCTTTCATTTACAACTTTTACCTATCTACTTAGTATGTTGATAGTATTCTAACATCATTTTCCTGTTTTGTCAATACTATTTTAAAAAAAATATGCGATTTTTTTATCGCATATTTTTAGTTTCCAACATTATAAATGTGTATAGGTCTTATCCCCCGATAAACATAGCTTGAAAGTGGACGGCAGTTGCTGTCAATACTGTGTGCCGCGACCAAGACCGTTTCCGGCGTACCGCTACCTGCATCTACGACAACAGGCGAATGGTTAAAATCGGATCCGTCCTTTAATTTTAGCTGGACTATGTCGCCTGCCATAATCCTTTTAAGCTCCACATCTTCGCCCTGAGGACCTACGCCCTTATTATTTATAAGGAAATTATACAGGTATTCAACACCGGTCCAAGACGCCGTTCGGTTTGACGCATTTATATAATACCAGCCAAAAATCGGTGTATAGTTCATCACTCCCGAACCTGCATAAAGGCATTGTGATGCAAAATTTGTGCAATCTCCGCCCAGCTCTGAAAAATCATAAAATTCAGGATTCCTGCCGTATGCCCATTTATTCGCATACGCCACCGCCCTTTCCCTATCATATATCATAATTTATCACCCTCTATTATTTTATGAGACACTTTGGCTCTGTGACACAAAAAAGGCGGATATTTCCGCCTTTTTATACCGTTTCCATTTGTTCAAGTTTTTTATAATCAACCTTGCCGACAAGAGTTTTAGGTAGTTCTTCAAGAAATTCAATTTCGCAAGGCATTGCATACTTTGCAATATTCTTTCGGCAATATGCCATAATCTCTTCTTTGGTCTGCTCGGTTTTTGGGACATCCGCTTTTAGCCGCACAAACGCCTTTACCCTATGCATTTTGTATTCATCCGGAACGCCTATAACACAGCTTGAATCAACAAATTTATGTGCGTTTAAAATATTCTCAATTTGCAAGGGATAAACATTATATCCGGATGAAATTATCATCCTTTTTGCTCTTCCGTGGAAATAGATAAATCCCTCATTATCCATAACGCCCAAATCGCCTGTATATACCCATGTAAGTCCATCGGCATGGATACGCATCGCCTTTGCGGTTTCCTCGGCGTTATTAAGATAGCCTTGCATAACCGTAGGTCCTGCAATCAGGATTTCGCCCTCCTCGCCGTAAGGAAGCTCAATATCGGTATCGGGCTTCACAATCTTTATATACATATCGGGAAGCGGAATACCAATACTTCCCGCTTTAAAAATATGCTGCGGCATAAGACAACATGCGTTTACAGTTTCGGTTGTTCCATACCCCTCCCGTATTTTTACATTGCTTTTATGATTTTTCAAAAAGTCGTTAAACCTACCTGCAAGGTCGGTAGAAAGAGAATCTCCTCCCGAAAATACTCCCTTTAAACTGCTCAGGTTCGCTCTGTCAAAATGCGGTACACGCAGAATCGCCTCATAAAGAGTAGGCACTCCTGCTATAAAATTACATTTATATTTTGTTATGAGTTTTGCATAGCTTTTTGGTGTGAATCTCGGCACTAAAACGCATCTTCCGCCGTGTGACAGCATTGCATGAATACACACGCCAAGCCCGAACCCGTGAAAAAGCGGCATTGCCGCAAGCATACTGTCACCCACTTTAAACGGGTTTGCTGAAATTACCTGACTTGCTAATGCATTAAAATTTCTGTTTGATAAAAGTATGCCTTTTGTGATTCCCGTTGTTCCGCCCGAGTAGAGAATAACCGCCGTATCATTAGATTTTTTCTTTACTCTGTAATTATAAAAACAACATTTCGATAAATGCATAAAATCTTTCCAGCGTATTATCGGTGCATCTTGTGGAATTCTTTTGATTTTGCGACCTTCTGTAAGCATATACCCCGCTTTAATCGGCTTTGACAGTTCGTCCTTCACACTTGCGATTATTATATTTGTAAGCTTTGTATTGTGCCTGATTGCCTCAAATTTTCCATAAAATTTATCAAGCGTAATAGCCGTTACGCTTTCTGACTCGTTTAAATAAAATTCTATCTCCTTTTCTGCCGAAAGGGGATGAATCATATTTGCAACTGCCCCCACTAAGTTTACTGCATAAAACATATAAATTGCCTGCGGACAGTTCGGAAGAGCAATAGTAACCCTGTCATTTTCGCGTATGCCTATGGTTTTCAGTGCCTTTGCACATCTTTCCACTTCCTCAACCATCTTTTTATAGCTTGTAGCCCGTCCCATAAAGTCAAATGCCGTTAAATTGGGATATTTATCCGCCATCTTTTCTACCATTTCGAACATAGTACCGTCAAAATACTCTAATTTTCTCGGCACATCGCCCATTGAGGAAAGCCATGGCGTTTTGACAATCATTCCCATTGTCCCTTATACCTCCTCAGAGAGCGGTTTATCCAAAATTTCAGGATTTTCCAAAATATCCTTAAAGAGTTTTATCGTCTTTGAAAAATAATATCCGTCTGCAATTCGCTCATCAACGGTAAAGCCTAAATCCACACTGTCACGCATAGTGACATTCCCGTTTTCATCAAAAAACGGGCGTATTTTTCTCTCTCCCACAATTACAAAAACAGAGGTAGTTCCCCAATTTGTCAGATGATGATAGCCTGAATGCAGCTTTATAGAGCCGAGATTCGTAAGGATTACCGATGACTGATACGGATCTGTTTCCAGAAGTGATGCAGGGACTTTGCCGTGCCGCTCCAAAACGCATAAGAATTTTACGAGCGATTTTGCGAACCATCTCGGCATTTTATTGAATATATCCATAACCTCGCTTGTGGCGTCCTTATTATCGCCCGTTCTGCAATAGGTCACCTGACGGTAGATTTCGTTATGCACATCTTCAATCGTGTCGGTTTCCTTTGCGTGAATAAAAGCCAACCCTTCCTCGCTTGAATCGGTAAACTGCTTCTTGATTACAAATGAAGCACTTACTTCATTTCTCTGATACAGGTTATTGTTTGCAATAAATCTGTTCATTTTCGGTCTTAGCGTTACCGTTTTCAAAATTGCAGTAACTATCGCCTGAAAAAGATTATACTTATATTCGGGATTTTGACTGTTTTTCTTTTCCAAATATGCCGCAAGATTGGTAAGGTCAACTCTTTCGGATACAAACGCCTCATTATCGCACCTATTGGGCATCATAATCGGCATCATAAAATGCATTGCATCAACATTTCGTAAGAGTACACCGTCACGCCTGTCGCCGCGTTTACGCTTTTTCCCCATAAATATCGCTCCTAAAACTTTTTAGAATCTATATAATCACACGCAGAAAGTGCGGCAATCGCACCGTCTGATGCCGCTGTCGTCACCTGTCTTATCTTCTTTTGGCGGCAATCCCCTGCTACAAAAATTCCGCTTTTTGCACCGTTTAAATCAGCGTCCGCTTTTGCATAGCCTCGCTCATCAAGGTCCAAAACATTTGAAAATGCCTCATTCTGCGGAATAAGTCCGACTGCCAAAAATACTCCGTCAACCAAAAGTTCGCTAATCTGTCCGCTATTTTCATTTTTAATACGGATTCCGCTTAGCTCACTATCTCCCAGATACTCCGTAACAACACTTCCCAAAATAACTTCTACATTGTCCTTTAATTGTTCTTGCAGCTTCTTTTCACCTGTTAAAAAGTCCAGGTTTTGCACAATATATACCTTTTTTGCTAAATCGGAAAGCAAAATCGCCTCTTGAAGTGCAGAGTTTCCGCCGCCGACTACCGCAACGGTTTTATTCATATAAAACGCACCGTCGCAAACAGCACAAAAGGAAATTCCCTCGCCTATGAACTTATCCTCATCAGGAAGTCCTAAAAGGCGGTGTTTAGCACCTGTTGCGATAACTACCGCTTTTGCCGAAAACTCTCCGCTATCTGTCATAACGGTTTTTATATCTTCACCGCTGATAGCAAAAACCTCAGCAGATTCCACATCTGCACCCTGATAAAGCACCTGCTCTACCAGCTTTTCGGCAAATTCGTTTCCCGAAAGCTCGGTAAATCCGGGGATATTTTCAACTTTTGGAGAAAATGTTATCTGTCCGCCAAAGGTTTCCTTTTCAATTACAAGAACTTTTTTATTCGCTCTTAATGCATACAGAGCGGCGGTCAGCCCAGCAGGACCGCCGCCGATTACAATAATATCGTACATATCTTTTTCCTTACGCATTTATATATTTTTTAATATCGGATACACCTGTGAATTTTGAAACCTCGCCGTCCGATATTACAACAAGCGTAGGTGCTTGTTTTATGCCGTATTCCTCCGCCATATCGGGATGCTCGTTTGCATAAATCTTCTCATATGCAATACCCGCTTTATCAAGCGTAACACCGGCTATTTTACAGTTAGGGCAAGTAGGTGTCGCAAAAAGATATACTGCATCGCCTTCACTTGTTACAATCTGCACTTTTTGCTCTTCCTTTTCTTCTTTTACGACACCGCTTCTTGTTAGCTTAGAATTTGCAATATCATATGTTCTGCGGTCTTTATATTCCTGAGTTTTTCCGTCGTTCCAATTCTGAACAGGTCGGTAATAACCCGTTATTCTGCTATAAACCTCGGTCTTTTCACCACATTCGGGACAGGTTGCAACTTCACCTGCTATATAGCCATGGTTTTTACATACCGAATAGGTAGGTGACATTGTGTAGTACGGCAATTTATAGTTTTCTGCAATCTTTCTTACTAAGTTTGCAGCCGCACTCCAATCGGGAAGTTTTTCGCCCAGGAATGCGTGGAATACAGTACCCGATGTATAAAGCGTTTGGAGTTCGTCCTGAATATCAAGTGCCGAGAAAATGTCCTCGGTAAATCCAACCGGAAGATGTGATGAATTTGTATAGTACGGCGTTCCGTTTTCGTTCGCCGTTATGATATCAGGGAATCTCTTTTTATCATGCTTTGCCAAACGGTATGCCGTTGACTCAGCAGGAGTTGCCTCTAAGTTATAAAGGTCGCCGTATTCCTCCTGGTAATCGGAAAGCCGCTCACGCATATGATTCAAAACTTCTATTGTAAAGTCCTGTGTTTCCTTATGCGTCATATCCTTTTTGAGCCAATTTGCGTTAAGTCCCGCCTCGTTCATACCTACAAGACCGATTGTTGAGAAGTGGTTATTAAATGTTCCCAAATAACGCTTTGTATATGGGTAAAGCCCGTTATCCAAAAGCTTTGTGATAACCGTTCTTTTTACTTTTAATGACCTTGCCGCGATATCAAGCATTCTGTCAAGACGGGCATAAAAGTCCTCTTTATCCTTTGCCTGATATGCAATTCTCGGCATATTTATCGTAACAACGCCGACCGAGCCTGTGCTTTCGCCGCTTCCAAAGAAACCGCCCGATTTTTTACGGAGTTCACGAAGGTCAAGACGAAGTCTGCAACACATTGAGCGGACATCCGACGGCTCCATATCACTGTTTATATAGTTAGAGAAATACGGTGTTCCGTATTTTGCTGTCATCTCGAACAAAAGACGGTTGTTTTCGGTATCGCTCCAATCAAAATCTCTCGTAATTGAATATGTCGGGATAGGATATTGGAAGCCTCTGCCGTTTGCGTCACCCTCGATCATGATTTCGATGAACGCCTTGTTTACCATATCCATCTCTCTTTTGCAGTCTTTATACTTAAAGTCCATTTCCTTGCCGCCGACGATTGCATTTAATTCTGCCAAGTCGTTAGGAACTGTCCAGTCAAGCGTTATGTTCGTAAAGGGCGACTGCGTACCCCACCTGCTCGGTGTATTTACGCCGTAGATGAAGGACTGAATACACTGCTTAACCTCTTTATAAGTAAGGTTGTCCACCTTTACAAAAGGTGCTAAATATGTGTCAAATGATGAAAATGCCTGTGCTCCTGCCCACTCATTCTGCATAATACCCAAAAAGTTTACCATCTGGTTGCAAAGGGTGGAAAGATGCGATGCCGGTGATGATGTAATCTTGCCCGGAACACCGCCTAAGCCCTCCTGGATGAGCTGCTTTAATGACCAACCTGCACAGTATCCGGTAAGCATTGAAAGGTCGTGGATATGGATATCGGCATTTCTGTGAGCATTGCCGATTTCTTCGTCATAAACTTCGGAAAGCCAATAGTTTGCGGTGATTGCACCTGAGTTTGAAAGAATAAGACCGCCTACCGAATAGGTAACAGTTGAATTTTCCTTAACACGCCAGTCGTTTACCTTTAAATAGTTATCAACTATCGCTTTATAATCAAGCATGGTTGCGTTAATGTTACGCATTTTCTCATGCTGTTTACGGTAAAGGATGTACGCCTTTGCAACTTCGTCATATCCTGCCTTAATCAAAACAGACTCCACGCTGTCCTGAATATTTTCGACGCTGATTTTGCCGTCTTCAATCTTCGGCTCAAAATCCGCAGTTACTTTCAGTGCCAGAAAATCTACCGTGTCCGGATGATATTGCTTTTCACAAGCATCAAACGCCATCGTTATAGCGTCCTTAATTTTTGTGATGTTAAAGTCTGCAACTCTACCATCTCTTTTTAGTACAACATACATTTTTTTGTCCTCTTTCTTTAAATTACTTCATCAGTTTATCATACATATTGTATAAAGTCAAGCTAAAAAATACAATATATTGTGTTTTGTGACTTTCGACAAATTTTTCCGCAATTTTAGATAAAAAGTCTTTTTTTTCGTCAAAAATCGGCAAATTTACTACACTCCCCGTATTTGTGTATTTTCAACAAACGCTTTTGCAGAAGTTTTCATCTTCTCCAAAATATCTTTTGAGACGGCACTTAAATTTTCGCCGATCAGGTTTCCGCTATCCTCAAAATTCTGTAAAAAATAGTTTTTCGCACCCTTTATCCACTCGGCTATTTTTAAAATATCCCCTTCGGTATGAAATTCATTTACAACAGTGGTGCGGAATTCGTAGTCAATATCCGATAATTTTAAAAGATTTATGCTCTTTTCTATATCGGAAATGCTGACATTTTTAATCCCTGCCGTCTTTTCATACTTTTCTTTTGAATTTTTTATGTCCATGGCAACATAATCGACAAGATGATTGTTTAGCAGTTCTTTTAATATTTCCGGGAAGCTGCCGTTAGTGTCCAGCTTTACTTTATAACCCAATTTCTTTATTGCTCTGATAAAATCCTCAATATCGTTATTCATAAGCGGCTCACCGCCCGTTATACAGACACCGTCCAAAAGTCCTGTCCGTTTTGAGAGAAAATCCAAAATTTCCTCCTCGGAATAGGTTTGTGAGCTGTCAATATCGGTTACCAAAAGTGCATTATGACAGAAAGGACACCTGAAATTGCACCCGCCCGTAAATATGGTACAGGCGGTCTTGCCCGGATAATCTAAAAGCGTAAGTTTTTGAAGTCCGTAAATTTTCATATTATTACCTCATTTAAAAGATAGCATTATTATATACTATAAACCGTCGGTTGTCAATCAATATATTGTAGAAAATTGTTAAATTTTGTATTTTTTTATCAATATATAGGAGTTTATGGCATAAGAAAAGGCCTTATAGGCAGTACCCCAAAAGCCCCCTTACCGATACTTCGCCAAAAGTTATCCGCTCGATTTCGCCGTCACACTCTGCCAAAAGCTCACCTTTTTCGCCTATCCCTACCGCGTACATCTTGCGATTTTTGGAGTTTTCAACCACCGTTATTTCACGGTTTAATATAATGCACTTTTTTATATATTCCTCCCTGATTTTACCAAACCCTTGCGAAAACTCATCTAAAACTTTAAGAATTTCATTATATACCTTCAAAACAAGTTCTGTTTCGTTTTGCTTCTCTCCCGAAAATAAGCGGATTGATGTGGCTTTTTCCGAAAGTTCTTCCGAAAATGAAGTATTATTTGCATTGATGCCGACGCCGATTGCAATAACGCCCGTTTTGCCTGTGATTTTTGTTTCAAGCAGAATCCCTGCCACTTTTTTATCCCCCAAAATCACATCATTAGGCCATTTTATCTGCGATTTTGGGATTACTCTCGAAACGGCAAGTCCTACGGCAAGTGTCAGTGCGGATATATCTTCCGTTATTTCTTTTGGCTTTACAAGAACTGTCATATAAATACCGCCTCTTGACGCCTCCCAGCACCTGCCTTTTCTGCCCTTTCCGTGAGTCTGATTTTTTGCTAAAAAGAGGCTTTTATCAGGTGCATTTTCGCTATTTAATGCCTCGGTATTTGTTGATTCTATTTCATCATAATAGAAAAAACTGCCCAAAACGGCATTTTTGATTTTTTCATAATCATTTTTATCCAAATCAATCACCCAAAGCTATTATATTAAATTACTTTTATGTTGTCAAATTCTGTCGGTTTACATAAATGCCTTGTTACAGCAAGATTACAATCCACATTATCCACGCAGTTATCCATCATTTTGGCAGCGTTTTTTGTCTTGTTTTGGTGTATTTTTCCTTTAAATGTGGATAACTTTTTAAGTTTATCCATATTTTTATGTTTACATAATCTCCAAAACTGTATTTTTATTGTGATTTTTTCCTTTTTCTATTGACAAAAATGCCCTTTTTAAGTAAACTTATAATGATACTTTATAAAGGTGGTAAGACTGTGAAAAATTCAGAAAAAACAATGGACAAAATAGTTGCACTTTGCAAGGGCAGAGGCTTTATTTACCCGGGTAGCGAAATCTACGGAGGTCTCGCAAATTCCTGGGACTACGGTCCGTTGGGAGTGGAGCTTAAAAATAACATAAAAAAGGCTTGGTGGAAAAAATTCATTCAGGAATCAAAATACAATGTTGGCGTTGACTGTGCAATTCTGATGAATCCTGAAACTTGGGTTGCGTCGGGACATATCGGCGGCTTTTCCGATCCGTTGATGGACTGCAAGGAATGCCACGCACGGCACAGAGCCGATAAGCTTATTGAGGATTTTGCTCACGAAAAGGGCGAGGACATAACGGTTGACGGTTGGAGCAACGAAAAGATGCTCAGCTATATCGAGGAAAACGGCATTGTATGCCCCGAATGCGGAAAGCATAATTTTACCGATATACGCCAATTCAATCTTATGTTTAAAACTTTTCAGGGCGTTACCGAGGACTCATCATCAACGATTTATTTGCGTCCTGAAACTGCTCAGGGCATATTCGTAAACTTCAAAAATGTTCAGCGTACATCAAGGAAAAAAGTTCCTTTCGGCATAGGACAGATAGGAAAGTCATTCAGAAACGAGATTACTCCCGGAAATTTCACATTCAGAACCCGTGAATTTGAGCAGATGGAGCTTGAATTTTTCTGTAAGCCGGGCGAGGACCTGGACTGGTTCTATTATTGGAAAGACTACTGTATGAAATGGCTGACCTCCCTTGGCATAAAGGAAGAAAATGTGCGTTTCCGCGACCATTCCAAAGAGGAACTTGCCTTTTATTCAAAAGCAACCTCCGATATCGAGTTTGTATTCCCGTTCGGCTGGGGCGAACTCTGGGGAATTGCCGACCGTACCGATTATGACCTTATGCAGCACCAGAATCACTCGGGCGAAAGTATGGATTATATCGACCAGGCAACAGGCGAACGCTATGTCCCTTACTGTATTGAGCCGTCTTTGGGTGCAGACCGTGTCACCCTTGCATTCTTGGTAGAAGCGTATGATGAGGAAGAATTAGACGGCGGAGACAGCCGTGTCGTACTGCACTTAAATCCCGCTCTCGCACCTGTTAAAGCAGCGGTTCTGCCTCTTTCCAAAAAGCTCAATGAGGGTGCTGAAAAGGTATTTGAGGCACTTTCGGAAAAGTTCAATGTGGAATTTGATGACGCAGGTTCAATCGGCAAACGCTATCGCCGTCAGGACGAAATCGGTACGCCATTTTGCATCACCTATGATTTCGATTCCGAAACCGACGGCTGCGTGACCGTCCGTGACCGTGACACAATGGAACAGGAACGCATAAAAATCAGTGAATTACAGGCTTTTTTAGAGAAAAAGCTTGAATTTTAAAACAAAAAAGGAAGGTAAAACAAATGAAGGCTTTTGACGAATTCAAAAAATTTATTTCAAGAGGCAATGTTGTAGACTTGGCAGTCGGCGTTATTATGGGTTCTGCATTTACGAAAATCGTAACATCGCTTGTTGAAAACATTATAACACCCGTTTTGAGTGTTATAACAGGCAAGGTAAATATTGCCGATTTATCTGTGAAGGTTACAGATGAGCTGGTTATCCCTTACGGACAGTTTTTACAGGCAATTATTGATTTCTTGCTTATTGCAATTTCCGTATTTGCAATTGTTAAGCTCATAAACAAAATAAGAGAAAAATTCGAGAAAAAGGAAGAGGAAGAGGCTGCTCCTCCCGCTCCTACAAAAGAGGAAGAGCTTTTGACCGAAATTCGCGACCTTTTAAAGAAAAACTAATTAGTAAAAGCAAAAAAATCGGAGCTATTTGCTCCGATTTTTTTTGATTCTTTTATGCCTGAATTTTCTTTTTACTTCATTTACCGTTTTCGGAACGGTATAAATATCGGCGTATGCCTCCGCCTGTGCCATATTTTCGGGAGGTATTTGCATAAGTCCCGTGCACTCTGTCATTGATGCTACCGTGTTTTCATTATTCATAATATCAAATTCTGAATTTTCATCTTTCATTATTTTCGCCCCTTCTTATCTTGCCCGAAAATTCTTTTTTAAATCCTTCTTTAAAACAAAAAAGCAGTTTTACAAAAACTGCCTTTTTAACTTTTTCTTTATTCTCCCGGCAAAATTTCTAAGACGCATATATTCTCCATAAATGTGCTTTTTTGCCACCTGCTTTTTGCAATAATTTATATACTTTTTGCCGTCAAACGGCACAAAATCGTCTCCTTTATACATTCCACACGCTATGGCGAGAATTTGTCCGTCCTTTACCCCGTATTCACGCTTATATTGATGATCGCCGCACATAACATATCCGTCTTCCAAAACGGCTACGACACGGTGCAGGACAAACTGACCGTTATCCCTTAAATAAAGCGGTATGTCATACTTTTTAAGTTTTTTTGGGGCTTTTTTGAGCATTACTCTGTCAATGTTAGGGCGCATCAGCGGAAGCATACTTGTTCCGTTTGGCGAAAAAATCACAGTTTTTCCGCAATCTATCTGCTCCTTCATCACAGGCCACAGCTCAGAGAGTGCAATCTGGCTATTTTCCATATCAATCTAACAGCTTTCCGTCCCTTAATTTTTCCAAAAATTCCGAAATGTCGGCTTTTGCCCTTTCTTCATCTACATCATACTCATCCAAAAGTGCCTTTAAAAGCTCTTCTTCGGTAGTTTCATTTTTCAGCTTTTCCCACAAAAATGCACCCGTTTCATTTGTTGTAACCATCGCATTGAAGTTTACCGATTCCTCGCCAACTGCAACAGCGATATAACGGTCTGCAACCTTTCTTAGCAAAAATCCGTCTTTTATTTTCATAAAAATCACCTTTTCATATTTCATTTCTTGTATTTTACCATATATTTCGTCAAAAATCAAGGTTGACTTTTACTTTCTTCTATGTTATTCTTTGAATAAGGAGATTTATTATGCGTATAATAGGAATTGACTACGGTGATGCCCGTATTGGTCTTGCGGTTTCTGACCCTTTGGGAATAACGGCACAGGGAATTGCCACTATAAAAAACAAGGGTGAAGAAAAGACTCTTACCGAGCTTAAAAAGGTGATAGACGAATACCTGCCCGAAAAAATTGTTATAGGTCTTCCAAAAAATATGGACGGCAGTTTGGGTTTTCGTGCCGATGCAACCTATGCCTTTGCAGAGTCCTTAAAAACCGTATTTGACGGCAAAATCGATTTCTGGGACGAACGGCTTACAACGGTCGGAGCTGCAAGGTATCTAAATGAAACGAATACCGTAAAAGGTGCGAGAAAAAATGTTATTGATACCCTTTCCGCCTGTCTTATCCTTGAAGGATATATGCAAAAAAACGGTTGACATATACCGCAAATTATATTAAAATATCGGTAAATACTTATATGGGAGAATAGCTATGGAAGATAATATTTTGATTTTGGAAGATGAGCAGGGCAATCCTGCCGAGTTTATGGTTTATGATGTATATGAATTTAACGGCAAAACATATTTTGCACTTCTTGAAGTTATCGAGGGCAGTACCGAGGAAACAGATGAAGTCGTAATTATGCGTGTTGACGGCGAGGGCGACGATGCCGAGCTGGTTGCGATTGATGACGAAAACGAGCTTACATCAGCATTCGACGAATTTGTACGCCGCGACGAAGAATTTGAAGAAGAAAATAACTGATTATTTCCCTGCGATTCGCGTGTAAAGCCTCTATTTTTTACCAACAAATTATATACGGGATATTGATATTTTTGTGGCATATACGCCTCCTTTTCCTTTTGGGACTGCCAGTGGACATATAAAGCAAAAAGTAAATAACCCACCTGCTTATGCAGGTAAGAAATCAGGTCTTGATTACGGTCTTTGCGGGGAATGAAAAATCATCGGTTTTTGCCGATGATTTTTTTAGTTGTACGCATTTTGTTATTGATTTTTCCCTTTTTTTGTGATACAATAATGTAAATTGATTTTGTCAGAAAGGGCGATAGCTATGGATTTTAATAACGATACTATGAAAATCAATATCGGTGCTGAAAAATCCAATGAGGTACACGATATTTTAGCTGCCGTTTATGATGCTTTGCAGGTAAAAGGCTATGACCCCATAAGTCAGATTGTTGGATATATTCTTTCCGACGACCCGACCTATATTACCAGCTATAACGGTGCAAGGAGCCTTATTGTCCGTGTTGAGCGTGACGAGCTTTTGGAAGAACTTGTGAAAAATTACATCAAGCACCTATAAAAGAGGGATATTTATGATTGATTTCCACTCACATTTCCTGCCAAATGTTGATGACGGAGCAAAAAATCTCCCGGAAAGTCTTGAAATGCTTAGACTTTCTAAGGCTTCGGGAGTTGATACCGTTGTTTCTACTTCGCACTGTTACGCATTTCACGGCAGTAAGAGTATAACTCATTTTCTGGAAAAGCGGAAAACGGCGTATTCGCTTGTTTGCGACGCCATAAAAAGCGAAAAAGACGCATATCCTAAAATTGTGCTTGGCAGCGAGGTTCATTTAGTGAAAAACCTCAGCACCTTTCCGGAGCTTCCTCTTCTTTGCATAGAAAATACTGATTATATCTTAATAGAAATGCCTTTTGGGAAGTGGAAGGATGAGGATTTTGAAGAAATATACCGCATCAAAAATCTTGGATTAAAGCCGATTATAGCACACATTGACAGATATTTTGAATTTTCGGAAAAGTTTTCCGAGCTGTTTTCATTAAATCTTTTGTATCAGGCAAATGCCGAGTCCTTTATTTCTCATTCAAACCGCAAAAAGCTCTTAGAACTTTTTGAAACCGACTCGCTACATATATTAGGGAGTGATATGCATAACCTGTCGTCACGCCCTCCGTGTTTTGCCGAGGCGTACAGAATAATCGAAAAAAAATTCGGAACCCCATATTCCCATTATATTGACACTGCGTCGCAAAGGATACTTGAAAACAAAACTGTGCCTGTTCCTAAACTTCCAAGGCTTAATCCAATTAAAAAACTGATACTTTAAAACGGTGTGTGATTAGTTAAAATCAAACACCGTTTTTCCGTTTTCGAGCTTCAATTTTGCTGAAAATTCCTTTCCTGTATGCTTTGAAATAAAGCCGTCTATTATGTCGCTTTCCCCCGTTTTCAGCAGTTTTTCCATGTTCTCCATCGAAATTGTCCTGCCTAAAATTACATTATTTACCGAAAATTTACAGCCGTCACGGTAGCCTGTGCAACTGTACCCAAACCTTGTTCTTGCAACATCTTTTTTGCATAGCGGACATTTGCCTACAATATCTCCGACAAAGCCGTCGTCTTTATCCTTTTCACGATTTTCAAAAACTCTTTTTATTTCATCCTCGGCAAGTTTAACGCTTTCACCTATTGCCATTTCGCCGTGATACACCTTTTTTAAAGCTTTTCCGAATTCGGAGGTTTTGTATTTATCCATACTGATATTCATTCGCTTTAAGGATTCTATTAAAAATTCACCGCCCGACAGTATGCTATAAACATCTTTTTTAA
Source organism: Clostridia bacterium (assembly GCA_017551095.1). Taxonomy (GTDB): domain Bacteria; phylum Bacillota; class Clostridia; order UBA1381; family UBA1381; genus UBA1738. Next base: position 52,203 of record JAFZMQ010000022.1, on the reverse strand, counting down.
GCGATATATATCCGCTTTTTATGGCATTATCTATTATCCCCGTTCTTGTTGCCTCTGTGCCAAGCTCCAACCCTTCAAAAACGGCTCGGTATTCTTCGGCATCGTCCTCCGTTTCGATATTCTGCTTATCCTCACGGAACGGGTTTTTGAGGTAATTGTTAAGCGTTTCAATCGTGTAGTGCTTCGGGGGAGTTGTTTCCTTTTCCTGCGGTTTGAAGTCGATATTTACCTTATCTCCCTTGTCCAAGTCGGGCAAGAGTTTGTCCTTTTTGGTGTAATCATCAAATTTTGTCCAACCGGCTTTTAATATTACTGTTCCTTTTAGGGTAAATTCCTCTAAATCACCAACCGCAATTTTGATTTCCTGCTTTTGTACCTCACATTCCTCACTGCAAAAAACCGCTACAAACCGACGCATAACCGCACCGTAAACCTTTTTTTCGTCGCCTGATAGTGCGTCCTTTTGCGGAATTTTATAGGTTGGCGTAAGTGCCGAATGTGCCTCTATTTTTGAATCGTCAAAAATATTTTTGCCTGTTTTGAATTCGACGGGATAGCCTAATTTTTTAACTCCGTCCAAAATCATTTTGATTTTGTCCTTTTCTGCTTCCGCCAAGTACTCGGAGTTTGTTCTGGGATATGTAACATAACCCTTTTCATAAAGCCCTTGCAGAATTTTTAAGCTTTCCTCCATAGGCATCTTATACTTTTTGCCTAAAAAGTTTTGAAGCTTTGTGAGTGAATAGAGTTTTCCTGCCTTTAAGCTATCCTTTTTTGTCTTTTTTTCAACTACTGTTGCCTCTTGTGTGTTGTATGTTTTGCAAAGCTCTTCCGCCTTTTTAAGTCATTTTTTTGGAACTTTTTCGTACTTGTAAGCTCTATTTCTTCGCCCTTTGTTTCCGCCTTGCTGGTTATGGCATAATAAATATCGGGTTTGAAATTGCGGATTGCCATATCCCTGTCATATATCGCCTTTACAATCGGCACTATAACTCTTCCTACACGCAAAAGAGTGCCTGTTTTTAAGGTCGCATATCTCGTAAGATTTACGCCGTAAAGCCAATCCAGAAAAGTCCTTGCGTAGCCCTCGTTTGCAAGGTTGTCATACTGTGATTCGTCTTTCATATCGCTAAGTGCCGAGCGTACTGTCTGCGGCGTCTGGTCAGGCAACCAAAGCCGTTTAAATGCCTTATTTTTGCAATTTGCCTTATTAATGCAAATTCTTACAATAATTTCTCCCTCGCGGTCAGAGTCCCCGGCATTTACAACAGTATCCACATCATCACGGTTTATCAGCGTTTTTATGGTTTCAAACTGCTTTTTAACACCTGCGTCAACCTTCCCGTTTTTGTCCCTTTTTAATTTAAATTCAAAATTTTCAGGAAAGCACGGGATATTTTGAAGCGTCCATTTTCCCGCACTGTTCGGCGAATAGTCCTCTATATCGGCAAGAGAAAAAAGATGCCCAAAAGCCCATGTTATTATGTAGTTTTCATCATACAAAAAGCCGTCGGCTCTTTGCATTTTGCCTATGCCGGCGGCAATATTTCTTGCAAGGCTCGGTTTTTCGGCTATTATGAGTATCATAGCTTTTCCCCTATTCCTCTACCGTTTCGTTTGCACTCGGTCTTTCAATTACAGGTTTTTCGGTTTTTTCAGGTGTTTCTGTCTTTTCTTCCTCTTTTTTATCTGCCGTTTCGGCATCTTCCTCCGAAACCTCATCAAATACAGGAACTGACTGGGAGCCGACCGCAACCTTTGTCGGTATCATTTTATATTTGCTCGAAGTCATTTTTTCAGACTTAACTTCCTTACCGTTCTCATACACTTTTCGCGTGGTGGCGACGGTATATCCCGTTTTACCGTTTGAAATCACCTTTCTTTCGCCCAATTTCATTGTCGGCTCGGTGACTTCCTCAACCGTCGGTGCTTTTGTTTCCACTACACTGTTAATTATTTCAACTTTCTTTTCCTTTTCGGGTTTCGCTCCCCAAATAGACATTTCAACGGTCTTTCCGCCTGTTTTTGCAGAAATTTTAATAGGTCCTTTTGTGTCATTTTTAAAACGGAAATCAATTGAGCCATACGCAACTGTTGCGTCCTGCCCTTTGGGAACATAGGAAACAGTCATAGAGTGATTTTGACGCTCCAAAACAGGCAAATCTGCATACAAAACCGCAGAGTAAAGCGTACTGCTGACCTGGCACACTCCTCCACCCATACCTTGCACAGTTTCGCCGTTTTCAAATACGGGAGCTTCCTTAAATCCGTTTTCCGCCGTTCTCTTGCCCACAACGCTGTTATAGGAAAATTCCTCGTTTGGCATAAGGATTATCCCGTCTATCCTCCTTGCCGCAAGTTCCACATTATCGCTTCTGTTTTTTGAGGATGTAGCATATGATGTTGCAAATTTACCGAGCACAGTCCCGAAAAGTTCGGCATTTATGGACGCTTCGGTAACCTCGGGTTTAAGCGTTACAACTTTTAATGTTGCTTCTCCGCCGTTTTTAATCGTCTCTATTTGCTTTTCTGCCTCTTCCTTGTCAATTTCCCGTCCTAAAACCTCAGGTGTTACTGTCATTTTGCCGTTTGCTATTTCATATGTTGCGTCCTGCGGTTTTATATATATTTCATCATACAGACTGTTTACGCTGGGCTCAGGCGGATTTTTGGTTTCAAGAGCTAACGAAATCTCGGTCTCGCCCTTTCCTACCGCCTCCAAAAATGTTTCCAAAAGATTCGTTACATCCTTATCCTGTCCGCTTGAACCCTTTTTTACCTTAACAATTCCGTCACCGAATTCCAAATCATAGTTTTTCTGTTCGCCGTTTGCCGAAACACCGAAATCATATAAAACTTTATTAAGTGCTTCTTCATCATATCCATAGCTGTACGGAATATCAACAGGCGAAAATACAAGCTTTACAAGGTCAACCGCATCATTTATAAGACCGTTGCCCCTGCCTATTTTGTATGCTTCTTCCACTGTTTTATCTATATCGTAATCAAATGCCACATCATCTGCCAAAAAACTCGTTTGAGCGTCCGAATTACTGTCCTTTAAAACAAATTCCTGCCCCTTAAAACTATTTTCAGGAGCTATTATTTCCTTTGCTCCCTCAGCAGTTTTTCCGCCGACATTTATTCCATCAATCCTTACGCCTTTGGCTATTTTGTCACCCGGATTCAGTGCCGCCAAAGCACCTCCTGCAAGAACTATTATTGCACCTATTACCGACAATACGATTATAAGTGCTTTATTTGCTTTTTTTGGTGCTTTTTCTTTTTTTCTTTCTCTTTTCATATCAATCACTCTTTAAAAAATTTTTTATATTCATCTATATATTCCGAATATGCTTTTAAATACTCGGTTATTTCCTTGCTTCTCATTAAAACCGCAAATGCTTTTTTTATATTTTTAACAAATCCCCCGTCAAAATCCGCAATATCAAGAGTATTTGACAGCGGACACATTGATTTGGCACGAGGGTCTATTATAATTTCCGCTTTTCCGTCCTTATTTATGTACGGCGTGAGCGGAAAAATCCGACAGGCAAGTGGTCTTTGATAACGGTCGCAAATTCCGTCGCAAAACAGAATCGGCACATTTTTCCGTTTTCCGCCAAATTCATAATAAAAATCAGACTTTTCGGTTTTTGCCCAATTCGGTTTTAGAAGTTTAAAGACCTTTTCCTCACCGGGAAAAAGATACATTCCTCCGTCATCACCCTTGCAGCACCGTTTTTTGCAAAGTTTTCCGCAATCGGCTTTTATCGGTGTCGATTTATCAAACAGCCTGTAAAGCTGCAAGTATATATATTCCACATTCATTATTTTAATACCTTCCGCACATAATAGTAAAATATGCTACTTTTCGCTTCCATTCTACCACATTTTTTCTGCAATTACAATAGTAAGAATAAATTTGACAAAATTCACTAAATATGGTATAATATGTGTGTAATAATTGTAAAAATTCAAAGATATTGATATAGAGAGGATTTTTATATGGCAAAAAGTAAAGAAGAGTACGGAAATCAGAGCATAACAAGCTTAAAGGGTGCGGACAGAGTAAGAAAGCGTCCTGCCGTTATTTTCGGTTCGGACGGCTTGGAAGGCTGCGAACACTCCTTTTTTGAGATACTCTCAAACTCCATTGACGAATCTCGCGAAGGTTACGGAAATGTAATCGAGGTCACACGCTTTAAAGACGGCAGTATCGAAGTTCGTGACCACGGACGCGGAATTCCGCTTGACTACAACGAAAAAGAGGAACGCTATAATTGGGAGCTTGTATTCTGTGAGCTTTATGCAGGAGGAAAATACAACAACAATGACGGCGGTATGTATGAATACAGTTTGGGGTTAAACGGTCTGGGTGCGTGTGCTACTCAGTATTCGTCGGAATATATGGATGTTGAAGTAGTCCGTGACAAATCCCGATACACGCTTCATTTTGAAAAGGGCGAGAATATCGGCGGACTTACCAAAATTCCCGTATCGTCTACCAAAACGGGAACGATTACCAAATGGCGTCCCGACAGAGATGTTTTTACAGATATTGACATACCCGTTGACTTTTTCAAGGACACGCTGCAAAAACAGGCTATGACTAATGCCGGAATCCGCTTTATTTTCTATAATGAAACGGAAAGCGGAATTGAACTTTTTGAATACTACTACAAAAACGGAATTGTTGACTATTTAGAAGACCTTGTCGGCGAAAATTCCTTTACTAAAACAGAGGTCTGGGATGCCGAAAGAGTTGGGCGTGACCGAGAGGACAAGCCGGAATATAAGGTTAAAATGCAGATTGCATTTTGCTTTTCGACAGCGGTAAATCTTTTGGAATATTACCACAATTCAAGCTTTTTGGAACATGGCGGTGCTCCCGACAAAGCGGTAAAGAATGCGTTTGTTTATGCGATTGACCAATATTTAAAACAAAGCGGCAAATATAACAAAAATGAGTCGAGAATAACATTTATTGATATTGCCGATTGTCTGGCACTTGTGATAAACTCATTTTCTACGCACACAAGCTATGAAAACCAGACTAAAAAAGCGATAAATAACAAGTTTATTCAAGACACTATGACCGAGTTTTTACGGCATAAGCTTGAAGTTTACTTTATTGAAAATAAAATTGACGCCGAAAAAATTGCAAATCAGGTGCTTATAAACAAGCGTAGCCGTGAAAATGCAGAAAAGGTGCGTATTGATACAAAAAAGAAGCTCACAGGCTCAATGGATATAACGAACCGTGTCGAAAAATTCGTTGACTGCCGCAGCAAAGATGTTTCAAAACGAGAAGTGTATATTGTCGAGGGCGACTCGGCTCTCGGCTCATGTAAACAGGCAAGAAACCCTGATTTTCAGGCGATTATGCCAATTAGAGGCAAAATTTTAAACTGCCTAAAAGCCGATTACAACAAGATTTTCAAAAGTGATGTTATTTTGGATTTAGTAAAGGTTTTAGGTTGTGGAATAGAAATAAAAACCAAGCACATAAAGGGCATTGAGGAATTTAATATCGACAATCTCAGGTGGGATAAGGTAATTATCTGTACCGATGCCGATGTCGACGGATTCCAAATCCGCACCCTTGTTCTCACTATGATTTACCGGCTTATGCCAAGCCTTATAGATATGGGCAAGGTATACATTGCGGAATCTCCGCTCTATGAAATTACAATAGAAAAGGGGAAACGCAAGGGCGAAAAGCTATTTGCATATTCCGACGGCGAAAAAGAAACTATTTTATCAGGCCTTGCAGATGAGGACATTGAAAAAAATGATGTTGACATCAAGCGGAGCAAAGGTCTTGGTGAAAACCAGCCCGAAATGATGAGTCTTACAACAATGCATCCTGCAACAAGACGGCTTATCCGTGTCAATCCTGAAAATATCGAGCGTACGGCAGAAGTTTTTGACATACTTTTGGGTGACAAGCTCCAAGAACGAAAAGAGCATATCGCGAAAAACGGGCATTTATATATGGAAATGCTTGACATAAGCTAAGAGGAGGCAAGAAAAATGGCAAAAAAGAGAATTACCGAAAATGATAGCTATATTCCTGCACCCTTAGCTGAGCAACCTATTACCGAAACGCTCGAAACCAACTATATGCCATATGCGATGAGCGTTATCGTGTCCCGTGCAATTCCCGAAATTGACGGCTTAAAACCCGCTCACAGAAAGCTCCTTTATACAATGTATAAAATGGGGCTTTTGGGCGGAAAGCTTACCAAGTCGGCAAATGTCGTAGGGCAGACTATGAAGCTTAATCCGCACGGCGACAGTGCAATTTACGAAACTATGGTGCGTCTTACCAAGGGTAACGAAGCACTCCTGCACCCGCTTGTTGAATCGCAGGGAAATTTCGGAAAACAGTATTCACGCGATATGGCTTATGCCGCCTCGCGTTATACCGAGGTCAGACTCGACCCGATTTGTCAGGAATTTTTCGGGGACATTAACAAAAACACCGTAAAATTTGTAGATAATTATGACGGCGAAATGAAAGAGCCTACCCTACTTCCCGTTGCTTTTCCGAACATTTTGGTAAACCCGAATCAAGGAATTGCCGTAGGTATGGCAAGTAATATATGTTCCTTTAATCTGCGTGAGGTTTGCTCGGCTGTTATTCAATATTTGAAGCACCCGAAATCTGATATTTTAGAGATTATGCCCGCTCCCGATTTTCCTTTGGGTGCGGAAATCCTCTATGATGAAGCACAAATGCGTGAGATTTACGACACGGGCAAGGGCAGCTTCAAAATGCGGGCCGTATATGAATATGACAAAGCTAATAACTGCATTGAGATAACCGAAATACCATATACAACTACTATTGAAGCCATACTTTCCAAAATAATGGAGCTTATGAAAGCCAATAAATTAAAGGAAATTTCCGATGCCCGTGACGAAACGGGCTTGGCAGGATTTAAGCTCACGATAGACTTAAAGCGAGGCGTAGATCCTGACGCACTTATGCTGAAACTATTTAAGCTTACGCCGTTAGAGGATAGCTTCGCCTGCAACTTCAATCTTTTGATTGACAATGTGCCTATGGTTTTGGGAGTAAAAGGCATTTTTGACGAATGGATAAAATTCCGTCTTGACTGTGTCAAAAACGGCATAAAATTTGACATTGACAAAAAGACCGAAAAACTGCATCTTTTAACAGGACTCAAAAAAATCCTTTTAGACATTGATAAGGCTATATCCATTATCCGCCATACCGAAAAGGAAGCCGATGTTGTTCCCAACCTTATGACAGGCTTTTCGCTTGATAAAGTTCAGGCGGAATATATTGCAGAAATAAAACTCCGCAATCTTAATAAGGAATATATCATAAACAGAACGGCAGAAATTGAAAAGCTGCTTTCGGAGCTTGACGAGCTTAACCGTATTCTGTCAAGCGAAACGGAACTCAAAAAGCTCATAGCAAAACAGTTAAAGCAAATTGCCGACAAGTACGGAAAGGACAGAAAAACACGGCTTGTTAAAAATGACGAGGTTCAGGAATACCGTGAGGAAAAGGTCGTTGACGATTTCCCGCTTACCCTATTTATCACAAAAGAGGGATATGCTAAAAAAGTTTCCGCCGTTTCCTTGCGTTCTACAACCTCCGAGCATAAATTAAAGGAAAATGACGAAATTTCACAGACAATCGAGGCAACAAACGCAGATGAAATTATAGTATTTACCGATAAATGCTCTGCATACAAGTCACGCCTTTGCGATATGCCGGACTCAAAAGTCTCGGGACTTGGCGAATATTTGCCGTCACTTCTTGATTTTGAGCAGGGCGAAAAAGCGGTTTATGCGGTAGTGCCTAAAAAATATGAAGGTTTTATGCTATTTAGTTTCAAAAATGGCAAGATGGCAAAGGTTGAGCTTAAAAATTACGAAACCAAATCGAACAGAAAGCGTCTGATAAACGCATATTCCGATAAATCGGAGCTTTCGGGAATGCTTTGGCTACCTGCCGATTGTGAAATCGTAGCTTTTGCCGATAACAACAAAGTTATAGCCGTTGATACCGGAAAAATACCGCTGAAATCGACAAAATCAACACAAGGCGTTCAGGTTATGAAACTGACTAAAAAGGGTGCTACTCTTTCAAAAACCGTAACTGCACAAAATAGTGGTCTTATTGACACAAAACATTACAGAACCAAAAACATCCCTGCCGCAGGTTCATTCTTGCGTACAGAGGATACACAGCTTTCGCTGTTTTAATAGGAGGCACATATGGATAAGGTAAATGTTTTAGGTGTAAAAATTGACAAAGTGACAATCGAATCCGCAACGGACAGAATTTGCGAAATGCTTAAAAAAAGCGGAAATCACACTGTTTTTACGCCAAATTCCGAGATTATTTATGCCGCGTACAAGGACTCTCGGTTTTGCGATCTCATAAACTCCGCAGATATGCTGACGGCTGACGGAATAGGCGTTGTATATGCCTCCAAAATTTTAGGCAATCCCGTTCCGGAACGAGCCGGTGGATATGACATAGCCTGTAATGTGATTGAGCGGATTGCAGAATCGGGCGACAGGCTTTATCTGTTTGGCGGAAAGCCTGATGTTGCTGAAATGGCGGCGGAAAATCTTAAAGCAAAATACCCATTCCTAAATATCGTAGGCACAAGAAACGGTTATTTTAAGCCCGAGGAAAATGACGGCATAATTTCGGATATAAACAGCAGCGGTGCGGATATAGTGTTTGTCTGCCTCGGCTCTCCAAAACAGGAAGAATGGATTTTTGAAAACCGCGACAGGCTTTCCTGCCATGTTATGATGGGCATCGGCGGCAGTCTTGATGTTTTTGCGGGCGTCGCCGAAAGAGCTCCTAAGAGTTGGCAAAACTTAGGTCTTGAATGGCTTTACAGGCTCAAAAAAGAGCCCAAACGCTTTTGGCGTATGTTGGCTCTGCCAAAATTTGCATTTACTGTGCTTTTAAAGGGCAGAAAATATCCGCAGGATACTACGGAGGAATTGCAGGATTTTAATGCGTGACCTTTACGGCCCACGCATTTTTTACATAAAAAAGCTTCTGATAGAAGCTCCGTCTGCGGACGTGGGTACAAGGTAGCTGTTTTGTTATTTCGTCATTACAACAAAATGTTGTAATTTCCTACATAATAAAAAAAGCCCTGAAACCGCCAATTCCGGCAATCCCAAGACTTTTTGGAAAACAATAATTATTTAATCATTGAAGCAACTTCGTCTGCAAAGTTTTCTTCCTTTTTCTCTAAGCCCTCGCCCTTTTCAAAACGCGCAAAATCAATGATTTTAACACCCTTTGAAGCAAGATACTGCTCAACTTTTTGGTCGCTGTCCTTTACAAATTCCTGTTGCAACAAGCAATTCTGCTCATAGAATTTGCCGATTTTTCCGCCAACCATCTTCTCAATGATTGCGTCAGGCTTATTCGCATTTTTCGGATCTTCCTTAATCTGCGAAATGATGATGTGCTTCTCGTGTTCAACATCTTCTGCCGGAACGGTGTCCTTTGAAAGATATAACGGGTTGATAGCCGCAACCTGCATAGCAATATCTCTTGCAGCGTCATAAGCCTCACCTGTCAAGGCATTTTCTGCCTTTACGATAACGCCTATTCTGCCCTCGCCGTGCGAGTATGAGCAAACATTTCCCTCAAAACGCACAAAGCGTCTTATCTTCATATTTTCGCCGATTTTTGCAATCAAAGCGGTCAAAGCGTCCTCAACTGTGCCTTCGCCCATAGTTTCTGCCTTTAACGCATCAACATCTTTTGGATTCTTTTCTGCTACAACCTTTGCAACACTTTCTACAAAGCCCAAAAATTCATCATTTTTAGCAACAAAGTCTGTTTCCGAATTTACTTCAAGCAAAACGGCAACATTTTTTGCATCATTCATATATACCTTTACGATACCGTCTGACGCAATTCTTCCTGCTTTTTTAGCGGCAGTTGCAAGACCTTTTTCTCTAAGATATTCTACTGCCTTATCCATATCGCCGTCGGTTTCTGTTAATGCCTTTTTGCAGTCCATCATACCGCAGCTTGTGATTTCTCTTAATTTTTTAACATCTAACGCTGAAAATGCCATAGTCTGCTACCTCCAAAATTATTCCTCAGTTTTTTCTTCTTCTACTTCTTCTTGGGGAGCTTCAAGAGTTGCTTCTTCTATCGAAACTTCCTCGTCAGCCTCTTCCTCACGCACGGGAAGTGCATCTTCGCCCTGTCTGCCCTCAATGATGGCATTTGCCATTGTTGATGCGATAAGCTTAACGGCTCTTATAGCGTCGTCGTTACCCGGGATAACATAATCAACATCATCAGGGTCACAGTTTGTATCAACGATAGCTACAACAGGGATACCTAGCTTTTTAGCCTCTGTTATTGCGATATGCTCTTTTCTCGGGTCAACTACGAATAACGCACCCGGGAGCTTCTTCATTTCCTTAATTCCGCCCAGGTATTTTTCGAGCTTATCTCTTTGAGCTTTGAGCTTAATAACTTCCTTTTTGGGAAGCAGGTCAAAAGTTCCTTCTTCTTCCATCTTGTTGATTTGTGCAAGACGGTCAATTCTCTTCTGAATTGTCTTGAAGTTGGTCATCATACCGCCGAGCCATCTTGCGTTTACATAGTACATACCGACTCTTTCAGCCTCTTCTTTTATAGAGTCCTGAGCCTGTTTTTTAGTACCTACAAAGAGAATATCCTCTCCGTTTGCAGCGATGTCCCTGATGAAATAGTAAGCCTCTTCCACCTTTTTAACGGTCTTCTGCAAATCGATAATGTAGATACCGTTTCTCTCGGTGAAGATGTACTCAGCCATTTTAGGATTCCATCTTCTTGTCTGGTGTCCGAAATGAACACCTGCCTCTAAAAGTTGCTTCATAGCAATTACATTTGACATTGTAAAATTCCTCCTTGTTTTTAATTTCCTCCAAAGCCTTCACTCTCTTGCGGAACCGACTCCGGCAACGCCGCAAAAGTCAGACAATGTGTGTATTTTGGTTTAACCAATGTCATACCCGACTATTTTAACAGATTTTACCCGTATTGTCAAGCTTTTTTTACAGGTTTTCGCAATTTTCCCTCTTCCAGCCTTGCTTTCCGCCTGTTTAGCACTTCCTCGCTCTTAGGCTTAATATCTCCTGCCGCCATAAGTGCATTTTTGGTCATTACAGGTCCGAAAAGCTCATATATAAGCACGGCAAAAAGCACAATATTTCGGATAAGAGAGCCGTTTTCGCCCATTTTTGCAGATACCGTAACGCACATTCCGAGTGCCACTCCCGCCTGAGGCAAAAGCGTTATTCCCAAATATTTTTTAACCGTTTCGTCGCATTTTGACAGCTCACAGCTGACATACGCACCTACATATTTTCCGAGTGAGCGGGAAATTATATACACAATTCCTATCAAAACCACGCTCATTTTTGCAAAAACAGAAAGTTCCAGCTCTGCACCGCTGATTACGAAAAAGAGTGCGTTAAGCGGCACGGTCCATTTATCCGCCCGTTCCATAAGGTCAAAGGAAACGGGGCATATATTGCAAAATACCGTTCCCAGCATCATACATACAAGAAGTGATGAAAACCCTATATGTATGCCGTAAAAATCAAATTCCATCATTGAAAGTGCCACCGTCAGAATAACTATGCTGATAACAAGCGTTAAGCGGTTACTGTTGGAATTAAAAAGCTTTTCCAGCTGTGTTAAAATGTATCCCATAGCAGCACCCAAAATGAGCGACAAAACTATCTCTATAATCGGCTCTAAAACTATGGAAACAGCGTCAACTCTGCCGCTCCCCAATGCCTCCGCGATTCCGAATGAAACGGCAAAAACCACAAGTCCTACCGCGTCATCAAGTGCGACTACGGGCAGAAGAATATCGGTAAGTTTGCCCTTTGCCTTATATTGACGGACTACCATAAGCGTTGCCGCAGGGGCTGTTGCAGTTGCAATCGCACCTAAGATTATTGCTGACGGCAGGGGCAGTATATCGCCGACTGCAAAATGCAATAAAATGAGTGCAATATCCACAAAAAGCGTAGCAAAAAGTGCCTGAACAATTCCGACTATTGTCGCCTGTCTGCCCGTTTCTCTAAGCTGTGACAAACGGAATTCGTTACCAATCGCAAATGCAATAAACCCGAGTGCAACATCACTTATAATCGAAAACTGCTCGACATTTCCGTGCGAAATAAATCCAAGTCCTGCAATCTTTAAAAGTCCCAAGCAGTAAGGTCCTACTAAAACACCTGCAATAAGGTACGCCGTAACGGCAGGAAGTTTCAAGGGTTTTACCACCCTTGTCATCATCATTCCTGCAATCAGAGCTATGCTTAAAGTTAATAAAGTTTCCATTTTTATCTGTCCTTTTTAGCACAAAAATTTGGATAGAACGGTCAAAAACCGCCCTATCCCCTATAATTCTCGCTATATTATACACCAGCCCCGCACAAATTGCAACAAATTTTACTACATTTCCGCTATATTCAGTATTTTTATATTTCCCAGATTTTTGGCATATTTTATGGTATCATACGCCCTTCCCGATTTGCTGTCACAATGACAAATTAAAAAGTCGGAGCATTCTGCCATATAATGATTGAATTTTTTTGTAACCCAACCGTTTTCTGTTTCATAAGAAATCTTGTCAGTCAGGAAAAAATCATACTCGCAAAACGGTTTTGCATTTCTGTCCAAAAATTCTACATTTATGTTCGGCAAAATCATACCCAAAGTGATGTCGGGATATTCATTTTTTAATTCTTTCAGTATATTAAGGGCAACACTGTCAAGCTCGGATTTGCGTAAAAAGCAGAATTTCCGCACATTTTCTTTTTTTATAAGCTCAATTATTGCATTTTTTAGCTTTGTTTCATCAAAATCTGATTTTCCTCCGTCAAAACAGCACATTTTTTGTTTCATTTTCATTATCTCCGTCTATAAATTGTATTTTTTGTTTGCATTTTATCATATTTAAACCATAAATGCAAATAATTTATTCTCTTTTGAGAAAAATTTATCTGTCGATTGAATTATTGACAACAAATATAATACAGTATAGAGGTGATTCAAAGTGAAAAATCGTAATTTTGATGTTTGGTTAGCCATAGGTTTAAATATTTTACATTATAGAAAAGAACAGGGTATGACACAAATTCAATTAGCAGAAAAAGCCAATATAAGTAGAACTTATATGCAAAAGATTGAAACTGCGGCATCTTCGTGTACGCTTGATACGCTAATAGATATTGCCGAGGCACTAAATATACCGCTTAAAAAGCTATTTGAATTTCGGGATTAAAAAGTTGTTTTAGTCCTACTTTTCAGTGTGAAAAGTAGCAAAAGCACTGGGAGGGTCGGATTCCCTCCCAGACCCTCCACAAACCGTTTAAGGGGATATTCCCCTTAAAAATCCCCTATTAAAAGTCGAGCTTTTTGCCTTTGGGCAGAGGATGAGAAAAGCAGTCCCTCTTCCTTTACGCAATTGAAGCTTAAAGCGGGAAGCTCTGCTTTTTAAAGAGAGATTTTTTCTTGCCCTCCTTGTGTAAAGGAGGGTGTCACGCTTTGCGTGACGGGAGGATTGTAAAAAAGAAAAGGGCTGCTTTGCAGCCCTTAAAGTCTATGTAGTGCGAACACCACATTAAATATTTTCTATACCAAAGCTTACGGCAAGAGCGTTATTTACGTCCTCCATAAGCCCTTTATCCAAATGTGCAACCTTTTCCCTTAATCTTTTCTTATCAATAGTCCGTATTTGTTCGAGTAATACCACCGAATCCTTATACAGCCCGTATTCCGACGCAGACAGTTCTATATGTGTCGGCATTTTTGCCTTATTTATCTGCGAGGTTATCGCCGCCGCTATAACGGTCGGACTGTACTTATTTCCGACATCATTCTGAATTATTAAAACAGGTCTTATACCGCCCTGTTCGCTCCCTATTACGGGGCTTAAATCAGCATAATAAATGTCGCCTCGTTTTACAACCACTCTATTCACACTCCGTCAGTTTTTCCTCACACACGGATAACGCTTCGTTATCCGATTTTAAACACATTTCGGCTAAAAAAATATTTTCTTTTGCCATTTCTTTATAGCCGTTTTTAAGCAGATTTTTCCTCTCATACACGGTGCAAATTTCGGGAACGGATTTATTTTTACTTTTTATGAATTTTAAATCGGCTATGCCCCTTTTTATGTGTGACAAAGTAATCATGCCCCCCGCCATGCTTTTTTAAACTTCCTCCAAATAATCCTTTGCTTTTACGATTTCCCCTCCCTTAACATAAATTCTCGGAACACGGTTCGCAACAAGGCACAAAACCTCATAGCTTATTGTCCCAAGCCACTTTGCAACGCTGTCCGCTGTAATTTTTCCGTTACCAAATACTGTTACTTCGTCACCTATGCCTATATTATTGACATTTGTGGCGTCTATCATACATTGGTCCATACAAATTCTTCCTACAACATCACAAAGATTTTCGCCAAACTCCATTTTTGCCTTATTTTTAAGAGCCCGTAAATATCCGTCGCCATAACCGACAGGCACTGTCGCAATCTTTGTTTTCCTCTCAGTTATGTACTCTTTTCCGTAGCTTACGCCAACGCCTTTTTCCGCTTCCTTTACAAGCGTTATGCGTGATTTTACGGTCATAACGGGCTTTATTGAAAGCCGTTTTTTATCGACTTCATCGGAAGGGTAGTAGCCGTAAAGTATAATCCCCGGACGCACCATATCAAGCTGCATTTCAGGATACATCATAATTGCGGCACTGTTTGCTATATGCTTTATCGGGATTTTTATACCCAAAGCTTCCAGCTCATCTATGAGCTTTAAAAATCTGTCAAACTGCATATAGGTATATTCGGGACTTTCCTCATCAGCACACGCAAAATGCGAAAAAATCCCGTTTATTTCAATATTTGGAAGTTTTGATATTTTTAAAATGTCCGAAATAGTGGTTTTATTGTCTGCAACAAACCCTATCCTCGACATTCCCGTGTCTGCTTTTATATGAATTTTTACCGTTTTTTTGGCTTTTTCCGCCTCTTTTGAAAGCGCAATACAATTATCGGTATCGGTTATTGTGGGCATAATATCGTACTTTATAAGCTCTGCCATATCATCTTTTTGAGTGACACCCAAAATCAGTATTGGCGTATCAGGGCATATTTTCCGCACCTGCTTCGCCTCCGAAAGAGTCGCAACGGCAAACGCGTATGTGCCGCACTCCAAAAGGGTTTTGCAACACTCCTCATACCCGTGTCCGTATGCGTCGGTCTTTACTACCGACATAATTTTCGTTTCAGTCTTTAAGACGCTTTTAATATTTTCAAAATTATATTTTAATGCGTCCAAGTCAATTTCTGCCCAAGTTCTCATCTTAGATTCCTCTTCATTATATCATATTATTTTTCAGTTTTCCACAGGTAATATGTGGGATATTGCATCTACTATATCCCCTGCCGTGAGTGATGTTTTGCCTATGCTTTGTGCGACAAAATCACCGGCTTTTCCGTGAACATATACCGCAAGTGTTGCGGCATCAAAAGCGTTTTTGCAGGTAGGCAAAAGCCCAGCCAAAATTCCTGCCAATGAATCGCCGCTCCCTGCCGTTGCCATTCCGCTGTTGCCCGTCATATTCACCCTTTGCGTTCCGTCAGGTGCTGTTATTATAGTATGATTTCCCTTTAAAACAAGTGTCAATTTGTTTTTTACGGCAAAATCTTTTGACAGTTCAAATCTTTTTCCCTCTACCTCGTCTGCGGTAACGCCTAAAAGCCGTGCCATTTCCATTGTATGCGGTGTTAAAATGGTATTTTCACCGCAAAATTTCAAAAGCCCCGGCTTTTTAGAAAGTGCAAAAAGCCCGTCGGCATCTATTACAATCGGTACCTTTGCCGTTTTTAAAACTACTTCCAAAAGCTCACACACAAATGGCTCTCTGCCTATGCCGTTACCGAAAAGAACGGCATCATATCCATTTATCATATCCGTTATATGAGTTATATCCTTTTCAAAATTCACACTTTCGGTCATGGCCTCGATAACAGTTTTTTGTACTATATCATTTATTTTCTCGGGAACACACGCCTTTACGAGTCCTGCTCCCGCCTTAAACGCCGATTTCGCCGCAAGACAAACAGCTCCCGCCATACCGACGCTGCCGCCGATTATCAGGATTTTTCCGTAATCGCCCTTATGCGAATTTTCCTGCCGCTTCGGCATCAGCGATTTTGCCATTTTGGCGTCGGTAGTTTCAATTTTGATGTCGCTTAGCACAGATTTCGGTATTGATATATCCGAAACCTTTACTTCTCCTGCAAAATCCGCCGCAGGATAAAGCAAAAGTCCTTTTTTATATGCTGCAAAAGTCACAGTTTTATCGGCTCTTATGGCATTTTTTAAGATTTCTCCGCTGTCCGCATCTACGCCTGACGGAACATCAACCGAAAGCACATAATTTGCAAAATTATTGACTATATCAAAAATTTCTGCCGTTTTCCCGTCAATTTCGCCATGCAAACCTGTGCCGAAAACGGCGTCAATAACACAATCGGAAAGCATAATATCGGTTTTCAGCGTTTCCAAATCTGCCTCGTAAATCGGCACAGACATATTTTTGAGTATGTCAAAATTGATTTTGCCGTCGCCCGAAAATTCTTCGCCAAAAAGTGTATAAATTTTTACATTTTTACCTCTGTTTATAAGGTGTCTTGCTATTGCAAAGCCGTCACCGGCATTGTTCCCTTTGCCGCAAAGCACGGTAAAGCTGTCAAACCCGATTACCTCTAAGACGCAGGAAATAGCGGCGTTTTCCATCAAAACAACGCTTGGAACGCCAAGCCTTTCCGAGGCAATTTTATCGGCGTTACGCATTTCGGAAACAGTACAAACTTTCATAGGATTTACTCCTCTATATCCTCATTTCTCAAAACAACAAGGCTTGGACAAGCCATTTTTGCCAGATTCAAAAATTCTTTATCCGGTTTAAATAAAAGTCTTTTTGTTTGAGCCTTTGATTTAAAATCAATGCCGTAAACACCGTCTTCTATGCCGTTTGGCGTTGCGTCAACGATTTTTATATCCGTTTTCGGCATATCGGATATGGGCATAAACCGCTCCGCTTCCTTTAAATCAATACTTTCCATGCGTTTTCTCGAACGCTTTGCCATGATTTTATCAATATCCAAAATATTAGAAGTTATGATATACTCATACTCAATATTTTTGCCTGTTACCAGCCACCATGCCCCAAACCAGATTCCGCATAAAAGCAGGAAGCTTAAACTTCCTAAAAACGACATAACAACAAGGGATAGAACAAATGCTAATGCGATGATTCCTGCAATTATCGCTATATCCTTATTGTTTTTTTTGCGTACTACAAGCTGTTCTCTGAAAATATCCATTTATTTCACCTCTTTTATTTTTTCGCACAGTGCTTTTAATGCCCTGCCTCTGTGACTTACCGCATCCTTTTCCAAGGGTGTTGCCTCGGCAAAGGTTTTACCTATTTCATCACAGTAGAAAAGTGCGTCATAGCCGAAACCGCCCGTGCCCTTTTCCTCTGTTAGTATATGTCCCAAAACTTTTCCCTCTGCCGTTATTGCTTTTCCATTTTTATAGAGAAGGACCACGCTTGAAATGAAAAATGCACTTCTGTCTGTCATTCCCTGCATTTCCGACAAAAGCTTTGCTCTTAGCTCTTTATCCGTTGCATTTTCACCTGCAAATCTTGCCGAATACAGTCCAGGGGCTCCGTCTAAACAGTTTACGCAAAGACCGGAGTCATCTGCCAGAACGGGAAGGTCGCAAAGCTCGGACACTGCTTTTGCCTTAATCATGGCATTTTCGGCAAAGTTTTTGCCCGTTTCGGCAATTTCTATGCTTATTCCTGCATCTTTCATGGTCAAAACCGATATGCCTGTGTCTTTTAGAATCTCGGCAAACTCTCTTGCTTTGCCGCTATTATTTGTCGCCGCAACTATTTTCATAATTTCACCTGTAATTTATTCCTTATTTTTTTATTATACCACCTAAATGCACTTGCCGTCAACATAAAAATATGTTATAATTTGTTTTAATACCTTATGCTTTTGAGAGGCGTAATTATGAAGGAAAGCATTACAATAACAGGGAAAATATATGATATAATATATCAAAATGCCGAAAACGGATATACCGTCTGCGAAATCGACTCTGCAACAGACGGTCTTTTTACCGCGACCGGATATATGCCGTATGCTGCCGAAGGCGAAAACGTTTCGGTTACGGGAAGCTGGACAGTGCATCACGATTACGGAGAGCAGTTTAAAATAAATTCCTATGAAACAATTCTCCCAACCGATGAAAGTGCCATTTTAGATTATCTTTCCTCGGGTGTGATATACGGAATACGCACCGCAACGGCAAAAAAGATTGTCGATTACTTCGGCAGCGATACTTTGAACATCATGCTTTCTGACCCTATGCGATTAAGCGAAATAAAGGGTATTTCGGCTTCCCGTGCGGAAAAGATAGGTAAATCGTACTTGGAGCTTCAATCAATGCAAAGCATTGTTATGTTTCTGCAACAGTACAGCCTTTCTTCAAGCCTTGCCGTTAAAATTCATCAGGTTTTAGGTGCGGAATCGGTTACAAAAATCAAGGAAAATCCGTACATTCTCTGTGAAAATATTGACGGAATTGCTTTTAAAACCGCAGACTCTATTGCATCGGCACGGGGCATTCCCAAAAACTCACCTCTTAGGCTCAGGTGCGGTATAAAATATTTGTTAAAATCTGCCTCTTACGATTTGGGGCATACATACCTTCCGTTTGATATTTTAAAAAGCGAGGCATCAACAAGGCTATCGGTTACCGATGATGAGGTTGAGCAGGAAATCTACGCCTTGGAAGAGGCAAAAGAAATAGTCATGGATACCGATTCTGCCGACAACCCCTGCTACCTTACTTATCTTTTCGAGGCTGAGCGGTATGTAGCATCACGCCTCGCGTCTTTGGGAGCTTTTTCTCCGCCGTTTTCGGAAAATAGCGAAGATATTGACGGACTTATTTCCGATTTCGAGAAAAAGAGCAGTATTATGCTTGACGAAAAGCAGCGTCTTGCAGTTTCAGAATCTGCTAAACATAATGCTATTGTCATAACAGGCGGACCGGGCACAGGTAAAACAACCGCCATAAACGCGATTATAGAGATTTTGGCATCAATGCATCTTTCCATAGCACTTGCCGCACCGACAGGACGGGCCGCTAAACGCATGTCAGAGGTTACGGGCATTGAGGCAAAAACTTTGCACCGGCTTTTGTGCGTTCAGCCTGACAGCGACACGGCATCTGCAAGATTTTTGCATAATGAGAGCAATCCGCTTCCCTTTGACGCAATCATTTTAGACGAAGTGAGCATGATTGATATACAGCTTATGCATAGCTTTTTACGGGCTGTAAAAAAGGGTGCAAAGGTAATATTTTCGGGCGACAGCGACCAACTCCCGTCGGTAGGTCCCGGAAATGTTCTTTCCGATATTTGCAAAAGCGGCAGCATTCCCGTTATACGCCTTACGCACATCTTCCGTCAGGCAAGGCAAAGCCTTATAATTACCAATGCTCATAAAATAAATACCGGAATTATGCCCGAGCTTGAAACACGCGATAACGATTTCTTTTTTATGAAACGGCTGACCGCCGAATCGGTTGCTACAACGGTCTGCGACCTGTACCGAAACCGCATACCAAACCGTTACGGCATAAATCCTTTGACTTCAATACAAGTTTTGTGTCCCTCAAAAAAAGGCATAGCCGGTTCAAATAATCTGAATAACCTACTGCAAGAGTATGTAAATCCGCATGACAATCAGAAGACGGAATACCCATACGGAAAAACCGTTTTCCGCACAGGCGATAAGGTTATGCAGATAAAGAATAATTACGACATTGTCTGGGAAAGACCAAACGGGGAAGTCGGTTCCGGCATTTTTAACGGAGATATGGGTATTATTGAAAGCATCTCTTTAAAAGACAGGGTTATGACGGTGATTTTTGACGACGATAAACGCACCGAATACCGTCTTGGCGATTTGGAGTATTTAGACCTTGCATATGCCATTACCGTTCACAAAAGTCAGGGAAGTGAATTTAATACGGTAATTATTCCGCTTGTACGCACCGCACCTATGCTTATGTGCCGCAACCTTTTATATACCGCTGTAACCCGGGCAAAAAATATGGTAATTATGGTAGGCTCTTCTGCCGTGTGCGAAACAATGGTAAAAAACAATGATGAAAAAAAGCGTTTTTCGGGACTTTTAAAAAAGCTCTGCGATACAGAAAAATTTATGCTTTAAGGAGCAAAAACTATGTTATTTAAAAAAATTGCACCCCTTTTCCCCACTCTTGCGGGTGTCCTTTGGGGGCTTACAGGAATATTTGTCAGAAACCTGAACGGCATTGGGATAGATAATTTTCATCTGGCTTTTTTCAGAAGTCTTTTTGCAGCAGTTTCCCTTATAATTTTCTTTTTAATAACCGACAAAAAGCAGCTTAGAATAGAGGTCAAGGATTTATGGTGTTTTTTCGGAACAGGAATTTTGAGCGTATTTTCCTTTTCGGTATGCTATTTTTATACCCTTATGCATTCCTCCGTTTCGGTTGCCGTAATCCTTGCGTATACTGCCCCGTTTTTTGTCATACTTCTATCGGCAATTATTTTCCGTGAAAAGATTACTGCCGTAAAACTTGTAGCTCTTTTTATCGCCACTTTGGGTTGTTTTCTGCTCTGTAAAACCGACAAAAACACGCCCATAACTGCGGTTGTAATAATTATCGGGCTTTTGGCAGGACTTAGCTATGCACTTTACAGCATATTTGCACGGTTTGTTGTAGGGAAGTATCCTCCGCTTGTTATTACCGCATATACCTTCATTTTCTCATCCGTAGGTTCTGCCTTTTTAGCGGATTTTCACTCGTTTGCCTCCGCGGTATCGGCACATCCCGCTTCAATTTTAACCGTGATTTTATTTTCATTTGTGTCAACGCTTATGCCCTATCTTCTCCTTACAATAGGGCTTAAATATGTTGAGGCAGGAAAAGCTGCAATACTCACTACTACCGAGGTTTTGACGGCATCACTTGTCGGGATACTGTTCTTTCACGAAAAAATTACTGCCGCGGGAATTTTAGGAATTATCCTAATTCTTGCAGCAGTAGTTTTAATCAATATTAAATTATCGGGAAAGGACCTCTAATGCCTTTTGAAGTTGCGTGTCCTCCGATAGACTAAGCTCTGAAATTGCTTTTTTAGAGCCTGGCAAAACTTCTATATCGGGTTCTATTCCTATATCGTGTATGCAGACGCCGCTTGGCGTGTAATATTTTGCCGTTGTAACCGACATTCCTGAGCCGTCGGTAAAGGAAAATACCGATTGCACAATGCCTTTTCCATAGCTTTTTGTACCGATTACGGTTGCTTTTTTATTGTCCTTTAACGCACCCGTTAAAATTTCAGATGCTGACGCACTTCCGCCGTTTATCAAGACCGCCATCGGCATATCCAGACTCTCTGCATCGGATTTAACCTCTTCTTTTTTTCCGTTTTTATCTTCCGTATAAGTTATAATCCCCTCGGGAAGCAGTTTATCGGCAATTTTGCATACCAAATCGAAATCGCCGCCCGGATTATCTCTTAAATCTATTACAAGGGACTTAATCCCTGCCGTTTTAAGTGCCTCCAAATGCTCACAAAACTCCTCATATGTGTTTTTGCTTTCGCCTTTTATATCCCTTTCAAAGCCTGTAATTCTTATATATCCTGTGTTATTTCCAAGCATTTTTGATTTTACGCTGATTTTGATTATCTTTGCCCTTTTTACTGTAATATCAAATTCTTTGCCGTCACGCTCAATTTTCAAAACCACGCTTGTTCCTTCATCGCCCGTTTTTAAATATGTAGCGGCATCTGAAAGTTGTACTGCGACATATGGCGTACCGTCTATGGCTTTTATAACATCACCCGATTTTAATCCTGCCGCTTCCGCCGGACTATCCTCCATTGGCGAAATTATGACAAGCTGATTGTTTTCCAAATCTGCCCCGATTGTTGCTCCTATACCCACATAGCTTGACGATATACTGTCCTTGTATGATGAAAATTCATCTTTCGGGTAGTATGATGTGTAAGGGTCACCTGCCGCAGCCGTGAGCCCTATCAAAGCATAATCATTCATTTTGTCTTCGTCAACATCATAAATGCAGTAATTTTTGAGCATTTTCGTGACTGCCGTCATTTTATATGAAAGCTCACCTGCATCCACAAAATAAAGAATATCCTTTACGGCACTTGTTATTACTGCTGTAATAATCGCAGTAATTAAAACTGTCCAGACTGTGCCTTTTTTAATCCTCACCTTTATAATCATTCCTTTCCTTGTAAACCCTGATTTTACATATATTCTATCTTATGCAGATTTTCGGATAATATTATAGGGTGACAACCGTCACCCTTTTTATTTTAAAGATATCCCGCAGGATTTACAGTAGAACCGTTTACTCTCACTTCAAAATGCAGGTGATTACCTGTCGAATTTCCCGTAGAGCCCACCTTTGCAATAGTTTGTCCCTTTGTTACTTTTTGTCCTGCCGATACCAAAAGGCTGCTACAATGTCCGTAAAGCGTTACATATCCGCCGCCGTGGTTTATGGTAACGCAGTACCCATATCCGCTGTTCCAGCCTGATGTAAGCACTACGCCATCCTCCGCCGCCAGAATTGATGTTCCGTACGGTGCGGCATAATCAATACCTGTATGCAGCTTCTTTGTACCCGTTATAGGGTGTATTCTGTATCCGTAAGTACTTGAAATTCTCGTATAGCTTGTTAAAGGAAAACCGAATTTGCCGTTACCAGAATATGTAACCGACTGCTGAGATGAGCTTTTTAATGCGGCGTTTATCTGCGATTGCAGTTGCTTTTCCGCCTTTTCCTGCTCCGCCTCCTGCTTTTTCAGTTCATTTATGTCCTTGCTTAAAGCGTCTATTATCTTTTGGCTTTCCGCTTGTTTCGCCTTTATCTGATTTTGCTTTTCGGCTAAAATGCTCTTTGCCTCAACCTGCTCGTTCTTTTCCTTTTCAACAACTTCCTTAGCCGCAGCGATTTCCGCTATATCGTTTCGGTAGTTGTCCATAATGTTATTATCGTGTTTTAAAATGGATTCGACAACCGCAATTCTTGTAAACAAGTCCGCAATTCCCGTGGATTTTAGAATAAGCTCCAAGTATGACTCCGTTCCGCTTTCGTAAATGACTTTCATTCGCTTTTTCAGGCGTTTGTCGGTTGCTTGTAATTCATCCTCCAAAACTGCGATTTCATTATTTTTTTCGTCTATTTCAGCGTTTTTTTCGTCAATCACGCTTTGGATTTTATCAATATCCGACTGTAATCCTGCAATTTCAACGTCTAACGAGTCCTTTTTCGCCTTTTGCGAATTTTTCTCCGCCTGTTTACTTTGGATTTGCTTTTTTGTTTCCTCGGTCTTTTTCTGACTCTGTGCAAGTTCGCTCTTTAAATCGCTTACGCTTTTTGCGGCATAAGATACTGTTGACAGCAAAAGCACCGACGCCAGAGTGAATGATATAAGCCTTTTTACCATATCAATCCCTCCTAAACGTGCAGATACTTACGCATTGAGATTGAGCTTCCCAAAACGCCGATAACACAGCCGAAGAATATGAAAAGTACCGCAATAACAGGCGATATGCTCCATATTCCGATAAGCTCCAATGCACCTATGCTGAGACTTCCCACGTATTTTAAAAGTGCAAAATACCCCCAAAATACTGCCAAAAACGCAAGTATCGCTCCGCAAAAGCCTATTATAACGCCCTCTAAAAGAAACGGGCCTTTTATAAATCTGTCCGTCGCACCGATATACTTCATTATGTTTATTTCTTTACGGCGGTTAAAGACCGTAAGACGCACCGTATTTGAAATTATTACTACCGCAATAATCAAAAGCACAAGCATTACTGCCATACTGAATCTTTTTATAATCTTTGACAGATTCATTACCATATTCACTATATCCTGCTTGTTTACAACCTTTTCGACATCCGCGATTTTTTCAAGCTCGGAAACGGTTTCGCCCGTATTTTCAATGCTTTCCAAGATTATTTTATAGGAATCGCTAAACGGATTATCGTCTTCAAACCCCGATAAAAGCTCCGCGTCTTCCCCGAACATATCCTTTTTTGCATAGTCAAGCATCTCTTCTTTTGTAAAAAGCGATGCTTCTTTTACATTCTGAATTTTTGCAATTTCCTCGCCGATTTGGTTAACACGCTCTTCCGAAGTTCCCGCATTTATGTAAAGCTGTACCTCGCATTGATCCTCAATTTTATCGGTAAAGGAGTTTACATTCATGGAGATTATCGCAAAAACGCCGAGTATAACAAGGCATGAGGCTATTGTAAAGAGAGATGCCACGCTCATTAGTCCGTTTCGCAAAACATTCTTTTTTGCTTCTGAAAAGGCATATCTGACCTTAAACAGTTTCATGATACACACCTCCCATTTCGTCACGGACAATATTCCCGTCCGAGACCTCGATAACACGCTTTTTCATTGTATCTACAATGTCCTTTGCATGAGTTGCCATAATTATGGTCGTTCCCATACGGTTGATTTCCTCAAAAATATCCATAATTTCCATAGCCGTTTTGGGATTCAGATTTCCCGTCGGCTCGTCCGCAATAAGTATAAGCGGACGGTTCACCAACGCCCTCGCAAGAGCCACCCTTTGCTGTTCACCGCCGGATAACTGTCTTGGAAGCATCTTTGCCTTATAGTTAAGCCCAACCTCGCTTAAAACCTCAGGCACACGCTTTCTTATTTCACGCTTGGTTGCTCCTACTACACGCATTGCAAATTCGACATTTTCATATACCGTTCTGTCCTCTAAAAGACGGAAATCCTGAAAAACCACGCCCATTTTTCTGCGTAGATACGGGATTTCCTTATCAGGAATCTTGGTAATATCGTTGCCGTTTAGGTATATTTCGCCCTCTGTCACATTAGTTTCCCGCATCAAAAGCTTTGTGATTGTGGTTTTTCCTGCACCGGAAGAGCCTACCAAAAACACAAACTCTCCGTTTTCTATTTTGAAATTTGCATTTTCAAGGGCAACAACGCCCGAATCTTCAAATACTTTTTTAACATTAACAAATTCAATCATGGTTACGCTATTAAATCCTTTCATAAAGCTAAGTCTTGGAGAAGATTGTTCATATTGCCGCTTTGCAGAAAGTGGTGCTGTACGAAGGCACCGCCCCTTGCAAAAAGCGGTTAGATGGGCAATTTTATCCGGACTTTCTCCCAAATATACAGAAAATGCGGTCTTTAAAAAAGCCGCACAATTTTTCTGTTAAATTTTCATCGGATTTGAATTCAAATACTTATGAACCATCATGGCTACTTTAAAGACAATCGCCTCATCAAATTTTCTTAAATCAAGCCCTGTTAGCTTGTAAATTTTTTCCAATCTGTAAACCAGAGTATTTCTGTGCACGAACAGCTGACGAGAAGTCTCGGAAACATTTAAGTCATTTTCAAAAAACTTATTTATCGTAAGAATTGTCTCAGAATCCAAAAGCGACAGGTCGCCTTTTTTGAAAACCTCATGCAAAAACAGTTCACAAAGCTTTATAGGAAGCTGATAAATGAGTCTGCCTATTCCCAGATTGTCATAATTTAGTATCGACTTTTCTTCGTCAAATACCTTCCCCACTTCAAGTGCAATCTGAGCCTCTTTATAAGCGTTATTCAGCTGATTTATATTATCGCATACCGAGCTTACGCCAACAATTATTCCTATAAGCGTTTCGGAATGAACATTGTCAAGTATTTGTCTTGCTATGGAATCTATCGTTTTAGCACTCTTATCCTTTTTAAGCTCTTTAATAAGCACAATATTACTGCTGTCAATATTTATAACAAAATCCTTTTCCTTATCGGGAAACATATTTCTTATAACTTCGTATATGCCGATTTCGCCTTTTTTGACAACCTTTATATAATAAACCGCTCTCGGAACATCAACATCAACATGCAGTTCCAATGCTTTTTGATGCAAGTCAAACGCTAAAATATTGTCAAAGATAATATTCTGCATAAAAATTGTCTTGTCATACTTTTCGTCATAGTATCTGCGAACATTGTCAGCAGCCACACAAACTGCATTACAACAATATTTTGAAAGCTCGTCCGTTCCCTCTACATATACAACATATTCCGGATACGGTTTTCCGTTAATAAGTCTCATAGTGTATCCGTTTCGGACAAAAGCCTTGTCAAGTTCATTATCTGAAACATAATGAAAAATATCCCCTAAATCATCACCTGATATTGATATTCCGTTTGTTGCAAGTACCAAACCCGTGGAGTCAGCTATCCCAAACTTTTTCGGAAACACTTCGGACATTTGTGAAACTATGCTCTGAAATGCTTTACTAATCATAACATTGCCTCCATAAAAGTTACATCTTAGTTTAAATTATACCATAAAATTTCAAAAAAGTATAGCTTTTTTTGTATATTTTTTTCGAATTTTTTATTTTTTTACTATTTGAGCTTTGAAATTTCATGTGAAGTCAGGTGCCGCCATCTGCCAACAGGCAAGTTCCCAAGCTCCACACCGCTTATGCTGATGCGTTTTAAACTGTCAACTTTCAGCCCTACCGACTCAAACATACGCCTTACCTGCCTGTTTTTGCCCTCGTGTATTGTTATTTTGACTATGCTTTGTCCCGACTTTGCATCAATTATACTAACCTCGGCAGGTGATGTTACAAAGCCGTCCGAAAGTGTTACGCCGCGTCGCAGTTTATTTAATGCAGCTGCCGTTATTCCCCTGTTTAATACCGCAATATATGTTTTTTCAACATTATGCTTGGGGTGTGTGATTTTGTAAGCAAAGTCACCGTCATTTGTCATAAGCAAAAGTCCCTCTGTATCATAATCAAGTCTGCCGACAGGAAATAGCCGTGCCTTTATTTCGTCTTTTGTGAGGTCGGTAACGGCAGGGCGGTCAAATTGGTCCTTTGCGGTCGAAACATATCCTATCGGTTTATTGAGCATAATATAGTAGTTTTTTTGCACAGGTTTTATGGGTTTTCCCGAAACCGTCACCTTGTCCGCTCCGATTTCCACTTTAATGCCCTGCTCCGTCACTTTTTTGCCGTTTACAAAAACCTCTCCGTCCGAAATGAGCTTTTCTCCCGCTCTTCGTGACGCGATTCCGCACATGGCTATATATTTTTGAAGTCTTACAATCTCTCCCATAGTTTCTCCCTCAATTTACCGTATCCAACCTTTTTAAAAGCTCCGAGCTATTTATATTTACTCCCATATTTATAAGCTCTTTTCTCACCTTTTCATCCATAATATTTTCCCGTTGCAGAAGTATATTGCTGAATTTTGCAAGTGTTTTGGTTCTCATATGCGATAGCTCAAATTCGTCAATTATATACGCCTCTATTCCGCATTTTTTAAGCGAATCCCGATAATATTTTGCCTCCCAGACGGCAACGGAAAAATCGCTCTCTAATTTTGAATACGGAAAATCCCAGACATACATACCCATAATATCCTTTATCGCGGTCACAAAAAGCGTGTTTGAGTTTTTGTTATGTGTGGGGCTTACAAAGTAACTTTCCCCATTTTCCTCACAGATAGTCGGTATATTGAATTTGCGGAACATATGTGGCATCAAAAGTTTGCGTATGAAATAGTCACCACGTTGCATATTGCCCAAATCAACACATACCGTCTTCCCGCATGATTTAATATACTCACATACAGGCGATATGTAGCTTTCAAATATTTTTTCTGCGGCTACCTTATAGTACCAGATTCGGACTTTTGAATAGTGCGTATCGCAATCAAATAAAACAGGTAATTCGTCATATAAATTGTAACCGTAAGTTTTTTCGTATTCCTCCGGAAAAGAGTTGTCCCAAAAAAGTCCGGAAATACATGGGATAGGCATTACAAATCCGTCCGTTTGAGAAATTAAATCTCCTAAGCCATTTATTGCCTTTTCTGCCGAAAAAGGTGAAATAAAGCTGATTTTACCCTCTTTTATACCGCAATCGGAAAGATAATTGCAGGTGCGTTTATCCAATTCACCAAGGTGAATAAACCGTTTTAATTTGTTTTTCTTAGCATTTTCAAGATTCTCCATTGACAATGATTTTGACGAAAATATTATGCCTCCTACGGCGTCATTTTTAAGCCTTCCAAAATTTATATCTTCCGTCGCTATGTAGCTTAGCTTATACCTCATCACTTTCCTCCGTTTTTGCCGCATTTTTACCTGCCGCAAATCCGCTTGACCAAGCCCATTGCAGATTAAAGCCTCCACATTCTGCATCTATATCCATCATTTCGCCCGTTATATAGCAGTTTTTCACTATTTTGGACTCCATTGTTTTTGAATCTATCTCTGAAAGCTCTATTCCGCCCATCGTAACCTGTGCATTATCCCAGCCCATTTTACCTGTTACGATAAAGCTCCAGCCTTTTAGTTTTTTTGCTATTTTTTTTATTTCAAAGTCCTCTAAGCTTTCACTTTTCCGTGACAGTTTGCCTATATCACATTCCTTTAACAGCATCTGCCCCAGCGGTTTGTTCAACATACCAATTAGGTAGGTTTCAAGATTTTGATTATGGCGTTTTTGTAAATATTCAAAAAGTTCGTCCTCGGTGTAGTCGGGCATCATATCAAGGGTTAAAACATCACCGCTTTTTGCGTATCTTGAAAGATTCAAAATAGGTATTCCGGAAAGTCCGTAGCCCGTAAACTGCACCTCGCCCTTTTCCTCAATTCCGTTTACAGATGCTTTTGCATATGCCCGTACCCCTTTTATGCTCTTATCTGTTTTTAGCTGAACAAGGGCTTTATCGGGCGTTTTTACGCTATGTCCCAAATCGGTTAAAAGTCTGTATCCGCTCCCGTCCGAGCCTGTATTTTGTGCTGATTTTCCGCCAAGTGCGACTATTATTCTATTTGCTGCTATCTTTTCGCCGTTTTTACTGTATATGAAAAATCCGTCAGAATACTTTTCTATTTTTGTTATGTCAAAATCGCATACAACGGTTACATTTTGCCGTTCTATTTCAAGACGCAAAACTTCCAAAACCGCCGACGCCTGATTGGAAACAGGATATACCCGCCCTTCCTGTTCTTCATAGGTTAAAAGCCCTATTTCCTTGAAAAACTCAATTGTATCTTTTGCAGAAAATGTGTTTAAAGCATCACAAACAAAGGCGGAATTATAGTTCTCCGCCTTTAAATTCATATTAGTAATATTACAGCGTCCGTTGCCTGTCATAAGCAGTTTTTTGCCTATGCGTGAGTTCTTTTCAAGTATTGCTACTTCACTTCCACGCCTTGCGGCAGTTATTGCCGCTATTATACCCGAAGCACCGCCGCCCAAAACAGCCACTTTATTCATCTTTATTTGCCTTTCTTGCTTCAAGTCTTCTTGCTATTTCGGAAAGAAGCATTTTTACTACCATAAAAACGGGGACTGATATTACCATTCCGCCAACTCCGAAAAGTCCTCCTCCTAAGGTAACTGCAAAAATTATCCATAGCGGCGAAATATTAAGTACATTTCCCATAATCTTAGGACCTATAAAATTGCCGTCAACCTGTTGCAGAATAGCTAAGGCAATAGCCGCCCAAATTGCTTTTAATAATCCGTCTGTTATAAGGGTTATTAAAACAGAAGAAACACCTGCAATTATTGCTCCGAAATATGGGATTAAGTTGCATATCCCGATTAAAGCACCTAAAATAATTGCATACTTTACCCCAAGCAGCGAGAGTACAATTGTTGCAAGTACCGTCATCATAACAGCGTCTAAGAGCAAACAGAAAATATACTTTGAGAATATGTCATTTATTTTTGCAACATCTTCTATCAGTTTTACCGCCGTTTCCTCTTTAAAAATCAGTCGGCAAACCCGTTTTCCCAATGCTATTATATTTTCTTTCTCAATAAGCATATAAACGGATGCGATTACGCCGATTAAAACATTCATAACACCCGATGTTATCTTTATTACGCCTTGTGCGTACTTTGAAAACTGTGTTATATCAATGCTATTTAAAATATTGTTGAGTGCACTTGTTGCTGTCAGCTTATCAACCTCAAACAGAGTTATATTATGCTTTTCCTGCCATTTAACCAGAACAGAAATGACCTCATCAAAATACTTAGGAGCATTATAATATAAATCCAAGATATTTTTATAAAGTGCAGGAACTATTGAGCGTATTACAATAAAAAGCAATAAAAGTGCCGCAATATAGACTAAAACTATGCTTATCAACTTGCTATTTTTGCTTAAAATAGCATACTTGCTCTTTTTCATTCCTGCGTCAATCTTTTTGCATGGCATATTAAAGATGTACGCTATAACAAAGCCTATGATAAACGGTGTGAGAGCCGACCATGTCAGCTTTATTACATCAATTATCCTGTTGAAATTATCAAAGGTTTTATATACCGCAATAACGATTATCGCAAAGATGAGCGCCATAATCCATTTTTTGTAGTCTTTTAATTTTTCCATACCTCTCTACCCCTTACAAAAAAGTTGCTCTGCCGTTAATACGGCAAAGCAACTTTAATCTTTGAATTATTTACCTGCGGGAGTTACCGTAATTCCCGATGCCACAAATATTCCGCTTGAATAATCACCGTATGCTATTATTGTATCGCCTTCTTTTATCTTGTTGAGGCTATATTCCGCAAACTGTGGAATAGATATAATCTTTGTCAAGTTTGTGCAAGAAATCGTTATTACAATATCTCCGCCATTGTCGGAATTTAGTATATTTATTGTCTTGTCATAAACTCCTACAACCTTACCTGTAACCTGATTTCCGCTTAATGTTCCGGTTGCGTCGTTTGCCGTTATTTTCTTTACTACTTCGCTTTCAACCGTAACAGTAATGCTGCTTCCTAAGTTGAAGGACGCCAGAGTTGCTTTTTCGCCGTTTAAAGTAATATCAACATTTGCAGGAATATCAAATGTATAGTTTCTTCCGTCTTGGTTTATTGTAAGTGACGGCGAATCGGAAACGGTATATGCCTTTAAAACGCCTGTTACAGTCTTTGTTGCCGATGTTGCATTTATCTTGGTAACTAATCCGTATTCCAGGGTAATTACAACCGAATCGCCTCTGCCAAGCTCAGAAAAGCTTGATGTATCGCCGTTCTTGTAAACGGTAGCATCCTTCGATACTGAAAGTGTGATTCCGTCAAATTCCGCATCAGTGGAGCTGATTGTGATTGTGCCACCGATAATGCTTATCTTTTCGATAGTGGCAGTTACCTTTGTGCTTTTTTGCATTGCGTCTACATCAACAACCTCGTCACCGCTTAAACCTATTGTTATATAGTCGCCTGCTTTAAGGTTATTAACAGTTATTGTCTTTCCGTCAGCTGTTATACTTGCCGATGCACTCAGATTATATGTCTCAACAGCATCGTTCTCAGGATTTGTAACTGCTATTACGAGCGTATTTCCTGCTGTGTTATAGCTCTTAAATATAACCGACTTGATTTCATCAATGGAATTTGCCGTAATGTCAGCAAATGCAAGTTTTGCTCCGTTTTCGTCAGAAACATATGTCAAAACCGCTTTTTGTCCAACCTTTATCTGTGAAACTGCAACCGCTTCTCCGCCTTTAAAGAATCTTGCGTCATCATCATATCCGATTTTGTAATCTTTCCCACTTGCATCTTTTATGTCAATATTTTGTGATGCAGCGTCTATTCCGCTTATGGTTACGCCCTCAAAGGTATATTTTGTAGCCTCGGCAGTTTTTGAAAGCATTACTGCAATCTGTCCTCTTAAAACATCAGTGTTAGGTGAAAATTCATTTTCGCCCATGCCCTGCATAATAGCTTTTTGTGTTGCATAATAAACATATTGCTTGGACGCTTTCGGTATTGATGATACATCTGTATAGTCCATATCCACCAAAACCTCATTTTTTGCATCCTGCTCACCGAGCATAGCCTTTGTTATAAGAATGGCAGCCTCATGTCTTGGCATAGCCTCTGTCTTTTTAGTTCCCGCAAAGTATGTATCAAGTTCGCTCTCTGTCAAAACACCCCTTAAAAGCATAAATGCAATATCGCCCTCAGCATAGGAAAGATTGTATTTTGCCAGAGCACCTGCATATTTTTCCTTTGCTTGTGCCAACGCATCCGCATTTATTTCGCTGTTTGAGCCGATAAGTCTTGCAAATAATGCAAATGCATCCATTCTTGAAACGGAATTACCCGGTCTGAATGTTCCGTCTTCATATCCTTTTATAAGTCCGCGTTCAGCCATATCTTCAACATAGCTGTAAGCCCAACTATAACTTTTTGAATTTACGTCTTTAAAGGTATCTGCTGCAAAAACAGGCACCAAAGCCGACACTGAAATGGCAAATGCTATGATTGCCGAAGTAAGTTTTTTCATAATATTTCCTCCCAGACTATATACTATATCTACATCTTAACACATTAGAAAACTTTTAGCAATACATTTTTAAAATTGTATAATTTTTGTAATATTTCAATAATTCTTATACAATATATTGTGATTTTTGCACATTTAGTCGAGTTTTAGGACCGACATAAAAGCCTCCTGCGGAATCTCCACATTTCCGACCTGACGCATACGCTTTTTACCCTCTTTTTGCTTTTCCAAAAGCTTCTTTTTGCGGGTAATGTCGCCGCCGTAACATTTTGCTAAAACATCCTTACGCATTGCCTTGACTGTTTCACGGGCAATTATCTTTGAGCCGATTGCCGCCTGTATAGGCACTTCAAAAAGTTGGCGTGGGATAGATTCTTTGAGCTTTTCCGCCATTTTTCTGCCCCTTTTATAACTGCTGTCCTTATGCACTATAAAGGACAGAGCGTCAACCGCTTCACCGTTTATGAGTATATCAAGCTTTACCAAATCGGAACGCATATAATCTTTCAGCTCATAATCAAAGGACGCATATCCCTTGGTTTTCGATTTTAAAGCATCAAAAAAGTCGTAGATTATCTCATTAAGAGGCAGTTCGTAATGAATCTGCACCCTTGTCGTTTCGATATAGGTCATATTTTTGAAGATGCCCCTCCGTTCCTGGCACAAATCCATAACATTTCCGACAAAATCGACAGGAACCATAATATCCGCATTTACCATAGGCTCTTCCATATATTCAAGCTCCGAGCCGTCGGGCAGGTTTGCAGGGTTAGAGACCATAACGACCTCGCCGTTTGTCTTATGTGCCTTATAGATAACGCTCGGTGCTGTTGTTACCAAATCAAGATTGTATTCACGCTCTAACCTCTCCTGTATGATTTCCATATGCAAAAGTCCCAAAAAACCGCACCTGAAACCAAAGCCTAAGGCAATAGATGTTTCAGGCTCGAACATAAGCGACGCATCATTTAGTTGGAGTTTTAAAAGTGCCTCCTTTAAATCCTCGTACTGTGCACCGTCTGCGGTGTAAATACCGCAATAAACCATAGGATTTACCTTTTTATATCCCGAAAGTGCCTCTTTTGCAGGGAAATCGCACCTTGTAACAGTATCGCCGACGCGGGTATCGCGTATAGATTTTATACTTGCAGCAATATAACCGACATCACCTGCCGATAAATTCTCCGTCTGTTTAAGTCCGCCGGGGTGCATTGTTCCGACTTCCACTACATCAAATTCCGCACCTGTTGCCATCATTCTTATCCTGTCTCCTGCCTTTAAAGTGCCGTCCTTTACACGCACATAAACTATAACACCCTTGTAACTGTCATAATAAGAGTCAAAAATAAGACATTTTAAAGGTGCGTTACTGTCACCGACAGGCGACGGGATTCTATTTACAATAGCCTCTAAAACTTCCTCAACATTAAGTCCCGTTTTTGCAGAAACTCTCGGTGCGTCCTCCGCCGGTATGCCGATAATATCCTCAATTTCACGGATTGCGTTTTCGGGATTGGCACTGGGAAGGTCAATCTTGTTTATTACAGGCACGATTTCAAGGTTATGTTCAACCGCAAGATATGTGTTTGCAAGAGTTTGTGCCTCTATTCCCTGCGACGCATCAACAATAAGTATCGCACCTTCACAGGCGGCAAGACTTCTTGAAACCTCATAATTAAAGTCCACATGTCCCGGGGTGTCGATAAGATTCAAAATATAATCTTTTCCGTCTTTTGCCTTATATTTAAGCCGTACCGCGTGTGCCTTTATGGTAATTCCACGCTCACGCTCCAGGTCCATATCATCTAAAAGCTGTTCCTCCATGTCACGCTCGGAAACCTCGCCGGTCAGCTCCAAAAGCCTGTCCGCCAAGGTCGATTTGCCGTGGTCTATATGTGCGATTATACAAAAATTTCTTATTCTGTCCTGCATACTAATTCTCCGCCGTTATTTTTTTATGATTATATCACACTTCTTAAAAAAAGTAAATCACTTTATATACAAAAAGGACTGTGAACAGTCCTTTTAATTCTCTTAAATTCTTATGATTGATCTCACCTTTTGCCTTATATAGACACATTCGTGAGTTTTCCAGAATATAAGAACAAATGTTGCGGGTACGGACACTGCACAAATGAGCATATGTATAGCCAATGATATAATGCCGTAACCCGTTACAAGATTCTCACAAATTACAAAATCCACAGCACATATCAACATCAATATTATTATAAACAGAATGTTTTTTGAATAATACCGTTTGACCGGTTTAACACCCTGAAAACTGTACTTATAAATAACTCTCGGGTCAACCATGAAATTTGCAAATATGGCGGCTAAAACCGTACCGGTGATAACACCGGAAATTCCCCAGTATTGCACCAAAATTATAGATGAAACAACATTTATAATTGAGCCTATTACAGGCCTATACCACATTTGCTTGAACACTCCGCTTACATTCCTTATCTGTGCCAGATTGAGTTTCAGACCTGTAAATAACAGCTCCAATCCAATCAGCATGGGAAGCGGCTGCGGAACGACATATTTATCACCTATCCAGCAATCAATCAACTCATTACTTGTAATTGCGATCCCAACCGCTGCCGTGCCGTATAGTAATATAGTGATAAAATTCATAATTTCAAAAAAGCTATGCTTTTTTTCTATTTCGTCAGAGGCAAACAAATCTCCCATACTTGCTTTAACAGACCTGAACATGATATGAAGAACACCGTGTATTGCATTAAAAAGCATGAGATAGTTAGAATATAGCCCTACTATTGTAAGACCGACAAAACTGCTCAAAACCAAGTTATCCGTTGCCTTTATTACAACATTATTGATTTTATAAACAAGCAGTGCACCACAATCTTTATATAACTCAACCTTCTCTTCCTTGCTTAGTTTTGTTTTTTCTTTTATGAAATACTGTGGGTATGCTTTTGTTGCAATTGCAGCATTTATAAGGCTTTGCAAAATGATTTGTGCTGTAATGGTAATGATATACGCAATAAAGCTATGTGTAAATATCAACACCAGTACTTTTACTATACTGTTCACAAGGTTTATCACATAGCCCGCCACACTAAGCAGGTACTGTTTTTGATGTGCTGTTATAACAATACTTCTGTATGCCAAAAACAAATATGATGACGCATTCTGGGTTAAGAACAATATGAAAATGAATGTGGCATTTATGCCCAGTCCGCTTAATTTATCATAGTCTTTAATGAAAATTCTCAAAAACGGCACCATGGTAAGTCCGCAGCACACTATTACCAAGCCAACGACTTTGTATACATTACGAAACATTTTAACATATTGCCGAATCTTGACCTCATCATTTTCCGCAATCGGCTTATACAATCTGAAACTTATTGCAGTATCAAATCCCAGTTCTGCAAGAGAAAAGAGCGAAAGAATATCCGAAAACAAGCCGTTTATACCCAAATACTCCGCTCCAAGCGTCTTTATAAATACAGTTCTACAAACGAAATTTAGTGCTGCATAGATTATTTGCCCACCAAATCCTGTAATGATATTAAATATTGAATTTTTTGTTCTGGAATACTTTTTTACCATAACAAATGCCTTCCCCTGATAGCACTTTACTTTGCCTTAAATATGTTTAATACTTTCGTATCCGTATATTCTTTTCTTCCTTTTAAAACGCTTTTTGCCGTCTTTTTAAAATCCGCACATACCCTTTTGATTGAAAAATGTTTAATTTTGCTCGGCAGGGTTTGTCTGCATTTTCTATAAAGACAAAGAATACAATTATTATAGTTTTTATGTATATTTGGAGATTTGTAACCTTTTATTTTTAATCGCATTACGGGCACTTCAATATTTCCGTACAGGTGATACAGACATGACGCTCTATGCTGACCATCCCGTATTATATTATCGTCCCCGTACATTATAATATATTGATTGTTAAAGGGATATCCGTTAGCCTTAATACTGTCAAGAGAGTCTTGCATACGCTCCCCGTCGGTTTGACCGATGTGATGCGATTTTCTGTAACCTTCATTTTCGTTTGACAGACCTTCCAATGCTTTTACACCGTCAGATTCCGGCAATCTATGGATTTTTTCGCCCCTTGGTGCAAGCATATCACCCAATTTCACTTTGTCAATAGACACGCCTACCAATTTAGGAAGATACCTCCATAGCAGAACCTGGAGATAAACGGGATCAATATCATGTATATCACAGCCTTCCACATCCACAAGTGCGTTTAAAGTATCGCAAAGGTCCGTGTAGAGCTTTTTAAATTCATTTGTGGTTAAATCAATACGCATATCATCTATATGGATATGCACCGATTCACCAAAATTATCATCAAGCCATACTTTACTTTTACCTATTTTACCTGACTGCAACTTTATTACCGCCGGATTGCTCATAATTAGCTCCTTTTTAACCTATTTTATCAATATCCGATAAACGAATAGTATTCGTGAATTACTGCATAATAATCCCCTTTATACAAATGCTCAATCAGCTTATCCGTATAACTGAAAAAAACTAACGACGCACAATGCATAAATTCTTCGGTTTTTAAAAGTTCTCTGTTTTCTTTTAAATACTGCATTTCAAATGGCGAAAACCCATTATGCTTAAATATCGCCCAACATAAATGATACAAATATCTGCATATCCCGTCGCACCATTTAATGCCGTCTTTTAACTCATAATCACCCCACGCACGTTGTTGGATTGCCCGGTCAAGCGGTATCCATGTTTTTGCAGTAAGACTGCCGCACGGAAGCTGATTATAAACCTCTATGTAATAATCCTGTTTTTTGTATAGCTTAAACGGCGTCATCTGGTACAGAAATCTATATCCCGTCTCTTTTCCGTACGGATGGGGGATTTCCTTCATATCCTTTTGCAAAATCTTGTTATTTGATTTCTTATCAACCAGCAAGGTTATCATCTTGTCCTGTACATCTATTACGCGATAGCCTATCCCGCTCTTGTCCATATATGTTAGGTATTCCCGAAAAGCATTGTTTGACTCATTCTTTACACTTTCTCTTACCGGAAAATCTTTTGCTATTGTTCTCTTTTTGTTTTTAAGAAAGTCAAATTCACTCCACGCTCTCATAACCATTGACGAGAGCTGATAAAAATTGCGTTCGGTTAAAAGATAACGGAATTTTTTGTTTTGTATATGAATAAGCCGCCCCTGTGAAGCGGAATATCCCTCATTCAGTTCTATCATCAATGATGCGTCGCCTATGGAAATATCATGTAAATCCCTTATTTTTTCGCCCATATTATAATCTCCTGTATAGTAAATTACAATTATTTTCTTTTTCGCAGATGTATTTTTACTTTATATAAAAATCTGGCACATATACGAAGCGGATTTTTCTTAATCATAGCTTTGTCAACACGCCTAAAATTAGTAATACCGCCCACAAAAGCAGGATATGTAAAACTGTATCCGTGCTTTCTCATATAATTCTGCAAAGTATCAATAGAAAGTGCCTCGTCGCCTGATATACCGCATTTTTCCGCCATATTTTTTAATCGTGATATATAATCGTCGCTTATTTTGAACTTCTGTATCAGGGCATGATATAAAAGAGAGTAATAGTAGTATTCTTCCGTTAAAACATAGCATAAGCCGTTATATAACCGACGATTTGATAGTAGCTCCCTCTCCCATTTTGTATCATAATATCCATCGCCTACATAACGCACATCAAGGTCTACTTCTTTATTATCAACCAAAATTTTTCTGTGTATTTTGTCATTTTCATGCCTCGGCTCTGACTTGGATACACTTAATAGGACATCACGATTGTCACACAAAATGTCAATATCCGGATGCTCATCTGTTAATAGACTATCCGCAAAATTCTCGTAATTCCTGAGAACAACATAATTCGATTTTTCATTCAGAACATCAAAAAACGCTTTTAGCGAACTCCAATTGTGCATCTTCCGTGCCTCCAAAAATTCAAACCATATATTTATTTTAACATTTTATTACTATTTGTCAAGCAAACACCGAAAAAAAGTAAATCTCTTTATAAGATTCCATACCCGAAATATAGGCATATTTTTTCGGACAAATTGCTTGTAAAAAAGTGTTAAATATGATATGATGATCAAAATTACAATATTTAGGAGGAAAGCGATGATAAAAAAACGAATTTTATGCCTTTACATCATATTCTGTATGGTTCTGGGCATTACGACAGTCCCCTTGGCTGCAACGGAAGAGGAGATTACAACTGCAAAATATGCCATTGTTGCCAAAATTGACGACTATGATGTAACACTTGTCCTTGCAGACGGAACAAATAAGACATATGAAGTAAAAGACACAGATGTTTATATGAACGCAAAGACAACCGCAGGTGTTGCAGGTCTTTGGGCAGTTGATACCATTAGATATGTTAATTCTTACATTGTAGCAACAGCTGATCAGCATCAATATGCAGAAGCTCATGACTGTGTTGTCGAGTATTCTTTGCAGAGCGGAAGGATTACTTCATTAGTGTACCAAACGCCAACCTATATTGATACTAATATCTGGACAAAGGGTGAATACAGAGCAGAAGTATCAAGGATTGGTAGTATCGGCGTAAACAGCTCAACCAATATCGTTGACGTTGATTGGGCTTCTTATCG
Source organism: Clostridia bacterium (assembly GCA_017551095.1). GTDB lineage: Bacteria > Bacillota > Clostridia > UBA1381 > UBA1381 > UBA1738. The sequence continues at coordinate 12,987 of JAFZMQ010000022.1, read as the reverse complement.
CGATTATAAGAGAATGGATGTAGATCAACTTGCAGACGGCGAAAAATATGCAGGGGCAGGTTTCGGTAAGATTACAGGAACATCGATTTATTCATTCGTGATCTTGACAAATGCCGGATATCTGTTTAATTCAAAATCACGGTTTGCAGTTTTGGATACAAATGCCTGGACAGTAGGTCTTGATGCAGACGGTGACACAGTTGACCAACTCAAAGTTGTTGTAGACGGCAAAAAGACAACATTGAATGTTTCCGCAGCATATAGGTCGGCAAACTGGACATTAGGCGGAAGCCGCGGTGACGCATTCTTCTATACGATTGATGATGACGGTTTAGTAGATTCTATTCGTTGGATTCCTAAGTCAACTATCACAGACGGAACAGTAACACTTGCAAATGCATTCGGTTGGAATTATGATACGTCAACATGGGGAAGCTCATTGTATAACACAAATTATTACAAAAACAACCTCGTAAAAGGTATCATAGTCGGAGTAGATTCTAACACAGTTAAGATGATAGATGTGCCCACCGTAACGGACGGTCCTGTTGATATATCAAACTATGAGGCATTCCGTTTAGCTGACGATTGTTTGATTTACACTTACAACACAGCTCCTGATATTGAAGACAGATTGAAAGCACAAGGCACATTGGTTGCTTCCGACTTTTCTGATTGGAAGATTACCGAAACACCCGGTTATAATGTTGGTACAACCGCAATTGCGGCTGCCACCGGATACAGTATTTCAAATATTGGCTGGACTGCATGGACAACAACCTCTGTTCCTACTACAACTGAGGAAAACCCGACATTTTGGGCGGGAAGTGCAAACGAGTGGGCAGCAGAGCGTGGTATTAAACAATCAAAGGTTTCAAGCATAAAGGGCAAGAATACGAATTCAAAAGCAGAATATGCCATGGCACTTGTAATTGATGATCAGGTAGTTGAAATCTACGAAATTATGGAAGACCCTTCTGAATCCGGAATCACTTATTCAAATGCCGAATCGGTTGAAGTTCCGGCAGATACATTTGAATCTGTTTCTTCTTGGGACAATAGTATCAAGTTTGGTTCTATTAAGTATTTGCTTGATTCGTCTGTAAATATATATATAAATGGTCATTTTTACGATACAATTCAGCCGTATTATTCTGCCTACACCATCGGCAACGTGATGCAAGTTGTCCGCGGCAACGTACGGCTCAACAAAACAGGCTCTGCAACAAAATACAATGAGATTTATGTTGAAGCATATGATATCGGTCAGGTTTCTTCGGTGAACTACCGAGACGGTTTTACGACAGTTAAATTTAACTCTTCTATGAGTAATTTATCCTCATACGATCAAATTACCGTTTCTGATTCTGACCCTGATTTTACCGTTTCTCTTGACGGCAATCCTATTCAGCTAAAAGAGCTAAAACCTAATGATGTAATAGCAATAAAGACAAAAATTGTTAACAATTATCCGACTTTGTATTCAGGTAACGACTATGATACCGAGATTCTCGCCACAAGAAATGTAATATCGGGAAAAGTTACGGCTATTGATATAGAGGATAATAGCTTTACCGTTGACGGAAATGATTATGCCGCTGTTGACAAGTATGATTTGGGTTTTTGTATGGGAACAGTTTATAATAAGATTTTTCTTGATCCTTTTGGCAGAATCTTCTCGTATGACGATACTGAGGTGTTAGAAATCCATAACTATGCAATTGTTGCCAAAATTGACGACTATGATGTAACTCTTGTTCTTGCAGACGGAACAAAGAAGACATATGAAGTAAAAGACACAGACGTTTATAGGAACGCAAAGACAACCGCAGGTGTTTCAGGTCTTTGGGCAAATGAAACCATTAAAGATGTTAAGACAACAGTTGTAGCAACAGCTAATAAACATCCAAATGCAGAGGTTCAAGACTGCGTAGTTGAATACACCTTAAAGAGCAGTAAGATAACTTCATTAGTATATCAAACACCAACTTATATTTCTATAAATGCATATACAAAAGAAGAATACAGAGCAGAAGTATCAAGAATTGGTAGTATCGGCGTAAACAGTAATACGCAGATAATTGATGTTGACAAGATTTCTTACAGACAGTATTCGGGTATGTCAGTTAGTCAACTATTAGACGGTGAAAAATATGCAGGTGCAGCTTACGGTAAGATTACAGGAACATCAGTTTACTCCTTCGTAATTCTGACAAATGCCGGATTTGCATTTAATTCAAGATCACGGTTTGCTGTTTTGGATACAAATGATTGGTCACAAGGTCTTGACGAAGACGGCGACACAGTTGATCAACTCAAAGTTGTTATAGACGGCAAGAAGACAACATTGGATGTTGCAACATCTTATAAGTCATCAAATCCGACATTAGGCGGAAGCCGCGGTGACGCATTCTTCTATACAGTTGACGATGACGGTTTAGTAGATTCTATTCGTTGGATTCCTAAGGCAACTATCAGAGGCGGAACAGTAACACTTGCAAATGCATTCGGCCCAGCAGGTTTATATTATGATAACAGCCCTACAAAGTGGGATATAGGCTCATCATTGCCTTCATACACAGGAACGGCAAGTTATCGTCTCATTCAAGGTATTGTAGTCGGAGTAGATTCTGACACGGTTAAGATGATAGATATTCCCACAACAGCAGACGGTCCTGTTGATATATCAAACTATGAGGCATTCCGTTTAGCTGACGATTGTTTGATTTACACCTACAACACAGTTGTTGATGTAGAAGACCAATACAGATTAAATCCGCAAGGCAAGTTATTTACCTCTTACTTCAACGATTGGGAAATCACAACAGTGCCTGATGGCAGTCTGTCAAATTATACTGCAAACGATATAGGAAAAATCGTTTGGAGAGAAAATGCCGTTCCTGATCATAGTATAGCTTGGGCAAAAGCCCGAGGGATGAATGAGTGGGCGACTGATGCACTATCAGGAGAAAAAACGGCTGATTACGCATATTACGCTATGGCACTTGTAATTGACGATCAAATTGTTGAAATCTACGAAATAGGCGATGTTGACCTCTACAACCCTGTTCTTTATGGAGATGTTGACGGCGACGGCATTGCAACGCCATCGGATACAGTATTTTTAGCACGGCATTTAGCAGGTTGGAAAGGATTTAGTGAAATAAACACCGTGACCTCCGATGTTAACTGTGACGGAAAGGTCAATGCCCTTGACAATATCATTTTGGCTCGGCATTTAGCAGGTTGGAAAGGCTACGAAACCTTGCCGTATATGAAATAAAACAAAAAAATATACAAAAACAGCGGTCTTACACATCAAGACCGCTGTTTTAAAACTTCTTACAAGGTTATTTTAATCCCATTACGATTGACAATATATCATCAGCCACCTCATTGATAGGCTTATTTGCGTCCACGATTTGAATGTTTTCGGAAGAGCCAAGCTTGTCAAACACATCAAAAAATTGATTCCGTATTTTTTGCATCACTTTTGCGTCCTCTTCAAAAATCTCCAAATGGTTACGCTCACTGTCAACTCTGTTCTTACACCTCTCGGGATCAACATCAAGATAAATACATAAATCAGGTTTGAGTATCTGCGGACAGTTCAAATTCATATCCATAATCCATTTTAAGTCCGTGCCTAAACTCTGGTATGCAAATGAAGAATAGTAGTATCTGTCGCAAATAACATCCGAGCCCTCTTTAAGAGCCTTCTTGATACCCCATACAGGATTTACATTATGGGATACACGGTCTGTCAAAAACAGACTTGCAAGTTCCGACGGTTCTCTTTTATAATTGTTGCTAAGGGCGTCCCTGATAAGCCCTCCCGTTGCAGAGCTTGTAGGCTCAGCTGTGACATACACCTTTCTTCCCATTTGCTTTAACTTGTCTTTCAGCATACTGATTTGTGTGCTCTTTCCAGAGCCGTCCAATCCCTCGAATACTATAAAAAGAGGTTTATTTGGAGTTGTATCAGCAGACTGTTTTAAATTTGATAACATAATTAAATCTCCTTTGTATGTCAGCAGCACATACTTTGAATTATGTGCAATTTTATCATATTTACGCCAATAAATCAAGGGCTTTTTACTGTATTTAATACCCTAAATTCTCTTTTATCAATACAATTTCATATTCTCCCTGTGACGGTTTTTCCCACCATACCGAAAGCACTCTGCAAATTCTTTCCGGACTGTTGCAGTTATAGCATTTATCGCCTTTAATAGCACATGGGGTGCGTTTTCCCAAACGCTTCGCATTTTTGGGAGCCGCAATATTTCTTGCTCTATACAATGCGTCTTCATAGTTTTTTGCGATTTTATTCTGACCGACAATAAAATACACCTTTTTATGTCCATAGCAAATCGAAGAAACTCTGTTACATGCCCCATCTATGTTGACTATCTCACCTGTTTCCGCCAAGCCGTTGACCGAGGATATGTATATTTCCGCCGTATTTGCCAATGCTTTTACTTCCTCATTCGTCTTTTTGGCATCTGCTTTTGTATGCCAAAATACGCGGTTATGTTCAGCCAATCTGTCATATAAGCCCATCTCCTGAACAGTCATTGACCCACCAATGCCTACGGTAGTATTACATATATTTTTTTCCAAATAATCACATGCGTCTTTTGCAGAGTCAAATATTGTGACCTTATATCCCTTACCCATCAGCGTGTTTTTAATGCTCTCAAAATCCATAATATCCTCCCATTATAATTTCAAATACTAAATAAACCACGGCATTTTTGCCACCAAATACCATAAAACGCACAGCTATTAGTAAAAAACCCTTGATTTTACAAGGGTTTTCGTTGTTTTTATTTGTCGAGTGGCTTCATTGTCGGGAAGAGCAAAACATCACGGATTGAATAGCTATCGGTGAGTAACATTACCAAACGGTCAATGCCTATGCCGACTCCGCCTGTGGGAGGCATACCGTACTCCAATGCTGTTAAGAAGTCCTCGTCCATCATACTTGCCTCGTCGTCACCTGCATCACGCAGAGCAACCTGTGCTTTAAAGCGTTCACGCTGGTCAATCGGGTCGTTGAGTTCGGAAAATGCATTTCCTATCTCCCTTGCCGTTATGAACAGCTCAAATCTTTCTGTAAGCTCCGGCTGGTCAGGCTTTCTCTTTGCAAGTGGCGAAATTTCAACAGGATAATCTGTTATAAATGTCGGCTGAATGAGCTTTTCTTCAACCTTTTCTTCAAATACAAGGCTTATTATATCACCACGCGTCGATTTTGCCGGTTCTAACTCAATACCCAAATCATTTGCGATTTTTTGTGCCTCTTCGTCAGTCTTTATCTCATTAAAATCAATACCCGCATACTTTTTAATCGAGTCAATCATGGTAATACGCTCAAAGTGCGAAAGGTCGATTTCGACGCCCTGATACATTATCTTGTCACCGCAGCCGATTGCCCTTGCGGCGTTTCTTATAAGATTTTCGGTCAGGTCCATCATGCCGTGGTAATCGGTATATGCCTGATAAATCTCAATAGTGGTAAATTCAGGATTATGGCGAATATCCATACCCTCATTTCTGAAAATCCTGCCCATTTCATAAACGCGTTCCATACCGCCGACAATGAGTCTCTTTAAATGAAGCTCAGTCGCGATACGCATATACATATCAATATCAAGGGCATTGTGATGCGTGATAAACGGTCTTGCCGCCGCACCGCCCGGGATAGTGTTAAGCATGGGTGTATCGACTTCCAAAAATCCCTGCCCGTCAAGATATTCTCTTATTGAGCTGACAATTTTGCTGCGTTTTATAAAGGTGTTCTTAACATCCTCGTTCATAATAAGGTCAACATATCTCTGCCTATAACGCAAATCGGGGTCTTGAAGTCCGTGGAATTTTTCAGGAAGCGGCAAAAGCGACTTTGAAAGTATAGTCATTTTTTCGGTTGCAACCGAAATTTCACCCGCGTCGGTCGTAAAAATACTGCCTGTTGCACCGACAATATCGCCTATATCGAGCTTTTTGAAAAATTCATACTCCGCCTCGCCGAGCGTGTCCTTTTTAACAACAAGCTGAATTTGTCCCGTCAGGTCCTGCAAGTGAGCAAACCCGATTTTGCCCATTCTGCGTTTGGACATAACTCTACCTGCAACCGTTACGGTTTTTCCGTCGTATTTTTCATAATTGTCCTTTATTTCCTGCGAATGCACCTGCCCGTCAAATTTGGTTATTTTAAACGGGTCCCTGTCGCAATCTTGAAGCTCTTTAAGCTTTTCGCGTCTTACTTTTAAAAGCTGTGATAATTCGTTTTCCATCATTTTTTATCCTTTCAAACTCAATTACTGCAATTATACACTATTTTGGAATATTTTACAATAGCAAATTACAAGAAATTTACCGTCTGACTAAAAATTACCCCCTGTCATAAGGAGGTAATTTTGTATTTATTCTTCATAAGGCAAATCCAAATATCCGATCCAACCCGCCAAGTGCCGTGCTAAAACGATATTATCAAAGGCGTTGACCTTTTTGTCGCAGTTTACATCAGCTGTGTCGGTGTTTATTTCGCCAAATCCTCTCCAACCTGCCAAATGCCGTGCCAGGAACACATTATCAGCGGCGGTAACCTCTCCGTCACCGTTAACATCACCGTATGCTATGAGCCCGAATTCATCAACCGTATAAGATGCAACATCACTGTATTCGTCCATGCCCTCCTGCTTTGCTATGGCTCTGATTACTGTTCCCTCCGACACTTCAAAAGGACCACTATATGCCGTTCCGCTAAATTCGGTAGGATATGTTCCGTTAAATGAGTAGAAAATATTTTTATTATCTTCCGAAGTAATGGTCGCCATACCGCCCCATACCGATATTACAGGTTTTTTAGACTTTGTCTGCCTGTAAATGCTGATAGAGTAAATCTTTTCTGTTCCGTCCTCTGCTGTAACCTTTATGTATGCCGTCTTTTCTTCACCTGCGTTAAGGGGGAGCGTTCTGTTTTCGCATATTTTTGTTGCCTTTTTGTCATAATACAAATCCCATGTCGCTTTTGGGCTTACCAAAACATCTATTAAAATCTCGTTAAACCTGTTCGCAACACGCAAATCGGAAATAGTCCCCTTTTCATGATTTATAACGCCACCTGCGGGGGATAATACACTAATAACATAGCACTCGCCTGACAGTGCCGTGTACGCAAATACAACCGAGCTTTCTGTTTCAATATCATCATACCTTGCAATCGCCTTAAAATAATACTGCTCATCAGGCGATAATTCCGAAATGTATAGGCTCTGTTTGTCGCTGCTTATAGTTGCCGTTCTTTCAATACAGAGTTCACGATCATTAAATACATCCTGCGTTTTTCCAAAAAGAATTGTTATCTCCGGGTTTCCTACAACCTTACTGTCAAGCTTAAATATCATAGTATCCTTTATCGCCTGAACAAATGAAAGCGTACCGAGGCTTTCCGGTATATCTCTGTCAACCGTAATCTTATACACCTTTATTCTACCGCTTTCTGCCGTTACTTTTATGTAAAATGTATTTTCGCCACGCGAAAGCGTTACATTCCGCACAATTTGTGTGCAATTTTCATCACGGTATATGGAGTATGCGGCATTTTCCGAAACGCTCACCTGCGGAACGAAATATTTGCCATAGAATTTGCCGTAAATGCTGTCTTCGTCTTTTTGCACATCTTCAATATTTGCTATGTCAAGCTCTGTTAAATCGCATAGCTTTGACACTAAAACCGTTGTGTCACCTTTTACGACGCCGTCCCAAGCCGAGCCGTTTACAGTAAATCGGTAAATGTAGTTTTCAGGCGGTGTTGGGAGTGTGACTGTTGTTAAATAATCGGCACTATCCGTTCCTTCATAATCGCCTGTGTATGTAACAGTATAGTTTATCGGTGTTTTGGTGACTGCAACTGTTGTATCGCCTTTAACAACGCCGTCCCATATTTCACCATTTACTTTAAAGGTATATGTGTAACCATATTCATTCGGCAAGTTTGCTTTTGTGTTATAGGCAACACTCTGTGTTTCTATATAATCGCCTGTATAGGTTACTGTATAATTTATTGGTGTTTTTGTGACTACAACAGTTGTGTCGCCCTGTACCACTCCGTCCCATTCTGTACCATTTACTTTAAAGCTATATGTATATCCGTATGGTAGTTCGGGCAAAGTAGGGAAAGTCACGGTATTTAGATGGTATTCCTTATCCGTTCCCTCATATTCGCCTGTATAAGTTATGGTATATAAATAATACATTTTCGCATTTTTAAGGTACTCATTACTTGAACCTATTGATATATAACTCCACTGCGAAGAAATTCCTGAGTAATAAACCTTTTTAAGACTGCTACACCAGGAAAACGCATAGTCCCCTACGCTTTTTACACTGTCACCGATTGTAATGCTGGTCAGGCTTCTGCAACTGGAAAACGCAAAATCCCCTATGCTTGTTACTCTGTTCGGGATGGTGATACTGGTTAGGCTGCTACAATTGCTAAACACACTATCCCCTATGCTTGTTACACTGTTCGGGATGGTGATACTGGTTAGACCTGTGCAACTGGAAAACGCATGCCTTCCTATGCTTGTTACGCTACCGGGGATTGTGATATTTGTTAGGTTATAACACCTATAAAACGCATAATTCCCTATGCTTGTTACACTGTTTGGGATTGTGATACTGGTAAGGCTACTGCAACCCTCAAACGCACGACCCTCTATGCTTTTTACGCTGTTCGGGATGGTGATGTTGGTCAGACTGCTGCAACTATCAAATGCTCCACCTGGAATTTGCGTTGCCTTTGTTATGTTTACTGTTTTTAATGATGACGGAATATAATAACCATTTGCCTTATAACTTTCCGTATATGAATATTCTCCAAATATATATCCAAATACATTTGTTGAATTTATGCTACTGCCAACAAATGGTAATGTGATACTTGTTAGACCGCTGCAACCCTCAAACGCACTTCCTATACTTGTTACACTATCCGGGATTGTGATACTGGTTAGACCTGTGCAACCGTAAAACGCACCACTTCCTATACTTGTTACGCTATCCGGGATTGTGATACTGGTTAGGCTGCTGCAACTCATAAATGCTCTACCTGGAATTTGCGTTGCTTTTGTTATGTTTACTGTTCTTAATGATGACGGGATATAATAACCATCTGCCTCATAACTTCCCGTATATGATGATGTTCCAAATATATATCCAATACTGCCAAATGGTAATGTGATACTTGTTAGACCGCTGCAACCGGAAAACGCACCACTTCCTATACTTGTTACGCTGTTTGGAATTGTGATACTGGTAAGGCTACCGCAATCGTAAAACGCATAATCACCTATGCTTGTTACGCTATCCGGGATTGTGATTGAGGTAAGGATGCTACAACGAGAAAACGCATAATTCCCTATACTTGTTACGCTATTGGGAATGGTGATACTGGTTAGACCTCTGCAACCCTCAAACGCCCAATCACCTATGCTTGTTACTCTGTTCGGGATGGCGATACTGGTTAGGTTGCTACAACCGGAAAACGCATAATTCCCTATGCTTGTTACGCTGTTTTGGATGCTATATGAGCCTTGTTTGCCACCCGGACAGCATATAAGTGCCATCTTAGTTTTGTTAAACAAAACTCCGTCCTGCGATGAATAGTTTTGATTGTTTTCAGAAACATTTATTGAGGTAAGCTTGTTGCAACCGGAAAACGCACCACTTCCTATGCTTGTTACGCTATCCGGGATGGTGATACTGGTTAGGCCTGTGCAACTGGAAAATGCTCTACTCCCTATACTTGTTACACTATCGGGAATTGTGATACTGGTCAGGCTGCTGCAATTATAAAACGTCTCAGAACCTATGCTTGTTACTCCATTTTGAATAATTACAGTTTTAATTGATGACCTCGAACTGTACCAAGGCATAGTATCGTAACTATAATCCTTCATATCCCCCGTGCCGCTAATGGTGAGCGTTCCCTTATCATTAAGCGTCCAAGTGAGGTTATCACCACATGTGCCACTGCCAACTATTGCCGCATGAACAGGAATAACCGCCACAGGAAGCAGGATATAAAGAATCACAAAAAGTGAAAAAATGCGTTTTTTCATAACTGTACCTCATAAACAAAATATAGAAAAATTATATAACATTTTCCCGAATTTTACAATAGAAAATTACGATAAATTTAACTGCTAACCAAAAATTATCAAAATATATTCCGAAAAACCCCCACGCAAAAACAAGAGGTCATTTAAATGACCTCTTGTTTAAATTGGTTAGCTTATTCTGCTATCGGCTTTGTAATAACTACTTGCCTTGAAGCTTCTACCCATTCAACTTCTGCTCCCAAGTTTTCGGAAACGAATCTGATTGGTAAGAATGTTCTGTCGCTTTCGATAAATGCAGGTGAATCAAGTGCGATAACGCTGCCATTTACCGTTGCAAAGCTTTGGTCTATGCCGATTGTTATAACAGTTTCACCACTTGTGATGGTTACTGTTCTTGTTTCGCCGTCCCAGCCAACTTCTGCACCGAGTGCCTCTGCGATAAATCTTATCGGAAGCATTGTTCTGTCATTTCTGATGATAGGTGCAACATCGTTTGCCTTTTCTTCGCCGAATACTGTTGCATTAACATTGTTAATTGTCAAGGTGATTTGACGAACAGGGTCAACCTTCCAACCTGCATAAAGTGTTGTTTCGTCTGTTACCTTTTCGTCTGCTGAATACTCTTTTGTAAGAGCTTCATCAGCATACCAGCCTGTGAATACATAACCGTTCTTTGTAGGTTCTGCAATAGTTCCGATTGCCTGACCCTTTGTTACAGTTATATCCTTCATCTCTTCGCCGCCGTTTGTGTTAAGCTTAACGGTTACATCTGTTGATGATGCTCCGCCGCCACCGCTTACGCCGCCGCTTACTGAGTGACCTTTACTTGCCGGCTCGGTATAAACCAGATATTCTGAGAAGTGGCTGAGTAAAACAGTTATCACCTTATCTGTGCTATTATAATCAGCATTTGTAGTAATAATTTCCTCACTGCCGTCATCCTTGATGTATTTAACAACTATGGTTCCTTCCGTTGTCTTATCATAGTACAGCTTAACTGTTACGCTATTTGTGCCAAAGTCAGTAGTTGCTGCACCTTCTACTGTCAATGAGTAAACAACAGGGTTCTTTGTAGCTGCTTCTGCTGTCTTTTCTTGCTGATCCTCTGTCAAGTCCTCATCATCAGGATTGCTTACTCTGATTGTAATATCGGCTGTTACGCCATCTGTCATTGCTATGATTGCAGCCTTGCTAAATGTCATTGATGTGTCTGCACCGGTTTCATCTTTGACTTTGATTTCAATAGCATTGTCATTGTCTGCTAAATCTTTCATCGCCGTTGCTGAAATTGCTACTGCATTTACATCACTTTCAGCTGTTACGTCGATTACGGCTTTATCATCTGTCAATGCACTGCTATCGGTAATATCAACTTTTGCGGTATCGTCATATACAACAGTAGTTGCTGTTATACCTTCTGAAACCTCTGTGTTTGTTGATGATGGAGCAACTGCATTATAGGATTTGCTCTTTGTTACAACAGAATAGTACTCTGCCTTTTCGCCCTTTAATACGAAGTTTGTAACCGTAACGGCAACATTGTTGCCCTCAAATACCTTAGATACACTTAGTTTATCAAAGTCAAGGTCATCTGCCGTCAAGGCGTCTGTTGAAAATGTTGCAGTCTTTGCTTCTACATCTATTGCTGTGATTTCAACATCCTCAGTAACCTTAACAGGACAACTTGCACCAAGTTCACTGCCGTCAGGATTGGTTATCTTAGCATCAATTACTGCAAAACCTGCTTTTAATGCTGTAACAACGCCGTTTTCAACTTTTGCAACATTCGGGTTTGTTGATGTCCATTCTATCGGTAAATTTGCCGCATCGGCAGGTTCGATTACTGCTGTTATTTGACCTGTTTCACCAACTTTGAGTCCCAATGTCATTTGCTCAAATCCAAAGGATGTCGCAGGTACCTTGATTTTTTCAATAGGCTCTGTCTTTGTTGCTCCACACTTTGTACATGTGTAGGTCTTAACGCCCTCTGCTGTATGTGTTGCAGGTGTTGTTTCTACGCCATTATTCCATGTGTGAGCTTCGTTTTCAGTTTCTTCTCCACATGCACATACGCCTTTATGGTAAGTTTCGTCAACTTTTACCCATGTTTCGAATGTGTGTTCTGTTAATTTCGAAATAGGCTCTGTCTTTGTTGCTCCACACTTTGTACATGTGTAGGTCTTAACGCCCTCTGCTGTATGTGTTGCAGGTGTTGTTTCTACTCCGTTATTCCATGTGTGGGCTTCGTTTTCAGTTTCTTCTCCACATGCACATACGCCTTTATGGTAAGTTTCGTCAACTTTTACCCATGTTTCGAATGTGTGTTCTGTTAATTTCGAAATAGGCTCTGTCTTTGTGCCTCCACATACCGTACATGTGTATGTCTTTACACCTTCTGTTGTATGTGTTGCAGGAGTTGTTACTTCTCCTTCATTCCATGTGTGTGCTTCTAATTCTTCTTCACCACATGCACATACTCTCTTGTGGTTAGTATCATCAACCTTGGTCCACTCACCAAATGTGTGACCTGTTAATTTTGCAATAGGCTCTGTCTTTGTGCCTCCACATACCGTACATGTATAGGTCATTACACCTTCTGTTGTATGTGTTGCAGGAGTTGTTACTTCTCCTTCATTCCATGTGTGTGCTTCTAATTCTTCTTCGCCACATGCACATACTCTCTTATGGTTAGTATCGTCAACCTTGTTCCACTCACCAAATGTGTGTGTATGCGGAGGATCAATTGTTCCGCCTTCTACTGTAACACTACCATTGACAACAGCAAAATCGACAAGAGTGAAGTCCATATCATAAATCGCATAATTGTCATTATCATATGTTACAGTTATTGGTAATT
>JAFZMQ010000021.1 GCA_017551095.1 Clostridia bacterium | reverse complement strand
TCATACGGAATACGAATATTATTCTTTTCTCCCTTTAATCCAATCATAACGCCAATACTATATGCTTCCTTAAAAACCTCGTCGGGCTCTGCGTCTTCTTTCAAAAGCGCAAACATTTTAGCTCTCCTAGTATTTGTAAGACGGTTTGAAATCATCCTTATCGTAAAACTTATACCAAGCCCAAATAAAAACAGCATTGGTATTGCCAGCCAATAGGGCAGAAATTCTTTAACGCGATAAATATCAGGCCATCCGCCGTTTGCTTCGCCGATCAGTATTACTTCGATAAAATAAGCGATTATATATACGCACAAAGGTATCATTCCAAGCGACTGATTTTTCAATGTATATATGTACTCGTTCTCCGTCTGAAAAAAAGAAATCAGTATAAGAATGGGGCAAAAAATATGTGTAACAAGATTAGGGCCTCCGAATGCGTCTTCGGGAGATACCCAGCTTATAAAGCAAATAACACAAAAAAACATTACTGTGACAGAAATTGTTGCAGAATAGTGCATGAGTGCTATCCAGCGAGGCATTGTAAAACGCTTCTTTCGTATCCCATCAACTGCAAAAGGAATTGTAAAAGCCGCTGACAGCATTGCAAGTGTATTTGAAATCATCGTAAAGTATATAAACGATACAAAGCCGTTTTTACCTAAAACAACATTCGTCCTATTAACGCCAGCTATTATACCGTAAAATGAAAGAATAACTGTCAGGATTCCCGCACAAAGCGCAATAATGCTGCGGCGTTTCATAAGATTGGTCACATACTCATTTTTTCTCATTGTCGGTGGCGGTCTCCTTTCGCATCGCATCTTTATATATTTTCATTACAGAATCAGCAAACGCATCGCTCGAAAAGCATTCTGCCTTTTCAAGTGATTTTTGTCCCATACTGTCTCTTACTCCGTCATCACAAAGTATTTTATAGGCAAAATCAGAAAATTCTTTCTGTGAATGGTATATCATACCATTGTCATTATGTTCCAAAACACCTATCAGCGCATCATCGGCGCGGCAGAGAAGAGGAAGTCCCTGCGCCAATGCCTCAAGATAGCTCATGCTGTGAACCTCAAATGTCGAAGCTGATACAAATATATCGCTTATATTGTAATACCGCCAAACCTCTTCCGCAGGAACACGACCTGCAAATATTATTTTATACTTAATATTCAGCTTTTTTGCTTGTTTTTCAAGATGACTTCTGTCAGGTCCGTCACCTACAATAAGCAACTTTACATCAGGCATCTTTTTTAAGAGTGACGGAAGGAATGCTATGATTTCACGGGCATTCTTTTCCTTGCTTAATCTTGAAACAGATACCATTATCTTCGTATTGTCATCTATTCCCAAAGATTTGCGTAATGATTGTCTCTCCAATATAGAAAGGGTTTTCTGATACTTCTCTAATTCTATGCCGTTTGGTATAACGGTCAGGCGCTCTTTCATAGAACTCAAAAATGCAAAATTCCCTGCTTTTTGAGACGGCACAATTATTTTGACAGCCTTTTTGTATATGACTTTTCCTATACCGCGCATAAATGCTTTAATGGGAGGAAAAGACCGCAAGCTCCCAAATACAAAGTGGGCGTAATCCGTATGGCAGGTCATAACGAGTGGGGAATCACAGCATTTCATAATTCTTTTGGAAATAATATACGCTGCGCCCTCTGTTTGAACATGAATAACATCAGGACACCACGCTTCAAGCTCCTTTATCAAAGGATCATGAAATGATAAAATGGCTCGCATACCCGGATAATAAAATGCCGGGACGGATTTAATAAAATAATCGTCTCCGTCCCGAAAATATTTATAGCTGTTTGATGGTGACAATACTTTTACTTCATGTCCCTTTTTGCGAAGTCCTGAACATAATGCAAGAACAGATGCCGTAATGCCGCCTGTATTGAATTTATAACAGTCCGTTGCAATCAGAATTTTCATATTTTATTGCTTGATAAATGTGCTTGCTTCGTCCCAGTCATCAATTTTCCAAACAAGCTTACCTTCATTATCAAGTGAAATAACGCCGCCCTCGTCTGTAACTTCAGAAACTACGCTGCCGTTACCGTTTTCATCATATTCGGTTACGATATGCTTACATTTATCATAAACCAATTTACCGTCGTAAGAAAGATTAGCTGTTATGCTCCAATTACTTACCTCAAATGCACTTCCGGGCCATCTTACCTCGATATCCGCTTTCATAAGACCTGCGCTTTTTTTAATTGTCATAGCGCCTCGTCCTGCAATTTCCTCTACCCATTCTCCGAGAAAGGGATCGATTTCTTTATAATCCTCTTTTTTACCCAGTTTTTCTGCTATGGCAAAATACCACGCCTCTACAGTATCGGTGCTCGAAATGCTATCGGAGAAAACACTTCTGTAAAATGTCTCATAATCGCCTCTTACCTCACGAACAAGAGTTTGGTCTTCAACAAAGAAATCATAATGGACATCATCATCCGGGAAGTTAAGAACAACATAATCGCCCGCAGGCGCTTTGGCATCTTCTGCTTCGACAAAATTATCGCCAATCAGGTATTCTGCATATTCGGTACTGTCAAAATTTTCGGGTTCAAGCGCCCCATAAGCATCATTGCTGATTGTATATTTAACACCCTTTGCATATGCAATGCGTGCAAGATACATATCAAGCGTTGTGTTTGTAAAGGATACGGGTGAAAGCCCTTTGCTTTGTGCGATAATTTTATTACCCAAGTTATCCCTTGCCCACTCATTAACCTCTGTCCACGCTTCTATATCCTCGTTCATCTTGTCTGTTGTTTCGCGCACATATCTTACATCGGTAGGATAGCAAATTATATAATATCTGTCCTTTTTATCCATTGCAAATACATTCATTCC
>JAFZMQ010000020.1 GCA_017551095.1 Clostridia bacterium | reverse complement strand
TGCAAAAAGGAGGTCATAAAATGCAAAAACTTAAAGGAAATTTTACAACCATACTCAATAGAATTATCACCGATAAAAACATCAGCGGAAACGAATTTAAGATACTGTGTTATCTCTGTATGCGGTCAGGTAATGACAATTCTTGTTTCCCTTCTTTTGGTACGATACATAATGATACAGGCATAAGTTCAACGACAGTTAAAAATGCTATATCGAAATTAGTTAAGGCAGGGTATATCATAAAGGTTAATCGAAAAAAGAGCAATGGATGTTCCACATCTAATCTCTATCGGCTCACGGATAAAGTGCTTGAATAATGAGTGGTTGTTTTTTGACTTAGGTGGTGTTAAAAATGGCTACAAATAATACTCATATAATAATATATGGGATATTGGAAATAGAAATAATAGTTTATGTAACAGTCGAGAATATCGGCTGTTTTTTTGTGCCTTAGACGGCACACTCCTGATTTTTAAGAAGGAGCAGGATAAAGGGCGGTGCGCTTTTTGCTCCGCCGTGCGTTACATCGCCGTGCAAAGCCCGTCGGAAGTGATGTGCCTGGTGCTGTTTTGGTGTCGTAAACATAGAAAATACGCAATTTTACGCATCTTTTACAGGTGCTCTGGCAGGTGCTGTGGAAAGGAGGAGTCTATGAGCAAGGTAATATTCAAATCGCCGTATGCAAAATCAAAAGGTCATGCGGCAACCAACCTTCGTTACATTGCAGAGCGTGACGGAGTAGATAAATCTATCAATACAATTGTAAATAATATGAATTATATCGCAAACAGACCGAGAGTTGTTAAGGTTGGCTCTCACGGTTTATTCGGTCAAAAGGACAATATAAATCTTAAAAAAGCAGAGGCAGAACTGAGAAATCATACAGGCATTGTATGGCAGCCTATAATATCATTAAGGCGTGAAGATGCTGAAAGATTAGGCTTTAATAATCCTAAAAAGTGGCGAACCTATTTGCGTTCTAAACAAGTTGAAATTGCAAATACATATCGAATTCCTATAAAAGATTTGGTATGGTATGCTGCATTTCATAACGAGGGTGACCACCCTCATATACATATGATTATCTATAATAAAAACCCAAGCGGAGAGTATCTTTCTAAGGAGTCAATCAATAACTTTCGTGAAGTTTTGATAAAAGATATTTTCACAGATGAACTCAAATTCTTGTATGATGAGAGGCAGTCACTACGAGAAAAAATTATCGAGCAGGCAAAGGAAACTATAAAAAACTATGACATTGATATTCCAAAATCGGACTCTTCTTTTCAAGAAAAATATCAAGAATTACAATTCGTTTTGGAAAATTACACAGGCAAACGAAAGTATAAATTTCTAAAACCAGAACAGAAAAAGGCAATAGATAATTTATTAAAAGAACTCGAAAAAGATAAACATATTCAGTATTTGTATCAGCAGTGGCAGCAAATTCAGCTTGCGATATTAGGAATTTATTCCAAAGATCCTAGACTTAAATACGAAAATATATCAGAAGATGAAAATTTTTATCGGCTTAAAAATGTTATTTTAGATGAAGCCTTTTCAAATATGGATAACGGAATATATGCTGAAGACGGATACATTGATAACATATATCCCGATATGATTTTCAGTATCTGCAAAGCGATTGATACTATGTCATATAAGGAAATTGAACAGCATCATACAAGAACTATTGTTGACAGCAAAGAACGGATAAAAGAATACAAAAAGGAACACGGAATGAGAATGTGTTAGAAAGGACTTGAATTATGAAAAGAGATAAAATTACGGTAAATGTAACACCGAAAATGAAACACAAAATTGATGGATATGTAAAAAATGATGACTACAAAAGCCAAAGTGAATTCTGCAATAAGGCACTTGAATTTTACATATCTTACCTTGAAAATATGGACAATGATTATCTTGGAAAAGTCATTACCCAAACTGTAAACGCAATCACAGAATATCACACAGACCATATATCTGATATGCTATTCAAAATGGCAGTAAGTATTGAAAAGCAAAGCCTATTAAATGCCTATCCTGATGATGACGAAGAATATTTAGAGGAAATCGCCATAGAGAATGTCCAAAAACGGTATGGGAAATTATGAAATCAACATCATCAGAGTGAAAATTTTTCCGTATCTGTTCCTTCAAGATAAGCCATGTAAGTATTATAAGCTTGGCATCACTTGCGCCATAGAATCGTACCCTATCTATTCGTTTGTCAAATACCATAGGAAATTTTACATAATTTTTATTGAAAATTTGAATCAATTATGATATAATAAAACATGAGTTTCTATGCAAAAATGTATGCATTTGAGATTAATATAAATCGGCATTACCAATAAACACTATCGGTCTGTTTGGAGGTGGAAAATGAAAAAAGCGCTATGTTTCATTTTTATTATAATAATATCACAATTAGCGTGTTCGGCAAAAGCAGATTCGACAAGGTATGTAGTAAAGTTTGTTGCCGGATACATTCCGCCCGTGTGTGAATACAATCTTGAGAAAATATATGATAATACATATTATGCTGAAGATGTAAATAATTTAACAGACTTGGAAGATTACATTGAGTATATAGAACCGGATGAAACTGTTCAACTAATCGAATCGATAGAGCCTGCAAGAAACCTTCGCGGAAGTGGTTCAAAATCTAATAGCAATGTGGTAGCCAAAGCGTGGCAGCTTGAAATGGTAAAGGCAGATTATGCATGGGATATGGCAACATACGGAAACGGTATAAATGTTGCGGTAATTGACTCGGGCTGCAATAAGCATATTGATTTGGGAGATAATCTTGCCGGAGGTTGGAACTTTTATTCAAACCCCGAGTCTGATGATTATTCTGACAATAACGGTCACGGCACTCATGTAGCCGGAATAATTGCAGCTTTGCACAATGATTTTGGGATAATGGGTGTAGCGCCGAAGGTTAATATATATGCCTTGAAATGTTTTGAAGGTAATGATTCAACCCTTTCAATAGTTGCAAAAGCAATACGCACTGCCGTTGATGATTACAACTGCAAAATAATAAACCTGAGCTTGGCTTCAAAAAAAGACAGCGAAATACTATATGATGCAGTACAGTACGCATCGGGCAAGGGAGCAATTATAATTGCCGCTGTAGGTAATTATGGTAATGGACAAATATGTTATCCGGCAGGATATGAAGAAGTTATAGGAGTGGGTTCAGTAGGTAAAAGCAAGAAAAAATCATATTTTTCACAATTTAATAGTTCCGTCTTTGTCACAGCACCGGGCGAAGCATTTGAAAGCCTTAGCGGTGAAAGTGATTACATGACACTGCAGGGAACATCACAGGCAACTCCTCTCGTTACGGCTGCGGCGGCAATATTATTGTCTGCCGATAACAGTATGTCTTTGCAAAAATTTAAAGAACTGATAATGAGCTGTTCGGAAGATTTGGGTGATGCCGGATATGATACATACTATGGTTATGGACTTTTAGATATTCAAAGCATGTTTGAGGCTATAATAGAAGACTATTATGTTTCACCGATAAATGATGACGGCATTATCATATATAACAACACACATGATGAATTATCCGCAACAGGAATATTGGGCGAATATGCAGAGAACGAATATCTCGGCGGTCATATAACTGAGATATTTGTTCCGTCAAAAGAAAAATTCAATATACTTGTTTGGAAAACCGAAAATGATTTAAAATTCTTCTTATGGGATTCTTTCATTACTATGAGACCGTTGACTACAATGAGAAAAACCGTACACAAAACGGAAATTGAGTCGGGTTCGTAAAGGGGGCTTGGAGATGAAGAAAAGAATAATGGGCATATTAGCACTGCTGTTAGTTGCCATGCTGTGTGTTTCCTGCGGCACATCTGATGATAAAACAGTTAAGATTGCGGTTATGGGCGACAAAGATAATTTTTATCCCGATTATGAATCCGGAATTATACGTGCTATTGAAGACTTAAATAATGAGTACGCTGATATGGGATTTAGCTTTGAATATGCCGTATATGACGATAACAGCAGTTATGAGAAGGGCGCTCAAATCATTGATGAGCTTGCAGATGATGAAAGTGTTACGGTTGTAATAGGTTCGCGCGATATAGATATAAACAAAACGGCGGCATATGTGTTCAATGAAGGAAACAAGCTTTTTGTTGTTCCGTATGCTCTTTATGACAGCGTATATGAAAGCAACAATTATAAAAACGTTTTTTCGTTAGCCAGCTCCGGAAATAAATTAGGAACTTGTTTGGCTGTTGCGGCAGTTCGGGAAACAAACGCAAAAAGATGGGCGGTATGCGCCGCCGATGACGAATTCTCAATGTCGAAAATGCGGGGATTTCTGCAATCCGAAAAATCAAGCGGAATAAATATTGTCGATTGCAGCGATATAGTAACATTTATGAGTGATTTTGATAACGAAATCAACCGCTTAAAATTACTCGGAACAGAAGGAATAGTTATTTTCCCCGGTAACGCATACACATCCGGTGAGTTGTTTGATTTGATAAAGGCAATAAGAAGAGAAGCACCGGAGATGGTCTGTATGGGAGACAACGGCTTTGATGACAGCGCCAAAATTTTGGCAGATCCGGAACTTATGGAAGATATGAGCGGGTTTATCCTTGCCAATGAGTTTCTAAAAATAAATGATGATGCAGAAGAAGTGGCGAAATTTGATAAAATGAGAGCAGATTTTGCCGAGGAGCACGGCAACAAATTTGATTTGTGGCATTTGCAAGCATACAACATGATAAGAATGATAGGTGATACGGCGGTTAGAAGCAATACGGCAGAGAGCACAAAAATTGCTGAGATTCTGCATAAAGAGGGTTATGACGGACTTTGTCAAAAATTCGTATTTAACGATAAAGGTTCTCAGGTACTCGATACAATACAGTATTTTGTAATGAAAGACGACGGAACCACAAGGGAGATAACGATAGATGAGTAATTTATTCAGAAAAGAGGCAATGGAAAACCATTCGCCGAATAAAGAATTGACTCTTGCGGTAAAGGCAATCCCTGTTAAATGGATTATATATATGGCTGTTTTGGTCATATGTGCCGCTTTGTTTGCCGTATGGCTGTTTTTAGGCACCATATATGAATCGGTGAGTCTTCGAGGAATTGCGTGGCCGGATAAAAGCTATGGCGATGTTTATGCCGAAACAAGCGGAATAATCGCAAAAACAACCGTGTCGGTCGGGGATAAGGTGGAAGCAGGAGATATTTTGGCTGTCATGCCGGATAACGATATGCTTGAGAAGGCGGCAGGAAATAGTGATGAACAAGTCTTAGCCGAATATGACAGAAAATCTGTTATACGCTCTAATACAAGCGGAATAGTTACATACATTGCAGACAGAAATTCATATTTAAATAAGGGAGATATGATAGCGTCTGTTGTGCATTACGATAAAAACGGCAACAATGACATTATAACGGCATTTGTATCGGATGAAAAAAGCAGACATATCGAGCTTGGTATGGAGGCTCAGATAATGCCCGATTATACTCCGCGGGAGCAGTACGGATATATAACCGGCTATGTTTCTGCGATTTCGGATTATCCTGTAACCGGCGAGCAGATATATAATTCGGACAAACAGCTTTATATGTCGGGCATGGATATGAATGAGAACTATATAGAGGTTCAGATAACCATGATGCGTACATCAGGTGAGGGCGGCAGGCTTAAATGGTCTAAGGCATCGGGTGAGGATCAGCCTGTAAACCTCGGCACACGGTGCGATGTTGATATTATACTTAAAAAATATAAACCGTATAAGTGGCTTTTGAGGTGGGAGCGATGAAAAAGGTAAAAAAGGTGCGTCCTATACTTCAGATGGAGAAAACGGAATGCGGTGCGGCATCGCTTGCGATGATTCTTGCCTATTACGGTAAAAATGTTACGCTTGAAAAAATGAGACAGGATTGCAGTGTGTCAAAAAACGGCGTTAATGCTAAAAATATTGTTCTTGCGGCGCGGCTTCACGGTCTTAACGCAAATCCTGTAAGGATTGAGGCGGAGGAAGTGCATGAGATAGAGCTGCCGGCTATAATACACTGGAATATGAATCATTTCCTTGTGCTGTGCGGATTTAATAAGAAGGGCGCAGTAGTCGCAGATCCGGCTGACGGAGTAAGGACGGTATCATATGGGGAATTTGCAAAATCATTTACGGGAATAGCGATAGAGCTTACTCCCGGAGCGGATTTTGAATCAAAGGACAGCCGGAGCAAAAAAGGTTATTACATATACAAATGTGCCGAAAAATATATCCCCGCAGTTTTGTACCTGTTTATAACAGAGCTTGTTGTAATGCTTGGAACGGTTTCGGTACTATTTCTTAACTCAATATTCATAGATAAAATACTTGTTTCGGGTAATGGCAGAAATCTGAAGATAATTTTACAGGTTTTGCTTGGCACGGGCGTGCTATCCGCAATCGCGATGACAATAAGCATCAGTATGAAAAAGCGTATTGGACAGCTTTTAAACATAGACATAAACACAGGGTTTATAGAGCATATATTAAGGCTGCCAATCGATTTTTTTAAAAACAGGAGTGAGGGCGACCTTGCCAACCGGCAAAACGCAACAATGCGTATGGGAATGAGTTTTGCTGAAATGATATTACCTATACCGGCAAGCATATTGCAGATAGTTATATATCTCCTGCTTGTATTTGTATTTGATGTAAATATAGCGGTTTTTGCCATTTTATTAACGGCTGTGAATATTGCGGCTATGCTTTTTACATCAAAAAGCCACAATGAAAAAATATTGCCGTATAATCGCGATATGGGGAATTTGCAGGGTGAGATTTCGAGCGTTGTAAACAGGATAGAAACGATAAAATCCTGCAGCATAGAAGACGGTGCTTTTATGCGGCTGATGTCGATGGGAACAAAAATAGCAAACGGAAAAATAAGCATAGAAAAAGCCGGTATAGGAATTGAAAGCCTGTATTCATATCTTACCACATTCAGTTCCGTGCTGATACTCACGGCAGGCATTATCCGTATATTTCAGGGTAATATGACTACGGGTATGCTGATTGCCGCACAGGCTGTAGTTACAGCACTTTTAGCGCCGGTAGGCAGTGCCGTAAATTCGGGAATAGCAGTCCAGACATTGATGGGAGAAGCGCAAAGAACTGATGATGTAATGAATTACCGCGAAGACGGCAAATTTCTTGATGATAGTGATACTCAGCAGAGCCTTATAAGCGGAGATGTTGAGCTTAAAGCTGTTACATTCAGCTATAATCCGCTTGATAAGCCTGTCGTCAATAATTTCAGTATGCACCTTAAAAAAGGTCAGACGGTTGCGATAACAGGTGCGTCGGGGAGCGGTAAGTCAACCGTTTCAAAGCTGATTGCGGGTATTTATATGCCGCAAAACGGGGAAATACTTTTTGACGGTATGCGACCTGGCGAAATAAATCACCGTTATTTTTACTCAAAGGTCGCCATGGTAAACCAGAACACGCGCCTGTTTGACGGGACTGTTGCGGACAATATAACAATGTGGGACAACAGCATATCTTACGAGGATATAACCGCTGCGGCGAAAGCGGCGTGTATACACGAAGATATTATAAACCACAAAAACGGATATAACGAAACCGTAATAGAAAACGGTGCAAATTTTTCCGGCGGACAGCGCCAGCGTATCGAGATTGCCCGTGCACTTGCGAAAAAGCCTGCCATACTTATACTCGATGAGGCGACAAGCGCACTTGATACAATTACCGAAAAAAGAGTAATGGAAAATATAAAGGCTCTCGGAATTACTTGTATAATAGTTGCGCACAGGCTTTCCACGATAATAGACAGCGATGAAATAATTGTGCTTGATAGCGGAGTGATAAAGGAACGGGGGACACACGGTTCTCTTATGGAAAAGAAGGGCGAGTACTATCGATTAATAAGAGGTGAGGGCTGATGGAAGAAAATAATTACCAAAACGAGATCGAAGATATCCGTCAGCGCGACCGTAAATCTGTACTCCGTGCGTACGAAAATATACATTCGGTTTTTGAAGATAAGAGAAGCTATAACGGTATAAATGCCGTACTTGATTTTTTTCACGAGAAGAATTTTGTGGACGAAAATCTGCCGCTGTCAAAACAGCTTGAAGAGATAGAAGCAAATGCTCAGATAAAGGCACGGCCGGTGGAGCTTGAACCTGATTGGTATAAAACTGCGGTAGTTCCGATGCTGGTAAAAACATCAGATGGACGGCATATGGCGGTAATACCGAAAATAAACGGCGCTTGCTCGTACATAGAAAACGGAAAAAGACATACTGTCACAAAGGATAATATGAAGCAGTTTACTGATAGCGCATTATCCTTTTATAAAGGTACAGCGGGCAAAAGCATCGGGTTCCGTGACTTTGTCGCATTTATGCTGAAAAGCATAACATTAAGCGACGCAGTTACGGTATTTGTATCGAGTATTCTTGCGGTAGCTGCGGGACTGATGCTGCCTTGGGCAAACAGCTTTGTTTTTTCAAGGGTAGTTCCGGCAGGAGATTTATCGGCAATATTGCCAACCGCCGCACTTTTGTTTTCGGCGGTATCAATATCTGCGGTTATGCGGCTTTTGCAATCACTGATAATCAGTAACACGATGCAGAGAGCCGATACTTATGTTCAAAGCGGCATATTTTCAAGGCTTATGAGCCTTAAACCCGGCTTTTTTCAAAAAGTAAAAGCAGGTGAGCTGTCGCGTACCATACTGGAATTCTCGGATTTGTCAAAAATTATTTCGGTAAGAAGCATAAGCGCATTTATAAATATGCTTTTATCGGTAATATATTTGTTTCAGATATACCGGTATGCCCCTCATCTTACTGGATTTGTTGTGCTTGTGTCCGTACTCATTATCGCACTGATGGCGCTTGAAGGAAAAGTCAATGAAAAATGGATACGGCAGTATTCGCAGTCGATGTCAAAAATGGCAGGCTTTTGCTATGAAATGTTTTCGGGTATTGAGCATATTAAATTAAACGGTGCCGAGGCGCGCGTGATGAAGCGTTGGAGCGAGCGGTATGCCGACACGGCAGAGCGTGAGGAAAAACCTGCAGTTCTTGAATATTTGCCGGTGATATATAAAATTTTCACCGTACTTAGTACATTTGTTATATTTATGTTAGGGTCCTCGCTTGCAGTATCGGACTATATAGCGTTTTCGGTTTCATACGGCGCGTACATAGCGGCGCTTTTGGGTGCCGGAACGGTCGTGCAGAATATATCACAGTTCCGCTCGTCATACGAGCTTATAAAGCCTATGCTTACAGCCGAGTGCGAGGAGTACGGCGAAACAAAACGAAGGATAGAAAATTTACGCGGAGATATCAATATATCGGATTTGAACTTCCGCTATAACGAAAATGCTCCGTATGTTTTAAAACGGCTGTCGCTTAATATCAAGGCGGGTGAAAGTGTTGGTATAATCGGTATGTCGGGATGCGGCAAATCGACGCTTGTGAAGCTTTTGCTCGGATTTGAAAGCTTTGATGAAGGCTCAATCTCTATAGACGGTGTGGATATAAGGGAGCTTGACCTTAAAAGCTATCGCAAAAAAGTGGGCGTAGTTCTTCAAAACGATGGCTTGCTAAACGGCAATGTTTATGATAATATAGCAATAGGCAAGCCAAATGCAACGCGTGAGGAAGTATATCAGGTGCTTGAAAAAGCCGGAATGAAGGATGATATAGATGCGTTGCCTATGGGCTTGTACACGCCGGTAAGTGCGGAAAACGCTGCTTTTTCCGGCGGACAGATGCAAAGACTTACTATTGCGAGAACGCTTTTGACTAAACCGTCACTTATCATATTAGACGAGGCTACAAGCGCACTTGATAATGTAACACAGGCAAAAATCACTAAAAGCATAAGAGAGCTTGAAGGTACTAAAATCATAGTGGCGCACAGGTTATCTACAATAGTCGGATGCGATAAAATAGTTGTTATGGATAAGGGCAAAATTGTGCAAGAGGGCACATTTAAAGAGTTAAAAAATGAGGAAGGCATATTCAAAGAACTCATAAAAAAACAAGAATATAAGGAAAGCGAGGAAAAGGGATGAGGAAAATTCTGAAAAAGGCGATTGCGTCAGCGCTGTCACTGTCAATGCTGATGACACTGATGCAGGTGCCAGCAAAGGCGGAAACGGTAGATGTTCATCTGCCGGAGGTGGAAATCGAGGATTCGATTTTAGAAAGCGATGTTTTCTACCTTGCATCAACCACGGCAAAGCTCAATGAGGGCGCAAATGAGCGCTACCTTTTGAGAGTTGCAAGAGGCGGCGATGCGGCGGAGGAAGCGGGAGTAAACATCAAAATCTCCGATATGACCGCAAAATACGGTAAAGACTATACTGTTTCAGTGTTCGGAACGGGCGAAACGGTGAAAAATGCCGCTGAAAGCAAGTCTTTGATGGAAATGATGGATGGCGAGGAATACACTCAGAGCGAACTAAAAAGCGATGAGGAATTTTACGGCATCATGGAGGGCGATGAGGAGCTTCAAAAGCAAACAGAAGAGGCGATGCAGGGCGCCGTTGACTACATCGAAGAAAAAAGCGGATTAAAGGATAGCGTTTCAGATTACACAGCCGATGATGTGTCCGATGACTACGCTGAGGTATTAAAGCTCTATTCAGGCGTGGAGGCATATCCTCAGAAGCTGACATCTTCAACCGATACAATGCAGCAGATACAGCAGATGGCAAATGTAGTAACTGACGCTGTTATCGGCGCTGACCTTGTACTAAATTTTGAGGTGGGCGAAAAGGAAAAGTATCTTGTCATTGATGTTAAAGATAACAACAAAAGCGATGGCGACAGATACTTCTATATTATGCTCGGCGCACCTTTTGGCTCTACAACGAATAGTGCCGCGTCAAGCTGTGCTTTAACGATAGCCGACGACGAAGAGCAGGAAGAGGCAAAAATCAGTTTTTCGGAAAAGAAATATACGGCTGACGGCAAAAACCTGCAAATCACCGTGACTCGTAAGGGTGCGATCAATCAAATGGCTGTGGCGCACCTGACGAGCGAGGCGGGAACTGCGGTTGCGGGACGCGATTTTTCTCCTGTAGATAAGGAAATCGTATTCCCGTTCGGTATAACAAAGCAGACGGTCGATATTCCGATAAGGCAGGAATATTTAAAATCCGATGCTGATTTCACATTAAAGCTGGAAGCGGTGCAGAATGCCAAGATCGCAGGTGGCGAGGCGAAGGTCACGATAAAGCCTGCGTCAAAAGATGCTTCGCTTATGTCGAAGAATGACGACAGCGTTGAGCTTATGGCGGAAAAAGCATATTCTGTAACCGATATTGTGACAGGCGACGGACTTACTGTAAGTTCACCGTCAAAAACAGGAGAGTCCCAATACTTCGACGGTATTAACGGATGGCGCAGCGGCGATCACTGGGACTTGATGTGGGACGAAAGCAGATTCTGGACAGACCCCAAGGGAACGGTCGGCGCATGCTGGAATCTCAATAACGGCAAAGGCTATGACTATGCCGGCGTTCAGGTGGATTGGGATAGAACAGGCTCCTGCGCCAATATGGTAGTCGGCTTTGCCACAAATCTCGATTGGGGTTGGGAATCAACAACATCTGGAGACAATGTTTACAGCAGTAAGAACGATTTCGGCAGACAAACAAAAAATTTCTTTACTACGATGAATAATTCTAAGCGTGTATGCTTCTACAATCAGTCGGGATGCGAGGACTGTGACCATCTGTATATTTACGGCATAAAACCAATCTACAGACCGTTTGAGATAAATCTTCTGACCGGCGATTCGCTCCAGTTCCTGAATGAAAACGGCACAAAGAGCGCATGGGCGGACGCTACAAAACTGATTTTATCGGGCGCCAATAACCAGAATAACAGATATGTCGTAAAATATACAAAAGACGGGCTGAATATTGTTTCAATGGTACAGCCGGATACAACTTATGCAACGGTTACCGGTGCAAAAATTGTTGACGGCAGCTGGACAAAGAGCATAAGCCTTTCGGGCAGCGATTTAAGCGACACAAGGTCCTTCAAAATGGATAGAAACTGGATCGAGAACAATTTAAGCTATATAAACTTTAAAACGAACCAGGTATCAGAATACTGCAACAGCAATACAAGTACCTACGGCATTAAGGGCGTTATCAATATAAAGCCTTACTTTGGCTATAAGGATGCGAAGGTCGTTGTTAAAGTGCCTGAAGGAACTAACTTTGGTTACTTCAGGATAAGCGGACAAGACAAGAATATATATAGTAACACAACTTATACCTATCACAGAGGCGATATCTTAAAACTCGATACGGTAATGCGTAACGAGTATAAGGATATGTATGAGCCTGCAGGATATAAGATAAGCATCAAGCAGAATGAAAGCGATACATATTGGGTAAAGCGCGACGTAATCGTTCCCTATGATGATATAAGCGGAAACAGATACCTAAACGAGGGCAAGAGATTAAAGTACAGCTATTATGAGATAACACCGATCTTCCAGAGAAAAGGAAATGCCATAGCTGTAAGAGTTAAGACCTCCGATTTGTCAAAGCTGGACGCAAGCTACGGCTTTATGAAGGCAACGGTGGTCAACAATGTGACGGTTGACAATGTTGAATACAGGGAATATGTCGTAAATAACAATATCAAAAACGGCAAGGTTTATACAGTAGGTGCAAAACTCGCTTCTTCCGCGGGAAATAATGCGTACATAACCTGGAAAGAAGCAGGAAGCAGTAAGGTATATGCGGGTGATATGTTCTATCACAGAGCGACCGGCAGCAAGGACGATAATGTTATCACGATTTCGGTAGAAACGGGCGCAAAAGCGAATATGTATGAAACTCTTGAGGGCAATATCATAAAACCTGTATATAATATGAGAAGTCATGATACGAGCGCTTTCAAAAACTCACCGGCAGAGGGAGCGATTGTTTCGGTGGGCAGCGAATATGCCACAACAGACGCAAACGGTCATTTCCGCACGCCTCCGATAAGAGCGATGTACGGAACAAACAGCGCACCGCGTTATCTGCGCTATATGATAAGCATAAACGGAGCAGACGATCTCCGCGATGTTGAGATCAAGTCCGGAAAGACAGAAAAACAGGATATATTTATGACAGCCGGTTCAAGCGCTACAACGAGTGTGGATGTAACAAGGCAGAGCGTCGGCTTCCAGAATATAAGCACGGAAAACGGCAGTATAATGGACAATATATCCGTTTACAGAGATGCCGAGCATCAGGGCGAGGGCACAAGCGTTGTGGTTGACTATTCAAAGGCTGAGGAGATAATAGAGCTTTATGCAAAACTCGATTCGGCTCCGCAGTATACAAAGCAGGTTTTGAATTCAACAACGGGCGAGATAACGGAAACTGCCGCTATCGAGACTGTCACCGGCGTTACATTTGTGCAGTATGACCCCGACTCAAATACTGTAAAGGGCGTATTTAAGGCTAAAAAGTTAGATGACGGAAGCTTTATGGCGCAAATGAGCTCGATGTACTTAAAAGCGGGATATGAGATATACATAAGGGTTGAAACCGACCGTGCACACGGCGTCAGCAATAAAACGGTCGTTTATGACGAGGACGGAAGAATCAGGGAATCCGAAGGCTCAACCGACGGTACTACCTACGCTGATGTGTTTACAGGCTATGTGGTAGTACAGCGCGGCTCTTACGATATACCTGTCGATCAGACGGTAGCGCTGCCTATGGATATGAACTTCACAACGCTTCCATTGGTAGGCACAACGGGTATAAACTTTGACTTCCCGTTTGTTACCGTCGGCGCGATGAAGACAGACACGGGCTACCGTATGTATTTAGGCTTTAACCCGACCTCTTTGTATGATAAAATTTCGGACAAGCACGCAACAAGCTATATGTCTGACAGCGGTAACTATTTCGGCGATTTGTTCTCGATAAAGAGTCCGATAAAGACATTTAAGAACGGCTTGGCGCAATCCTATAACACAGCATTCAAGGGCTGGGAGAATCTCGGCGACAGCGCATCCGATACCATGGCGGCGATGGGTGCGCCGACATGGAAGATGAGCTTTGTATTCGGTGTGTATTTCGATTTTGCTTACGCAAGCCTTACCGATCCGCAAAAGGGTACGACCACATCGACATTTGAATTTGTCGGTGTCGGCGGATTTATTGCGGTAAATGCAGGCTTTAAGGTTGCATGGTACACGCTTCTGCCTGTCGTATTCATCCCCGCATATTTCGGAATTGAGATAAGCGGAAGCATTATGGGCTTCTTCGGTGCGGCGGCAGACACATCGAAGCCGAAAATCACTTATAACGATGCAAAAGAAGCAACGGTAGACTTTAATAACAGTTTAGAAAAGTTCCACGCGAATGTGAAGCTGTCCGCAACCGTTCAGGTATATGTGGGCGTAGGCTTGGCAGGAACGATAGGTCTGCGAGGCGGCGGAACATTCACGGCGATGGGCGACTGGGACTCAGACCCCGTATATGTTAAGAATGAATGGGGCTGTGCGCTCATATTTACGGCAGGAGTATGGATCGATTTGTTCCTGTTCT
This sequence comes from Clostridia bacterium, assembly GCA_017551095.1. GTDB lineage: Bacteria > Bacillota > Clostridia > UBA1381 > UBA1381 > UBA1738. The sequence goes on along the minus strand of JAFZMQ010000020.1, from coordinate 5,138 downwards.
CCGTACCGCTTCAATACACCTTCCCGATGATCAAATTCGGCTCGTTTGAGGAATACGATAAGCTTGCAAAAGACGGCGTTAAGCTTCAAAGCATGGATGGCTCACAGGTATCCGAGGGTGCAACATTTGGAGTAAGAGAAGCATTTTCCGACAAGAAATCGGAATGGCTGCCCGATAACGGTAAAATTGAGCTGATGTCGGCATTTACGCAGACTTCACAGCAAACAATTGTTGAAAACGGCTACGAGCATCCCGATGCACAGCTTATAAAGCTGTCTGACGGAAGCGTATTTATGGCATTTTTGGATAACGACAATGCAAGAGGCGAGGTCGACAGAACAGTTCTTAAATACGCTGTATGCAATAGCGGGGTATGGAGCGACAATTATATCGTACAAAACGATACAACAGGTGACTTCCAGCCAAGTATATGCGAAATAGACGGCGGCAAAGTAATGATAGCTTGGGTATCAACAGATCCTGCCGACAGAGCGGATGATGACAAAGAAAATACAGCGGATTATCTCAGAAAACTTGAGGTTTATACTGCTGTTATCGATCCTTCGGCAAAAACGGTATCCGAAATTACACAGCTTACCGACGATGCGCGTTACGATTATAAGCCGACCTGTGTATATGATGATGCGACAGGCGACAGAGTAGTATATTACTCAAAGAACTTCGATGGGGATGCATCAACAGAGGAAATGGCAAATCCGTACGGCTCAAGCTCGCTTATAACATATATGCTGTATTCAAAGGCTGACGGCAAATGGCTGTTCGACAAATACTTTGATGCCGAGGTTGCAAGCGAAGAGGACAGACAGACGCTTATCAAAAATTGGGGCGGACAGCGCTTTATTCAGCCGAGAACCGCAGAGCTTGGAATAAGTGTTGTTCCGAATATTGCCGACTTTACCGCAATATCATATAACGGATTGTCAGTATATGCGTACACCGTTGATGTTGACTCGAATGCGGATACGGTAGAGGACAGAGAACTGTTCCTGCAGTTCTATGATTTTGAAACACATAAGACATATGTGCCGGTAAGACTTACAAATGACAGTCCTCAGGTTGCCGACGCTATGCCGCAGTTTGCGAGAACAGGTAGCGGAGAGAGCGCGTCAACAAAACTGTTCTGGTACAGAAACAGCAAGCAGATAGCGTATATGGATATAACGGAGCTTGTAAGAGAGGGCGTTAATGCTGACGGAACGATAAAAGAGGAGTATTTAAAGTCAAAGGACGAGGATGTATCGGCAAGAGAAGTCAGAAAGATAGATGAACTTTATTCCTATGTATCGCCTATATCCAAAAATCAGCACGATGCAGTGGGCATGGCGGACTTTAAGCCGGTTGTTGACGGAGATAATATTTATATTGTCTGGACACAGCCTCTTACCAAGGAGGACGGCGAGGATTCAAACGGCGAAACTAAATACAAGCAGTGCCGTGAGGTTTATGCAACCGCGCTTGTTCAGTCAGACGCAGGTACACAGATAACTGATGCAGCTGCGGAAAGCGAACAGATTACCGATAAATTAGGTGCATCCTGGTCATCACCGTACAGACTGACATATAATGAGCTGATTGCCGATGCTCCTACAGCCGTTATCGACTCGCAGGGCAGATTGATGGTGGCATATAACACCTATGAGCAGGTAATGAACGATCCGGAAACGCTTGAAGCATCGGGCAAGGATCTGATAACCTTCTCTAATCAGAAGCTTATGGCTTCATATCAGGAGCCTTGCGGTGCGGTTGAGGTTACGGATATAAGAATTTCCGATATAACTCCGCTTGCGGACGAAAAGGTTGAAATCGGCATTGATGTCAAGAATGTTGGTCTTACCTTTGCAGACGGCTATACTGTAGATATTTATGAATATAAGAACGGTAGCAAAGGAAATAAGATTTATACAATAACAAGTGCTAAAAAACTGCTGCCGGATAATACCGACACTTATACGATCGAGTGGACAGCACCCGATAATGTGGACGGAATGAGCATTTATACAGTTGCACATGAGGCGGATTTTACAAATACATCGGTTTATGAGAGTGAAAAATTTGAAAAGCACGCCGTATATGAGCTGTCCGAGGCATATGTATATCAGGATGACAGCGGTGCATTCAGATTCCATGCGGGCGTTAAGAACATAGGTAACGCACCGTCTGCCGACGGAGATAATATAGATGTGACATTTGTAGGTCCATATGCAATGAATTTAGGTTACTCTATCTATGAATGTGATTTCGGAAGTATCGCTATTGAAAATCTTGATGTTTATACCGAAACGGAGAATGATGAGGAGTTTATAGTTACAGGACAAACGGAAGTTGATGGTGAACTCAGTATTCCGTCAGGCGTATTTGAAAAATTCGGTTATGTAGACTGCTATGCAGAGCCTGTTAATAAAGATGGAACTGCATTGGGTTACGGCGAGGATGTCAGAATAGTTGCATCAAAGCCGGTTGAAATTAAGTTAAATAATGCAGCTTTGCCGGAAAGAATAGAGTTAAAAACAGGTGAAACTCTTGAGCTTAATGTCACCTGTCAGCCTGCATCAATAAGCGAAACTCTTTCGGCAGCTTTTGCCGCTGATGACAGCAATGTTGCTTTGGTAAGCGGAAATAAGCTGATAGCAAATGAGGCGGGTGAAACAGTGCTTCACGGTATTGTAAATCCGTACAGCATGGAGCTTCAGGATATAACTGTTGCGGTAACGGGATTGCAAAGCACAGGTAGCACTATAAGCAGTAAAACCGATAAGGTTGATGTTCAAACCGGCAAAGATTCTGCTAAAAACGGCGACGTGACCGTATCAAAGGGTAATCCGTCAAAGGGTGAAAAGGTAACGGTTACTGTAACACCCGATGAGGGATATACGCTCTCGCTTATCACCGTGACTGACAAGAACGGCAACAAGATTAAGGTAACAAGAAACGATGACGGTACATATTCATTTGTTCAGCCTTCGGAAAATGTAACAATAACGCCTGAATTCAAGGAAATTGACACAGAGAATAACGGCGGTAGCAGAGAATGGCACTTTAAGGATGTTCCCAAGACGACATGGTATTACAATGCAATCAAGGAAGCGTTTGACAATGGCAGAATGTCAGGAATGGGCGAAGAAAGCTTTGAGCCGGAAACTGAAATTACGCGCGGAATGTTCGCTTATGCGATATATAACCGAGAAGGCTTGCCTGAAACAAAGACAAAGAATAAGTTCAGCGATGTAAAGGACGACAGCTATTATAAAAACGCAATTGCGTGGGCAACCGACAATGGTATTGTTTCGGGTTATGACGGCAAAAACTATGGTCCCGATGATCCGATCACGCGTGAACAGATGGTTACGATACTTTGGAGATATGCAAAGTTTAAGGACTATGATGTATCTGTAAGTAAAGATACAAATATCTCGGATTTCAACGATTCGGAGAATATCAGCGATTGGGCTGCCGATGCAACCTTGTGGACTGTCGGTGACGGCATAATAAGAGGTTTTGAAGATGTAACGATAAGACCTCAAAATAGTGCGAGCAGAGCACAATTAGCAGTAATACTCAATAAGATAGCAGGACTGTTTTAGCACATGGAATTATACATTGCAACAAAGCAAGGAGGTGAATTAAAATGTGTGAAAAAGAAAAGGATACTGAGAAAAAGCGCGAATTAGATGTTGAAGAACTTGAGAAGGTAACAGGCGGTGCAGACGATTCAAACGGCCTGCCTCCGACGGTTCCAGAAAACGAGATTGATCCTATCGTGATTAATAATATTTAATTCGGGAAAACGACAGAATAATTCCAATAAGCATACCCGCCTGTCATTTTGCTTGGCAGGCGGGTATGCTTATTGTGCCGGTTTTAATTTATTTCAAAGACAAAAATACGATAAATATTGTAATGATGGATATTTTGTGTTATAATCATACTAATAAAACTCAATATAAGGAGACGAAAAAATGAAAAAGTTATTAAAAATTTACAGTCTTTTGCTTGTTGTTGCCATTTTAATAAGTACAACAGCATTTGCGGAGAAAAATACTGCGTTCACAGACGTTAATGCAAGTGACTACTTCTATCCTGCAGTACAGTGGGGCGTTGAATCAGGTATTACCTACGGTGTGAATGAAGAACACTTTGCCCCTGAAGGCGAGGTTACCCGTGCACAAGTAGTTACATTTTTGTGGCGTATGGCAGGTCAGCCTGAACCTGCCGCTACCGAAACATTTAGTGATGTTGAGGCAGGAAGCTGGTATGAAACTGCTGTTAAATGGGCTGTTGAAAATGAAATTACAGAGGGTACGGGTGATAATATGTTCAGCCCTGATGTAATTTGCAACCGCGCGATGTGCATAACGCTTCTTTACAGGCTTATGGGCTCACCTTTTGATGCGGCAGATAAATTGGAATCGGTAGATGAAGAGCTTTCTATGGAAAATATGACGATGGAAGAGTTTTCGAATAGTGTTACAAAGTCATTTATCGATTCTTTAAGAGAAAATGGAACTATACTTGATGTAAATAGTGATGACTATTATGAATTGGCAGTATTTTGGGCAACAATAAACGGAATAATTGACGAGAATACAGTAAGTATTTCGGAAGAAGGAATAAGATTTTCACCGAATGATGCGTGCGTAAGAAAGGAAATGATTTCCTTCCTCTATAAGACAAAACTTTTGGAAGATGCGGCAAATGCGCCTGTTGAAATCTATTTTGGCGAGGATTTGGCATTACCTATTCCGCAGGAATACTACAATAATGAAACTCTGGCAATGGAAGTTTACGGTCTTTATGACGAAGACGAGGATTACAGTGACGAGGAAGACGAAGATGAGCTTGCCGTTATTGTGTCTGAGAATGCATCAAAGGAAGCCTCTGAAGCTTTAGGTGAAGATACAGAAGGTCAGGGTGAGCTTTTCAGGATTATCCGCGTAAGCGAAGATAGACTTCATGAGCTTCTTTGCGGTGATATGTCTGGAATGAATGTATTTGCAATGGATAAAAAGGACAGATATTATATAATTTGCTATCCTACCGATGTAAGATATGTGCGCGAAACAACAGACAAGATGAACGAGGATATAGAAGCGTGGACAGAGGTTAATGAGTGGGCAAGG
>JAFZMQ010000019.1 GCA_017551095.1 Clostridia bacterium | reverse complement strand
ATTATAACTGATGATGGAAATAAAAACAATATGCCGCAAAAAAAATTTGGAAATCAGGGAGTGACAATCTGGAACACCCCCTTGAAACCCACATATAAAAATGAGATAATTATACCAGATAATTTATAATAGGAATAATAGGCTTATGCTGTTTTGGAAAGGAAAGTGATATAACTACATAATCCGATTACTAAAGTAACACAAATATTCGCCGCCTGAGGCGGCAAAAAGAAGGAGGAATTTATTTTGAAACACAAAACAAAAACAAAGGCATTGAGCTGGCTAATCTGCCTTGCGATGATGCTGTCGCTCGTGCCGGGGATGAGCCTGACGGGGTGGGCGGCTCCTGCAACGGCTTATGCAGGCTATGTGCCGACAGCCGCTGACGATGCGACGGCTCTTGCGGGCAAGGTAGTTAAGTTTAACGGCTACGACTGGTATCTTATTGCGGATAACTCCACAAGTGAGACAGAGGGGACAGTTACCCTGCTTGCTGCGGATAATGCATTTGGCACATTGGCGTTTAAATCAGATAAGACAAGCAACAGTTATAATCAATCTGAAGTGAAAGCCTATTTGGATGGAATCGTTGCAGGAACTGCAGGGGAAGGAAAGCCGGATTTCAAGGCTGTGGCAGATGCAATACAACCGGTCAACTTGACAACCTATAAGTATAATTCCACGACAGAGGTAGCTGAAACGACTGAGAATGCGAAGCTGTACCTGCTGAGCACAGGTGATGCACAGAATCTGCCTGCGAATGTCCTGAAATACAGCAGCAGCATGTGGTGGCTCCGCTCGCCCGGCAACACAAATGACTCTGCGGCTGTGGTGAGCAGTTCTATTTCCGAGATAGACGCCAGTGGCAGATATGTGAACTCAACGAAGGGCGTTCGCCCTGCATTAAAGCTTGATTTGAGCAAGGTTAAGTTTGATTCCACTTCAAATACATTCAGCGTGCCAACTTCATACCCCCTCTGGGTCGGTGAAACGCAGGTGACGAGCGCAAACCTTAGCGGCACCGGCTGGAGCTTCATGCCCGCAGATGGGACAACCCCAGCTGCATTAACTCTGAGCGGCGCGACAATTTCCACCTATTCCAGTGAAGACTATGAAACATACGGAATATTCTGGAATGATACGGCAGCGCTCAACATCGTTCTGGCGGCTGATACCGTAAACACAGTCAGCCCCTCGGGAGCGATCTACGGTATTTACAGCAATGGCGCTGTTGCCATTTCCGGGGCAGGAACTCTTACAGCAGAAGGTACGTCTGGCTCGGGAGCGACAGGCATTTATGCTAAGGGATTAACAATCAGCGACGGTACTGTCAATTTCGGCGGCACGAACGGCATATCCTGTGCCTACGGCTACATGGTAACGATCAGCGGCGGTACTGTCACCGCAACTGGCGACTTCGGAGCTATATCCGGCAGCGTGAAGAACGCCATCGCCGGCATTGGCTGGGAGAACAAGGATGGCAGCGGTAATTCAGAAACTATTGCCATAAGCGACTCAGCGCGGTCATTGAGCAGTTATCAGAAAGTCTGGTTTACTCCGCACACTCACAACTTTACAAACTACAGCGTAAGCGGCGCGTCCATCACGGCGACCTGCTCGGCGGACGGCTGCACGCTGGACGACGGTCAGGGCAACCATACTGCAACAATAACCGTTAAGGCTCCCGAAGAGCTTGTAGTTGGTCTCGGTACAATAGAGGCGACAGTCGAGGGAGAGATTCCCGGAGTTACAACACCGGAAATCGTTTACAATCCGGGCGGCAATACAGCACCGACCGCCGCAGGTACATATACGGCGAGCATTACGATAGATAACGCTACCGCTTCGGTAGAGTTTACCGTCAGAGAAAAAGAAAAGGTTTCCTATCTTGACGAAACGGGCGAAGAAAAGGAGACCGCTGACACAAACTATACTCTTGTTCGCTCCAACACACCGACGACGTGGACTTCGGGCTGGTATGTTGTTGATAAGGACGTTACGATCACAAGCCAAATTCAAGTCACCGGCAATGCGAAACTTATTCTTACGGACGGTGCAACGCTAACGGCGGAGAAAGACGTCGTGTGTGTCGGTGCAGGCAAAAGCCTGACCATCTACGGTCAGTCGGGCGGCACCGGAGCACTGATTGTCGAGGGCGATAGCAATGGCATTTTGCTTGGACAAGGCCCGAACACCATCAATGGCGGCAATGTTGTTGTTACCGGCAAGACGTATGGCATTAATATCGGCAGTATGGGCAATCTTGTTGTCAATGGCGGCACGATTACCGCCAACGGCAGCAGAAACACCGGCGCCGGTATTTATCTCGGCGGCTTGAGCAAACTTACCATTAATGGCGGTGATGTGACCTCCAGCGGCGGAGGACAAGCCATTTCAATCAGTTCTATGGATCCGGGCAAACTTATCCTCGGCACGGGGCTGCAGGTCAAGGCGGGCGCGTCGGAAACCGATACAATAGTTCCTGTTGATACATTTACCTCAAACATTGCCAATTACAAGTGGGCAAGCATCGGCAGGTTCCACACCCACAGCTTTGGCACAAGCTATGCGCTTTCCAAGGTCAACGCAGAAAACGACTCCATCACGGCGACCTGTACTGATGATTTGGATAACTGCAATCTTGCAGAGTCTGACTACAAGGCGACGATAACTATTGCTGCTTCTACTGAAGGCGGCGGTAAGGCAACACTTTTGGGTGATGCGGCTGACTTTGGTTTGAGCAATAAGGACATCGCCTACACCAAGAACGGCACGCCCATAACAGAAGCCGAGATTACAAACAGCGGTTTCTATAAAGCAAGCATTACAGTCGGTGACAAAACCGCATTCATCACCTACGGCGTAAACGAGGTGAATAAGGACAAGGACTTTAATGCAGGTGATGCACACGGTGACTTTACCGTACCGGCCGTTGCTACGGCGAATGCAACGGTAACTATACCGACTACGCCTGATACAGGCTATGAGCTTGATGCGATTACTGTAAAGAACGGCGATAACACAGTTGCATCTTCAAAGGACGGGGACAATGGCACATTTACTATGCCTGAGGCGGGTGTTGTTGTTTCGGCGACATTCAAGCTCCATGACTACACAATCACAAAGAACGAAATGACAAACGGAAACGTAACAGTTGCAAATACTGCAAAAATGGGCGATACCGTTACACTTACGGTTACGCCTGCGACAGGCTATGAGCTTGATACGCTTACGGTCAAGGACAGCGGAAACAATGATGTTACCGTTACAAACAATTCCTTTACCATGCCGGCTTCCGATATAACCGTTTCGGCAACATTCAAGCTCCATGACTACACAATCACAAAGAACGAAATGACAAACGGCAGCGTTACTGTTGCAAATACTGCAAAAATGGGCGACAATGTTTCGATGACAGTTACCCCCGATGCAGGATATGAAGTTGATACCATCACGGTTTTGAACAGCAAAAACGACACCGTAACCGTTACAGAAAATGCGTTTACGATGCCTGCCTCCGATGTAAATGTATCGGCAACCTTCAAAAAACGCAATGTTCCCGTTGTGTTCGCCGTAAGCGATGATGATAAACTCTGCGAGGCAGAGCTTCTTACCGATACAGAGAGCTTTGCGTCAGTAGGGGGAAACTATACACGCCAAAAGGACGACACATTCATATTAAGGGCAACTGCGGAAGACGACTACGACTATACGATTAAATTTAACGGCGATGCGAAAGAGGCGAATGCCTGCCTGACAAAGTTTACTGAGGATGATTATAAGCTCTACGCCGATTATTTAAGTGCAAACAGTCTCACAGCATCTGCGCAGACCGAACTGTACTTTGTAACAATGCCCGGCGTTGCAGACGATGCACTGAATATTGAGGTTAGATTTGCAAAAACGAAGTCATTTACCATTTTGTATCAGCCTGCGATAGCCGCAGAAGGCACAGAAACGGTATGGTGCAAGTTTACTGACAGCGAAAACAAGGTTTATGCGGCTGAAATGACAAGCGGTTTGAATATGAACGGTAAATCCGTTTGGTCTGTAACCTTAAAGAGTGCCTTTGACCCAAGCAAAATCGCTTTTGTCAAAGTAAGCAAGGATGCTGATAATGAAACACTAAAAGGCGGTATTGACGGTGCGGCTTTGACCGCTTGCAGCGCACAGACGAATGCGGAATGGAAGACCATTTTAAGCGACAAGTACATGGTCATCGGTGAAAACGCCAAGGCAGTTACCGCAGTATTTGCCGATGGGGATACGAACGCACAGTTTGAGATTGGTGTCTGTGCCATCGACGGTCAGGGCAATGTAACTGCCGAAGGTACAGTCAAAGCACCGAAGGCGCCTGCAAAGGAAGGCTTTACATTCGGCGGATGGAGAGGCGTTCAGTATGACGGTAAAGGAAAGGCGTCTGAAAAGATTTACGCTGCAGAGGCGTCGATTCCGGTACGCGGAAACACGACTTTGAGTGCCGTATGGAATCCTATTACATCACATATTACGCTGAACTTAAACGGCGGAACGGGTGCAACTGAAATTTCGGATGTTGCATATCAGGAAATCCTGCAAATTTTGGAAAATCCCGAAAAGAACGGCTTTGTGTTTAACGGTTGGAATGTCGGCAAGAATGTAACCGAGAACGGCAAGTCCTTCTCCAAAGGCTCGCCATTTGACTTCACTACACCGATCACCAATGATTTGAAGCTTGATGCACAGTGGAAGCATGTTCATTCATACACTTGTGTACCGCTTGACTACTCAGCATTCGGCGACAAACTCAGCGCTTATTACAAATACCTTCCGTATCTGCATGTAAAGTTCTGCGGCTGCGCTGATGTTGAAATAGAGGCACATACATTCAAAAACGGAGTCTGCACAGGCTGCGGATATACAAAGCCCGGCGCAACCGAAGCAAAGCTTGAGGTCTTCTACTGGAAGGAAGGTGCATCCTCCGAATGGATGGCAGAGCTTCCCGAAACAGTTAAGGTTAACGAAGAGGTTCAGGTTTCTGCTTACTGGCAGATTGACGATTATCAGTTCTCCAAGTGGCAGTACAGTACAGATAACGGTCAGAGTTGGAAGGATCTTTCCGCAGATAATATGATAGGCTTCATTATCCCGTGCAGTATGCAGGTAAGAGCGATCTATGTAAATACCATTACGGATCCTCAAATCAGCCTGAGTGCAAGAAACTATGTAACAGAAGCACAAGGCTATAACTGGGATACCGTGCTTTACCAGATGGAATATAAGCTCCCGGATGGCTATACCTGTGTGGACGCAGGCATAAGAATGGGCGATAACGAAGGAATCTCCTATTACGAGATTAAGGAGATAAAGCAGTCCACAGGAGAGAAGGCTGCTGAGGTTGGCTTTAGCTTCGGATTCAATATGATTCCATTCGTCGGCGGCGGACTCACCGGCTTCCTCACAGATCAGACCATGAACTTGATATCCGGCGACGATCCGCAATACTATTACGAAAAGCGTGAGAACAGCGTTTTGGACGAATTGACCGCGGCAACACTGAGTGAATATATGTTGAACTTCAAGCCGGTCAATGTGGATAAATACGAACCGATTTACTGGGAGTCCAAGGTAACAAACAAGGGCAGAACCGGTTCTTTGAACACACTCACACCTCTTAGATTTATTCAGAAAAATAACGGCAACCATTATATTTACGGTATGGCATACCTGAAATATAAGACACCCGACGGAGAGATCAAGACAGTCTATACCGAGGCACTTCCCACAACGAGGGATAATGTTCCTGCCTATACGGTCAAGGCTGACTCGAACGGTATGACAAACACGATGCCGAAATAAGGAGGAGGTAAACTATGAAAAGAATCATAAAACATTTTTCATTGCTGACTGCAATTGCCATTATTTTTTCGGTAAATAGCGCAGTTTTCGCAAAGCCTGCTGAGAACGATAACTTTGATATGAGTCTCGTATTTTCTCCTGAAACACAGCTTGTTGTCTATGTGGACGGAGAATGGTCTGACGAGCTCTCCGATATATATGGCTTTGGAGATAATGTAATTCTTACTGCCCCCACAATAGAGGGAAAGAACTTCTCATATTGGAAGGCGGACGACTCTATCATAAGTTACGCAAATCCGCTGAAACTTACTGTGAATGCAAATACTACACTTTATGCGGTTTACAATTATTTTGAAACCGCCACTAAAACCGTGGCAGGCTTTACATCTGTCACAAGCTCAAATGACAGGAACAGTATTGTATTTCAGGCGATTGCTGATGGTAATGTAACGGGTGCAGGCATTATCTACAGCACAACCGCAACAGACAACAATCTGAAAATCGACGGCACGGATGTTACAAATGTGGCAGCTGAAAAAATCACAGCTTCGACTACAACCATACCAAAAAGCATCTTAGATGATAATAACTGCTGGATGCTGCAAATTAAGCCGACCGATGAGGACACCGTATATCATGCGCGTACCTATGTAACTGTCAATGAAACAATCACCTACGGCGATGTAAAGGATGTAAAACTGTCCGATTTGGAAAGCGGTATTTCCATGATTGCAAATTTGGAAGGCTTTAATCCCGAAAATGGTCTTAATGACCTTCTGAGTGGCTTGACGGACGGAGCACACACCATCATATTTGACGCTAACGGCGGCGTCGGCGCTACTATTGTTCAAGCATCCCTTGAAGAAAGTGTTACGCTGCGTATAAACACCTTCACCCGCGAGGGCTACACCTTTGCAGGTTGGAGCACAAATGAAAATGGCGGTGACACAACCTATACGGACGGTGAAACTGTTGAAACAGAGGAAAATCTTGTTCTCTACGCACAGTGGAAATCGAATCGTAGAGGCGGTGGCGGCAGTGTATCGTCTTATACCGTGAAATTTGACACTAACGGCGGTAGCGAAGTTAAAAATGTCAGTGTAAAGAGCGGTCAGACAATCGGTTCAATAAAAGAGCCGGAAAAGAATGGTTTTGTATTTACAGGCTGGTATTCAGACAAGGAGCTTACAAAACCTTATTCGGCTGATGAAAAAGTAAATGCTTCCACAACACTTTATGCAGGTTGGAAGGTTGACCCTGTTCGTCAAATTACTCTTACAATAGGTAAAACAGAAGCAACCGTATGGAACGAAGCAAGATCAAATGATGTTGCGCCTATTATAAGAAATGACAGAACAATGCTTCCGGCGAGATTTGTAACTGAAAATCTCGGCGCAACGGTTGAGTGGATCGGTGAAGAACAAAAGGTTTTGATTACGAAAGATGATTTGAAAATCGAAATCTACATTGGTTCCGAAAAAGCGTATGTAAACGGCGAGGAAGTAATCCTCGACAGCCCTGCATTTATTGAAAATGACAGAACATACACACCTGTACGCTTTATTGCTGAAACACTTGGCGTAACTGTTGATTGGGACGAAGCAGCACAGCAAGTAATTATCACAAAGCCGGTTGAATAAATACGAAGTGTAAATCTGTAAGAAACAGAATACACATTATCAGCTAAATAAAAAACGGCGCAGGAGCATTTACCGAACCGGTATTTGCTCCTGTTTTACTGTATTCGAAATATTGCTTTTGGTAATAGACTTTTTGATTTTAATGTGGTATGTTGTGTGCTTGAAAAGGAGGTAAATTCAAAAAGGCATACATTGACAACGGACTTAAATGGTATAATAAAGGACATAGAAAGGAAGTTGTCAAATATGGAAATTTTAACATTAACCGCAATAGAGAATTACAAACAATATTTAATCACCGAGGAAAAATCAAAGGCGACAATTGAAAAATATGTAAGAGATTTGGTTTCATTTATGAATTGGCTGCAAAATCGAGAAATCACTAAAAACGAAGTCCTTGCATATAAGGCAAACCTGACAGAAATGTATGCGCCTACAAGCGTAAACGGAACACTTGCTTCCTTGAACGGATTCTTTGCATATATGGAATGGTTTCATCTGAAAATCAAAAACTTAAAAATCCAGAAAAGTCTGTTCTGCCAAAGCGATAAGGAGCTTACAAAATCCGAATATGAAAGGCTCTTAAAAGCCGCAAAAAGCAAAAAGAACGAAAAATTGTATTTGATAATGCAAACGATTTGTTCAACGGGGATACGGGTGTCGGAAATAAGGTTTATCACAACGGACGCCGTAACAAAGGGGCAGACTTCCGTTAAGCTGAAAGGAAAAATACGCACCATTCTTCTGCCGAAAGAACTTTGCAAACTGCTGAAACAATATATTACAGAGCAGAATATTAAATCAGGCTCTGTGTTCACCACAAGGAGCGGAAAACCCGTCTCACGGCACGAAATTTGGCGTTCTATGAAGGCTTTGTGCGATGATGCGGGTGTAAGCAAGGAAAAGGTATTTCCGCACAATTTGAGGCATTTATTCGCCCGAACCTACTACTCAATTCAAAAGGATATTGTCAGGCTTGCGGATATTCTCGGACACACAAGCATAAACACCACAAGGATATATACAATTGAAAACGGCGATATACACCGCCGTCAGATGCAAAGGCTCGGATTAGTTAAAATGCAAGTATAAAAATAGCCACATAATCAACATTATGTAGCCAAAAGTACCTTAAGTACATAAAGTATTTTACCAAACAAACCGCCGTAAGTCAACAGTTATGCCAAAAACGCTGAATTTACCCAATAATTAAGATAAACAAGACACAAAAATATGACCAATGAAAAAATATGACTCTCATTGGTCTGCCATTCGTTGAAAACAGAGATTGAAAATAACCTTTTTCTAAATAAAATTATACCGAAAACCAATCTGTTCCCAACATAATGTTGATTATGTATAAAATCAATTTTGTGAGGGGAATCAGATGGAAAATTCGGCTTGCTTTATCGGACACAGAAACATAAACGATACACCTCAAATTAGGAAATATATTAATGAATTACTGACAAATTTAATTCAGGATGGAATAACGAATTTCATTTTCGGCGACCATTCTGAGTTTAACAGCCTTTGCTATGACATTGTGACGGAACTTAAAAAAGAGTACCCGCACATAAGGCGAATACACTTCAGGAAAGACTATGACGAAGCAAATGATTATACAATGGAAATATTGCTCAAAGGCTTTGAGGACAGCATTTGTCCAAAAGGGGTATCAAATGCAGGCATTGCAAGTTATGTGGAACGCAATCAGGCTATGATTCGGGAAAGCGATATTTGTATATTTTACTATGACGAAAACTATCTTCCCAAAAGACGGAAGATGAGCAAGCGTTCTTTAACAGATTATCAGCCTAAAAGCGGAACTGCTGTGGCATACGAATACGCTGTAAGTAAAAACAAGAAGATTATAAACGTTTATTCAAATAAATTGAACAATACTTTTAAAAACACATAAGGATAAAACTGGTGAATCAACACCCAACAAGAGTCTTATAGCACTTTGTGCCGTAGGGCTCTTTTTTTGTTTTCAAAATTTTATATAAATATCAAATATTACATTTATATTACAAATCAAAATATTTTTGGTCAAAATGTGAAAAAACCTCCCTTTATGTAATATTGAGGGGATATTTCTATGAAATATAGTTAAACATAAAAATTTTTATTGCTGAAAATCAGAAAAATCTCCCTATATATAAATAGTAGGAGGATATTTATATAAAATGCTGCT
>JAFZMQ010000018.1 GCA_017551095.1 Clostridia bacterium | reverse complement strand
TTTTTATCTGTTTTTGGTTATTTTAATAATATCAAATTTTTTATATCCTTGTCCTATGCTCGGAAAGGACACAAAAACAATGACTAAAAATCAGGTAAAATTCACAACTATAAGACTAACGGTAACAGCATTATTCATGGCAATGAACATAGCTATGTCTTCGTTCGGCGTACCCGTTCCCGGAGGACATTTATATCTTTGCGATATCGTAATCTGTACTGCCGCAATTTTATTAAATCCTTTGGAAGCATTTGTCGTAGGTGGTATCGGCTCATTCTTGGGCGATATGATTTTTTACCCCCTGCCCATGTTTGTTTCCCTCGTTACACACGGTCTGCAGGCTATGGTAATCTCAGTCTTCGCACACTACGTACTTAAAAAACACCCTAAAATCGCCGCAGGTATCGGCGTATCAATCGGCGTTCTCATAATGGTTGCAGGATACACATTCGGAAAAGCATTTATCTACTCAACACCCGAGTACGCAATCATGAAGCTTCCTTATGAATTCGCACAGGGAATTCTTGGCGCAGTATTCGGAATGCTTTTGGTTTTCAGATGCGGTATTAAAAAATTATTCAGCCTCGTTGTGGGCGAAAACAATCGTAAAATCGAAAAAGCCGATAAAGAATAAAACATTTCATGCATAAACAAAAAGGGAAATCGTCTAAGACGGTTTCCCTTTTTTTATGAGTTCTAATTTTTCTTCTCTTGTAAGTCTGTGCTTTATAAACCACTCTCGGCTCATCGCTTCTTTTTTATCATCAAAGGTTTCCGAATACACCAGTTTCACCGGCAGACGGCTCTTGGTGTATTTCGCACCCTTGCCTTCATTATGGGCTTTCAGGCGGTTTTCAAGATCGTTTGTATAGCCTGTGTAAAGCGTGTTATCCGCACATTCAAGAATGTATATATAATATGCTTTCATTTTAATTCTATATCCAATAATTCTTCATTTAGATTATTAATACCGTATTTATCGTTAGCCAGTTTTTCGTGAAATACACTTTTAATTATTTTAAAAATCTCATCCGTTGAATTTTTTAATTTATATTTTTCTTTAAACTCCTGAAGTATTTTATTCTTATTCTTTCCGCCCTTTAAATTATCACTGATTATCAAGCCACAGGTTTCGCAGCATGCAATATTAAATTCATTCATTTTCTCGTCATCAACTGGATAACCATCGTTTTCCATTACTTTTTTTATCAATCCCAGGACATACTCCGGCGGATTAACGGTTCCTTGCTCCCATCTTTGAATATTGGCAACAGGAATTCCCAAATATCGGGCAAATTTGCTTTGACTTAATCCTGTATAAGATCTTAATTGCTTAATTACCATAATTGCTGTCCTCTCTCTACAAATATTATACACAATATGTATATAGTTTTCAATATTATTATATTGACTTTATTTCTCTGTAAAAGTTATATAATTACATTCATATAAAAAACACCGTGGATAACTCCGCGGTGTTTTTATTCTATGTGTTTTGTAGATTCTGTAGAGATTTTCTTTATCCACTTTTTGCTTCTAAGCCTCAAGAACGCCCATATCGTCTTTACAATCTGGTCCGATTTAAGGCATATGTAAATCCAGAAAGGCGGGAGTTTAAAATAAAATCCTGCGAGAATGCCGAGCGGTATCGCAAGTACCCAGAGCATGATGTTGTCGGCCACCATCAGCATGGTTGTGTCGCCGCCGCCTCGAAGAACACCCTTGGTCATGATGCTGTTCGTACCCTGGAAAACAACTATTAAGCAGATTGCGTTCATAAGCTGCTTTGCAATCTGAGCCGTTTCGGGACTGACATTATCATAAAACCCTATAATCAGGTCACTGAATACAAAAATAAAGATTGCAGACAGCGTTCCAAGGAAAAGTCCGAGCCCGAAAAAGCGGTAGCCCTGCTTCATCGTCTTTTCTTTATCGCCTTCACCGAGCGTAATTCCCGTCACTATTGCGCCAGCCTGGCTGACGCCCGAAATGACGACGTTGCTTAACTGCTGTGTTACGCTTGT
>JAFZMQ010000017.1 GCA_017551095.1 Clostridia bacterium | reverse complement strand
GTGAATTTTGTGCCGGTGGCACAAAAGAGCTGTGAGCCGGCTTTTCCGCAGAAAAGGAATCCCTCCTTCTCCGCCACGTCGCAGCGGACTACGCTGCAATCAAAAAGGTCGCAAAATTGCGACCTTTTTTCAAACGCTCCGTCGCTGCTCCTCTTTCGCAAAAAGTCACGCAAACGTCGGCTACTCGATTGTAAACGCCCTCGCAACGCCTTTGGTTTGCTACCAACTTTTTGCGAGTTGGTTGCAGAATTAGTTAATAGGGATTCGAAGCGAACAGTAGTGAATTTTGTGCCGGTGGCACAAAAGAGCTGTGAGCCGGCTTTTCCGCAGAAAAGGAATCCCTCCTTCTCCGCCACGTCGGAACAAGCGGAAAATCGCTCGTTCCGATTTTTTTTGTAAAAAAACGGAACTCACCCAAACCGCTGTTCCTCCTCTTTCGCAAAAAGTCACGCTTGGTTTTCCTACTCGCTTGTAAACGCACTCGTTTACGGAAAACTTTCGCTACCAACTTTTTGCGATTATAGAGTGTATCTAAACCGTTCGGCTTTTCCAAAGTCAAAACCGCCTTTTAGTGTGGATTTTTTTTGACGAAAAAAACAAATTTGTGTATCAAAATGGACTAATATAAGCCTTTACAATTATTTTTATTGATGTATACTATACGTGAAAAAAGGCACTGCTGCCGAAAGTTAGGATGCGATATTTTATGGCATACGAGGATGTAAAAAAACCGATACCGGATTATGAAAATCTTTTTGTTGAGGAAGCCTACAACAAGCGTGGAGGCGGAAGCGGCATACTAAAAAAACTTGCCAAGCAGAATAAGCAGGAAATTATTATGTCGTCCGTGCTTTATTTAATAAAGCATTCTCCGACGTGGATTATTCCGATCATTACGGCAAATATTATAGATATTGTCTCAACCGGCGGTGAGGTAAGATAAAGACGCATTAGAAGCGTTTACAAATTGTAAAACATATGCTATAATTATCCGGAAAGGTGATGGTAAAATATGATAAAAATAAATGATTTTATTAAAGGTGAATTAAATACAGAATCTATCCAAAAGGCGATAGATTTTGCTGCGGAAAATAAAAAGGTTTTGTTTTTTCCAAAGGGCGTATATAATGTTACTTCGCTTCAACTGAAAAGCAATAGCTCTATATATTTAGATGATGGTGCTGTAATTTCCGCGTCTTTGGATGCGGAAGAGTGGAAAAAAACACCGCTTAAACCTATTTTCTTCTGCGAAAATGCGGAAAATGTGTCTATCAGAGGTAAAGGAACGGTTACGGCAAACGGATTTGCGTTTTCTGATGAAAAGGGTTACAGAAAAAAGACGACAGAAAGACCGGATAATGTAATTCTTTTCAGAAAAGTAACTAATGTAACGGTTGAAAATATAACTCTCAAAGAAACAGTCGGCTGGACATTTCATCTTGATAATTGTGATGATGTTTTAATTGACGGTGTGATTATCCGGAATCCTACATATGTAACAAGAAAAAACAGTGACGGAATTGACATTAACGGATGCAGAAATGTAACTGTTATGAACTGCGATATTGAAACGGGTGATGACGCGATTTGCCTGAAAAATATCGACTATTCTGTCGGTGCAGAGGACTATGTCAATAACCATGAATCTGACAAAATAGTCCGTAAAGATATGTATAATATAAATGTTTACAACTGCACATTGGCATCAACCTGTAACAGTACAAAAATCGGCACAGAAACTATCGGTAATATTTATGATGTTTCCTTTGAAAAAATAAAGGTTAAAAAACATCCTATGATTACAGGACATGGAGCAGGTTATCCGCCTTTTGATTCCTATCATGCACTGACTGCGATTTCTGTGCAGTCAAATGACGGAGCTACTATTAAAAATATCAGCTTTAAGGATTATGATGTAGAAACTGTTGATTCACCCATTTTTATACTTTATCAGCAAAGGGACAGATTTGTTCCGGCAACTGATAAGGGCGAGGTAAGCAATATAAAAATAGAGAATATCCGTGTCACAAAATCATACAGAACAAGCATGATTTTGTCGTCTGATGCGGGAAAAATCAAAGATGTGAAGATAACAGATGTATCTGCTCACACATATGAAGCACCTTGCAGCGAGTACTTACCCAAGCTTCCTACCGGCAAAGAATACCCCGACCCGTTTAATTTTGGCAGATTTCCGGTATTTGGTCTATATTCAGCAAATGCCGACGGAGTGTGTATTGATAAGAATGTCGAATTTATCGACGAGGAAAATAGCGGCAGAGCAGAAATAGAAATCAAGGGGTAGATAAATAGTGACTAAATACAGATTTATTATGTATGCCGTTATCGCTTCGCTTTTGTGGGGAACTCTCAATACGGCGGTAAAGCTTGGATATGAGGCTTATGGAGTTGCATCAACGGGGGATATATTCATATTTGCAGGTACAAGATTTTGCCTGTGCGGTTTAGTAATGCTTATATATGCCCTTATTACAAATCCGAAATCCTTGGATGTGCGTAATTCAATAATCCCAATAATGCTTAGCGGATTTTTTGCAATTATTCTAAACTACGGCTTTCAATATTTAGGTCTTAAAACAACGGCAAGTTCAACAACAGGTCTGTTAAAGCAATCAGGGTCATTATTATATATTTGTTTTTCCTTTATCTTCTTTAAAGATGACAAATTCACTTTAAAAAAACTTATCGGTGCAATTATGGGAGCTGTGGGGATTGTGGTATTAAGCTCAGACAAAGGAGCGGTAAAGCTGGGCTTTGCCGAAATTCTTATTATTTTGGCGTCCCTATGCATAGTTGTTTCCAATATAATCAGCAAGAAAGCCTTTTGCAAAGTACCGCCGATTACTTTTACAGGTATGTCGCAATTATTCGGCGGTGCAGTCCTTGTTGTATTGGGAATGATAATGGGAGGCACTAATCATATTTCGGTTGACAGCCAAATCCCGTTATTTCTATACATATGCACCGCATCTGTTGTAAGCTATTGCTTTTGGTATACCGCTACGCATAGGGCCAACTTGTCAAATATGCTTATTACTAAATTTATTGAACCGTTTTTTGCCGCAGTTACGGGTGCAATATTCCTGGGCGAAAATGTGTTCCAGTTAAAATTTATTCTTGCATTCATACTGATTATCGGAGGAATATATATATCATCAAAATCAACTGTTAAAGGAGTGAAAGTCTGAATAAAATCGCCCATATCACCACTTTTTACTCGGGGCGGTACACACCGTACAGCACCGCTCACGTCAAAGCGGCAATCTGAACGATTTTCTTTCAGCCTATGGTTTTGTGCTTTGGCACAGAAAGGACGGTTATAAATATGAAAAAAGGGATAAGAGGACATGATGTTAAGGCGGTAGGGCTTAACAATATATCTGAAAAATGCGTTGACAATGGGATTGAGTATTTGCAGCTTGTTTTAGAAAAAAGCGTTCAGGATTTTAAATACGGCATTTTTTCAAAGGAATATGCCAAAACACTAAAAAATGAGTTGTGCGGCGTAAAACTTGCGGTTTTGGGAAGCTACATAAACCCATCAAATCCTGATGAAGAAGCATTAAGAAGCGATATTGCCAAATTTAAGGAAAAGATAAAGTATGCAAGTGTGTTAAGCCCGATTGTTGTAGGCACTGAAACGGGCATATATAAGGAGGGCGAAACCGATTCGGAAGCAGCGTACCAAAGAGTTTTAGCAACGATAAAAGAGCTTACTTTTGAGGCTGAAAAATACGGAGTAAATGTTGGCGTGGAAATGGTCGGATGTTTTGTGATAAATTCGCCGAAAAAGCTGAAAAGGCTGATTGAGGATATCGGCTCAGATAATATAAAAGCCATATTTGACCCTGTCAATATTATAAATATTGAAAATTATCAAAATCAAGACGAAATAATAAAAGAAACCTTTGACTTATTAGGGGATAGAATATGCACAATACATGCAAAGGATTTTTGCGTGGAAAAAGGTGTGCTTAAAATGGTAAAACCAACGGAAGGACTACTTAATTATAGGCTTATTTTTGAAAAGCTAAAAGAGAATAACTTGGACATTCCGATAATTTGCGAGGAAATAAATGATGATGACGCAAAAATTGCATTTGAAAAAATAACGAAAATACAACAAAGTATTTTACAATAATATGCTTTTCTCGCATATAAAAGTATTGACTATTTGGCTGACGAGTATTATAATGGAAAGAGATAATAATTTAACAAAGATTGGAGATATATTATGAAATTATTTATTGACACAGCAAATGTTGAAGAAATCAGAAAAGCAAATGACATGGGCGTCATCTGCGGTGTAACCACAAATCCGTCACTTATAGCAAGGGAAGGACGCGATTTTCTGGAAGTTGTAAAGGAAATAACAAGTATAGTTGACGGACCTATCAGTGCGGAAGTAATATCGTTAGAAGCTGATAAAATGGTAGCAGAAGCAAAGGAACTATATAAAAAAATCAATAATCCTAACCTTGTTATTAAAATTCCTATGTGCCAGGAAGGATTAAAGGCAGTAAAACAACTTAAAGCACTCGGAATAAAAACTAATGTTACGCTTATATTTTCGGCTGCACAGGCTCTTTTGGCAGCAAAAGCCGGAGCTTCATATGTCAGCCCGTTTGTTGGTAGACTTGATGATATAGGAAGAACCGGTATGGAGCTGATAGAGGAGATAGCTGAAATCTTTGAGGTTCAGAATATAGAAACAGAGATAATTGCAGCTTCAATCAGAAATCCTATCCATGTTACTGATGCGGCAAAAGCGGGAAGTAATATTGCGACAGTTCCGTATAAGGTAATTTGCCAGATGACAGAGCATCCGCTGACTACTGCCGGGATAGCAAAATTCCTTAAAGATTGGGAATCTGTAAAGTAAAGAAACACATGCTATGATATGCACCCCAAAAGTTAGATACTTTTGGGGTGCATATTAATATGGGCGGAAGTTTACTTTTTAATCGCATATAAAATGTGCAGATTTCGCATTTCCGGGTCGGAAACTTTGTCATTTACCGAATATGCGTGTTTTTCAAGGTCAAGGCAAATTGCGTCGGTTAATTTCTGCTCCTGCAACTCGCTAATAACCATTTTTGCAATATCTTCTATTATTTCTGCCTTTGTTTCTGCAATATCGTTATCCGAGCTTATTAAAAATTCGAGCGTTTCTGCAAGATTTGAAAGCTTATTAAGCTTTTTAAGTGCTTTAAACGCCCACTTGTAGTAGGGAACATAAGCTTTATTGAGCAGAAAAATCACATTTATTGCAGCTTGGACAAATTCAAAAACAGATAGCTGAGCCGCACCTGTTTCACCGTGTGCAAGACAACGCAGGTAGTTATACTGTCCTGCCTGTGCCATAATCAAAAGATTACCTGCAAGTTTTTTGAGCCGCACTTCTTCGGGTAAATATGCAAGGGTTTTTCGGATTTTTGTCATTTCACCTGAGCCGTCATAAAAGATTTTGCCGTTTGTCGCCTCTAAAAGCGAGTTTTCGTCTGTTAAAAGCCACTGCTTCGGAGTTAAAACGCCGTCGTAAGTCCCCGTTTTTGACATAATAAAATCAATTATTCTTATAACGCCGTGCCGACTTCCGCCGACCGGACTTAAAAGTCCTTTTTTAATTCCCATAAACTCCTTTGGTAGCTTGGCATATGCCCGTTCCAATAAAAACTCGGTTTTGCGGTCTATGATACTTTCATCAGGAATAAAAATGCAAAAACCCGCCTCAAAATCGTGGTCACGCGAAATTTCATCATCAAATCCAAAACATTCCGAGCCGCTGCCGACAAGTCCTACCGAGAGTTTGTTTTTTATGTCAGAAAACCCGGTATCAAGCATTTTTTCGCCAAATTCAAAATAGTATTTCTCGCAGATTTCAAGCCCTTTCATAAATCCTTTTTGCCCTTTCTTTTAGTTCATTTTCGTAAGCAAAATATCCATAATACCCAAAAGCAGACGCACATTTTTCGCACACAAATGCATAGTAGCCGTTATGCTCATTTTCCTTGCTTTCAAGCGCATCGGTAGCCTTTTTTAAAAGAAGATTTATTTTTTCTTCCGCATTCTCCAAGCCAAATTCCGCTTCTTCCGTATCCGCCATATTTAGATAGGAAATGGCACAGTCCAAAAGTCCGTTTTCCTTGTTTTGCATAATTGCGATTGCCTTTTCGTAATAATTACGGGCATCTGCAAAGTTTTTAAGAGCCGTCAGGGTGAGTGCCATATTGTTGTAAAGCCCTGCCAAACGGCTGTCATCTTTATCTAAATGCTTTTCATATATAGCCTGTGCCGATTTAAAGAACTCAATGGATTTTTCGGGATTATCTGCGGCTTTGTATGCCGTTCCTGCGTTTAAATAAGCGGTTGCAGCTGATATTGAGTCTTTATTGCCCATTTTTTCTACAAGCTCCAAAACGGCATGTGTATGCTCCAACGCCTTATCCATCTTTCCGATTTTTCGGTAAAGTCCCATAAGCTCATTGCGTACAGTAAATTCTCCGTTTAAATCGCCCTCATTTTCCGCCTCGGAAAGCCAATACAAGAGATGTTTTTCCGCTCCCGAATAATCATTCCTGCCAAAATATTCATCAAGCTTTGATATAACTCTATCTGTCGGAATCCGCTTTATATTCTTTTTAAACATATCGGTGCAAAAGGGGCAAATAGGGTCGGTATAATCTTCTCTATCCATAAAACTCACCTCTTATTTTATAATTCTAACATATGACGGGAAATTTTGCAAGAAAATAGATTGCGAATCAATGTGAAAAATGATATAATTCTTTTAGGAAACGGGGCGATAACTATGCAGTGGTATAAATATAATATAAACGATTTGACCGAAGGGGAATACCAAAAATTTTTCGCTCTTTTAAGCGAGGATAAAAAAGAAAAAACCGAAAGGCTTAAAAATCCTGACGATAAAAAGCGTAGTGTATGTGGTGAAATCCTTGCCAAACGTGCCATAGCCGAAATTTTAGGAAAAAGGGCAGAGGACTTGATTTTTGAAACAAAAAAAAGCGGAAAACCCTTTTGTAAAAATGCTGATGTTGAGTTCAGCATAAGCCATTCGGGCGATTACTCTGTATGTGCCGTGAGTGATAAACCGATAGGAATTGATATACAAAAAATCGTTCCGTATAATGAAAAAATCGCAAAGCGTGTCTGTTCGGAGGAAGAACTTGCAATCATTGAGACAAGCGGCGATAAATCAAGAGAATTTATAAAAATCTGGACAAAAAAAGAGGCGGCGTTAAAAAGAGATGAAAAAAGCATTTTTTCTTCCGATATAAAAAACTGCCTCATAGATAAGGCAGTTAAAACGATAGAATTTCAGGATTACATTGTAAGCATCTGTGAATAATTATTCGGTAAACTTTATCCCCTGATAGCTGTTACGGCGGAGCATTTCCTTGTCGATTTCATTCAGGACAACAAACTTTTTAAGACTCCAAAGGGGAGCAATAAGTGTATCGCGTCCGCCATCGCCCGTAAGACGCTGTATTACGGTATTTTCGTGAAAAAGCTCCAAAGAGTCGCAAATAATATTGACATACTCGGGGAGCGTTAAAGTATCAAATTCACCCTTTTCATACTGCAAAGCCATTTTTGTGCCTTGTAAAATGTGCAGAAGATGCAATTTAACAAAATCCGGACGGAGTTTTGCGACCGTTTCGGCAGATTTTAGCATCATTTCGTGCGTTTCTCCCGGCAGTCCTTCTATAAGATGGACGCAAACCCTGATATTACGCTCTTTTAGCTTTGAATAACCCTCTAAAAAGTCCGCATATGTATGTTTGCGGTTTATTTTTTTGCCCGTTTCGTCAAAAATACTTTGCAGTCCCAACTCAACTATCAGGTAAGTTCGGCCGTTAAGCTCTGAAAGATAGTCAAGGACTTCATTTGGAAGACAGTCTGGGCGTGTTGAAATTGCAAGTCCTATGACGCCGTTCTGTTTTAAAACAGGCTCAAATTTTTCCCTTAAAACACTCACGGGAGCATATGTATTGGTATTCGCCTGAAAATAGGGAATATAGAGTGCGTCGGGCCATTTTTTATGCATTTTGGCTTTTACCGTTTCAAATTGTGTGAGTATATCATCATTTGGATTTCCAGCAAAATCACCGCTGCCTGAAAGGCAGTAGGTGCAGCCGCCAAAACCCTTTGTGCCGTCGATATTAGGACAGGTAAAACCGCCGTTTAAAGCGACTTTAAACACCTTTTTCCCAAAGGTGCTTTTTAAGTGATAGTCCCAAGTGTGATATCTCTTGTTATCAAGTGAAAACTTAAAATCATTCTTCATTTTTATCTCCAAAAATTAAAAAGAGCAGTTACCTGCCCTTTTTAATGTAATTCTTATGAAAGTTCAAAAGATTTACAATCCGTACATTGATCCTGGGAAGGATTAGATTCGTGAGTACCGATAGTTACACAGTCCAAAGAACAGTAATCCTTTGATTTGCAGTGATTTTTGCATTGTGAAACGGTACATTTGATACATTCGTTAGGTTTACAGCTAAAATCCATAATTACACCTCCTGATACTATCTTTTCTAAAAGGAGGTAAAAATATTCATTTTTATAAAAGATGTTTGTATTTGTTATAAAGCTTTAATGCGGCAGATATTTCGCTTGGCGAAAGAACGCTTTGTATATACGCTTTAAGTCCTGCCATATCTCCATTTTTTCTAAATTCATTCACTTTTGCCATATTTATTTTTGCAAGGATTGATGCACCTTGGGAAATTTCTTCTTTATTTGCTTCGCTAAGGATTCTTTCATATGCGGTAGTTCCTTCTTTGTTGACATCTTTTTTAGGTTCCTGCTCAATTACTTCTTCTTTTTTTGAACTATCTTTTGCATTTTCAGCGTTTTGTTCTTGTTCCAGCTGGTTCATAATATTTAAAATCTCATGGGCGGACGCTTTGTCAAAATTTATAATATTGTCAATAATCTGCTTATCGCCAAGGTCTTGTATAATATCCGAAACGCTGACATTATCTGCGGTTTTGATAGCATTTGTGTTAATTTTGGGAACAACATAGAATCTTAGATATGAATATCCCAAAATAACGCCAATAATGGCAGGAATAAGCAAAATAGCAACTATCCACAAAACTACTTTTAATGCTCTGTTCTTAATTTTCATGGTAATCCTCCTAATGAGCAATAAACATACTGACAATTCCAATAGCAATCGGAACTATTAAAGAAACTGCAACAATAAGACATATTGCTTTTTTTGTGTTATCGGTAATACGCATTTAACTGTTCCTCTTTCGTAATTCTTTAAAAAACCTGGTCAAAATTTCCGAACACTCGCTTTCCATAACTCCGCCTAAAAAGGCAACTTTGTGCGGAAACATATCTGAAAGGTTACAAACACTGCCTAATGCACCTGCTTTTTTGTCATATGCCCCAAAATAGACATTTTCTATTCTTGAAGCAATTATAGCTCCCATGCACATAGGACAAGGCTCTAATGTGACATACATATCACAGTCTAAAAGCCGCCAACCGCCGAGCTTTTTACAAGCCTTATTGATTGCAATAATTTCTGCATGGCAAAGAGCGTTTTTTTTCGTTTCACGCTTATTATATGCTTTTGCGATAACCTTTCCGTCACGCACAATAACGCATCCGACAGGCGTTTCATCAATAGCAAATGCCTTTCTTGCCTCCAAAAGAGCAAGTTCCATAAACTTAGTGTCCATATTTTTTCCTCTCAATACGGTCATTTTACCATAAAATCAAAACTTTTGCAATAGATATTGTTTTTATGAAAAAAAATTGTTATAATAAATAGGAATATTTGGATTATATCAGGAGTCTAAAATGGACAAGAATGTTTTTAAAACTCTGGAATTTGATAAAGTGCTTGAAAAAATGGCAGGATTTACCGAAAGTGAAACGGTAAAGATGCGGATACTGTCACTTTTGCCGATTTCGGATATTGAAGAAGCAAGATATGCCCAAAGGGAAACAAAAGAGGCGGAAACAATGTGTTTAAGGACAGGAAATCCGCCTGTTGATTTGGGTGTGAAAAATATCACCGCACAGGCTAAAAGGAGCGGAATGGGCGGACAGTTAAATCCTGCCGACCTCATTTGTGTTGCAAGGCTTTTGTATGTTGCAAGGCGTATGAAGTCATATTTGGGCGAAAGCGAAGATTTTGAAATTTTATCGGGACTTTCGGCAGAACTTGCATCAGATAAGGAAATGGAAGATAAAATAAACGGTGCAATTCTGTCCGAAACGGAAATTGCAGATGAAGCATCAAAAGAGCTTTCGCTAATTCGTAAAAAGATAAAGAGCTTAAATATCAAAATTAAAGACAGCCTCAATATGATGATAAGATCAGAAACCTATAAAAAGTATTTGCAGGACCAGATTGTAACGATACGCTCGGATAGATATGTACTTCCGGTCCGTGCTGAATACAGGAACGAAATTGCAGGAATTGTCCATGATTCCTCGTCAAGCGGTTCTACGATTTTTATAGAGCCTATGAGCGTCGTAAATGCAAATAACGAAATCCGCGACCTTTTAAATCAGGAGCAGGCGGAAATAGACAGAATTTTAGCGGAGCTTTCGGGCGAAGTAGCACAAAGAGAGAAAATAATAATCAAGGATTATGATGTAATATCAAGGCTTGATTTCATTTTCTGCAAGGCGAAACTTGCTATTGATATGAACGCAACAGAACCGATATTAAATGATGAGGGCATAATCAATTTCAAAAAGGCACGTCACCCTTTAATTGATAGGGACAAGGTTGTTGCAAACGACATTTTTCTTGGCGAAAAGTTTCAAACCCTTGTCGTAACAGGTCCAAATACGGGTGGAAAAACCGTTACGCTAAAAACAATAGGGCTATTCTCAATAATGGCAGCGTCAGGGCTTCATATACCTGCCGAGGAGGGTAGTCATGCGGCACTTTTTAAAAGCTTTTACGCCGATATTGGCGACGAACAGAGCATAGAGCAGAGCCTTTCAACATTTTCATCACATATGGTGCGTATTGTAAATATAGTAAAGGAAGCGGACGGCGATTCGTTAGTGCTTTTTGATGAGTTGGGGGCGGGAACAGACCCGACCGAGGGAGCGGCACTTGCAATCGCGATTTTGGAGTATTTAAGAGCATTTAAAACAACAACCGTTGCAACAACTCATTACAGCGAACTGAAAATCTTTGCCTTAACAACCGACGGAGTAGAAAATGCCTCTTGCGAATTTGATGTTGAAAGCTTAAAGCCAACATATAAACTGCTAATCGGAGTCCCCGGAAAATCAAACGCATTTGCAATTTCAAGACGGTTGGGACTTGATGAAGCAATAATTTCAAGAGCAAATGAAATCCTAAGTGATGAAGATATAAAGTTTGAAGATGTCATAACCGACCTCGAAATGAGCCGTGCGGAAGCAAGAAATGAGCGTGAATATGCCAAAAAGATGAAGCGTGAACTTGCTGAATTAAAGGATGAGGTTGAGCGTGAACGAAAAAAGATAAAGGATTCCAAAGCAAGAATTTTAGAAGAAGCACACCGCGAGGCTAAGCTTGTCATAACCGAGGCAAAAGAAGAAGCAAACGCGGTCATAAAAGAGCTTGAACGAATGAGGATAGAGGGAAAAGTAAAGGATTTGGGCGATATAACGAAAAAATCCCGTGAAAAGCTCAAAAAGTATGACGACAGTATTAGTAGAAAAATTGCGATAGACGAAAAGCCTAAAAAAATCGCAATAAAGCCGCCCAAAAACTTAAAGGAGGGCGAAACTGTCGAGATTATGGACATGGAGCAACAGGCGACAGTTTTAAAAAAGCCGGACAGTCGCGGAATGGTGCGTGTTCAGGCAGGTATAATGAAACTTGATGTGCATATTTCGGGCTTAAAAAGGGTTGAAGATAAGTCGATAAAAGAGCTTTCCGATAAATATGTAAAATCCACTGCCGCATATGCGTCAAAATCGAGAGATGTTTCGCCGCAGATTGATGTAAGAGGACAAAATCTTGAAGAGGCGGTAATGAATGTGGAAAAATTCATTGATGACTGCTATCTTGCAGGGATTTCGCCTGTTACGGTAATCCACGGCAAAGGTACGGGCATCTTGCGGAAAGGAATTTCCGAGGCGTTAAAGCGGAACAAGTATGTAAAATCACAACGAATGGGGCGTTACGGCGAAGGTGAAATGGGTGTTACCGTAGTCGAACTGAAATAGGAAATGGTATGTCAAAGAAGAAAAGTATTGTAACAAATGCGGTACGGATTGTAAAATCAGAAAATGTACCGTTTAAAACGCTGGAATATCACGCAGACGAAGTCGGCGAAAATTTCGGCGTAAAAATCGCAGAGCTTACGGGTATCCTGCCTGAAAAATGCTTTAAAACGCTCGTTGTTCGCGGCAAGGAAATCGTAGTAGTATGTATTCCTGTAAATAGGGAGGCGGATTTGAAAAAAATAGCATCTGTTTCAGGTGACAAAAAGGTGGAAATGCTGCCCACAAAGGAGCTTTTGGAGGTTACAGGCTATATAAGGGGCGGGGTTTCGCCGATAGGCATGAAAAAACATTATAAAACCTATATCGACAAAAGCTGTCTTGATTTTGATGAAATAACGGTGTCGGGAGGAGTGTGCGGACTTTCCGTTCTGCTATCGCCACAAAACCTAATTAAAATTACAGGTGCCACTGCCGAAGATATAGTAAAGGAGATTTAAAAATGGGTATATTTAATAAGGCGGATATTCTTCTGCCGTCAAAGAAAATTGACCTCACAAAATGGAGCGTTGTTGCGTGTGACCAATACACTTCACAGCCTGAATATTGGAAAGAAGTTGAAAAGATTGTAGAAGACGCACCGTCAACGCTGAAAATCGTGTTT
Organism: Clostridia bacterium; assembly: GCA_017551095.1. GTDB lineage: Bacteria > Bacillota > Clostridia > UBA1381 > UBA1381 > UBA1738. Next base: position 5,140 of record JAFZMQ010000017.1, on the reverse strand, counting down.
CCTGAGGTATATCTGTCCGAAGGCGAAGGGCGTATTTCAAGAATAAATGCCGAAATGCAAAAGTACCTTGAAAACGGAGTGTTTGACGAGTATAAGAATATTTTAATTTATGTTGAGCGTCTGCAAAGCGACGGGCGTGTAAGGCGTGGGGTTATAGGCACGGTTGACCTTGAAGAGTACGATTTTTCAAGAACCTCAAAAAGCCTGATAAGAGCCACAGAAGGAACAGTTTTAGAGCGTATTCCGCCACGGGTAAAAATCCGTGAAAACGCACCTTTGGAGCTGCCGCACATACTTATCCTGATGAATGATGAAAAGGACGAAATAATAAAAAAGCCCGAAACTTGCGAAAAACTGTACGATTTTGAGCTTATGCAAAACGGCGGTAATATAAGGGGATATAAAATAGCCGATAGTGATGCGGATAAAATAATAGGAAAAATAAATGAAATGTCAAAAACTGCCTACGGAAATCTTTTGTTTGCGGTAGGCGACGGAAACCACTCACTTGCAACGGCAAAAACCTGTTGGGAAAATCTTAAAAAGACACTTTCAGAGGAAGAACAAAAAACACATCCTGCACGGTATTGTCTTGTTGAAATAGAGAATATTCATCAGGAAGCGATTGATTTTGAGCCGATTCATAGGGTTGTTTTCGGCGTAAACCCGCAACAAATCATAGACGAAATAAAGACATTCTATCCGGAAACCTCGGATTTTGATAACGGCGGTCAGCATATAAAGTATGTTTTTGGAAATACAGAAGGCGACCTTTATATAAAAAACAGCGACTCCGAACTTGCCGTTGGGACACTTCAAAAATTCCTTGACAGCAAGAATTATAAAATTGACTATATCCACGGCGGCAAAACGGCAAAATCACTTGCAAAAAATGACGATAACATAGCATTTCTGCTGCCCAAACCCGATAAAAACGGTCTTTTCAAGGCGGTAATAAAAGACGGAGCACTGCCGAGAAAAACCTTTTCTATGGGTGAGGCAAACGACAAGAGATTTTATATTGAGGCTAAGAAAATTAAATAACTTGACCTTTTTTTGATTTTCTGTTATAATAGGAAAAGATTTACAAAAAAGGAGAGAAAAATGGAAACACTTGTAAAGGCCTCTGTAAACGCAAAACTGCGAAGAAATGCCACAATAAAGATTTCAATTGTCGGAACTGTTGCGATTTTGGGCTTGGTACTTTCAATTTATAGCTTGGTTACAGCAAATCTTCTGTTTTCTTTATGGTATTTTGTCGCTTTTGTATTAGGACTTTCCTATGTTGTTATACGCATAAATGCAATTTTCCCGACCTATGTTTCAATAGAAAACGGGGAATTGGTAATGTCAATTTGGGAAAATGGGATTGTACCGTATAAACTTCCCGAAAAGCCGACTTTTTTATCGGATTTTATGCCTGATAAAATCAAAAAGGACAAAATACTGATAGAAGAAATTGCAGAAATTTATCTCGGTTCAAAGCGGTTTTTTGATAGGAATGTAGAAGACGCTAAATATCCCGATATACTAAAAAGAATTGGCGAAAACACGCATTTTGAAAGCACAATAAAGCGAATGGATTTTATGCTGGTTATAGCAAAAGACGGTGAAAGTTGTTTTATGTCGGTTACCGATTTTGATGTTTACGCCTTGGCAGAGCTTTTGGACGAAGTTGAAAAAAGCTGTGCCGATATAAAAATAAATATAGGAATACCGAAGCTTAAAAGAATAAGGGAGAGAATGAAAAAAGCGTGAAAACGCTTTTTTTGTTGGAAAAAATGAGCGATTTTTTGCATATAATATTCTTGACATTTGTTTTAAGAGGGGGAAACCGTATGCAAAAAAAGTATTTTCTTCGTGCAAATACTTCGTCGGGACTTGTTAATCTTACGGAAAATAATCTGGCAGGTATAGATAATGTGTATCTGTTAAACGGGAAGTCGAAATTTTTAAAGGACAGAATACTTAAAAATATTGAAAAATATACAAAAGAACGGGAAAAAGAAATGGAATGTGCCGTATCACCATTTAATATTTCTCAATTAGACGCAATAATTCTGCGTAATGAAAAGACAGCAATTGTAGACGCTAACTGCGTTCCAAGAATAGAAAAATGTAGCCCAATAGAAACTGATGAATTTATTTCAAAAAAGAAAATCGAAAAACACAAAATCCGTCAGGAAGAGCTTGTAAAAAAGGAACAGGACGCACTTTTAGGACTTTACTCGGCATATAAGGGTGCAAAAATTATACATGACGAATGGGAAAAAAAGTATATAGACAACATTGATTTTGAGCGTCTAAATAACTTTGAGGATGGACTTTTGGAAAGCCTGATACCTAAAAAAAGTGACGAGCTTTCGCAAAGGACATTTAAGCGGTTTTTCGGTGCGTCTACGCCTGATGGCTCAGTGAACTATATAGATAACCTGACGGAAGACATTAAAACACGGTATTTTATAAAGGGCAGACCGGGTACGGGGAAATCCACATTTATGAAAAAACTTCACAAAAAAGCGGAGGAAAACGGCTACAACTGCCAGGTGTACTATTGCAGTTTTGATAAAAACAGTCTTGATATGGTGCTTATCCCTGAGCTTTCAATGTGCGTTTTTGATTCAACGGCACCGCACGAGCTTTTCCCAAGCCGTGACAGCGACAAAATTCTTGATTTTTATAAAGAAGCGGGACTTTCGGGAGTTGATGAACGGCTCAAAAATGATTTTGACGATATAAAAAGGCGGTACTCGTTCAGAATAACCGAGGGCGTGGCAAAGCTGAGACTGGCAAACGCATATTTAAAAGAGATAGAATCCTACTATAAAAATGCGTCAAATATTGAACTTGCCGATAAAATGGCAGACAAAATCGTAAGAAGGATTATAGACTAAAAAAGAGCTTTTAAAAGCTCTTTTTAAATTGCAAATATAAGCCCTGACAGTATTCCCAAAAGTGCCGAAATAAGTATAACATAAATGGGGTGCAATTTTTTAAATATCAAAACCGCTGAAATCACGAATATCCCAAGCGAGAGATAAAAGTTTTTGTTTATCAATAATCCTTCGGGCAATAAAACGGTTTTTCCAACCGATAAAACGGCGGATAGGATAAGTCCGATAACCGCAGGTTTAAGGCCGGACATAACTCCTTTTACAATAGAGTTTTCGCTGAATTTTTCAAAAAACCGTGCAATGAAAAGGATTATCAAAAATGACGGTAAAATAACTCCCAAAGTGGAGGAGATAGCACCCCAAAAACCGTTTAAAGTAGTGCCTACATATGTTGCGATATTGATTGCAAAAGGTCCCGGCGTACTTTCGCTGACGGCGATAAAGTTTAAAAGCTCATCTGCCGAAATCCAGCCGTTTTTAAGGACTTCGCCTTGTATTAAGGGAAGCATTGCATATCCGCCGCCAAAGGTGAACGCACCGATTTTAAAAAATGTCCAAAAAAGCTTAAAATAAATCATTTAGTTGCCCTCCTTTTTGCATAGAGGGAAAAACAAAGTCCTAAAATTGCACAAATTAAAATTACAAAAAATATGTTGAGTTTAAAAACTGAGGCAAAAAGGAATGAAATTGCCATAATAAAGTATGACGCTATATTTTTCGGGCACTTTTTATACATAAGGAATAATGCCCGTAAAAGCAGAGCCAAAACTCCTGCTCTTATGCCGAAAAACGCATTTTGCACCGACCTGACTTCTGCAAATTCTTTTAAAATCAGAGAAAGAATGCTGATTATCAAAAAAGACGGCAAAACAACGGCGAATGTAGAGAAAAAAGCACCCCAAAAACCTGCAACCCTGTACCCGACAAAAGTTGCGGAATTTATGGCAATAGGGCCGGGTGTTGATTCTGAAACTGCTATAATGTCCAGAATATCCTCATCAGTAAGCCATTTCTTCTTTTCCGCTATCTCTTTTTGAATTATGGGAATCATCGCATATCCGCCGCCGAATGTGAATGCACCGATTTTTAAAAAGGTTATAAAAAGCGGTAAAATAAGCGACTCTCTTTTTTTGTTAACTTTTTCAGTCATAATAATCACCAAAGATAATTATAGCACAAACATTTGTAAAATTCAATAATTATAAACAAAAACGGAGTGAGCTAAACTCACTCCGCCGTGGTGCCCAAGGCCGGGGTCGAACCGGCACGGGAGAAAAGTCCCACAGGATTTTAAGTTAATATACTATGTGAAAAGATGAGTAAAGTTAAGATAATTTAAGTATAGTTATAACACAAAAAAATGCGATAATAATGCGGGTTTCAAGGGAAAAATGTCGAGCAATTAAGCAGTAGTGCTATCTTTGGGAAAAGACGGATTTTGACGAAATTTTTGCACGTTTTTGGGAAATTTTTGGGAAATTTTTGGGAAAAATACGAATAAATGCACTTATCAAATGTAATCTAAAAATTTGAGGTGAAAAAATGACAAATTTCGCAGAAAATTGTGTCGAAAAAAAGGAGTTTTATGTAAAAGCAGAAAATTTATTGACAGAAAAACATAAAATTAAAAAAAGCAACTATGAAAGATCAGGTCCCAAAATAGGAATACGAAAGGTTAAATCCTATTACAAACGAAAAATGGAAGACTATGGTGAATGTTTGCAGATTAAGGATATTCAATTTATTACTGGTTATGGGCGAAAAAGCATAGAAAAATGGATTGAGAATGGTTGCATAACAGGAACGCGTGTTAAGGGAAGATTTTTGTTCCTAAAATCAAATGTATATAATTTTCTTATTAGCAGGAATTATTATATGTTTTTACAAAAATCACCAGAACATTTAAGAGATATTGATGCATTAACAACTGACAAGGAGGAAAGGAAAAACAGGGATTAATAATTCTGGATAGCTTATTAAAAAACTTAATAAGTTTTAGCAGATCATATTTTATGGTCTGCTTTTTTGTTGGAAGGAGGAAAATGGTAATGAGTAATATGAATTACAATTTTGATTTTTATTATGGCAATGAAGCTGAGCAGTTCAATTTTTACAGAATACCAAAACAGCTTTTTACTGACAAAAGATTTTTTGATATATCAACAGAAGCAAAAGTTTTGTATGGGCTGCTTTTGGATAGAATGTCTTTATCTATAAAAAATAACTGGCTTGATGAAGAAAACCGT
>JAFZMQ010000016.1 GCA_017551095.1 Clostridia bacterium | reverse complement strand
ATTCAGGACGATTATATAGAAAAATATCTTTGCGAGGCAAAAGAGGGCAAACGCTCACTTTCATTAAAAGCGACAACTGATGATGTTTCCGCTTATTCCGATGCGGAGTATATTGTCGTAGCCGTACCGACCAACTATGACCCAAAGCTAAACTTTTTCGACTGTTCTGCGGTTGAAGCGGTGCTTTTGCGTATCAAGGAAATTACAAAAAAGAATAAGAAAAAGCCGGTAATAGTGATAAAATCTACTATTCCCGTAGGATATACCGTTTCGATTCGTCAAAAACTCGGCATGGACAATGTTATTTTCAGTCCCGAATTTTTGCGTGAGTCCAAGGCGCTTTACGATAACCTGTATCCAAGCCGAATCATAGTCGGCTGTGATGAAAAAACGAGGGAGTCCGCCAAAACTTTTGCTGCACTTTTAAGTAGCGGTGCTATTAAAAATCCCGTTGAAACACTCTTTATGGGCTGCACCGAGGCGGAGGCTACCAAGCTTTTTGTGAACACCTATCTTGCACTAAGAGTTTCATATTTTAATGAGCTTGATACCTATGCGGAAATGAAGCATCTTGACACAGGTGATATAATTAAAGGTGTATGCCTCGACCCGCGTGTTGGTGATTTTTACAATAATCCATCCTTTGGTTACGGCGGTTACTGTCTGCCAAAGGACACAAAACAACTTTTGGCAAACTACCAAGATGTCCCTGAAAATCTTATCGGTGCAATCGTTGAGAGCAACCGCACAAGGAAAGACTTTATTGCGGACAGGGTTTTGGAAATCGCAGGTACTTACGGAAATAGTGAAAGCTTTTCCGAAATTATGGAAAAGCATCAAAAAGAAGTGGTTGTCGGCGTATTCCGTCTTACAATGAAATCAAATTCAGACAATTTCCGCCAATCATCAATACAGGGCGTTATGAAGCGTATAAAGGCAAAGGGTGCAACCGTTGTCATATACGAGCCTACCCTTGAAGACGGCTCGACATTTTTCGGAAGCCTTGTTGTTAACAACATTAAAAAGTTCAAAAAAATGTGCGGTTGCATAATCGCAAACCGCTACGACAGCATCTTAGACGACGTTAAGGAAAAGGTATATACAAGAGATATTTTCAGGAGAGATTAGGATATGGGAAAGGTAAATATTGATATTAACGGCAAAACTATTTTAGTTACAGGCTCACCGGGGTTTATCGGGGCAAATCTTGTTTTGCGTCTTTTAAAGGAAATGACTTCGGGCACGGTGATAAGCCTTGACAATATGAATAATTATTATGATGTAAGGCTTAAAGAATACCGTCTTTCGCTTATCGAAGATGCTGCGAAAACATCTAAGGCACAGCATATTTTTATAAAGGGCAGTATTGCGGATAAGGCACTTATAACCGAAATCTTTGAAAAGTATAAACCCGAAATAGTTGTAAACCTTGCCGCTCAGGCAGGTGTAAGGTATTCAATAGAAAATCCCGATGTTTACATTGAGTCGAACATTATAGGATTTTACAATATCCTTGAAGCCTGTCGGAATTATACCGTGGAACATTTGGTTTATGCGTCAAGTTCATCTGTTTACGGGGGCAACAAAAAAGTGCCCTTTTCGGTAGAAGATAAGGTTGATAACCCTGTTTCGCTCTATGCGGCAACGAAAAAATCCAATGAGCTTATTGCACATTGCTACTCAAAGCTTTATAATATTCCCACAACGGGACTTAGGTTTTTCACCGTTTACGGACCTTGCGGACGGCCTGATATGTTCTATTTTTCCGCCACAAATAAGCTGTCGGCGGGTGAAAAAATAAAGATTTTCAATTACGGCAACTGCAAAAGGGATTTTACCTATATAGACGATATTGTAGAGGGTGTTTTCCGTGTTATAAAGGGTGCGCCTGAAAAGAAAAACGGTGACGACGGACTTCCGCTCCCGCCATATGCGGTTTACAATATCGGCGGAGGCACTCCCGAAAATCTGCTCGACTATATCGACACGCTCCAAAAAGAGCTGGTTTTAGCAGGGATTTTGCCCGAAGATTACGACTTTGAGGCACACCGCGAATTAGTCGGTATGCAGCCAGGTGATGTGCCTGTGACATATGCGGATAGCTCCGCATTGGAAAAGGACTACGGGTTCCGCCCGACAATTGACATAAAAAAAGGGTTGCACAATTTCGCAGTATGGTATAAGGAATACTACACAAAATAGTTAGAATATATAGGAGACATATATGGATAGCAATATTTTGGTATCAATAGTTGTACCGGTTTATAATACAGAAAAATACTTAAAAAAATGCTTAGATAGCATATTAAAACAGACATATAAAAACATTGAAGTCATATGCGTCAATGACGGCTCAACCGATAATTCCGCACAAATTCTGGAAGAATATAAAAATCAGGATAAAAGGCTTAGGGTACTAACTCAGGAGAATAGCGGCGGAGTTATTGCAAGAAAAACCGGAGTTTTAAATGCAAACGGTGATTATGTTATAATTGAGGATTCTGATGATTGGTTGGATTCCGATTTGGTGGAGAGCTGTGTAAATGTAATAAAAACTGAGCCGGATGCCGATATAGTAAAATTCGGCTATTATCAGGAACCCTCTCATAAAGGCTTTAATCTATGTAATATTTTGGAAAAAACCAAATATGAGGGCGATGAAATCAAGGACATAATACGCCTTCTTATATATTCTCAAAAATGCAATCATTTATGGAACGAAATGGTCAAAAAAGAGCTTTTCGATTTTTCAAGCGAAATTTTTGATTATATAGTGCATAAGGGCGAAGATTTGCAGATAAACCTGCAACTGTATACATCCGCAAAAAAGGTTGTGCTTATAGATAAAAATATGTACCATTATCTTAAAAATCCTAACGGTATTACAGGCAGCGTTAATCCTGATAAAATTGTATCAATTGTTAAAGACGCGATTTATCTTAATCAGCTCAGAGAAAATATCTCCTTGTCCTTTTTTGGAAAAAAAGACACAAAAAACTCTTTAAACAAAATCTTGTATATAGTGGAAAGCAGTACTTGCAGTTTACTTATGGCAAAAGATGATGCTCTTGAAGATTTTAAATATCTGGAAAATGAATTAAAACCCATTTTGCAGGAATTTTTCAAAGATTTTACCGAAGCTGATATTGATGTCGGTTTCTTTAAACGGCGTATATACAGGAATATTTTTAATAATAAACTATCCAAAAATGTAAAGTATAAAAAGCGGTATATCGCAGGTCAAAAGCTAAAAAAGCTATTTAAAAAATAGTTGTTTGTAACCGTAAAGAGCAGGGTAACTAACCCTGCTCTTTATCACTTTATTTCAAATTATTTGCTTACATCAAGAACAATACTGTCCGCTAACGGCACCATATTTTCCAAACTGCCCCAAAGGAACACTTTTATGTATGATAAATCAGTCACATTCTTGAATATAAGATGAACTGTATTATTTGAATATTCCGCAGGGCAAACCAGATAGTCAAGTACTTTGCCACTCTTTGCATATAATGCAGCATGAACATTTTTCGTAATATCGCTATCCGGCACATTTGCCGTAACTATAATATTATTGCCTATTTTGTTAAATACGGCAGAAAAACTGCTAACCGTCGGCATATAGTGCCGTCTGGCGTTAATAAGCTGCTCATTACCGCTTCCCTTTGAAATGCTGTCCCAATCCTCTGCCGTGCCACAGTAATATACATCTGTCAGGTTGCTGCACCAGAAAAACGCCCGCTCACCTATGCTTGTCACGCTGTCGGGGATGGTGATACTTGTCAGGCTGCGGCAACCGTAAAACGCACCCTCACCTATGCTTGTTACGCTGTCAGGGATTGTGATACTGGTCAGGCTGCGGCAATAGGAAAACGCAGAACCGCCTATGCTTGTTACGCTGTCGGGGATGGTAATTGAGGTCAGGCTTTCGCAATTGCGAAATGCATCATCACCTATGCTTGTCACGCTGTCGGGGATGGTAATTGAGGTCAGGCTGTTGCAATCCCTAAACGCAGCTTCTCCTATGCTTGTTACGCTGTCGGGGATGGTGATTGTGGTTAGGCTGTAGCAACCCTCAAACGCACGTTCGCCTATGCTTGT
>JAFZMQ010000015.1 GCA_017551095.1 Clostridia bacterium | reverse complement strand
GAATCTTTTATAGGTGAATGCTCAAGAGATGAATATGTTATGACATCAACCTTTTTGCCGAGTTTTGTTTCAAGTTCATTGACAAAAGCGTTAAACTTAAACAAGCCTTTTAAACTGCCTTTGTCGATAAGCAAATCAATGTCGCTGTCAGGAGTTTGAAGCCCTGTGGAATAAGAGCAAAACAGGGCAACTTTTTTGACGCCGTATTGCGTTGCAATACCGGTAATTATTGAGCGTAACTCATCAATAGAGTAAACAGACATATTATTCACCGCCTAAAAAATAGAGTCAATTTGACAATAATCAAACTGACTCGTGGTGCAGGTAACAGGACTTGAACCTGCATGAAATCGCTTTCACATGGACCTGAACCATGCGCGTCTGCCAATTCCGCCATACCTGCAAATCTATAATAATGAAGAATGCATAGTGCAAAATGCAAAATTATTTATTTGAATTTGAAGTTTTGCAAATAGAAGTTAGAATACTGATAAGTTCAGTAATGTCATCGTTTAAACTGTCGAATTGCAGTTTATTAAGATAATCTGTTTTGTATAACAGTTTTAGCCAATAAGAAGTTTCATTTGCCTCTTTTAATGCAATGCTAATTTTAGAAATAAAATCTGCTTTACTTTGTCCACATTGAGCCTCCGAAATATTAGCACCAATGCTTGTACCGCAACGCAAAAGTTGTTTTGAAAGAACATATTCTTTCTGCTCATTGGTTAAATATTTATATAACTTAACAATTCTAACCGCAAAATTAAAACTTTTTTCAACAGAAACATTTGTACTCATAAATTTACCCTTAATTTTGCATTCTGCATTTTGCACTTTACATTTTTCACCGAAATGACGCGACCAGAACCATGCGCGTCTGCCAATTCCGCCATACCTGCATGAATAGAACATACAAAACTGTGTTTGTTTTGATAAAAAATATTAAACTTTTTAAATTTGAAACCTTAATTTTTACACGGGAAGGTCAGCCCGAGGGGGAGTTTACATTTCAGATAAATCTTACTTTTCAACTAAATCCCCAAATATTAAAACAGGAAAAATACCCGTTTTAGCCAAACAAAATCAAATTTATCACCGAAATGACGCGACCAGAACCATGCGCGTCTGCCAATTCCGCCATACCTGCAAATATTAAGGCAATTAGTATTATAGAATAATTATGTGTTTTTGTCAACAGATTTTAACAAAATCATTAGCAAAAAAAGTATTGAAAACCCGCCTATAAAAAGGCGGGTTTAATTTCTAAATAAATCCATTTTTTATGCATTAAGTATGCAAAGCACAATAGTTGTTATAAGGAACAAAACAGCAAGAGTTGTAGTCATCTTAGAAAACATTGAAGCCTTTGTTCTTCCGGAATTTCTGTTAAAGAACGAATCTCCGTCAGGCGTAGAACCTGCAATTCCTTTAAGACCGGGGTCCTTACCCTCTTGTAACAAAACAACAGTTATTAAAGCAACCGTAACAATTATGTGCAAAATCATAAATACAGTATTCATAGTAGACCTCCCAAATTGATTATAAACAAAAGTATTATAACACCTTACAATGCAATTGACAAGTATTTTCCGTAATTTTTTTAAATATTTTTAAAAATGTTATTAAATTGTCAAGAAAAATATGTAGATTTTTGTATAAAAATGTGATAAAATATATCTACTTATTTTTGAAAGGCACGAAAAGGTATGAAAAAACGGTTATTCTGTGTTCTTGCAGCATTGTATCTGATGTTTTCCGTGTCAACTGCCTTTGCGGCGGAGAGTGATATAAAGGTTACATTCGGCGGCAAAACTCTTGATTTTAATTCTCCGCCGATAATTTCGGAAAACAGGACTTTGGTGCAGATTCGGCCGATAGCTGAGGCTATGGGGCTTACAATTGAATATGAGCCGATAGATTCCACTGTAATAATGTCTGACGGCAAAACCGAAACACGCTTTTCAGTTGGCTCGGATATATCATATGTCGACGGCAAAAAGAAAAAGATGGATGTCAAAATGGTATTAAAGGACGATTACACATTCATACCGATACGGTATCTGGTAGAGCCGTTCGGTTATGAAATAGCATATGATGAAGACACCAAAACCGTCAGCGTCGATATTTCAAAAGCCAAGAAATTAGCAGAATTAAGGGACAAAATCAGAACGGGGAGCGGTAAATATCCTGCTACATACTATTATCAGGCACAGGAGGATGCCGGTCTTGAAAATAACGGCAGAGGCTATTGCTGGGTATGTTCGTATGCCATGCTGCTAAGTGATGTTACAGGAGAAAGAGTGACTCCAAACGATATTGCAGAAATAAATATAAGCGAGGGGTATAAGGGAAACTATATGTCAGGACACAGCAGCCTTGTCGGACTTTTCGGCTGCAAAATTGTTCCGGCACTTAAAGAAACTTCAAAATACTTTGACAGTTTCGGGACTCTTAAAAAAAATGAAACAAAATTGGCGGTTGAAACAGATGAGGACGCATATAATGCCCTAAAAGAAGCACTTGATAATTTTCCAAAAGGCGTTATAGCACGGTTTGAGGCATATCCGCATTCAATGGTTGCGGTTGATTATGATGACGATAATATATACTTTAATGACCCCGGTATAAAGGACGGGGAACATAAACCGATTGAAGAAACATGCCTTAAAAATTACAGTTTGTCTGATATTTCATATATTCAGGCGATAGTTAAAAAGTAAAGAAAGGGTAAGAGAATGAAGTACGAAAAATCTTGCGGAGCGGTTATTTATCGCAATAACGGTGAGGAAATAGAATACCTTTTGGTATTCAATAAAAAGATTGGTGCAAACGGTCATTGGGGTTTCCCAAAAGGTCATGTAGAGGGTACGGAAAACGAATATGAAACGGCAGAACGTGAGATTTTTGAGGAAATAGGCATTTCGGTTGTATTTTGCGGAAACACGAAAGCAGTTTCCACTTATAGCCCGAAAGAGGGAGTCACAAAAGACGCGGTTTATTTTCTTGCTACCCCAAAAAATAATCAGAAAATAAAAATACAACGCTCGGAAATTTCGGAATATGCGTGGTGCAGCCCCGAAAAAGCACGGATTTTGCTGACATACGACGCGCCCGTTTTGGAAAAAATTGAAAAATCAATATAAAAAAATGCATATTTGTTAAAAAATGTGTGGACAAACTACTCTTTTTGTTGTATAATCTCATTTAGAATAAAATTGAGATTGTGAGGAACTGAAAATGGAAGAAAGAGTATATGCGATTAATCATCCGCTCATTCAGCATAAGCTGTCTATTATGAGAGATAAAAACACATCTGTAAAGGATTTCAGGAGCTGTGCTTATGAGATCGGTTTGCTTTTAGGCTATGAGGCAACGCACGATATGGAGCTTGAAGAATATGAAATTGAAACTCCAATCCAAAAAACTGTTGCAAAAAGAACAAAAAGAAAGGTTGCACTTGTGCCGATTTTAAGAGCAGGTCTTGGTATGGTTGACGCTATGATGGAGCTTATTCCTGCGGCAAAAATAGGACATATCGGTCTTTACAGAAATGAAAAGACATTAGAACCTGTTGAATACTACTGCAAAATGCCAACCGATATAGAAGAAAGAGAAGTTTTGGTACTTGACCCGATGTTAGCAACAGGCGGAAGTGCAAAGGACGCTATTTCAATGATTAAAAAGCGTGGAGCTAAAAATATTAAGTTTATCTGCATTATTGCCGCTCCCGACGGTATAAAAGCATTAAGGGAAGCTCATCCGGATGTTGACATCTACTGCGGTGCGGTTGATGAAAGACTTAACGAACACGGATATATTGTTCCTGGTCTTGGAGATGCCGGTGACAGATTGTTCGGCACACTGTAATATACTTTAAAATCTATAAAATCGGTGAACTTAGGTTCACCGATTTGTTTGAAGAAAAGGATTTTGTGTTATGCGAGTTAGGAAAAAGAAAAATTGCGATATACGCCTTGAAAAAAGCGGAAGCTTGTGGATTAAAAACCCGCAGGAGTTAAAGGGAAGATGGAAAGAGGAGTTTGGAAATCAGAATACTATCCATATTGAAATCGGCTCTGGAAAAGGTAAATTCATATGCGAAATGGCGGAAAAACACCCTGATGTGAACTTTGTTGCGATAGAGGTCGTAAAGGATGTAATCGTAATTGCCATGGAAAAGGCGGAGCCTTTGGGACTTAAAAATCTACGGTTTTTAATAGCTGATGCAAATGACTTATGTGAGTTTTTTGAAAAAGGCGAAATTGAAAGGATTTATCTCAATTTTTCTGACCCGTGGAAGAAGCGGAAACAGGCAAAACGCCGACTTACTCATAAGAATTTTTTGGATATTTATAAAAAACTTTTGAATAATGGGGACTTTATTTGGTTTAAAACGGACAATAAGGCGCTTTTCGAGTTTTCGCTGAACTCTTTTGCTGAGGAAAACTTCAAAATGTCGGATATAACCTTTGACCTGCACAATTCAGACTTTAACGATAATGTTATGACAGAATACGAAACAAGGTTTTCAGAACAGGGAATGCCTATATACCGTGTTTGTGCGACATATTTAGGTTGGGAATAAAAAAATATCGGGTAACCGATATTTTTTTTATTCCCAACTGCCTCGTGCGTCTATTAAATATTCAGTTTTATCACTTAGAGTTATACGGTCAACGGGTATTAAAGATGCGGATTTATGATAGTTTTCACTGTCAAAAACGCTGTACCCAAATTCCACAAAATCTATGTTGGCAGGTACTGTATATGAGCAGTTTGTCGCAAAATCAATCAAAACACCGGTAATGCTTTTAATACTGCCGTCCTGCTCCCGCGTGTCCTTTTTGTTAAACCAACTTCCGATAAGTGAGAGTATCTCATTATCCGCAAAAGCAATTTCAAGCTCAGATGAAAATACAGGACTTGATTCTGCGAAATCACGGATTTTAAAGGTCCGGATTCCGCCATTTTCCGATTCGGAAATGACTTTTGCGTCGGACATATTAAACCCAAGCCCTTTTAAAATAAGGAACACTTTTTTTTGTGCCTTTTTTTGTGTTAAAGCCTCGGAATTTCCGGCGTTTTTGTATGATTTAAAGGAAAATCTGTCGCCAATGAAGTAAAGCTCACCATTTTCGGAAGAGTACCTTCCATCTTCACTTAAAAAATAGTCCTCGCCCAAAAGCGTACGGGCAAAGGTATCATAATCGGTGACGACATTATCTGCCTGTAAAACAGGTGCTGAGGAAACCTTCGGCAAAACCGCAGACTCATTAAGTGTAATATTGTGATTTTTCAAAATCTCAATAGCGGATTCATATACTTCGGGGGAAATTTCCGATTCTTTTTTTTCTGCCACAAAAATACTTGCCGCAAGAAAAATATCGGTACATAAAAACAGTATTATAAGTATTGTTTTAATTCTGCCCCAGCTCAAAAAAATCCCTCCTCCTATATGTTATTCCGCAAGTATATTATCCACATCTATATGCCAATCGACATTCATCTCATTTTGAGATAGGTCATCAAAAAATGCGGGATACATTTTTGTTATTCTCATTTCGGACATAGAGCCGTGATAGGCGTCAATAACTTCGTCAAGTGCCGTTATAAAATCTGACGAAGTGCTTTCGGTGTCTGTAATTGTAAATTTTCGTAAAACTTGGGAATAGGCTGTTAAGTATCCGTTTGAAACCGTGGCGGAAATCGCACTTTTGTCTGCGTATTTTACAGGATACCCCTCTACAATATAATCAAACTCAAAAAGCTGACCGCTATCGCCGGATTGTGCGTTTGAAAGGCACAAATCCGCATCAATGCCGGTCTTTTGGTTGATTTCGTCTATTAAAGCGGCAATTTTTGACGATATCGAGCCGTTTTTCAGGCGTATTCCGTTGCCGTTTGCGGTATATGTGAGTATGCCATCTGCCGTGATTTTCAAAATTCCGTTATTCTCCACATAAACCAAAGAGCCGTCCGCCTCGGTATAACTCCTTGCAGAGCCTTTGTTCACACCGAAAGCCGTGACCACTCCGCTCAATACCCTTTCGTTTATTTCGCCGTCTTTTATTGCGGGGTTTTCGGGAATTACGCTAAAAGCCGTAACAGGCTCTGAATAAATCAAAATCATAGGTGATAAAACGGTAGTTTCCTCGCCCGAGTTCTCGTCAAAATTAAGGTCAAAGGAATAGTTTATAACCGATTCCTCGTCGGAATGTTCTAATGAAACATTTTGAATTATCGGGCTTACCAGAGAGGAGGTAAAAGGAATTTTATAATAGTTTCCGATTTTGCCGAAATAGACATTTCCGTTTTCTGCTATTACAATATCCGAAAATTCCGTGTCAGGAAAGTCACTATTTGAAATTCCCAATAGGGAAGCGAAAACCGATGGAGTAAATGAAGATGTGAAGTTAAGATAAATCGACTTTGCCGTTAGAGCGGAATACCAATCTTCCTCGCCTGTCTCAACGATGGATTTTGGCATTGAAAATGCGGATTTGATAATTTCCGACGCAACGCTATTTATGGTAGAAAAATCCGCATCATCCCTCTTGAAAATGAAACGGCTTGACTGATAGCCTGTATTTACGATAATTTTTTCAGGCATAGAAAGACGCTCTGATAGCGAAAAGCTGTTTTTTTTGCGTGAATTTCTTGTGCTAACAAAAAAATTATAGCCGGAAAGCCATAATTTTTCATTTACCAATATTTTCTCGGCTAACACAAGATTTGTAATTATGAGCAGGATTAAAACAATACTTTTAATTCTCTCTGTTTTCATAGTTAACCTCGTTATTTAAGGAAGTTCAAAACATTTACGGTTACACTTCTTAGCTTATCAACCGTACTCTTTTTCACCTTTGAAATCTGAATTTTTACAACCTGGTCGGATGCACCATTTTCAGCATAAATAACAAATGTATTGCTGCTATCCGGCAGGTCAACAACTGTGCTGAAAAGACCGCTCGCACCGATTAAACGCTCCGCTTTAATAAGTTCGCATACATCATTTCCTGTAAGTCTGTAAACTCTCACCTTTGTATTTTGCAGTCCTGTTGCGGAAATTGTGTAAGTCTTATCGGAAGTTGAACCGGAAAGTGAACGCGGACGCTTTATATATATAAGATTTGAAGAATTACCTTGTGCATTTAAAGGGATTGAAGTTTCATACGCAGCAAAAGAAGCATATTGGACGGAGAACACCACCAATAACGCAAGAATTAAAGAAAGAAATCTCTTTTTCATTGCTGCCACCCTTTCATAAAAATTATCACAAAAGATAAATTAGGTATTTACATTATAGCATACGGTTGTTACAAAGTTGTTACATTGGCATTAAAAACTCATAACATTTAAACCGGTACGGAAATTATCACATCAGTACCCTCGCCGTAGACACTGTTTATGGTGATATTTCCGCCAAGCTGGTTCATAATCTGTTTTGCAATTGCAAGACCAAGTCCCGTTCCGCCTGTTTCGCGGGAACGGGCGTTATCAACACGGTAAAAACGCTCAAAAATGCGGGGAAGATTCTCCTTTGGTATTCCGATGCCGTTATCACGCACCTTGATATAAGCGTCTTTGTAAACTTTCTCAACCGAAATCTCGATTTTCCCGTTTTCGCCGGTGTATTTTATGGCGTTGGAAACGATATTGATAATAACCTGCTCCAATTTATCACGGTCTGTCATAACAAAAATAGGCGTCTTTTTTGCACTTAAAGTAAGCTCCTGATGCTTTTCTTTTGCCGCAAAAAACATCTTTTCCACAATGTCTGCTACAAGCTCAGACAGATTAACACGCTCAAAGGGCTTCATTTGATACTGACCTTCGTCAAGACGCGAAAGCGTTAAAAGGTCTTTTACAATACGCGTCATTCTGTCCGCTTCATGTGCGATAGTTCCTAAAAATCTGTTTTGGATATCCTTGTCCTCAGGGGGCATATCCATAAGCGTTTCCGCATAGGATTTGACGGTCGTAAGCGGAGTTCTCAGCTCATGCGAAACATTTGCCACAAATTCACGTCGTGCATTTTCCAGCATTTGCTGATTGGTAATATCGTGAACAACGACAATAATTCCGCTTATCTTGTTTTCGAGATTAAAGGGTGCAAAGGTAAAGCGTATGACTTTGCCGCCGATTTCAGCCTCACGCTCGATTTTTTTAGACTGCCTGATATATATGATATTTCCCATTGAAATATCAGCACCGATTTCTTTAAAAAATGTATCAAACTGTAAGTCATCATAGAAATTTCTGCCGATTAAGCGTTTTGCCTCCGGATTTATGTGTATCAGCTTTCCTGAAAGGTTAAATGCCAGAATGCCGTCTGTCATATTTTGCAGAATTGTTTCCACCTTGTTCTTTTCGGAATTCATCTCATTTACTGTATGTTGAAGAGCTGATGACATATAGTTAAAGGTATCGGAAAGCGTACCTATTTCGTCATCAGATTTTATACTGCTCACTATGTCAAATCTTCCCGAGGCTATATGCTCGGTGCTTTTTGTGAGGTCGCGTATAGGTTTTGTTATTGTACGCCCGAAGAAAAATCCGAGTATGATTGATATTAAAACAGACGCCAAAAGTGCCTCAATCAGTATAAAAAGTACATTTCGAGTTATCGAATTTATCTCGTCTTTTGTGTCCATTACATAGACAATGTAGCGGACATCACCGCCGACTGCTATCGGTACGGCGTAGTCCATATACGCCTTTTCGGTGTTTACGGTGTTTCCTGTTTTGCCGGTCATGGCGAGAATCAGATTATCACTTTTTTCTATGTTCCCGCTTTTGACCTCGTCAGAAGTCCGTAAAATCCTGCCTGTTTTAGCGTCTAAAACGCTGTAAAAACGGTAGGTGTCTATCCCAAGCGGACCTATATATGAGCTTATAATATCCCAAACGCCGTCATAGGAATCGGTTTCAGCACTTTTTTCCAGCTCGGAAACAAGAGCAGGCGTAAACACCTGCTCCATCATGACGGAAAATTCATCGTTGTAGAGTTTTACGATATTTGTAGTCATAAAAGTACCGATTACCGTTACAACTGAAAGAATTACCAATATAAAAATTGTGACGATTTTTGTCTGAATGCTTTTAAACATTTCCTCACGCCTTATTAAAGTAGTATCCGACTCCACGCTTGGTTATAATATACCTCGGCATACCCGGGTCATCCTCGATTTTTTCACGGAGTCTTCTGACCGTAACATCAACGGTACGCACATCTCCGTAATATTCATATCCCCAAACATTCTCCAAAAGGTTTTCCCTTGAAAAAATCTTTTCCGGCTGCTTTGCAAGGAATTTCAAAAGCTCAAATTCCCTTAGGGTTATGTCAATAACCTTTCCACGCTTTGAAACCTCATACCTTTCAAGATTTATCAAAAGTTCACCCGAGGAAATTGTTTCGGCATTTCCTTGCGAAGTTTGTTCGCGGTCTATTGAAGTGCGTCTTAAATTAGCTTTTACCCTTGCAGTAAGTTCTCTTATCGAAAACGGCTTTGTCATATAATCGTCCGCACCAAGCTCTAAGCCCAAAACCTTATCAACTTCTTCTTCCCGTGCCGTAAGCATGATAATCGGAACGGAAGACTTTTCACGAACCTTTTTGCAGACTTCAAATCCGTCCATTTTGGGAAGCATAACATCAAGCAGAATCAAATCGGGATTTTCCGAAAGTGCAAGACTAAGACCTGCTTCGCCGTCCATAGCTTCTACAACGCGGTATCCTTCCTTAGTAAAATTAAATTTTAAAATGTCCATTATGGCTTGTTCATCTTCAACTATCAAAACGCATTTTTCGTTCATATTCGGGTTATCCCTCCTATATTTTATTCAAAACGATAAAAATATCCTACCACATTTTAACATATTTTGTGCAATTCTTCAATACTATTTTTGAAATTATTTTGAAAAATAATGTACAATTGTCAATGATGGGTGACACTTTTCTTAAAAATAAAAATGGCTACCCCAAATATGACCTATTTACATTACTCCTAAGTACCTGCTTAGCATTTCATTAGGCGTGAGAAAACCTAAACATATCTTTGGTATGTTG
>JAFZMQ010000014.1 GCA_017551095.1 Clostridia bacterium | reverse complement strand
GTGAATTTTGTGCCGGTGGCACAAAAGAGCTGTGAGCCGGCTTTTCCGCAGAAAAGGAATCCCTCCTTCTCCGCCACGTCGCAGCGGACTACGCTGCAATCAAAAAGGTCGCAAAATTGCGACCTTTTTTCAAACGCTCCGCCGCTGCTCCTCTTTCGCAAAAAGCCACGCTTGGTTTTCCTACTCGCTTGTAAATGCACTCACTGTCGCTTGATTGCCTACCAATATTTTTCCGGGTTGTGCCTTCGGCACATGGTGTATCTGAACCATTCACCTTTTCTGCCACTTTCAACTTGACATATTTCCTGAAATTTGGTATAAATGATATTGTAAATCTAATGGTACGGTGACGGCAAGGAGAAGTGATTTTATGATTAAAAAGAATTTTTTGCAAAAAGTTGAAATAGGAGATGTATTTGCATATACGCTTGATAACGGAAAAGGTTTAAAAGCAGAGATTTTAAACCTTGGAGGCATTGTCAGAAGATTGGAATTTGCAGGTGTTGATGTAGTTTTAGGACGTGATGATTATCAGGAATACCTTTACGGAAAAGGGTATTTCGGCAGCATTATCGGCAGAAACTCGAATAGAATTGAGGGTTGTAAATTCAAAATCGGTGAAAAAGAATATACACTTTTAAAAAATGAAAGTGATAAAAATAATAATCTTCACGGCGGAAAAGTGGGTTTTAATGCAAAACTCTGGGATGTAGAGGAAAAAGACGGTGATGAGCCGAGCTTGGTATTGAAAACCACCTCAAAGGACGGCGAGGAGGGCTTTCCGGCAAATGTAAGCGTTAAGGTTACATATACAGTCACATCTGATAATGCACTCAGAATACATTACGAGGGCGAATCGGACGGCGACACGATACTGAATTTAACAAATCACAGCTATTTTAATCTTAACGGACATACCTCCGGTGATATAAAGGAGCATACACTTTGGCTTGACAGCAATTTTTATACTCCAATGACCGAAAACACTGTTCCTGATGGCAGAATTTTAAGTGTTTTTGGCACTGTTTTTGACTTTACTGTACCTAAGAAAATAGGGCAGGATATTGATAAAGATGATAAGCAGCTGAAATTTGGCAACGGTTATGACCATAATTTTGCCATAAACGGCAGAGGAATGCGAAAATTTGCTGTTCTGACAGGTGATAAAACAGGAATAAAAATGGAGGCTTATACAGACCTTCCGGCAGTTCAGCTATATACGGGGAATTGGGTGGGAAACACCCCGGACGGAAAGGACGGAGCTGTTTATAAGGAGCGTCAGGGAGTATGTCTGGAAACTCAGGTTTTCCCTAACTTCACTAAATTTTCGCATTTTCCCGACGGATTTTTGAAAAAAGGTCAAAAATACGATACCGTGACAGAGTACAAGTTTTCTAAATAAGTAGATAGTCTGAAAATCTAACAGAGGTAAAACGATATGAACATTTCTGAAATTAAACAAAAAATAGATAGTATTGATTTTAAAAAGCTTTATTGCTGTAAAGACGGCGAAGAAAAGAAATACATACAAAGGTTTGAAAGAC
Organism: Clostridia bacterium; assembly: GCA_017551095.1. Classification (GTDB taxonomy): domain Bacteria; phylum Bacillota; class Clostridia; order UBA1381; family UBA1381; genus UBA1738. Next base: position 72,427 of record JAFZMQ010000014.1, on the reverse strand, counting down.
TTTTGGACGCCTTTTCAAAAACTTTTGAAAAGGATGGGGATATACGCCTTTTTTCTGCACCGGGGCGTACGGAAATCGGCGGGAATCATACCGACCACCAGCACGGAGCGATAGTTGCAGGAAGTTTAAATCTTGATGTTATAGCGGCAGTGCGTCCAAACGGTGAGAATGTAATCCGTATAAAATCGGAAGGGTTTCCTATGGATACTGTAACGCTTGACAGCTTAGAGCCTGACAGCTTAGAATACGGAAAATCCTCTGGACTTATACGAGGAATAGCGGCTTGTTTTGCAAAAAAAGACTATAAACTTTCAGGATTTGATGCATATACGACCTCTAATGTGTTAAAAGGCTCGGGTATGAGTTCATCTGCGGCTTTTGAGATTTTGGTTGCGGTTATAATGAATAGCCTTTTTGCAGGAGAGGAGCTATCCTCTATGGAAATTGCAAAAATGGGTCAGTATGCTGAAAATGTGTATTTTGGAAAACCCTGCGGACTTCTTGACCAAGCCGCGTGTGCATCGGGCGGAATTGTTGCAATAGATTTTGCCGATAACCAAAACCCGAAAGCCCAAAAACTCAACTTTGATTTTGCTGAAACAAACTACGCACTTTGCATTATAGATAGCGGTGCAGACCACGAAAGTCTGACCGGCGAATATGCCGCGATAACCCTTGAAATGAGGGCAGTTGCTGAATATTTCGGTAAAGAATTTCTAAATGATGTTTCACCGGAGGATTTTTATAAAAATTTAGCTGATGTAAGAAAAACATTAAATAATGACAGGGCATTATTAAGAGCTATACACTATTTTAACGACACCCAAAGGGCGAAGGACGAAGCAAAGGCATTGAAAAATGGCGATTTTGATAAATTTTTAAAGATTGTTTCGGAATCGGGACGCTCATCATATATGTACCTGCAAAATGTGTATGTGCCGAAGGACACAAAAAATCAGGCAGTAAGCCTTGCTCTTGCACTTTGTGACAAGCTGCTTTGCGGAAGAGGTGCTTTCCGTGTTCACGGCGGCGGCTTTGCGGGAACGATTCAGGCATTTGTCCCGTACGATATGCTTGAAAGCTTTAAAAACGGGATTGAAAGTGTTTTTGGTGACGGAATGTGTCATATTTTGTCGATACGAAGTGTCGGTGGAGTAGAGATAAAACTTTGATTTTAGAACATAGAGCAAAATAAAGGGTGGCATATATGTCACCCTTTATTTTAAAAAAGCTATTGAAATTTGAAACCTTATATAGTATAATTTTTATATAGCTATATTTAGGGGGATTTTAATGACAGGAGAAACATTGTCCTACAAATGCCTTTCCTGCGGCTCACCGCTTGTTTACGATTCAAAAGGGAAACTTAAATGCAATTCCTGCGATAGTGAATATGACTTGGAAACGCTCAAAAAGTATTCGGAATCGGAAAACGGTGATTCGGAATTTGATTGGCAAGACTACAAAAAAGCTTTTGAACAGAATAAGCAAAATATTGAAAATACAGCGGTTTACATATGCCGTTCCTGTGGAGCGGAGATTGAGACAAACCCGCAGACTGCCGCAACACACTGCCCGTACTGCGATAATGAGATAATCCTGAATGACAGAGTCGGGAGCAGTTTAAAACCAAACGGAATTATTCCTTTTAAGGTTGACAGAAATGGGCTGGAAAATGCTGTAAAGGCTTATTTTGAAGGTAAACGCCTTTTGCCGAACAAGTTCAAAAACCAGCACAAAATAGGCAAAATTCAGGGCGTTTATGTGCCTTTCTGGCTTTTTGACGCAACTCTGGACGGACAGATGCTTTTGGAGGGTACAGAAACCAAATCCTATTCCGACTCTGAATATGACTATACAGAGGTTGACCACTACCTTGTTGATATTGACGGAACAATGACATTTAAAAGGATACCCGTCGATGCAAGTATTAAGATGGACGACGATTTAATGGACTCTTTGGAGCCTTATAATTATTCGGATATTGTGGATTTTGAAACGGCATACCTATCGGGATTTTTAGCAGACAGATTTGATGCAAGTCCTGACGATAGTTTGCCGAGAGCGTCTGAAAGAATGCGAAACAGTGCCGAGGAAGTTTTTATAAACTCGGTGAACAGAAGCTTTGACACAATAACCCGAAAGTCCAGCAATATGAATATTTTAAATTCAAGTGTAAGGTATGTTATGCTTCCTGTATATCTTTTAAATGTTGAATATAAGGGAAAAAATTACCGGTTTGCGATAAACGGACAGACAGGCAAGGTTGTCGGTGAACTACCGATAAGCAAAATCAAAAAAAGATTTTATTTCCTCTTAACATTTTTAATTTCACTTGGTATATATTCGGGCTTGGCGTGGCTTATATACCGGTTTATGAGATAGGGGGGCAAAAGTTATGAAAAAGAGAATTTCTGCCCTGTTTATCTTGATGACCTTAATATCCTGTTTCATTTATGTTAAGGCAGAACCTGCATATGACGGCTCGATTTACCGCTTTAACGACTATGCTGAAACGGTGACAGAAGAGGAACACAGGCTTTTAAACAATAGAATAAATGAGAGTATCGAGCCTTTGAAAATGGATTTTCCCATATTCATTCTTGACAAGTATGAATATGACGGGGAACTCTACGAGTATGCCAATATTGTTTATGAAAACAATAAATTCGGCTACGGGGATAGCAAGGACGGCATTTTCCTTATTATTAATACCGAAAATGGCGAGTATAACATATTCTTTTACGGCAAGGCGAGAAGCGTCATTCCGAAATTGCAGAAAGATATGCTTTTTGAGCTGACAGACAGCCTTTTTGGAGACGAAAGCATATCTGTTTATACCTCGATTGACCTATATTTGACCAAAGTCTTTGACCTTGCAAAAGAGTGGAACATAGATAAAGCGGATAAGGAAAACGGTATGCCGTATTGGTATACAGACGATGTTGACGCTTTCGAAAACTATCATGCGGAAAATCCGGTACGAGTTGTTGATAATGCGGGAATATTTACCGATGAGCAAAAATTGGAGCTTATAGAGCAGGTTCAAAGAATTTGCAATCTATATGATTTTAGCTATGTGATTTTTACCGATGACAGCTCATACGGTCTTTCGAAAGATGTTTACGGTGCCGACTTCCTCTATTACGGCGGTTACGGAAAGGGCGACGATTTTAGTGCAGTTTGTTTTTTCCTGTGCTTAGAGGAGGGAAACAGAGGTTGGCGTACTATATCCACAAATAGCTATGAAGATATTTTTAACGCAGATGTTACATACACAATAGATGAGATTGTGGACGGCGATATGCGGAGCGGAAGGTATTACGAGGCAATAAAAAAGGCGACAGATTATATTGAAAAAAGTCTTAGTGAGGACAATTTTGCAATAATAGAGCCGCCGTCAAATAAACCGAACTTTTTCGGTTGGCCTCTAATTGTCGGTATAATTATTGCACTTATTATTGCGGCAATGGTAATAGAAGGTATGAAAGCAAAAATGAAGCTTCATACCGCAGTAAGCGCTAATGAATATCTTGAAAAGAACAGTCTTAAAATCCGGAATAATTCGGTCAGATTTATATATTCCACAGTTACAAAAAGTAAAAAGAGAGAAAGTTCGTCATCAGGCGGTTCAAGCCATTCAAGCGGAAGTTCGTCAAGCGGCGGAAGCTATTCCTCAGGCGGAAGAGATTTTTAATAGAAAATAAAAAGGAGAGAAAAAAATGGGACTTATTAAGGCAGGATTAGGAGCATTAGGCGGAACACTTGCGGACCAGTGGAAAGAGTTTTTCTACTGTGATTCGCTATCACAGGACATACTTATGCAAAAAGGCGAAAAGAGAGTCGGAGGACGCTCATCAAACAAAAAGGGAAATGATAATATTATTTCAAACGGAAGCGGGATTGCCGTTGCAGACGGACAATGTATGCTGATTGTAGAACAGGGCAAGGTGGTTGACGTATGTGCTGAACCGGGCGAATATACATATGATTCTTCAACCGAACCGTCGGTATTTACAGGAAATTTCGGCGAATCCTTAAAGGAAACCTTTAAGGTTGTAGGAAGGCGTTTCACCTATGGCGGTGATACTGCAAAAGACCAGCGTGTTTATTACATAAATACAAAGGAACTTTTAGATAATAAATTTGGCACACCAAATCCCGTGCCGTTTAGAGTTGTTGACCAAAATATCAACCTGGATATTGATGTTTCGGTTCGTGCATCTGGTGTGTACTCGTATAAAATTACAAACCCGATTCTGTTTTATACCAATATTTCAGGAAATGTAACAGGGGAGTATAAACGCGAGGATATCGACACGCAACTTAAAACGGAATTTGTATCGGCACTTCAACCCGCATTTGGTAAACTTTCGGATATGGGATTAAGACCTAACCAGATAGTTCAGCACAATGCCGAGCTTGAAAAGGCGATAAACACCGTGCTATCGGAAAAATGGGCAGAATTAAGAGGTATTGAAGTAATTTCTATTGCTTTGGGCAGTGTAACACTTCCCGAGGAAGACCAAGAACTCATTAAAAAGGCACAACATGCGGCAATTCTCCGTGATCCGACAATGGCAGCGGCAACTCTTACTGAGGCTCAGGCAGAGGCAATGAGAGCGGCAGCGGCAAACCAAAACGGCTCTATGGCAGGATTTATGGGGATGGGCATGGCAATGAATGCGGCAGGAAATATGGGAACACAACAACTTTTCGCTATGGGACAGCAGACGCAAAACACAGGTTGGAAATGCAGCTGCGGTACTGTGAATAGCGGTAATTTCTGCCAAAACTGCGGAGCTAAAAAACCGGAATAATTTTTTAAATAGATTTAAAAATTTGAAAAAAAATGTTGACAAATGATAATATATATGTTAACATAAATGTGTGTACTAAATCAATGGTTTAGGATAGCTTAATATATTAAACGAGGAGTATGAGTTATGAAAAAATTAATTGCAATTATGTTGGCAGTAGCAACATTGTCTTTCTCTGCGTCTGTAATGGCTGCAACCGAGACAAGTGAAGTCAAGAAGAATGGTAGCGTTAACGGCACTTTTGCTATTTCACCGGATGCGGCAAGTATGCCCAGCTTTGAAGCAGATGATACTATTACCTTTACAGTGATAGGTGCAAAAAATGGCGGTTACGTTACACTTTTGAGTTCTCAGGAAGGGGCAGATTTGCAGGATTCTACGGTTCAGTACATAGACCAGTATGAAACTACCGGTTCAACGCAGGATGTTGAATATGTGATAAGAGATTTGGATGAAGGCGTATATAACTTAAAGATTAAGGTTGACGATAACGAAATCTATACCGTTTACTATAAGGTTGGCGGCGAAGAACCGGGAATTCTGTATGGTGATGTAAATGGTGACGGTGAATTCACGGCTAAGGATGTTGCATATTTGGCAAGATATTTGGCAGGATGGAAAGATTATCAAACGATAGATGAAACAAAATCTGATGCTAATGCAGACGGCAAGGTTAATGCACTTGATAACATAATCTTAGCACGTAGTTCTGCTAAATGGGTTGGATATACAACACTGCCTTATACAAAATAATAGCATTTAAAAAGGCTTCGTATGAAGCCTTTTTTTGTGTCCAAAAGGATCTACTGTTCTTTAAGTGAAATTATAAGCCTTGCCAAATCTTGTTTTGAGAGTGTGTAATTCTCGTCAAAACCGAATGTTTTTGCTATTCCGAGCTTGTCCAAAATGCTTTTAGCATATGAAACGGTAACAGTTTCGTCAGGGCGGAAGAAATTATCGTCACTTTCTATAATCCCCAAAGCTTTTGCCGTTCCGACAGATTGATAGTAAGTGCTGTCGGGTGTAACATCGGAAAAGTTTTCGTCAAAGTCTTCTTTCAGATTAAGTAGCGAAATGAGAAGCGTAATAAATTCCGCACGGGTCACTTTTGCAAAGCTGCTGTGAAGATATACATTTGCATAAGAATCCGCCCATTTTAATATGTTTTGCGAGGCAAAATCATCTGAAATATACCCTTCCGCGAATTGACTTTTCGGAATAAAGTTGAAGACTGAGGCATTGTAATATTGCCGTGGCTGCTTACGCATATACGGGCGTATCGGCTCAGAAAAGTCTATGTCGTACGGGGAATATATGTCTAAAGTATCGCTTCCGTAAATAATAATTTGCATATGCCCATCACCTAAAAGGTCACAGCATACGATATTCCCAAAGGTTTCCAGGGTGTAGGCGGTACGCATATATCCGTCGTAAACGGATGTTACAATATCCTCCTTTTTGTGTCCTACAATGTAGGTTTTTCCGCTTTTGTCAAAATCATATAAAACGGCAGGGAGATAGACCTTTTCGTTTTTTTGAAGCAAAAATTCACCGTCACAGGAGAATAGAGAAAGACTGTCCATGAGTAAAATTTCTTCTTTTACCGCATTTTCGCGGAATTTTGCAATACAAACGCTGTTGCTTTCCTCATCAATCGTCCATAAGAGTTCTCCGCTTACCGAATAAGCGGCAACATACGGACCGCAGAAAATAATAGTAGGATTATTCTCAACACCAAAATTGCAGACGGATATGGAATTTGCGTGTTTTGGCATATCCGCCTTCCATAAAAGCTCACCGCTGCTTGTTAAAACATTGTAACCGGCAATAATCTCGTCTTTTCCGTCACCGTTTATGTCAAAAACGGCAGGAGTGTGCCCGATATTCCCCTCAAAACTCCAAAGTATGTTAAGGTTAGAATCAAGTGCCCATAATTTGCTGTATTTGTTTTTTATAAGTATATTTTGAGGATAACCCGTGCCTTCCAAATCAGCGATTGTGATGCTATCACATGCAAATTGGTCGGGAAGAGGAACACTTTTTTTGGTTTCGCCTGTTTTTCCGTCAAGGATTAAAATTTCCTCATTCATTATCAAAATAACTTCATTTTTTCCGTCGCGGTCAATGTCATAAATCTGTGCCGGAACATCAAAGCGTCCCACAGGTGAGTCATAGCAAGGGTCGCCCTTTTGCCATAAAAGTCCGCCGTCTACTGAATATGCGGTAGCACAAACAATGGAATGTGCAAAATATCTTTCGTCTGAAACCCGGCTTGGCTTTACGAGCAGATAATCCATACGCCCGTCGCCTGATAGGTCGCCAAACCGAATTTGACAGCCGTTTCCGGCATCATGAATATCTATGCTTTTTATAGGACTCATACTATCCATAAAAAAATACCTCATACAAAAACTATAAAATGAGTATATCACAAAATTAAACTAAATGCAAATTTTCGAGCATAAATATTGTAATGGAGGGGATTTTATGCAAAAAAGCTTGGATTTACGGCAAAAAAAGGTGATTGATGTGGACACGGCAGAGCAAATCGGGTATATACGGGATATGGATATAGATTTTGCAAGTGGAAAAATCCTGTCGGTAACTATTCCCAAAAATAATTTTTCCTGGCTATTGCACGATTTTAAGGGGACTACTGTTTCGTGGGACGAAGTTGTAGCAATCGGCAGCGAATATGTGTTGGTAAAATTCAAAAAAAATAATAAAATTGACGATAAAGGTTGACATTAAGGAAAAAGTATGATATAATTCACGCAATTTGGTAGAGGTCGCATTTGGCAATTAGTAACTTACGGATAATAAGCTCTGACAAAGTGATGCCGTATGTGAAAGGTGTCGGTGCCGAGGACAGTTATGTCAAAAGCTGCATCCGGCACGGTGAAATAAGATTTACCGTGTTGTCGTACTTTGTAGTACGGAGAGCTATCGGTTTTCGTTTTACGGAGCTTTTGATGATAGCCTTTACCGGTCTGTCATTTTTTTTGTGCATATACATAAAAGACAAGCCAAGTAAACTATAATTTTATCGGTAGGGGGATTTAAAAATGCAAATTTGCAACAACATTGACACAAATGAAAAGGGTAATCTGACCTTTGCGGGTTTTGATACAACGGAACTTGCAAAAAAATACGGTACACCGCTTTACCTTATGGATGAGGACAAAATCCGTGAAAAAATGCGGATTTACAAAAATGCTATGCAAAAGCATTTCGGTAAAGGTTCTGCACCTATATACGCTTCAAAAGCGGCAAGTTTCAAGCAAATGTACCGCATCGCTGAGGAAGAGGGTATAGGCGTAGATGTAGTTTCGATAGGTGAAATCTTCACAGCACTTTCCGCAGGATACGATATTAAAAATGCATTTTTTCACGGCAATAATAAGACTGACGAAGAGATAGAATTTGCAATCAAAAACGGTATAGGCTATTTTGTTGCAGACTCTTTTGAAGAACTTGAAAAGATAGATAATGAGGCAAAAAAACAGGGCAAAATCCAAAAGGTGCTTTTGCGTATAACACCGGGTATCGACACGCACACAAACAAGAAAATCGCGACAGGTAATGTGGATTCCAAGTTCGGTATTGCGATTGCGACAGGTCAGGCGTATGATTTTGCGGAAAAGGCAATTGGATACGGGAATATCGAGCTTTCAGGCTACCACTGCCATGTAGGCTCACAGGTATTCGACGCCGAAACATTTATTGACGCCGTTGACATTATGATGGATTTTGCTCATGATGTTGAGGAAAAAACAGGCTATGTTCCGGAAATTTTAAATCTTGGCGGCGGCTTTGGCGTAAGGTATGTTTATTCACAGCCAGACCTTGATATTGAGAACAGCATCAAGGAAGTCGGCGAAGTTCTGACTCAAAAATGCAAGGAAGTAGGTATGCCAAAACCCAAGATAATGATGGAGCCGGGAAGAAGTATTGTTGCAGATGCGGGAATGACGCTATACACAGTCGGAACAGTTAAGCAAATTAAGAATTTCAAGAATTATGTTGCAATCGACGGCGGAATGTCCGATAACCCCCGTTTTGCACTCTATGATGCGGAATACACGGTAATTACGGCAAACAAGGCGACTCTTCCTAAGCATTTCAGATGCAGTATTGTCGGAAAATGCTGCGAGAGCGGTGACATTATTCAGGAAGACGTTCATATTGCAAAACCAGAAATGAACGATATTATTGCGGTTTTGACGACGGGTGCGTATAACTACTCTATGGCATCAAATTACAATAGATTAAGAAAACCGCCTGTTGTAATGCTTCATGGCGGAAAGGACTATGTTGCCGTAAAGCGTGAAACACTTGACGATTTGGTAAGAAATGATATTTAAGTTGACATATACGCCTTAAAATGATAAGATTAAATTACAAGAAATTTATGTAGGAGAGATTGTTGTGAAAGAAAGTTTTAATGTAGGCATAATCGGGGCTACGGGAATGGTTGGTCAGCGTTTTATTGAGCTTCTGGCAGACCATCCGTGGTTTAAAATAAAGGTCTTGGCAGCGTCCGGAAGAAGTGCCGGAAAACCCTACCGTGAAGCAGTAGGCTCAAAATGGGTGATGGAGGGTGATATTCCTCAAAATGTTGCCGATATAGTCGTTATGGACGCGACGGAAGACGCAGAAGAAATCGTAAAATCTGTTGATTTTGTGTTCTGTGCGGTAAATATGAAAAAGGACGAAATAAGAGCTCTGGAAGAAAAATATGCAAAACTTGAATGTCCTGTAATTTCCAATAATTCCGCACATCGCCATACGCCTGATGTGCCAATGATTATTCCTGAAATAAATCCGGAACATCTTGAAATTATTGATTTTCAGAAAAAGAGGCTCGGCACAAAGTGTGGATTTATTGCGGTTAAGTCAAACTGCTCAATTCAAAGCTATGTACCGGCACTTCATCCGCTTAAAAAGTACGGTATAAAAAAGGTGTTGGCAACTACCTATCAGGCAATTTCGGGTGCCGGAAAAACTTTTGAAACCTGGCCCGAAATGGTTGATAATCTGATACCGTATATCGGCGGTGAAGAGGAAAAATCCGAGCTTGAACCGCTTAAAGTATGGGGCAAAATCGAAAATGGAGAAATTGTTGACGCAAAAGAGCCGTCAATTACGACGCAGTGTTTAAGAGTACCTGTTTCAAACGGACATACGGCGGCAGTTTTTGTAAGCTTTGAAAATAAGCCGTCAATAGAGGAAATAAAAGAGGCATGGAAGAACTTTAAAGGAGAGCCGCAGGATTTGGAACTTCCTCATGCACCAAAGCAGTTCTTGCATTATTTTGAGGAAGATGACAGACCGCAAAGCCGTCTTGACAGAATGTTAGAGGGCGGGATGGCAGTGTCTGTCGGCAGACTTCGCCCCGATACGCAGTATGACTATAAGTTTGTAAGTCTTTCGCATAATACGCTAAGAGGTGCAGCAGGTGGCGGAGTGCTTTTAGCAGAGCTTTTGGCTAAAAAAGGATATTTGGATTAGTTTGCTCCAAAGAGCAGAAAGGTTGTTGTTATGAAAAAGTTACCGTTTACAGGTTCGGGCGTTGCCCTGATTACACCGTTTAATGCGGACAATACGCCTAATTACGAAAAGCTTGACGAAATTTTGGAAATGCACATAAGAAATAAAACCGACGCGGTGATAATATGCGGAACGACGGGTGAAGCCTCGACGCTTCCTGATGACGAGCATTTGGAGATAATAAAGCACACCGTAAAAACGGTAGCAGGAAGAATGAAGGTAATCGGCGGTACGGGCAGTAACTATACTAACCACGCGATAGATTTTTCAAAAAAGGCAGAAGAATTCGGCTGCGACGCTGTTTTGTGCGTAACGCCGTACTACAATAAAGCGACATCAAAGGGACTTGTTGCACACTACACGGCAATAGCAAACGCAATTTCTATACCTGTTATTTTGTATAATGTTCCGTCAAGAACGGGCGTTAATATCCCGATAGACGCACTAAAAGAACTCGCAAAAGTGCCGAATATTGTTGCAATAAAAGAAGCGAGCGGGAATATGAGCTACGCAATGAAGGTAAAAAGCGAAGTTCCGGAGCTTTATATGTACTCGGGAAATGATGATTTAATCGTTCCTATTATGTCGATAGGCGGAAAGGGCGTAATATCCGTTGTTGCAAATATCTTGCCCGAGGAGACGCATAATATCTGCGAGTATTACTTAAACGGCGAAATCGAAAAATCGGCAAAACTGCAACTTGATATGCTTGATGTTATAAACAATCTGTTTATCGAAGTAAACCCGATTCCTGTAAAAACGGCAATGAATATTTTGGGCTATGAAGTAGGCGGATTAAAGCTCCCTCTTTGCGAAATGGAAGAAAAAAATCTTGAAATTCTGAAAAAATCACTTGCTGATTTTGGAGTAAAAAAGCTTTAAGAGGTTAAAACAAATGACGAATATAATTTTGAGCGGTGCAAACGGCAGAATGGGCAGGGCAATAAGCGAAAAAGTGCAAAAAAGCGATACTTGCCGGATTGTTGCGGGGTATGACATAAATGATTTTTGCAAAAATTCGTACCCTGTCTTTACCGATATAGAAAAATGTGATGTAGAGGCGGATGTGATAGTAGATTTTTCACATCCATCCGCTTTTTCTGCTGTTTTGGGTTTTGCCAAAAAGCGAAAGCTCCCGCTTATAGTAGCCACAACAGGTCTTACAAAGGAGCAGAAAGATGAACTTTTTTGTGCAAAATCCGAGATACCTGTTTTTTATTCTGCAAATATGAGCTTAGGCGTAAATCTTTTAATAAATCTCTGCAAAAATGCCGCATCAGTTCTTGGCGATAAGTTCGATATAGAAATTGTAGAAAAACATCATAATAAAAAACTTGATGCACCAAGCGGAACGGCACTAAGCATAGCAGATGCAATAAGTGAAGTTCTGGAAAACACGCCCGAGTATGTATATGACCGCCATAGTGTGCGGCGTGAACGCTTAAAAAACGAGATAGGTATTCACGCAGTGCGGGGCGGAAATATTGTCGGTGAGCATGAGGTAATTTTCGCAGGTGAGGATGAGGTCATTACCCTTTCACACAGTGCGGCTTCCCGTGAAGTTTTTGCAGCAGGTGCTATTGCCGCAGCTGAATTTATGAAAGGCAAACCGGCAGGGCTTTACAGCATGAACGAGCTTATCGGTGAAATGTTATGAGCTTAATTCCTAAAACTTGTTTTTTTACGGGGCATAGGATTATTTCAAATGCAGATATAGACTTAGTAAAAAGTTTCTTAAATGAAGAACTTTTGAATGCCGTAAACCAAGGATTTACGCACTTCATAACAGGCGGAGCTGTCGGGTTTGACACCCTTGCGGCAGAAAAAGTGATTTTGATGCGTGAAGACTATAATGATATAAGGCTCGTTTTATATCTCCCGTGTACCGACCAAAGCAGTGGCTGGAACGAAACGGACAGGAATCGGTTTGATCGCATTTTAACTATGGCAGATGAGGTGTATTATGTAAGCCGTGAGCCTTATAAAAAGGGATGTATGAAAAAGCGTAATTCTGCCATGGTTGAAGCTTCGGATTTGTGCATAGCATATCTTAAAAATGCGTCAAGCGGAACGGCACAAACGGTAAAAATGGCACAAAAAAAGGGCATTGAAATAATAAATATTGCAAAAAAAACCGAAGAAAAGGGATTTGCATTTTAAAATCGGCAAAAGAGCCGATTTTTTTATGCAAAAAATATCATTTTGCTATTGCAAAAATCTGTAAAATATTGTAAAATGTATAATGAGGTGAATTTGGGATTATTACGGGATTACCTCATATATCAGCAATTGAAAGGAGAACAGTATGGAACCGTCAAATCTGTTGGTAGTAGGTCTTGGAGTGGGTACTGTGTTTTTCGGACTTGTATCACTGATTGTGATATGTATGGTAATGAGTGCGGTATGCAAATTGTTCATAAAAGACGCAAAAAAAGCACCTGTAAATGAAATGATTTCCAATAAGCAGGAAATTCTTGCGGCGGCATGCGCCGTAATCGCAGAGGAAATCGGGACCGAAGCAAAAAATATAAAAGTGGTATCATTTAAAAAAATATAAATGTGCATAATTAAAGGAGATATAAAAATGAAAAAGTACAGAGTAAATGTAAACGGAACAAGTTATGAAATTGAAATAGAGCTTATGAGCGAAACCGAGGGAAAAGCATCAAAACCTGCACAGGCTCCCGTAGTAAAGGGTGACGGCGAACAGGTTACAAGCCCTATGCCGGGTACAATTTTAGATGTAAAAGTAAAAGTAGGGGACAGCGTTAAAAAAGGGCAGGTTCTCGCAATTTTAGAAGCTATGAAAATGGAAAATGAGATTATGGCAGGAGCGGACGGAACGGTTACATCCGTTGCCGTTTCAAAGGGCTCATCTGTCCAGACAGGCGATATGCTTTTGACAATAAAGTAATCGGAGGACGGGGAAAATGGGAGCAATAATAAATTTTTTCGGGCAGACGGGCTTTTCGCAGATTGCCGTAGGAGATAATTGGCAGACCGTTGTAATGATTTTGATTGCCTGCTTTCTGCTCTACCTTGCAATAGTTAAAAAGTTCGAGCCGCTGCTACTCTTGCCGATAGCATTCGGTATGCTACTTACCAACCTTTTGGGTGCGGAAGTGTATCATGAGGCACTTTTTGAGGGCGGTCATGTGCATTGGGATATGTTCGGCGGCGGCGGAGATATTACCCCGGGACTTATAGATTATCTGTATCTTGGTGTAAAACTCGGCATTTACCCTTGCCTTATATTCATAGGCGTCGGTGCAATGACCGATTTCGGACCCTTAATTGCAAATCCTAAGAGTTTGCTTTTGGGTGCTGCGGCACAAATCGGCATTTTTGCTACATTTTTGGGTGTAAAAGAGCTGTTTCCTATTGTTGTTCCGGCACTTGACACATTTTTGGGCGGGACGCCGCTCCAAAATCTCGCGTCATCAGTTGGAATTATAGGCGGTGCAGACGGACCTACGGCGATTTTCGTAACATCACGCTTAGCACCTAAATTCTTAGGTCCTATTGCAGTTGCGGCATATTCATATATGGCACTTGTACCTGTAATCCAACCGCCTATTATGAGAGCACTTACCACTAAAAAGGAACGCAGTATAGTGATGACGGCACTTCGTCCTGTTTCAAAAACGGAAAAAATCATATTCCCGATAGTTGTCACAATTTTTGTTGCATGGCTTGTTCCGTCGGCAACACCGCTTGTAGGCTCGCTTATGTTCGGAAACCTGCTTACCGAGTCGGGAGTTTGCGACAGACTTGCAAAAACAGTTCAAAATGAGCTTATGAATATCGTAACAATCTTTTTGGGCATTTCGGTGGGTGCAACGGCAACGGCAAAAACCTTCCTGTCACCTCTGACGCTTTGTATTCTTGCAATGGGAGTAGTGGCGTTTGGTATCGGTACGGCAGGTGGTGTGCTTTTGGCTAAGTTTATGAACCTTTTCTTGAAGAAAAAGATAAATCCGCTTATTGGAAGTGCGGGAGTTTCCGCCGTTCCTATGGCGGCAAGAGTTTCGCAGAAGGTCGGTCAGGAAGAAAATCCGAAAAACTTCCTGCTTATGCACGCAATGGGCCCGAATGTTGCAGGAGTTATAGGCTCTGCGATAGCGGCAGGTGTGCTTTTGGCACTCTTTGGTTAAGACGGGAGATAATAGCTTATGAGTAAATTATATATAACAGACACAATTTTGCGTGACGCACATCAGTCACAGGCAGCAACGAGAATGAAAACGGAGGATATGATTCCTGCGTGTAAAATTCTTGACAGTATAGGATATTGGTCACTTGAATGCTGGGGCGGTGCTACATTTGATGCGTGTATGCGGTTTTTGAATGAAGATCCGTGGGAAAGACTCCGCACCTTAAAAGCAAATATGCCAAATACAAAACTGCAAATGCTCTTTCGCGGTCAGAATATTTTGGGATATAAGCATTATGCTGATGATGTTGTAGAGGAATTCTGCAAAAAATCAATAGAAAACGGCATAGATATTGTAAGAATTTTTGACGCTCTAAACGACCCGAGAAACTTGGAGTCGGCAATAAAATTTGTAAAGGAATACGGCGGTCATTGTGAGGCTGCAATAAGCTATACGGTAAGCCCTGTGCATAATATCGACTATTTTGTGAAGCTTTCCGAAACGCTTGAAAAGATGGGAGCAGACTCAATCTGTATAAAGGATATGGCAAATCTTCTTTTGCCGTACGATTGCTATCAGCTTGTTAAAAAGCTAAAAGAAAATATCGGTGTTCCGATACATCTCCATACGCACAATACCGCAGGTACGGGCGATATGACAAATCTTATGGCGGCACAGGCGGGTATTGATATTGTAGATTGTGCCTTGTCGCCACTTGCAAACGGCACATCAAACCCGTCAACCGAGGCTATGGTTGCAACTTTGAAGGGTACAGAGCGTGACACAGGGCTTGACTTAAATAAGCTTTCGGAAGCTGCGGCACATTTCAGAAAGGTTGCAGACAGATTAAAAGCAGAGGGCATTTTAGACCCCAAGGTTTTGAATGTTGACCCAAATGCACTTTTGTATCAAGTTCCGGGCGGTATGCTTTCAAACCTTATCTCGCAGTTAAAACAGCAAAATGCAGAAGATAGGTATTACGAGGTTTTGGCAGAAGTGCCGAGAGTGCGAAAGGATTTCGGTTATCCGCCACTTGTAACGCCGACAAGCCAGATTGTAGGCACACAAGCGGTTTTGAATGTGCTTATGGGCAGATATAAAATGGTAAGCAAGGAATCCAAGGGGCTTTTGCGTGGCGAATACGGAAAGCTTCCGGGCGAAGTAAATGAAGAAGTACGCCGCATGGCGATAGGTGATGATGAGGTAATAACATGCCGACCTGCCGATTTAATAGAGCCGGAACTTCCCAAATACCGTGAAGAAACCAAGGGCTTTGCAAAAACTGAGGAAGATGTATTAAGCTATGCACTTTTCCCGCAGGTTGCGAAAAAGTTTTTTGATACAAGAGATAATAAGCCTGAGGTTAGGGCGGAAACTGACAGTGAAGAAATAAGAGAAATTTTTGTTGAGGATTTATCATAAAGGAGAGAAAAAATGGCGGAAGAAAATGTTTTTGACGTCTTGAAAGAGAGAGGGCTGATTGCCCAGACAACACACGAGGAGGAGATAAGGGAGCTTTTGGGAAAGGAAAAAGTAACCTTTTATATCGGTTTTGACCCGACTGCCGACAGTCTGCATGTAGGACATTTTTTACAGATGGTTGTAATGAAGCATATGCAAGACCACGGTCACCGTCCCATAGCCTTAATTGGCGGCGGAACGGCGTATATCGGCGACCCGTCGGGAAGAACGGATATGCGTCAGATGATGACAAAGGAAACGATTGAGCATAATGCTGAGTGCTTTAAAAAGCAACTTTCCTGCCTTGTTGACTTTACTGACGGAAAAGCAATAATGGTAAACAATGCTGATTGGCTGTTGAATCTCAACTATATTGATTTTATCCGTGATATAGGCTCACAGTTTTCGGTAAATGCAATGCTTACTGCCGAGTGCTTTAAACAAAGGCTTGAAAAAGGTCTGTCCTTTTTGGAGTTTAATTATATGCCAATGCAAAGCTACGATTTTCTTATGCTTAACAGGAAATACGGCTGTAAAATCGAGCTTGGCGGTGATGACCAGTGGTCAAATATTTTGGGCGGTATCAAGCTTTGTCACCGCAAGGATAATAAGCAGGTTTACGGCATGACATTTACCCTTTTGACAACCTCCGAGGGCAAAAAAATGGGCAAAACCGCAAAAGGTGCTTTGTGGCTTGACGCAAATAAATGTTCACCGTATGATTTCTATCAGTATTGGGTAAATGTTCAGGATGCGGATGTTATAAAATGCTTAAAACTTCTCACATTTATTCCTATGGACGAGATACGCGAAATGGAAAAATGGGAGGGCGCCGAGCTTAATAAGGCAAAGAAAATCTTAGCATATGAAGTAACTAAGATGGTGCACGGCGAAGATGCCGCAAATCAGGTTAAAAATGCAGCGGAAGCAGTGTTCTCCGGCGGCGGAGTAAGCGAAGATATGCCGACTACCGAAATTGCTTCAATAGACGGCAAAGGCATTTTGGATTTGCTTTGTGAAATCGGAATCGTGGCGTCAAAAGCCGAGGCAAGACGCCTTATTCAGCAAAACGGACTTTCGGTAAACGACGAAAAAATAACAGATGTAAATCTGGTACTTGATAAAAGCTATGTAGGCGATAACGGAATGATTGTCAAAAAAGGCAAAAAAGTCTTCCACCGAGTAGTTTTGAAGTAAAAAAAGTGTATTGCTTAAATTAAGCAATACACTTTTTTACTATTTTTTAATTATTTTGCATATAAATCTTTTTGTACGCAAAATACGGTTTTTCTGGTGTGCAATAAGGCAGTAGAGGAAAAAACAGTTGATTTTATGTGCAAAAGCAATACGTTTTCCAACGATAGGAATTGACTTTTCATAAAAACTTTTATATGCATCTTTTACATACTCACAATCCCAAATCTCTCTCACACATTTTGAAAACTCACTAAGTCCAAGAAATATTGAATAATGATTCAAACATTCTATCTCATATCTAAAAAAGGCTTCTGCTCTTTTTTCAGTTGTATTTACATACTCCTCGCAGATTGATTTAAAAATCTCGTATCTTTTTACCTTTATACTGAATAAATCTGTCATACATGTTCTCGTAAGTGAATTATCATTTTGCGTCATATAGTGGTATAAAGGCTCCTCACAGAAGACAATCCTGTTTGATTTCATTAGTAATCTTGTGATATATTCCGAATCCTCTCCTATCCTTAAATCTTCTCTAAAATATATTTTGTTTTTGCGAATTATACTGCCCCTGACAACTTTGTTAAAAATTGAATTATATGTATTAAGTAGTGTGGGGTTATTTACTATGCCAAAAAATGGAAGAATTGCATTTTGTTTTATCTGTTCTTTTTCAATAACTGTTTCTGTTTTTTTTCCAACAGGAATTAATGCTCCATTTGTGTCATAACTGCACCAACCTATATCAGAATATGTTTTTTCAATTAAAGAAATCAGCTTACTATACATCATTTTTTCTACTATGTCATCAGAATCCACAAAAGCTATATAGTCCCCTGTACTTGCCTTTATCCCTGCATTTCTCGCAGAGGAAGCTCCGCCGTTTTCCTTATGTATTATTTTAATTCTGCTATCTTTTCCCTCCCAAATTTTGCATAAGTCAAGACTGTTATCGGTAGAGCCGTCGTCAACAAGGATAATCTCTAAATTATCGTAATCAGACTCCACAACACTTTTGACAGTTCTGTCCAAGAATTTTTCCATGTTGTATATTGGAATTATTACTGATACAAGTTTTTTGCCCATAATGGTTTCCTCCTAAAATAGAATTTAAAATAAAAAAATGCGTCAGCCGAAGCCAACGCATAAAAAACGCAAACTCCGATTGTCGCCAAACAATTCTAATATTAGGTTATCCGAGTCAAAATAACTTAAGGAATTTGCATTTTTATCAAGTTCTTAAATTATTTTGACCCGAAAAAGGGTATAGAATACCCATAAAAAAAGGTAACCTAATAAAACATATTAAAATTGTTTGGCAGAATCAGTATATCACACTAATATTTTTTTTGCAACACTTTTTAAATATTTTGGACGATACAAAAGATTAACAAAATAAATCCTTTTTCATATTATGGTAAAAAGGAGGTATGGATAGTGAAAAAGTCTGTGTTCATATTAGGAGGCGATTTGAGGCAGGAAACTGTCAAAAATCTTTTGGAAAAGGAAAATTTTGATGTTACGGCACTCGGGCTTTCAGAGGGCAAAATTCCGCTTGAAAAGCTTAAAAAAGCTAATATTTTGGTTTTCCCGATCCCAACCAGCAGTGACGGTGTCAACCTAAACGCTCCGATTTCAAAAACAAAAACGGCTCTTTTTGATATTATTAAAAAAATAGACAAAAACTGTCTTGTTTTAGGTGCAAAAATGCCTGACGATGCGGAGAAAATGCTAAAAGACAGGGGAATAAGGTATATAGACTATTTTAACAGGGAAGAGCTTATAATAAAAAACGCCATTCCGACAGCGGAGGGCGTTATTGAAATTGCACTTTCCGAAATGCCGATTACAATTTTCGGAAGCCGTGTTTTAGTGATAGGCTACGGGCGTGTCGGAAAGGTGATTGCGGAAAAATTCAGGCTCTTAGGAAGCAATGTTACAGTTTCGGCAAGGAAATGCGAGGATTTTGCTTGGATAGAGGAAAAGGGCTTAAAATCGGTACATACTAAGGATTTGGCGAAAGTAGTGTCGGACTTTGACCTAATCATAAACACCGTTCCTGCCCGTGTCTTAGACGGCGACGCACTTAAAAATGTGCGTGGCGACGCATTGATACTTGATGTTGCGTCGAAGCCTGGCGGAGTAGATTTTGAGACAGCGAAAAGGCTTGAAAAAAATGTAATATGGGCACTTTCTCTCCCCGGAAAAACTGCACCCATAACCTCCGGAAAAATCATAAAGGAAACTATAATGAACATTTTATCTGAAACGGAGGTGTAAAATGTGGAACTAAAAGGCAAAACTGTCGGATTTGCAATGACCGGCTCGTTTTGCACCTTTGCAAGAGTGATAAAGGAAGCGGAAAAACTTGCGGCAACCAATGCTAATATTATACCGATAATGAGTGAGGCGGCGTATTCTACCGATACAAGATTCGGAGAAGCCAAGGACTTTGCAGCAAGACTGCAAATGATTTGCGGGAATCCTATAATCAAATCGGTAAAAGAAGCAGAACCGATAGGACCTAAAAGCTATCTTGATTTACTTATCATAGCACCGTGTACGGGTAACTCCCTTGCAAAACTTGCAAACGGTATTGCCGATAGCTCGGTGACTATGGCCGCAAAGGCACATTTGCGTGGCGGAAAACCCGTTTTAATAGCTGTTTCAACAAATGACGGGCTTGGAAATGCCGCGAAAAATATAGGCTTTTTGCTAAACAGCAAACATATCTATCTTGTCCCATTCGGACAGGACGACTGCGAAAAAAAGCCAAATTCGCTTGTTGCTGATATGACCAAAATCATACCTGCTGCCGAACTTGCGTTAGAGGGTAAACAATTACAGCCAATATTGTGCTGATTATATATATCGGCAAAAGATAAATGGGGAGTGCTATTTACGCACTCCCTAAAAGTTTACAAAAAATTCAAAAAAAGTATGGTAATTCCTATTGAATTGTGGTATAATGTAAAATAGGTATATTATGGGAATGTATTGACTTTAAATAAATCATAATTTGAGGTGCAAAATGGGACTTTTTGATAAAATTTTCGGTACTTACTCACAGAGAGAACTAAAAAGGGTTACGCCTATTGCGGACAAGGTTATGGCATTAGAACCGCAAATTCAGGCACTTTCGGATAAAGAACTTGCAGGAAAGACTGAGGAATTTAAAAAACGGATAAAAGACGGCGAGGATTTGGACAGTATTTTGCCCGAGGCTTTTGCAGTTGTAAGAGAGGCTTCGTGGCGTGTGCTTGGAATGAAGCATTTTTATGTGCAGGTAATAGGTGGAATTATTCTTCATCAAGGCAGAATTGCCGAGATGAAAACGGGTGAAGGTAAAACGCTTGTTTCAACGCTCCCCGCATATCTTAACGCACTGACGGGCGAAGGAGTGCATATAGTTACGGTAAACGACTACCTTGCAAAGCGTGACTCCGAATGGATGGGCAAGGTTTACAAATTCTTAGGGCTTTCGGTAGGTCTTATAATCCACGACATTGATAATGACGAGCGTAAGGCGGCATATGCTGCTGATATTACCTATGGAACAAATAACGAAATGGGGTTTGATTACCTCAGGGATAATATGGTGACCTATAAGGAACAACAGGTGCAAAGAGGGCATAACTATGCGATTGTCGACGATGTGGACTCAATTTTAATCGACGAGGCGAGAACACCTTTGATTATATCGGGTATGGGCGAAGCCGCAACTGACCTATATAAAGCGGCGGACAAGTTCGTAAAGGGTCTTAAAAAGATGGTCGTAACCGAGGAAGACGACAAGGTTTTAGATGATGATGCCAACTGTGACTATATCGTGGACGAAAAGGCAAGAACGGCGACTTTAACAAAGCGTGGAATTGAAAAGGCGGAGCAGTTTTTCAATATCGAAAACTTAGCCGATCCCGATAATATGAAGATTCAACATCATATAAATCAGGCACTTTCCGCAAACGGCGTAATGCACCGTGACAGACAGTATGTTGTGCAGGACGGCGAGGTCAAAATTGTTGATGAATTTACGGGAAGAATTATGCCCGGCAGACGCTATTCCGACGGACTTCATCAGGCGATTGAAGCAAAAGAGGGCGTAAATGTTGAAAACGAGTCCAAAACCCTTGCAACAATTACATTCCAAAACTATTTCAGACTCTATAAAAAGCTTTCGGGTATGACGGGTACGGCACTTACCGAGGAAGAGGAATTCCAGCAGATTTACAGGCTGGACTGCGTTGAAGTGCCTACAAATAAGCCGGTTATAAGAATTGATGAGCACGATAGCGTTTACCGCACCGAAAAGGGCAAATATATGGCGGTTATCCGTAAAATCCGTGAGTGTAACGAAAAAGGACAACCGGTTCTGGTCGGCACAACCAATGTGGATAAGTCGGAAGTTTTGTCCGCACTTTTAAAGCGAGAGGGCATAAAGCATGAGGTCTTAAACGCCAAATATCACGCAAAAGAGGCGGAAATCGTAGCCCAAGCAGGTAAAAAAGGTGCAGTTACAATCGCCACAAATATGGCAGGACGAGGCACAGATATTATTCTCGGCGGTAATGCGGAGTATTTGGCAAAACATGAGCTGTTAAAAGGGCTTATCGCAAAAAAAGCAAATGATGAAGAAATGACCGACGAAAAAATCGAAATGCTCATGACCGAGGCAACAGGTCATGCTGAAACCGACGACGCCGATATTTTGGCGGTAAGAGCAAAATTTGAGGAGCTTAACAATAAGTTTAAAGCAGATTTAAAGGACGAGCAGGACGAAGTCAAGGCAGCAGGAGGACTTTATATAATCGGCACAGAGCGTCACGAGTCACGGCGTATAGATAACCAGCTACGCGGCCGTTCAGGACGACAGGGAGACCCGGGACAATCGAAATTCTATCTGTCTTTGGAAGACGATTTAATGCGTATTTTCGGCTCAGACCGGGTTAAGAATATGGTTTCGACACTCGGAATTGCCGAGGACGAGCCGATTGAGGCGTCAATCCTCAGTAAATCAATCGAAAATGCACAGAAAAACCTTGAAAGCCGTCATTTTGACGCCCGTCGCCATGTTTTGCAGTATGATGAGGTAATGAACGAACAGCGTAAAATCATCTATGCACAGCGTCAGATGGTCTTAGACGGCGAGGATATTTCAGAAACAATCAAGAATATGATTGAGGCAACGATAGAATCCGCACTTGATGATTTTATCGGCATTACCGATATTCCTGAAAATTGGAACATAAAAGGACTTACCGAGTTTGCAAACCAGAATCTTATGGCAAACGGCGAGTTTGAAATAAAGAAGAGTGAACTTGATACAATAACCAAAGACGAAATTCGTGAAAGACTTTTGGAAATCGCAAATAAGCGGTACGAAGAGCAGTGTCAGCTTTTTGGCGACAATATGCGTGAAGTTGAGCGTGTAATGATGCTGCGTGTTGTAGATACCTTGTGGATGGACCATTTGGACGAAATGGAACATGTAAAGCGAGAGATAGGACTCCGTGCATACGGTCAGCATGACCCTGTTATCGAATATAGAAATGTGGGCAGCGAACTGTATGAGGGAATGTTAGATGCCATAAAGCGTGACACGGTAAGGTATGTCCTAAGCGTAAAACCAAGACCTGAGATAAAGCGTGTGCAGGTTGCAAAACCGCTCGATACAGGCGGTGACGGCTCGCTTTCCAAAAAGCCTGTAACGGCAAAGAAAACCCCTGGCAGAAATGACCCATGCCCATGCGGCAGCGGTAAAAAATATAAGCATTGTTGTGGCAGATAGTTGAAAGGAAAATCATATGTTAGAATATGAGCAGTATAAGCAGGAGCTTTTGGAGCTTGAAAAGGGAATAAATGATTTAGAGGCGTCGCTTGATATTTCGGGCAAAAAGGAAAAAATTTCCGAGCTTGAAAAAGAGGCGGAGTCGCAGGATTTTTGGGATGATATGGAAAACTCCCAAAAAGTTTTGCAAAAAACAAAGCAATTAAAGGACAAAGTTTCGGCATATGAAAACTTAAAAATTCAATGGGAGGACGCACTTGTTTTAATTGACCTTGCTAATGAGGAAAATGACGAAACAATGCTTCCAGAGATAAAGAAAACTGTTTCGGAAATAACCGAAAATGTCGAAAAAATGACGCTTGAAACCTTGCTTTCAGGCAATTATGACAGATGTAACGCAATTATGACTTTCCATGCAGGTGCGGGTGGCACAGAGGCACAGGATTGGGTAGAAATGCTAATGAGAATGTACCAGATGTACGCACAAAAGAACGGATATTCGGTAGAAACTATCGATATTTTACCTGGTGACGACGCGGGTGTTAAAAGTGCGACAATTTCGATAAACGGACTTAATGCATATGGGTATTTAAAAGCCGAAAAGGGCGTACACCGCTTGGTAAGAATTTCGCCGTTTGACGCGTCGGGAAGGCGGCATACATCCTTTGCATCAATCGAGGTTATGCCCGAGATTGATGATGAAATTGAAATAAATATACGCCCGGAGGATATAAAGGTAGATACATACCGTTCCTCAGGTGCAGGCGGTCAGCATATCAATAAAACCGATTCTGCTGTTAGAATAACGCATATCCCGACAGGGATTGTGACTTCCTGCCAGACGCAGCGTTCCCAGCATCAAAATAAGGATTACGCAATGAAGATGTTAAAAGCAAAACTTGCGGAAATCGCCGAGCAGCAGCAAAAGGAGAAGATTGAAGATATAAAGGGTGTTCAAAAGGAAATTGCCTGGGGCAGTCAAATCCGCTCCTATGTTTTCCACCCATATAATTTGGTTAAAGACCATCGAACAGGCTTTGAAATGGGCAATATCGGTGCCGTTATGGACGGCGATTTAAACGGATTTATAAACGCATATTTAAAAGCCGCAAGTTTGGGTCAGCTTGAAACAAAATAAAATCGGTATCAAAAAATACCGATTTTTTGTATTAAATAGGTAAGAAAATTTATATTTTAGTAAAAAAATCTTTGACAATCGGAAAATTTTGTAGTATGGTATATAGGAAATGCTTTAATTTAGGAGTGAAAATGTTGGAAAAAGAACTGTTTTGGCTTTGGCTTATTGCCATTGACGGCATAACAGGTTACGATATAACGGCACTTTTGGAAGTATTTGATTCTGCCGAAGATGTGTATAAAGCAGAAAAATATGACAACATTATAGGCATAAAACCTTCTGTAAAATCAAAACTTAAAAATAAGGACTTAAAAGAAGCGAAAAGGATGCTTGAAGCGGCAAAATCCGTCGGCGCAAAGGTCATAACCTTTGATAGCATAAACTATCCCGATACACTGCGGTTTATAGCAAATCCGCCGTATGTCCTGTATTTGCGTGGCGAGATTCCTAATTGGGACAGGCTTTTGATGATAGGCGTTGTTGGCACAAGAAATGCTACCGATTACGGTATCGCCGCAACAAAGAAAATTTGCACCGAACTTGCAGAAAGCGGTGTAACAATAGTAAGCGGTATGGCAAGGGGCATTGATTCGGTTGCCGCACGCTCGGCACTTTCGGTAGGCGGTAAAACAATTGCCGTTTTAGGCTGCGGTGTGGAAAAAGCATATCCTGCTGAAAATCAGTCGCTTATGAATGAGATAATGAAAAGCGGTGCTGTAATAAGCGAATATCCGATAGGCTCAGAGCCGCTTAAAATACATTTTCCGGAAAGGAACAGGATAATAAGCGGCTTGTCGCGAGGCGTTCTGGTTACCGAAGCACCGAAAAAAAGCGGAGCTTTGATTACTGCAAACTATGCTGTTGACGCAGGTCGTGATTTGTTTTCAGTCCCCGGCAGTATCTTTAATCCGACAAGTGCAGGTACAAATGGGATTTTGGGAATGAACGCAAAGGCGGTAACATGCGGACAGGATATTTTAGACGAATATTCGTATGAGATAAACCGCTTAAACATAGAAAAGCCTAAAAAAAATATATTTAAGGCATTGATAAATAAAGATCCGCATAAAAAAATAAATAACGAGATGAAAATTTCGTTAGACGATAAAAAATATCAATCGCTTTCAGATGATGAAAGGACGATTGCGGAGCTTTTAATTGAGTCAAGTATGCATATTGATGAACTGACAAGGCGGAGCGGCATTGAGATTTCAAAACTCACTCCGATACTGTCAATGCTGGAATTTGGCGGATATATAAAAAAGATTCCAGGGAATAACTACAAACTAAACATTTAATGGAGGAGCATATGAAACTGCTTATAGTGGAGTCACCTGCAAAGGCTGGGACGATTAAAAAGTATTTAGGAAAAGATTATGAAGTGACCGCATCTATGGGGCATATTATTGACCTTCCCAAAAGTCAGCTTGGGGTAGATGTTTCTAATAATTTTGAGCCGAAATATATAACAATAAGGGGCAAAGGCGACCTTTTGACAAAGCTTAAAAAGACAGCAAAATCGGCTGATAAAGTCTATCTTGCAACCGACCCTGACCGAGAGGGTGAGGCAATAAGTTGGCATCTTGCAAGAGTTTTGGGGATACCGGAGGAATCCGCTTGTCGTGTAACTTTCAACGAGATAACGCAAAATGCGGTTAAAACATCAATAAAAGAGCCCAGAAAGATTGATATGGACTTAGTCAATGCACAACAGGCACGAAGGGTTTTAGACAGAGTTGTTGGCTATAAAATCAGCCCTATTTTGTGGGAAAAGGTAAAAAGAGGGTTAAGTGCCGGTAGAGTGCAGTCGGTAGCAACAAGAATGATTTGTGACCGGGAGGACGAAATTGAGAATTTCGACCCAAAGGAATTTTGGACTGTTGAAGCGGTTTTAAAACACGGCAAAAAGGAATTTATAGCAAAATACTATGGTGAAAACGGGAAAGAAACAGGGCTTACCTGCCGTGAAGATGCGGAAAAAATAAAAAACGATATAACGGCACTTACCGTAAAATCGGTTAAAATAGGGGATATTACAAAAAATCCGCCGCCGCCCTTCACAACAAGTACATTACAACAGGACGCATCAAGAAAACTCGGTTTTGCAACTGCAAAAACAATGCAGACGGCACAGACTCTTTATGAAGGTGTAAATATTGGCGGAAAATACGGAACGATAGGCTTAATAACCTATATGAGAACCGACTCTTTAAGAATTTCGGTTGAAGCACAAAGAGAGGCAATAGCTTACCTTAACGAAAATTACGGAAAAGAATATGTAAAACCAAGGCAGTATAAAACGGGCAGAAACGCACAGGATGCTCACGAAGCAATAAGACCTACAAGCATAAATATTTTGCCCGAAAAAGTCCGTGATAAGCTCACAAACGACCAATATAAGCTATATAAGCTGATTTGGGAGCGGTTTGCGGCAAGTCAGATGTCTGCGGCACTTTACGAAACGCAAAATGCGGTTTTGGAAAGCGGAACGCATACTTTCCGTGCAAGTGGCACAAAACTTCTGTTTAAGGGATTTATGAGTGTGTATCAGGAGGGTAGCGACGAGGTAAAAGATAAGGATAAAGCACTTCCTGAAATAAAAACAGGTGAAACTGCGGAGGTTTCAAAAATCGAGGCAAATCAGCATTTTACAAAACCACCCGCAAGGTACACAGAGGCAGGATTGGTTCACGCATTGGAAGAAAACGGTATAGGCAGACCAAGTACCTACGCTCCCACAATCACTACGATTGTGTCGAGGGGCTATGTCCGCCGTATAAAAAAACAACTTGTCCCGACAGAGCTTGGCAGAATAACTACCGATATTATGAAAAACTACTTTGATGATATTGTGGATATTGAATTTACGGCAGGTATGGAAAAGAAGCTCGACGAGGTTGAGGACGGAAAACTGTCGTGGATAAAGGTGCTTTCGGAGTTTTATCCGGAGTTTGAGGAAAATCTTAAAAAAGCACAAAAGGCAATTGAAAAGGTTAAGATAAAGGACGAAGAATCTGATGTCGTATGTGAAAAATGCGGCAGAAAGATGGTTTATAAAATCGGCAAATTCGGAAAATTCTTGGCATGTCCCGGTTATCCTGAGTGTAAAAACACAATGTCCATCAGGAATGAAACAGGTGTAAAATGCCCTAAATGCGGCGGAGAAATACTTGTTAAAAAGACAAGAAAGGGCAGAAATTATTACGGGTGTGAGAATAATCCCAAATGTGATTTTATGGTTTGGGATAAACCGATAAAAAATGAAACTTGCCCGAATTGTGGCGGTATTTTACTTGAACGCAAGGGTAAAAATTCTAAAATTTACTGCGTAAATGAAAAGTGCAGTTATGAAAGAAAGCCGGAGAGGAAATCGGCAAAATGACAGTTCGGGTAATAGGAGCAGGACTTGCAGGTTGTGAAGCGGCTTGGCAACTTACAAAATTCGGTATTTCGGTTGAACTTTTCGAGATGAAACCGAAAAAATATTCTCCTGCACATAAAAGCGAGGATTTTTGTGAGCTTGTATGCTCAAATTCATTAAAAGCGGAGAGAATTGAAAATGCCTGTGGACTGTTAAAAGCGGAAATGCGGCTTTTTGATTCGGTGATGATGCGTTCGGCAGATAAAAGCAAAGTAGCGGCAGGGGGAGCATTTGCGGTTGACAGGGAGCTTTTTTCTAAGACGGCAACAAAACTGATTCGTGAAAATCCGCTGATTACAGTCATAAACGAAGAAGTCACAAAAATAGATACGGCTGTTCCGACTATAATCGCAACAGGGCCGCTGACATCAACGGAACTTGCAGACGAAATATCAAGGCTCACCAAAAGCAGCGGACTCTACTTTTTTGACGCGGCTGCACCGATAGTCGCGAAGGACAGCATTGATATGGACAAGGTCTTTTACGGCAGCAGGTACGGGCGTGGAACGGACGATTATATAAACTGTCCTATGACAAAAGATGAATATGATGCATTTTATAATGAGCTTGTAAATGCCCAAACAGTGCCTTTAAAGGATTTTGAGGGAGCAGAGGTTTTTGAGGGTTGTATGCCTGTTGAGGTTATGGCAAAACGGGGCGAAAAAACACTCCTTTTCGGACCGTTAAAGCCTGTCGGATTGGTTAATCCGAAAACAGAAAAAGACGATAGTTATGCGGTTGTTCAGCTGCGGCAGGATAATCGCGAGGGTACGCTTTATAATATTGTAGGCTTTCAGACCAACTTAAAATGGGGCGAACAAAAGCGTGTATTTTCAATGATACCGGGGCTTTCAAACGCAGAGTTTGTCCGCTACGGCATTATGCACCGAAACACATATCTTAATTCGCCGAGATTGCTTAATAAATATTATCAAATGCGGGAGTATCCCAATATATTTTTTGCAGGTCAGATAACGGGCGTTGAGGGATATGTGGAATCCGCGTCATCAGGGATTTTAGCTGGATATAATATGGCAAAAATGCTTTTAAATAAGCAGTTTTTTGAGCCGGACAGGAAAACGATGGTAGGCTCACTTCCGCTTTACATAAGTGATGAATCTATAAAAAAATTCCAACCTATGAATGCGAATTTCGGCATAATCGAACCTCTTGATTATAGGATTAAAAATAAACAGGAACGCTATTTAAAAATTGCAGAACGTGCAATTGAAACGGTAAAAAATGCACTCCAAGAAAGGAATGAAAATGGACTATAAGGATTATACGGCAAAAAAAATATCTGAGCTTTCAGGTATTGATATTGCAGAAATAAAAAAACTAATAGAAACACCCCCCGAGCAAAAGTTAGGCGATTTGGCATTCCCGTGCTTCACACTTGCAAAAACTATGCGTAAAGCACCGCAGATTATCGCAAAAGAGCTTTCAGAAAAATTTGCAGGGGATATGTATATCGAAAAAGCAGAAGCCGTCGGCGGATACCTGAATTTCTTTTATAATAAGGCGGAATTTACAAAATCGGTAATAGACGAGGTTTTGGAAAAAGGCGAGAATTACGCAAAAAGCGATTTTGGCGAAAAAAAGACGGTTTTAGTAGAATATTCATCTCCTAATATTGCAAAGCCTTTCCATATCGGGCATCTTTTCACGACTGCACTCGGTCATTCTCTTGCAAGGATTTACGATTTTTTGGGATATAATGTAACAAGACTAAACCACCTTGGCGATTGGGGAACGCAGTTCGGAAAACTGATATGTGCATATAAGCTTTGGGGTGACGACGAGGCTATCCAAAAGGACGCAATCGGCGAACTTTTGCGGATATATGTAAAATTCCATGAAGAAGCGGAAAAGAATCCTGAGCTTGAAGTTACGGCAAGGGAGCATTTTAAACGCTTGGAGGACGGAGCGGAGGAAGAAACGGCACTGTGGCAAAAATTCCGTGACCTCAGCTTAAAGGAATTTGAGCGTGTTTATGATATGCTTGGCGTCAATTTTGATTCCTATAACGGCGAGAGCTTTTATTCGGACAAAATGCCCGAAGTTGTTGAAATTTTGCAGGATAAAGGGCTTTTAACCGAAAGCGACGGAGCAAAAGTTGTAGATTTATCCGAGCTTAATATACCGCCATGCATAATTTTGAAGTCGGACGGTGCGACGATATATGCAACCCGTGATATTGCGGCGGCACTTTACCGTCATAGAACATACGATTTTTATAAAAATATATATGTTGTAGGAACGGCACAGGCACTTCATTTCCAACAGATTTTTGCAGTTATGGAAAAGGCAGGTTGGGATTGGGCAAAAGGTTGTGAGCATGTAAATTTCGGGTTAGTTAAATTCCCTGATAAAAAGCTGTCAACCCGTCACGGTGATGTGGTATTTTTGGAAGATGTTTTAAATGAGGCGGTAAGCAAAACGCGGGAAATAATCGAAAAGAATACGCCCGATATGGAGAATAAAGACGAGGTTTCTAAAAAAGTCGGTATCGGTGCGGTACTCTATACTTTCCTCAAAAATTCGCGTGAAAAAGACATTATTTTCAGTTGGGACAGTATGCTTGATTTTG
The DNA here is from genome assembly GCA_017551095.1 of Clostridia bacterium. Lineage (GTDB taxonomy): Bacteria > Bacillota > Clostridia > UBA1381 > UBA1381 > UBA1738. The sequence goes on along the minus strand of JAFZMQ010000014.1, from coordinate 42,308 downwards.
ACGGCGAATCAGCACCGTATGTGCAGTATAGCTATGCAAGAGGCAGGAGTATTTTACGCCGAGCAGGAGAAATTGACGAAAATGCCGATTTTTCCGCTGTTACATCTCCTGATGAATATGCACTGGTTACAATGCTTTCGGGATTTTATGATGCAGTTTTGCTTTCTGCCGAAAAGAATGAGCCGTTTTATGTAAACAGATATGTTACAAATCTTGCAAGGCAGTTCAATAAGTTTTATGTTTCCTGCCCGATTTTAAAGGAGGGCATACCGGAAAATGTGAAAAATGCAAGACTTATGATAGTAAAAGCAGTCTGCGCGGTAATAAAATCGGCACTTTACTTACTGGGAATAGAAACAGTTGAGAACATGTAAAAAGGAGTTATACTAAAATGGAAAATAAAGTTGCTTTAATAGGAATAGTGGTAGAAAACTTTGATGAAATAAGCAATCTTAATGCAATTTTGCACGAATATGCCGACTTTATAATCGGCAGAATGGGAATTCCGTATAAAAAGCGTGATGTTTCGATAATAAGCATTGCGATTGACGCACCCGGCGACGTAATAAACGCATTGTCGGGCAAAATCGGCAAACTTTCGGGCGTAACATCAAAGACGGTTTGTGCAAAAATTGATGAAGAATAATTTTTGGGAGTGGTATTATGAACTTATCACCTGTAAAACTTTTGCCCACCTGCAAGGACTATATTTGGGGCGGAACAAGGCTCAAAACGGAGTTTGGAAAGGGCGGGAATCTTGAAAAAGTAGCTGAGAGCTGGGAGCTTTCGGCACATAAGGACGGAGAAAGCGTTATATCGGGAGGGAAATTTGATTCTCTCTCCTTTTCGCAGTATATAGAAAGAAACGGGAAAGGCTGTATCGGGGAAAATGCGGAAAAGTTTGAATTTTTCCCTATTTTAATAAAACTTATTGATGCGGCGGACAATCTTTCTGTTCAGGTTCACCCGTCAGATGACTATGCATTAAAATATGAGGGCGAATACGGAAAAACGGAAATGTGGTATGTTGTTGACTGTGAAAAGGACGCATTTTTGTATTACGGCTTCTCAAAAACCATATCTAAGGAAGAATTTAAAGAGCGTATTGAGAATAATACCCTTTTGGAAGTTTTAAATAAAGTGGAAATAAAAAAAGGTGATGTATTCTTCATAGAATCAGGCACAATTCACGCAATCGGAAAAGGTGCATTTATCTGCGAAGTTCAGCAAAACTCAAATAAAACATACCGTGTTTACGATTATGACCGCCGTGACAAAAACGGAAATGCAAGGGAATTACATATCGAAAAGGCACTTGAAGTAACAACTCTTGCACCGGCAAAGCCGTATGAAACGGAAAATGAAAAAATACTTGCAAAATGCAAGTATTTCACGGTAGAAAAATTTGACTGCCACGGCACGTGCGATATAAAACTAAATAAAAACTGCTTCCGCTCTGTAATTGTGCTTTCGGGAGAAGCCAAGCTAAAAGTAGGGGATAGTGAGCTTGATATTAAAAAGGGCGATAGCATATTTATTCCCGCACAAAACGGCGTGGCAACGGTTACAGGAACTTGTGAAGCTATTGTTTCGTATGTTTAAGATGGATTTAAAGTAGTATGAAAAAAGCAATTATAGCAATGAGTGGCGGAGTTGATTCTTCTGTTGCGGCATACCTTATGAAAAAGGACGGATATGAGTGCATAGGTGCGACAATGCGTCTTTTTACAAATGAAGAAATCGGGATAAATCCCGAAAAAAGCTGTTGCTCCTTAGATGATGTTGAGGATGCAAAAAGTGTTGCAAAAAGACTTGAAATGCCGCATTATGTATTCAATTTCACCGATGAATTTGAGAAAAAGGTAATAGAAAAATTTGTAAATTCCTATGAAACGGGTGCTACGCCAAATCCGTGCATAGACTGTAACAGGTACCTGAAATTTGAAAAGCTGTTTCAAAGAATGAAAGAGCTTGGGTTTGACTATGTTGTAACGGGACACTATGCGAGGATTGAAGAGGAAAACGGAAGATTTCTGCTTAAAAAAGCGAAAGATTTAAGTAAAGACCAGAGCTATGTGCTTTACCGGATGACGCAGGAACAACTTTCACATACTCTTTTTCCTCTCGGGAATCTAAAAAAAGAGGAAACACGCAAAATCGCGGAGGAAAACGGGTTTGTCAACGCAAAAAAGCACGATAGTCAGGATATCTGCTTTGTCCCGGACGGTGACTATGCAAAATTTATTGAAAACTACCGCAAAAAAAGCTATGAAAACGGAAACTTTGTTGATAAGAACGGCAATATTTTAGGAACACATAAAGGAATTATACGATATACAATAGGACAGAGAAAGGGCTTGGGATTAAGCCTTCCGGAGCCTATGTACGTCTTAAAAAAGGATATTGAAAAAAATGAGGTTGTCCTTTGCAAAAACTGTGAGCTTTTCTCAAAAGAGCTTGATGTAAATGATGTAAATTGGATTGCCTTCGATACCCCGCCCGAAAGCTTTTCGGCAAAGGTAAAAATCCGCTATAATCAAACGGAAGAACCGGCAAAAATCACAGTTACGGGCGAGGATAGCGTCCATATCGAGTTTGAAACGCCTCAAAGGGCGATAGCCAAAGGTCAGGCGGCGGTCATCTATGACGGCGACACCGTAATCGGCGGCGGAACAATTATGTAAATATTAAAAATGCAGCTTTTAAGAGCTGCATTTTTTACGCTTCAAACAGTTTCGGTGAGGACAGGTAAAGTATTACCAAAACGGCGATTGAAATCGCAAGTTCGGGGAGCATATAGCTTCCGTTATAGACGAGCGAATAAATCCACGGGTTTTGTCCCTCGGGTGCATAACTTGCAAAAAGGAACACTCCCGACATAAGCGAAAAGAAAAATCTGCCCAAAACGGCAAGAAATGAGCCTGTTACTATGTCTAAAACATTGGTTTTGAAAAATCCTGCAATACCGAGTACACCGAAAGCGAAAAGATAGTCCAAAAAGATTGATAACGGATGATAAATAGCACCTTCAAAGATGATGGAAACAAGCCCGTAAATAGCACCTGCCGTAATAGCTTCTTTTGCACCACGCCTGTATGCCAAAAATAAAATCGGCACCATTTCAAGCGACACACATCCGCCCTGCGGCATTGTCCAAAGCCGCACAAAATAAAGCACACAGGACAGTGCAACGGTTATCGCAATTTCTGCTAAAATTCTTGTTTTTTTCATAAAAACAACTCCTTAGTATAAATTAAAAAAGCATACCCAAAGGATATGCAAAAAGGTCAAGATTACCTACGATGGCATTATCCATATCAGGTTATCGGGTCGGAGTTTTAAACTCCCTCTCAGCCTGTCCACAAGCTCCCCCTCTTAGTATGCAGTTTTGTCACATTATATCGCGTAGCTACTTAAAAGTCAAGCGTTTAAAAAATCTTTTTTAATCTTTTCGGCGATTTTTTTCTCAATTCGGGACACCGACATTTGCGAAATACCCAAAGCATTTGCCGTTTCCTTCTGCGTTTTGCCGTCAAAAAAGCGTAAGGTTAAAACAGCTTTTTCACGCTCGGTCATCTTGGATATGCAATAATTCAAAAGGTCGCGGTTTTCTATCAAAGCAAACCCGTCGTCGTCATAACCTAAAAAGCTGGAAAGTGCCGTATCGGAAAAGGCTTCCGCTTCAAGCGATTTCACAAAATTTATATCTCCCGCCGAATATGCCTCATTAAGCGTTTCTTCGGGTATTCCTAATTTTTCGGAAAGCTCGGAAATGGTTAAATTCCCTGAACGCATCTTTTCCATTTCTGCTTTTGACAGTGCGTCATAGAGCTTTCGGGGCAGCCTAATAGGATGCACCTTGTCACGCAAAAAATGACGGATTTCACCCATCACTGTCTGCGATAAAAATGTCACAAACTGCACATTTCTGTATGGGTCAAACCGCTCAATTGCAAGAATAATACCCACACATGCAACCTGATACAAATCGTCAAATTCAGCACCGTACTGAGCCGATTTATAGGCAAGGATTTTTGCGACATAAGTGTAACGGCTCAAAATTTCGTCTCTGATTTTTTTGTCATGTGTTTTTTTGTATTTTATAAAAAGCTCATTTTCCGCCGTCACTTTTTCACTCCTCATTTAACAAAAATTTCGCGAACTTTATGCCGTTTTTCTGCTTATAAAGGTTTTCTTCCGTTTTAGATTTTTTGTCAGATTCGCGTATACTTATTATGCCTAAATATAAATCGCTTGTATCAATGCCTATATTTTGCAGGGTTTGGCAATTCGTTAAATCTATAACATACCCGTTATATGATTCCTTGTCGGTCCATTTTGAAGTGGGTTCAAAAATTTCGTTCTCACTCATATAGTCTGCATATTTTTTTGACATTAAAAACACAAAAGCGTCGGTATATGATGCTTCAAAGGTCATTTTTGTGTGCATAGCCTGTAAATACTGAGGATCGCCGTTCTCATTCATATCGATATAGTTTATGTATGCCTCAACCTTTTCGTTTCCCGTAACATCCTCAACATTCTCACAGACGGTATTTAAAAGTGCGTCCATGGTATCTTGCGATATGTAGTTTTCTGTAATAACGTCAAGCGTAAGGTCATAGTTTGTTTGATTTTTACACTCATTTACAGTTGAAATAATTATTATTAACACAAAAATAACCGCGATGGTATGAAATTTATAATAATCCCAATAATAAGGCCACCACTCTTTTGTAAAAATTTTAGGTTTAACTCCATATACTTCCACAGATATACCTACCTTTAACATTTGTTTGCATAATTTTAGCACATTTTTTAAAAATAATCAATAAAAGTATAAAAGTATTTAAAGATTTTCTTGTTATAACGGGACATATGTGTTATAATGAACTTTGAAACGGAGAAAAAATATGGAAAAAGAATTTAAAACCGCTCTTATCATGGAGGGCGGTGCAATGCGTGGTATGTTTACCTGCGGAGTGCTGGACATTTTTATGGAAAACGGAATAAAATTTGATGCGTGTGCAGGAGTGTCGGCAGGTGCGACATTTAGCTGTAACTATAAATCAGGGCAGATAGGACGGGCGTTACGCTATAATAAAAAGTACTCAAAAGATCCAAAATATTGCAGTATCAGGTCGCTTATTAAAACAGGCGATTTATACGGAGCGGATTTTTGTTATAGGGAAATACCGGATAGCCTTGATATATTTGACCGCAAGGCTTTCCGTGAAAATCCTATGCCCTTTTATGTTGGTGCGACAGATGTCTATACGGGTAAAACCGTGTATCATAACTGCACCGAGGGTGATGAGCGTGATGTTTTGTGGATGAGAGCGTCTGCTTCAATGCCTGTCTTGGCAAGAATAGTTGAGGTTGACGGATACCGCCTTTTAGACGGAGGCATTTCCGACCCTGTGCCGTATAGGCATATGGAGGATTTGGGCTATAACAGAAATGTTATAATCCTGACACAACCGGAAAACTACCGAAAAAGGCGTAGCAGGGCAATGCCTGTGATAAAGCTTATGCTTAATAAATATCCTGCAATTATTTCGGCTATGAATGTTCGCCATGAACTGTATGAAAGACAGCTTAATGAAATAAAAGAGCGTGAGAAATCGGGAGAATCAATCGTAATACGGCCGCAGCAATCACTTAGAGTTTCACGCACTGAAAAAAATCCTGTCGAATTGGAACGCGTTTACCGCGAGGGAAGACGGGAAGCAGAAAGAAGGCTCGCGGAGATAAAAAGGTTTTTAAATGAAAAATAATGGCTTGAAAAATGCTAAAAAATGGTATATAATAAGTAGGTAATGTTTCAAATTGCATGAGGAGAAAGTATGAAGAGACTTTTTACAAAAAATAATATTCTGACTATTCCCAATCTTTTGAGCCTTTTAAGGATTCTGATGATTCCTTTTATCGTGTGGCTCTACATAGCACAAAAAAATTATCACGGTGCAGCTCTTATGATAATTCTTTCGGGAGCTACCGATGTTGCAGACGGAATAATTGCCAGAAAGTGCAATATGGTGTCCGATTTCGGAAAAATTCTTGACCCGATTGCCGACAAGCTGACGCAAGGCACACTTTTTATATGCCTTTCAAATAAATATCCCGATATGCTCTGGATTTTTGCACTTTTTGTAGCAAAAGAGTTTGTTATGGCACTTTTGGGATATATAACAATGCGGAATACCGATTCTGTAAACAGTGCAAAGTGGTACGGAAAGCTTAGTACATTTGTTCTGTATGCATCAATGATTTCAATGATTCTTTTTCCGGATTTGCCGATTACGGCAGTGAACGCGTTGATTGTGCTTTGCGGATTCATATTATTGCTTTCACTTACAATGTATACGAGATTTTATATAAAGCTTTTGTGCAAAAAGTAAGTTTTGGTTGATATTATTCTACCGTAAGTATAAGCGGAGGTTTTGTAATTGTGGATTTAAAGGATAAAAAGGTGCCGGAAGTTGTAATAAGACGGCTTTCAAGATATTATAGATACTTAGACGAGCTTGATAAGGATGGGAAAACGCGGATTTCATCAACGGCACTCAGCAAAAAAATGGGTGTTACTGCAAGTCAGATAAGGCAGGATTTCAACTATTTCGGAGGCTTTGGACAGCAGGGCTACGGATATAATGTGCAGTACCTTTTAGCAGAGCTTAAAAAACTTTTGGGCATCACAAATGGTTATAGATTGGTAATAGTCGGTGCCGGAAACTTAGGTCATGCAATAGCAAACTACGGAGGACTTAAAAAGCGTGGCTTTAAGCTTTTGGGGATTTTTGACAATGATAAGGAGAAAATAGGCAAAAAGGTAGGGAACATAGAAATTTCTGACATTTCTAAAATAAAAGATTTTATTTCGGAGAATAAAATAGATATCGCAATACTTACCCTTCCAAAAGATGCAACGGAAGAGGTTGCAGAAATGCTCATGGATAGCGGAGTAAGGGGATTTTGGAATTTTTCGTATACCGAGCTTAAAAGCAAGAATGAGGTTTTTGTGGAAAATGTGCATCTTACAGATTCTCTGATGACACTGTCATTTAAGATAAGTCAAAACCGTTTATAATAAGCGGTTTTTTCTTTTTGCTAAAAAAGATTGACTAATTAAAGGAAAAGGTGGTATAATAAACTATATATGAGTGTACGGAAATAATTTACGGAGGTAAAAAGGTGGCAAAAAAGAATAAACTCAAAATTATACCGTTAGGAGGTCTCGATGAGATTGGTAAAAATATGACCATTCTCGAGTACGGAAACGAGATGATAATGGTAGATTGCGGAATGTCTTTTCCTGATGACGATATGCCCGGTGTGGATTTAGTCATCAACGACATTTCGTATGTTGAGAAAAACAGGGCAAAGCTAAAAGGCATTTTCCTGACGCATGGTCATGAGGACCATATAGGAGGGCTTCCCTATTTTTTGAAACAGATAAATGTTCCTGTTTACGGAACGCAGCTCACAATAGGACTTGTGGAGCATAAGTTAAAGGAGCATACCCTTCTTTCAAAGGTAAAGCTATGCAAGGTAAAAGCGGGGAATGTTGTTAAAATTAACAATGTTTTTTCGGTAGAATTTATAAGGACAAATCACTCTATCGCCGATTCAGTCGCACTTGCAATAACAACGCCTGTGGGCATAGTAATCCATATGGGCGATTTCAAAATTGATACAACGCCGATTGTTGGCGAGATGATTGACCTTGCAAGGCTTGGCGAACTTGGCAAACAAGGCGTTTTGGCACTTATGTCAGACAGTACAAATGTAGAACGCCCAGGCTACGCCATGAGCGAAAGAATGGTAGGCGACAAATTTAACGGCATTTTTAAAGGCTGCAAAAAACGGATTATTGTTGCGACATTTGCATCGAATGTGCATAGGGTACAGCAGATAATAGACGCTGCCGCAGAAAACGGCAGAAAGGTTGCGGTATCCGGCAGAAGTATGGAAAACATAATAGAAATTTCCTTGCTTTTGGGGTATCTTAAAGTGCCTGACGGCGTTTTAATTCCGCTTGATGCAATATCAAAATATCCGCCGCATAAGCTTGTAATCATAACAACAGGCAGTCAGGGCGAACCTATGAGTGCACTTTCGCGTATGGCATTTTCCGACCACAGAAAAGTTGAAGTTACCAAGGACGACTTAATTATAATTTCCGCAACACCCATACCGGGTAACGAAAAAAGTGTGTCGAATGTCATAAATGAGCTCTTTAAAATAGGGGCGGAGGTAATATATAAAGCACTTTCTGATGTTCATGTTTCAGGTCATGCCTGTCAGGAGGAGCTGAAAATGATACTTGCTCTTACCAAGGCAAAATATTTCATTCCTGTTCACGGCGAGAGGCGTCACCTTATGCTGCATGCTGAAATTGCCGAGAAAATGGGCATAAAAAAGACCTTTGTTTTGCAAAACGGCAGTGTTTTGGAGCTTGACCAGACTTCTGCAAAGGTCACAGGAACTGTCCCTGCCGGTAGAATTTTAGTTGACGGGCTTGGAGTAGGCGATGTCGGAAATATTGTCTTGCGTGACAGAAAGCTTTTGGCACAGGACGGGCTTATTATAGCGGTTGTAACAATCTCAAAAGATACAGGCGAAATCGTATCAGGTCCTGATGTAGTATCAAGGGGATTTGTGTATGTGCGTGAATCCGAGGACCTTATGCAAAGGATAAAAGATATTGCCAAGGGACGCATAGAAGCTTGTAAGAGGGCTAATATAAATGATTGGGCGACTATAAAAACATCAATAAAAAACAGTATATATAAGTACATTTACGAGGAAACGAACAGAACGCCCATGATTATACCTGTAATCATGGAGATATAGCGAGTCGGGAGGATTTTATGGATTTCTTTTCTGTATTGACACTATTCGGAGGTCTTGCACTATTCCTTTACGGAATGGATGTAATGGGTGACGGACTGAAAAAACTTTCCGGAAGTAAACTTGAAATCATTTTGGAAAAGCTCACATCAAATAAGCTAAAAGGCTTCCTTTTGGGAGCGGCAGTTACTGCTATTATACAAAGCTCGGGTGCGACAACCGTCATGCTTGTGGGCTTTGTAAATTCAGGCATTATGAAGCTGTCACAGACGATAAGTATAATAATGGGTGCAAACTTAGGAACAACCGTTACGGCGTGGATTTTGAGTTTGTCGGGTATAAACGGCGAAAGCTTTTTCCTGAGGCTTTTAAAGCCTTCTTCCTTTACGCCTGTACTTGCAATGATAGGTATCATTCTTAGTTTTACTGCAAAACGGGATAAACAGAGGGATATAGGAACAATCCTTTTGGGATTCAGCGTCCTTATGTTTGGTATGGAAACAATGTCAGACTCTATGTCGGGACTTAAAGACAGCCCTGTTTTTGCCAAACTTCTGGTAATGTTTTCAAACCCCGTAATGGGTATTTTAGCAGGAGTAGTTCTTACTGCGGTGATACAGTCGTCATCAGCGTCAGTCGGAGTTTTGCAGGCACTTTCCATAACGGGAGCTATAAGCTTTGGAACAGCTCTTCCGATTGTTCTGGGTGCGAATATCGGTGCGGCAATCACTCCGGCACTGTCGGCAATAAAGGGAGATACTAACGCAAAGAGGGTTGCTGCGGCTTGTATACATATCAAACTCATAAGTGTGGTAATTATTGCGGGTATTTTCTATATTGCAAATGCAATTTTCAAATTTCCTATTATGACGCAAACGGTGGGAGCGGTCTATATTGCGGTAATTCATACAGTTTTTAACCTCTTGGCAACGGTAATTCTTATGCCGTTTTGCGATAAAATCGAAAAACTATCCAAAAATACCGTTAAAAGAAAGGGTGAAAAGCGGGAAACCGATATTTTCGATACTCTGGACGACAGATTTTTGCTCATGCCCGGATATGCAGTTGAAAAATGTAATGAGCTTGTGGGCAGAATGGCAGAAATCACCAAGACTATGGTTTTCATGTCGATGGGTATGATTTATGAATATGACGAAAAGGGTGCTGCCGAAATCGAAGAGAACGAAAAAATTGTAGACACCTATGAGGATAAGCTAAGTACATATCTGGTTCACCTTGCACTTGGAAAATTGTCGGAAAAAGACAGTAAAACCGTTACTCATCTTTTGCATGTAGTGGGCGATTTGGAGCGAATGTCCGACCATGCAGTAAATATTGTATCTACTTCGAGGGAAATTGCGGAAAAGAATATAGAGTTCTCAAAGGATGCGGAGAGGGAAATAACAGTTATGTTTGACGCCGTTCACGAAATTTTAAATATCACTATACGCTCACTTGAAAATGATGACCGTGAACTTGCAAAACGGGTTGAGCCTCTTGAACAGACAATAGATAACCTAAAACGGATCATAAAGGATAATCACATAAACCGTCTGAGCGACGGATTATGCACAATAGAGTTTGGATTTGTTCTGTCAGATCTTATAACTAACTGCGAAAGGGTTGCAGACCACTGCTCAAATATTGCAGTAAGCATACTTGAACAAAAGCATAACGCACTTGACAGACATCAATATTTAAATGAAGTCAAAAATGAGGGACGAAACGGATTCTTCGAACTCTATAATGAATACAGCAATAAATATGTTATCTAAAAAAAGCCGATTTTATCGGCTTTTTTAGTATGAAACTATATGTATTTCGGGAAAATCGTACTGCATTTTTTTTAGAATTTTTCCCGTTTCGGAAGACGGGGAATTGTTTATTACAACTATTTCCGAGCGTGGATTTTTCCGCATAAAAATGCGAAGCTTTGCCTCGATATTCCTGTCATTTTCCGTCCAAATTGTCTTAAAAGAGTAGCTTTTGTGTCTTATTGCGTATATGAGAATGGCAAAGAATATAGTAACTAAAATTATGACAAAACCCGCACAATAGATATCCAAAAATACCAACTCCAATCCCTATACAATATGTAAAAAATGAAAAAATGTTACAATACATCTGTATTGACAAAAGGGCATAAATGCGGTAAAATACATAGCTATGGAGGAATAAATTTATGGGACTTACATTAACAGAAAAAATACTCTCCAAGCATTTGGTAGAAGGAGAGATGATAAAAGGGAGCGAAATCGGTATAAAAATTGACCAGACGCTCACACAGGACGCAACAGGTACTATGGCTTACCTTGAATTTGAGGCTATGGGAGTGCCGAGAGTTAAAACGGAAAAGAGTGTCGCATACATAGACCATAACACTTTGCAGTCGGGATTTGAAAATGCTGATGACCACAGATTTATAGGCAGTATATGTAAAAAGCACGGCGTTTATTTTTCACGCCCCGGTAACGGCATATGTCATCAGGTGCATTTGGAGCGGTTCGGAAAACCCGGTAAAACCCTTATCGGCTCGGACAGCCATACTCCGACAGGCGGAGGAATAGGCATGATTGCCATAGGTGCAGGTGGGATGGATGTTGCCGTAGCTATGGGCGGCGGAACATACTATATAACCTGTCCTAAGGTTGTAAAAATCAATTTGACGGGCAAACTTTCGCCTTGGGTATCGGCAAAGGATATTATTTTAGAGGTATTAAAACGCCTTTCGGTTAAAGGCGGAGTGGGAAAAGTTATGGAATATACGGGCGAGGGCGTAAAAACGCTGTCCGTTCCCGAAAGAGCTACTATAACAAATATGGGAGCGGAACTTGGTGCAACAACTTCCATTTTCCCGTCTGATGAAATAACCCGTGAATTTTTAAAGGCACAGCAGAGGGAAGAGGATTATGTTCCGCTTTCTGCCGACAGCGACGCCGTTTATGATGAGGAAGTAAATATAAATCTTTCGGAGCTTGTACCACTTGCAGCGTGTCCGCATTCACCCGATAATGTAAAATCGGTTGACGAAATCGGTAAAATGAAGATTGACCAGGTGTTAATCGGCTCATGCACAAATTCGTCGCTTTTGGATATGCTGAAAGTCGCACATATTTTGGAGGGCAAGACGGTAAATCCCGATGTTTCTCTTGCCATAGCCCCGGGCTCAAAGCAGGTGCTTAATATGTTGGCACAAAACGGTGCTTTGGCAACTATGATTTCAGCAGGTGCAAGAATTTTGGAAAGTGCGTGTGGACCATGTATCGGTATGGGGCAATCGCCAAATTCTGCGGGAATATCTCTAAGAACATTTAACCGTAACTTTGAGGGGCGTTCAGGCACAAAGGATGCGAAAATTTATCTTGTATCGCCTGAAACTGCGGCAATTTCCGCAATTAACGGCTATCTTACCAATCCTTGCGAAATGGGTGATATGCCCGACTTTGTACTTCCGGAAAAGTTTTTGGTAAATGACAATATGGTAGTTGCTCCGATAGAAGAGGACAAAATGGATACAGTCGAGATTTTGAGAGGTCCAAACATAAAACCGTTCCCCGTATCTAAGCCTATGGAATCGGAAATTACGGCAGGAGTAAGCCTTAAAGTCGGCGATAATATTACAACCGACCATATTATGCCTGCGGGAGCAAAAATTTTGCCTTTGCGTTCAAATATTCCGAAGATTTCGGAGTACTGCTTTGCGGTTTGCGACGAAAGCTTCCCAAGCCGTGCAAAAGAGATGGGAAAATCCATAATTGTGGGAGGCTCAAACTACGGACAAGGCTCGTCAAGAGAACATGCGGCACTTGCACCTTTGTATCTGGGAGTTAAAATGGTGCTGACAAAATCCTTCGCAAGAATACATATGGCAAACCTCATAAATGCAGGTATAATTCCCGCAACATTCAAAAATGAGGCGGATTATGACAGAATTGACGGGGGAGATGTACTTGAAATAAAGGGCGTAACAGACGGGATAAAAAATGCCGACACATTAACTGTTATAGACAAAACAAAGAATTTTGATTTTGAAGTAAGTATAGATTTGTCAGAAAGACAAAGAGAAATGCTTTTAGCCGGAGGACTTCTAAATTATACAAAGAATAACTCAAATAAGTAAAAAAATATCCGCCTTATAGGCGGATATTTTTACTTTCTTAAATCTATTTTCCGTACGGCGTCCCTAAGAGGTAAAACAAAGGGGGCGGAAACGGAAAGCTCGTCAATTCCCATTCTTAAAAATGTTTCTGTAAGGGAGGTGTCGGCTGCGAGTTCGCCGCAAATGCCAATCCAAGCACCTGCTTTATGTGCATTTTCGGCTGACATCTCAATGAGTCTTAAAATTGCCTCGTGGTGAGTGTCTATAAACGGCTCTAATTTCGCATTCTGCCTGTCACAAGCCAAGGTGTATTGCGTCAAATCGTTTGTTCCTACGCTGAAAAAGTCAACCATAGGAGCAAGTTTGTCGCTTATAATTGCTGCGGCAGGAGTTTCAATCATTATGCCGATTTCGATATTTTCGGAATATTCCAAACCGTCATCTTTAAGCTCTTTTTTAACTTCCTCTAAAACGGCTTTGATGTCTTGCAGTTCTTTTACGCTTGTTATCATCGGGAACATAATGCCTAAGTTTCCAAAAACCGATGCTCTTAAAAGTGCCCGAAGCTGCGTTTTGAAGATTTCAGGGCGTGTCAAGCAAATTCTGATTGCACGGTAACCAAGAGCCGGATTTTCCTCTTTGTCAAGGTTAAAATAATCTACCTGCTTATCCGCACCGATATCCAAAGTTCTGATAATTACCTTTTTACCTGCCATGCCTTCCAAAACCTTTTTGTATGCGGTAAACTGTGCCTCTTCTGTGGGGAAGTCCTCACTTTCAAGGTATAAAAATTCGCTGCGGAATAGTCCGATTCCTCCTGCGTCGTTTTGAAGTACAGCACCGACGCCGTCAACGCCGCCTATGTTTGCGTAAATATTTATCTTAGTTCCGTCAAGAGTCACATTTTCCTTGCCTTTAAGCTCTTGCAGGAGCTTTTTTTTGCGATTATCGTCAGATTGCTTTTTAAGATATTTTTCGACAGTTTCATTATCGGGGTCCACAAAAATATCGCCCGTATGCCCGTCAACTATGATTTTATCACCGTCCGAAATCGACCTTAAAAATTCTTCACCTGCACCAATAATGGCAGGAATATTCATATTCCGGGCAAGAATTGCCGTGTGTGAATTAGAAGAACCAAAAGCGGTAACAAATGCCAAAACCTTGTCCTTATCAAGAGAAACCGTTTCGCTCGGTGCTAAATCGTCAGCACATATTACCATTTTTTCGGATGTTGATTTTTCCGTTTCATCATTATCCAAAAGACAGGCGATAATACGGTTTGAAATATCCTTTACATCGGTAGCACGTGCCTGCATATATGCGTCGTCCATTCCTGCAAACATCTCGGAAAAAATGTCTGATGTTTCTGCTACGGCATATTCGGCATTTACCGACTGGGTTTTTATGATGTTCTGGATTGACTCGTTGTAGTCGTCGTCCTCAATCATCATCATATGGATTTCAAAAATCTGAGCATGAGTTTCGCCGACCTCTGCCAAGGCTTTTTCGTAAATTTCCGAAAGCTGTGCGATTGCCTTTTCTTCTGCCGCGGCAACGCGTTTAAGCTCGGCGTCGATATTCTCGATTTTTGTGCGTCTGACGGTAGTGTCCTGCCGTTTAAAAAGCGACACATTTCCTATTGCAACTGCACCGTAAACGCCCGTTCCGTGAAACTTATTCATAGCGTTTCCTCCGAATTATAGATTATTTGTCATAAAGTCCAAAATTGCATCGCTACAAGCGTCTTCATCAGGACCTTCAACCGTAAAGTTTACTGTATCACCAAATTTTACGCCAAGTCCCATAAGCATCATAAGTTTTGTTGCATCAACGCTTTTTCCACCCTTTTCGATAGTAACCTTTGTGCCTTCAAAGCTCTTTGCAAGTTTTGCAAGATTACCTGCCGGTCTTGCATGGATTCCGATTTCGTCCTTGATTGTGTAGCTGAATGTTTTCATAGTATTTCTCCTCTTTCTTTATATAATTTTTATTTAATTTCTTCCAATTTTGGATATGAGCTTATCGCACCGTTTTTTTGAACGCTTATGGCACAGAATTTGTTTGCAAATTCAAGACAGGCTAAAAGCTTTTCGCTCGTAAGATGCTCTAACATATCAAGAGTTATACCCATATCCTTCATTTTCCATAAAAATGAACCGATAAACCCGTCACCTGCACCTGTTGTATCAACAGGTTTAACCTTTTGGGCAGGTGCAAAAGCATATTCGTTTTTTGTAAAAGCATAAGCTCCTCCGCTTCCGCAGGTGTAAATGACGAGCTTGACATTATTTTCAAAAAGGCTTGGCAGAGCAGTTTTAATATCGCCTGTACCTGTAATGAAAGAGAGTTCCTCGTCCGAAATTTTTACTATATCGGAAAGCGGAATAAACTGTTTTACAGTCTGCCTTAAAAGCTCACGGCTTTTCCATAACGGAAACCGCAAATTAGGGTCAAAACTGATTATTGCACCTTTTTTCCGTGCTGCTGTTATTGCGGCACGGTGTGCGTCACGCATAGGGAAGTCGCCCAAATCCACGCTGCAAAAATGCAGTGCATAAGCATTTTCAAAATACTCTTCACGCACATTTTCCGCCTTATACAGCATATCGGCAGACGGCTTTCTGTAAAAGGAAAATGTTCTGTTTCCGGCGCCGTCAAGACTCACAAAAGCCAAAGCGGTACTTGCGGTGTCGGTAAGACTTATGCAGCTTGTATCAATGCTTAATTTTGTAAGCTCCGAAAGAATCTTATGCCCAAAAGGGTCATCTCCGAGCTGCGTCAGCATTTTTGCACGGCCTCCGAGTCTTGCGTAAGCGGCACAAACATTTGCGGGTGCACCGCCCACCTTTGGCAAAAACGCCGTAACATCATCAAAGGAACAACCGCTTTTGTCGGGTATAAAATCTATTAAAGCCTCGCCGATTGTGACAAGAATATCATTCATTTTCTTTTCCTCTCACTACATTTATTCCGTCAAGACGGTAAAGCTCACCCGAAAATCCGCATATATTAAGGGTAATTTCGGTATCTTGCGGATAAAATCTGGTGCTTAAAACCCGCTCACCGTCATTTAAGTAGATTTCAAGCGAGGAGGTGTCGGCAAAAATGCGGATATTTTTAAGATTATCAATTCTTACACGCCTTGCCGTTCTTCCTCCGCTGACTTCCATATTGCTGAATTCAAGAGTAAAAACGCTGTTTCCGTATTTAAGCGAAAAACTGTCGGAAGTTATCGAAAAATTCTCTGAAACATCTCCGCAAAGCTCAAAAGGAAGCTCCGCTGAAACTGTTGCTTTTTCGTCAATTTTTCGTTTTTCACGTCTCAGTAGCAGCATTTCCGAAACGGGCTTTTGATATATTTCGCCTGTTTTTGATAAAACCAACTCTCGTGGAATTGTTAGGCAGTGTTGCCAACCTGATTCCGCCGTCGGATTACTGTACGGGATATCCCCGATTCCCATCCAGCCGATTAGAATTTTTCGTCCGTCGGGTGCAGTAAATGTTTGCGGTGCGTAAAAATCAAAGCCGTAGTCCCATTCAATAAAGTCTTCACCCTTAAAATAGCCGGAGCTATAAACATTCTGATGCGAAAATTCGCCATGCTCCATGCCTTGCGGTGAGACGCTCAAAAACTTTTTGCCCGATAGCTCAATTACATCGGGACATTCCCACATAAATCCAAAATTATCACGGGTTTCCGATTTTTCAAAGCTCCAATTTTCAAGATCAACGGAAGAATAATAAAGTACACAACCCTTGTCGTCCAAAGTTCTTGCACCCAAAACCATATAAAATTTTCCGTTTTCTTCCCAGACTTTCGGGTCACGCACGTGGCAGGAACAGTTTTCGGGATAATCGGAGTTTCTTAAAAGAATACGCTTTTTGCTCATATTCTGCCCGTCTTTTGTGGTGACTAAAATAACATTTGCCTCACGGCCCGATGTTATATAGTCATAATTCCCTTCTTTTTTTACATTTCCCGTATAGAAAAGATAAAGGAGGTTATTAAAAACAAGTCCGCAGCCTGAATATACGCCGCTCCTGTCCTCAGGACAATCGGGACGGAGTACCGTCCCGCAAAATGTCCAGTTTATCATGTCAGGGCTTTCGAAATGCCCCCAGCATTTATCGCCTTTTCCGTATGGGCTATCAGGGGAGAACTGAAAATACACATGGTATTTTCCGTTAAAATATGACAGACCATTCGGGTCATTTAACCAGCCCTTATAAGGCTCTAAATGCAATTTTTGTCTAAAATCATTTTTCACAGAGAATTGCCCCTTTTATTTCTCAGCCAAAATCAGCTTGTCAAGGAAATCAACATCACCATCTGCTGCCTTTTCAATCTTCTTAAAGTCATCAGGATTTGTGATGATGACGGGAGTTACTGTTTTGTATCCCTTGCTTTCTATAAGGGCTTTATCAAAAGTAATAAGAGTCTGACCTGCCTTAAAATGTTCGCCCTCGGCAATATGTGCGGTATAACCCTCACCCTTTAATTCAACTGTGTTTATTCCTATATGAATGAGAAGCTCCGTTCCGTCATCAAGGGTAAGACCGATTGCATGATGTGTGTCAAAAAGTGTTGATACAACGCCGTCGGCAGGAGCAACAACCTTGCCCTCTGATGGTTCTACTGCAACGCCTATTCCCAAAACATTTGTAGCAAAGGTTTCGTCGGGAACTTGCTCCATAGCAATAGCTGCACCTTTTAGCGGAGAATGGATAAATCCTTCTTCCAAGGCTTTGCCTGAATCAACAGGTGAGCTTTCAACTTCATTTTTTGCATCCTCGGGGTCTTTATACATAATGTAGGAAATTGCAAATGCAACAACGGTTGCAACTACAAAGGTCAAAAGATAACCAAAGAAGCTTTGTGTAGTGATTAAGAATCCGAAAATACCTGTAACGCCGTTAGCCGTTGCATAAACTTTCATTATGGATGCAACTGCCGCACCGAATGCACCGCCTATCATACCGGCTACCAAAGGCTTCACAAAACGGATGTTTACACCGAATATTGCAGGCTCTGTAATTCCCATAAATGCTGAAAGTGAAGCAGGGAGTGCGAGTGATTTAACTTTTTGCTGACGTGTTTTAAATGCAACTGCAAGAGCTGCCGCGCCTTGTGCTACATTTGCAGCGGTTGCGATAGGCATCCATGTATTCTGACCGTTAGCCGCCAACATTGAAAGTTCAATTGCGTTATACATATGGTGAACACCTGCAACAACCGTAGGAGCGTAAGCAGCACCCATTAAAAATGCACCAATACCGAATGGTATAGCAATAAGCTTATTAGCACCTGTAAGTACCCAGGTTTCAAGCTGTGCGAATACAGGACCGATTATTGTAAGTGCCAAAAATCCTGCGATAAGTACAGATAAAAGAGGTGTTACGAATAAATCGAAAGTTTCAGGGACTTTCTTGTGAAGGAATTTTTCGATTTTGCTCATAACCAAAACTGCGATAACGACAGGAATCACATGTCCCTGATAACCTACATTTTGTATATTCCAAATCCCAAACCATGACCAGAGCGTTGAAGTTTCTGCATTTGAAGCAACATTCCACGCATTTATAAGGCTCGGGTGAATCATAATCATACCGATAACGGCACCAAGATAAATGTTACCGCCGAAAATATTAGCAGCACTGACTGCAATAAGAATCGGCAGGAATGTAAGAGCCGCATTTGAGAATATGTCTAAAAGACCGAAAAATTGTGAGTCTGCAAGACTTGGGAAAGCTCTACCCAGACCTCCTAAAAGACCGCACAAAAGACCTGTTGCAACGATTGCGGGGATAATTGGCACGAATATGTCACCCAAGGTTTTAATTGCCTGTTTATACCAAGGCGATTTAGCCGCAGCCGCAGCCTTTACATCGTCTTTTGATGCCGCCTCAATACCGGCTAAGGCAATAAACTCGTCATAAACCTTGTTTACCGTGCCTGTGCCTATGATAATTTGAAGTTGTCCGGATGCCTCAAAAACACCCTTAACGCCGTCGATGTTTTCAAGCGTCTGTTTGTTTGCCTTGCTGTTATCTGCGATAACCAGACGAAGACGAGTTGCACAATGAGCGGCACTTGCTAAATTCTCCTTACCGCCAATGGCTTCTAAAATTTCCGATGCACATTTTTTGTAATCCATAGTATCAGCTCCTTAATTTTTTTATAAAATATCAAGGCGTTCCCGTGAATTTTACCCGTATATTTTACATCTACATACAGTGTAACATTTATAAGAAGATAAATCTATTGTTTAAATGTAGAAATATTTTCTAATTTTCGGTTGGTTTCACACAGTTTCAGTTTTTTGGGTAGATTTGCGTTCAATTATCTCAAAATCGAGCTGCAAAGTTCTTGGTATTTCATTACTGCTTTTTATTTCCGTAAGGAGCATATTTGCAGCACTTATCCCTGCCGTTTTATAGTGGAAATGTGCCGATGTGAGCGGGGCATATGCAAGTTGTCCCATACGCGTATCGCCTATTGAAGCTATCAAAATGTCGTCCGGGATTTTTATGCCGTTTTCACGGCAATAGAGCATAGCACCTGCCGCTATGCTGTCAGTTGCACAAAAAATGCAGTCCGGCTTGATTTTATGCGATAACAGATGTTCTGCTTTTTCATAGCCGGAATCTATGCTGAATTTTGCAACTTCAAGGAAATTACTGTTTACACTAAGACCTGATTCATTAACGGCACGTAAAAATCCTGCTTTTCTGTTTTTTCCTGCCGCAATATCATTCATATTTGCACCGATAAAAGCAGGAGCTTTTGCACCTCTTTCAAGCATCAGCTTAGTCAGTGCATAAGCTGCACCCTCGTCATCGTGGCAAACGCAGCTATACCCCTTGATATTTTGTCCGACAATTATAACAGGCACACGCATTTTTGAAAGCATTCGCCTGTGCAAATCGGTAAAAACTGTCGCAAGTAGAATAACGCCGTCAACACGGTTTTTCTTGAAAAGGTCAAGAAAATGAATCTCTTTATTATGGTCATTTGCAGTATTTGCAAGTAAAATCTGGTAGCCCTCGGCATTTAAAATCTCTGCGATACCTTCGGCAACCCGTGCACTGCTTTCGCCCGAAAGCTTTGGAATAATAACGCCAACCTGCTTTGTAATCCGTGTCTTATTACGGGCGGAAATGCTTGGGGCATAGTCAGTCTCAGCAATTGCCTTTTCTATTTTTTGCCGTTTATCTTCACTTAAATAACCGTCGTTAAAGTATCTGCTTACGGCTGATTTGGAAACCCCTGCTATTTTTGCAAATTCTGAAATATTCATATGCAACCCCCTGAAATTTCATATCTATATTTCATATTTTACTACATTCTTGCCGATTTTTACCTTGACATTTATAACAAAATTCAGAACAAATTATTGTGTAAATTGAGATACAACTCATATGCTCATATAGTAAAATGTTTGTTTTTCTGTGTTTTTTTATTTTTTTGTGAGAATCTCTTGACTTTTGATTTTTTTTATGTTATTATACATTTTGAAAAGTGGATTTGGGAGATTTTTTATGAAGTTAATTGTCAGTGACCTTGACGGAACGCTCCTCTTAAAAAAGGAGAAAGAGCTGCACAGGTTAAGTATTTCGGCTATTGAAAAAATACTAAACAGCAATATGGCATTTTGTGTTGCGTCGGGCAGAAATTACAGCGAACTTAAAAGAATACTCAAAAATTTTGAAAGCAGGGCTTATTTGATAGCAAATGACGGTGCGTTAGCGGTACATAAAGATAAAACGATTTTTGATTTTCCGATAGACCGTGCAAAATTAAAGCTTTTTGAAGAAGAAAAAAACTTTGTCGCACACGGAAAATACCATTCTTTTGTCAGGTCGGATTCGGAGCGGTTTATAAGGGGGATAAAAGAACAGTATTCCGGGCATATTGTGAGGATTGACACTATTGATGAGATAAATGAGCCGATATATAAAATCACATTATACGATAAGAAAACAGATTTTCCAGGTCTTGACAGAGTATATTGCGACAATTATATGTGCGAGTATGTTGAAAAGGGCACAAACAAAGGCATGGCGGTATCGGAGCTGATGAAAGTGCTAAAAATCAGGGAATCTGATGCAGTCGCAATCGGCGATGGTCAAAATGATGCAGAGATGTTTGAACTGATAGGAAAATCCTATATTATGGCGGGTGCAACGCCAAGAATTAAAAAAATGGGTAAGTATGTTGTTAATAACTTTAACGACGCAGTAGATAAAATATTTGAGGGGTGAAGAAATGAGCATACAAGATTTCGAAAGAATTCCGAAAAGTGACAGAATAGACAGATTAAAGGAAAATTTATTCAAAAAAATGCCTGTAATTGAGGCGGACAGAGCGGTGCTTTTGACAGAGTCTTATAAGCAGACAGAGGGACTTCCTATTGTTGAAAGACGGGCAAAAGCATTTAGGAATATCTGCGAGAACATTCCTATTACAATACGTGATGAGGAGCTTATAGTAGGAAGTGCGACGATAGCACCGAGAGGCTGTCAGGTTTTTCCGGAATATTCATTTGAGTGGCTGGAATCGGAGTTTGACACAGTAGCAACGAGAAAGGCGGACCCTTTCTACATATCGGAAGAAACAAAAGATACTTTAAGAAAGGTATATCCTTATTGGAAAGGTAAGACTTCAAGCGACTTGGCTTCATCATATATGGCTGATGAAACCAAAATAGCTATGGCACACAGTATTTTTACACCCGGCAACTACTTCTATAACGGTGTTGGACATATAACGGTGCTTTACGATAAGGTTATTGAAAAAGGCTTTTCCGGCATAATCCAAGAAGCAAAGGCGGAGCTTGAAAAATGTGATGTATCCGATGCAGATTATGCAAAAAAGACATCATTTTTAAATGCCGCAATCGAGAGTATGGAGACCGCAATTACCTATGCAAAACGGTATAGCAAACTTGCGTCCGAAATGGCTCAAAAGGAAACAAACGAAACAAGAAAAAAAGAACTTCTTAAAATATCTGAAAATTGCAAAAATGTACCCGAAAAGGGAGCAGAAACCTTTTATGAGGCGTGTCAGTCCTTCTGGTTTGTCCAGATGCTCATACAAATGGAGGGAAGCGGACACTCAATTTCCCCGGGGCGTTTTGACCAATATATGTACCCATATTATAAGAAGGATATTGACAGAGGGAATATTACAAACGAATTTGCACAGGAGCTTATCGACTGCGTTTGGGTTAAGCTGAATGATTTAAACAAAGTCAGAGATGCTGCATCTGCCGAGGGCTTTGCAGGATACAGCCTTTTCCAGAATCTTATAGCCGGTGGGCAGACGATAGACGGGCTTGATGCGACAAATGAACTGTCATTTATGTGTATTTACGCGTCAATGCATGTACTTCTTCCGCAACCGTCCTTTTCGATAAGAGTTTGGAACGGCTCACCGTTGGAATTTTTGATAAAGGCGGCAGAGCTTACCAGAACAGGCGTGGGACTACCTGCGTACTATAATGACGAAATTATCATTCCTGCACTTCTAAACCGTGGCTTAACCATGGAGGAAGCAAGGGACTATAACATAATCGGCTGTGTTGAACCGCAGAAAGCAGGTAAAACAGACGGTTGGCATGACGCTGCATTCTTTAATATGTGCAGAGTTTTGGAACTCACATTTAATAACGGTATGGATAAGGGCGAACTTGTCGGCATTAAAACAGGTGATGTTTCGGACTTCAAGACCTTTGACGAGTTCTATGATGCATATAAAAAGCAGATGAATTATCAGATAAAACTGCTGGTAAATGCCGATAACTCAATTGATGTCGCACATTCTGTAAGATGTCCTCTCCCATTTTTGTCATCTATGGTAGACGACTGCTTCAAAAGAGGCAAAACTGTGCAGGAGGGCGGAGCGGTTTACAATTTCACAGGTCCGCAAGGCTTTGGTATTGCTAATATGGCAGATTCGCTGTACGCAATCAAGAAACTCGTATTTGAGCAAAAAAAGCTGACTCTTGCAGAGTTTAAGGAAGCACTTGATAACAACTACGGCAGAACATCTGATAACATTGATGCAGAGAAACTTACAACAGAAATTGTTAAGCAACTTGCAAGTTCCGGCAAGGAAGTAAATGAAAAGGTCATTGAGGATGTATATAAAGAGGTAGCTAAATATAATGTGGATTTGGGCAAAAAAGAAAAATATGATGCTTTGCTTGAAATGATTGACAGTCTGCCGAAATTCGGAAACGATATTGATGATGTTGACTCCTTTGCAAGAGATGTGGCTTATACATATACAAAACCGCTTGAAAAATATAAAAATCCCCGTGGCGGAATGTTCCAGGCAGGTTTGTATCCCGTATCGGCAAATGTGCCGCTCGGTGCAAGTACGGGAGCTACGCCTGACGGAAGACTTGCAGGAAAACCTGTCGCAGACGGTGTATCCCCAAGCTCAGGCAAGGATGTGAACGGACCTACCGCGTCGGCAAATTCCGTAGCAAGATTAGACCACTTTATCGCATCAAACGGAACTTTGTTTAATATGAAATTCCACCCGTCAGCATTGGAAGGCAGAACGGGGCTTGAAAACTTTGTTGCTTTGATAAGGGCATATTTTGACCAAAAGGGAATGCATATGCAATTCAATGTTGTAAGCCGTGAAACGCTTAAAGATGCACAGCTGCACCCTGAAAACTATAAAACTCTCGTTGTGCGTGTTGCAGGTTACAGTGCGTTATTTACAACTCTGTCAAAATCGCTGCAAGACGATATTATAAACAGAACGGAGCAACGCGGATTTTAATTATAATGGAGGAAATGATGGACAACCGTGATTTAGATACAGTCGGAAGAATCTTTAATATTCAGCGGTTTTCCGTGCATGACGGACCGGGTATAAGGACAATTGTCTTTTTAAAAGGCTGTGCGTTCCGTTGCCGATGGTGCTGTAATCCCGAATCTCAGAGTTTTGAAATTGAAACCATGAATATGGACGGCAAGATTAAAACTGAGGGAAAGGATGTAACGGTAAGAGAGGTTATGGATACTGTCATAAAGGACAGACCGTATTACCGCCGTTCAGGCGGAGGACTTACCCTTTCGGGCGGAGAATCTCTGCTGCAACCCGAATTTGCCGTCGCACTTTTGCGGACAGCAAAAAATAACGGAATAAGTACGGCTATGGAATCCACAGGATTTGCAAGTTTCGATGTAATAGAGAGATTTTTGCCGTACCTTGACCTGTACTTAATGGATATTAAACATATAAACAGTCAAAAGCATAAGGAATTTATCGGTAAACCAAACGAGTTGGTGCTTGAAAATGCCAAGAAAATTGCGCAAAAGGCAAAAAAACTCATAATAAGAGTTCCCGTAATACCGACCTTTAACGATACAAAAGAGGAGATACGGGAAATTGCAGAATTTGCGTCAAAGCTTGAAAATGTTGACGAGATACACCTTTTGCCGTATCACAGATTGGGTGCCGATAAGTACAGATGGCTTGGGAGGAAATACCTGATGGAAGACATTGTCCCTCCCGATAATGAAAAGATGCAGGAATTAAAGCGTGTTGCAGAGTCAACAGGACTAAAATGTCAGATAGGGGGATAGGAAAATGGATGATATTTCGATTAAAGACAAAATGCGAATAATTCAGGAAATAGTGCCCGGAAAACAGATAACCCTGGCACATGTGATAGCCAACCCCGATAAAGCATTATACAAAAAGCTTGGTCTTGACGCCGAAAACGGAAAAACAGCAATCGGCATAGTAACAATGAGCCCTGCCGAAACCGCAATTATAGCAGGGGATATAGCGATGAAAGCGTCCGGCGTGGATATAGGCTTTGTGGACAGAGTTAGCGGAACTCTTATTATAACAGGCACGGTTTCTCAGGTAGAATCGGCTATGGATGCCGTGTGCAAATACTGTACCGAAACATTAGGGTTTACAGTTTGCCCGATTACAAAGACATAAAAACAACAAAAACAACAAGTATCAAAAGAATTTTAACAAGCATTTTCATTAAAAACCCATATAAAACATTTAATTCGGTTTGGTTTATTGTGCGGATAAATGGCTTAACAATGCCATTTTTAGCCGCAGAAATAGAAAAACAAAGAAAAAACAACAAAAAAATAAAAAAAACAACATTTTTCTATTGACTTTTAGAATAAACGGTGGTATTATTATAGTGTAATAACATTAAAAACAAAAAAAGGAGAAAAAATCATGGTAAACGAGTACGAAATCAAAAAACAAATTTGTGAAATCGGAAAAAGGATTTACAACAGAGGCATGGTTGCATCAAATGACGGAAATATCTCCGTTAAGATAGCAGATAATGTTTTCCTCTGCACACCGACAGGCGTAAGCAAGGGCTTTATGACGCCTGAGTATATCTGTAAGGTTGACGGCGAGGGAAAGGTTATAGAAGCAAATAAAGGTTTCAAGCCGTCATCAGAAATCAAGATGCATATGAGAGTTTATAAGCAAAGACCTGATGTAAAGTCTGTTGTTCACGCACACCCGATTTATGCAACAAGCTTTGCTATTGCAGGAATACCGCTCACACAGCCCATTATGCCGGAGGCGGTAATTGCATTAGGATGCGTTCCGATTGCAGAATACGGCACACCGTCAACAGAGGAAATTCCGGATGCAGTTGAGAAATATTTGCAGCACTATGATGCAGTTTTACTTGCAAACCACGGTGCATTGACATTCTCAGACAGCCTTTTGAGTGCTTATCATAAAATGGAATCTGTTGAATTTTATGCAGAGCTTTTGTATCACGCAAAACAGCTTGGAGGACCTAAGGAGCTTTCAAAATCACAGGTTATGAGATTGTATGAAATAAGAAGACAATTCGGCATGACGGGTAAACACCCCGCAGACCTTTGTCCG
Organism: Clostridia bacterium; assembly: GCA_017551095.1. Lineage (GTDB taxonomy): Bacteria > Bacillota > Clostridia > UBA1381 > UBA1381 > UBA1738. The sequence goes on along the minus strand of JAFZMQ010000014.1, from coordinate 16,452 downwards.
AACAGACAAAACGGTAAAGCAAGTTGCCACTCATGCGGAGCTTGTGGAGCAAAGGACGCTGAGCCGCAAGGAGCAGATGCAGACTTAATAGCAGCAATAACCAAAAAGGTTATGGAAGAACTCGGAAAATAATTTTGAGGCATAGATTATGTCAGAAATGCTGTTAAAAAAAGCCGTAGAAACGGCAAATGGCATAAATTCATTGGTAAAGATTCGTGTAAACGAAAATGAAGTTGATGAATTTATATATTACCTTGTAAATGAAGGCGGATATTTTGCCTCCGAAAAGGAAACAAAAAAACTGTTTTCAACAGTAGACCCTAATATGAACATTTCCGCCGCACTCTATAATATAGGAGCTGTTACATATAAAAACAATCCCTTTATAGTGTGCAAAGGAAATGATGGTATAAGAGCTGATAAAAAATTCAAGTTCGGCGTTATCGTGGTTTACGGAGATAAAACGGAGGCGGAAAATATAATAGACAGGAGAGAGACGATGGATATTAGTCAGGATAAAATTTCCGAAATCGTTAAACAAGTATTGTCTAACATGGATTCCGGCGGAACGGTAAAAGCGTCAGGCGAAATTCCTAAAACGAGCAGAGCGGCGATGCTGACAAAGCTTGAAAACTATGAAATAAAGGAATTTCCTATTCCGGAGCTGGGAGATAATGATATACTTGTTAAGGTTGAGGGCTGCGGAATATGCGGCACAGACGCCCACGAATTCAAAAGAGACCCGTTTGGACTGATACCGCTTGTTTTAGGACACGAGGGAACAGGCGAAATAGTAAAAATGGGCAAGAATGTTAAAAAAGACAGTGCAGGAAAGCCGCTGAATATAGGCGACAAGGTTGTTACCTGTATGATATTTAAGGATAACCCGGATATCACGATGTTCGACCTTAATAAACAGAATGTCGGCGGTGCGGATGTTTACGGACTTTTGCCGGATGACGACATTCACTTAAACGGCTGGTTTTCCGATTACTTGGTGGTAAGAGGCGGCTCTACCATATTCAATGTAAGCGACTTGGATTTGGATTCGAGAATACTTATTGAGCCTTGTGCAGTGCTGATTCACGCTGTTGAGAGGGCTAAATCAACAGGAATTTTAAGATTCAATTCAAGAGTTGCGGTTCAGGGCTGCGGTCCTATTGGACTTATATGCATAGCAGTTTTAAGAACTATGGGAATCGAGAATATAGTTGCGATAGACGGACAGCAAAAGCGTCTGGATTTCGCAAAAGAGATGGGAGCTACAAAATCGGTAAACTTTATGGAGCATAAAGGAATAGAAGCATTGACAAATGCAGTTCAAGACGCGTTTGGCGGTCATCTTGCAGATTTTGCTTTCCAATGCACAGGAAATCCCAACGCACATGCAAACATATACAAGTTTGTGCGTAACGGCGGAGGACTTTGCGAGCTCGGATTTTTCATAAACGGCGGCGACGCAACGATAAATCCACATTTTGATATATGCTCAAAGGAGCTTACAATGGTTGGCTCATGGGTATATACATTAAGAGATTATGCAACAACCTTTGATTTTCTGAAACGGGCAAAGGGAATAGGCTTACCTATGAGTAAGCTCATAACTCATAGATTCCCGCTTTCCGAAATCAATGAGGCACATAGGACAAATCTCAAAATGGAAGGTTTAAAAATCGCGATTATAAACGAACGCTGATAAAACTTGTTTGATTGTGCACTAAATGCACATTAAAATAAAAAAAATTAAGTTAAAATAAAAGGAGGAAAAGAAAATGTCAATGGAAGCTTTGGGAATGATTGAAACAAGAGGTCTTACAGCCGCTGTTGAAGCAGCAGATGCAATGGTTAAGGCAGCAGAGGTTACGCTGATCGGAACTGAAAAAATCGGTTCAGGATTGGTAAGCGTTATGGTAAGAGGCGATGTAGGTGCAGTTAAAGCCGCTGTTGAAGCAGGAAACGCAACCGCATCAAGACTTGGCGAAATCATAGCTACACACGTAATTCCAAGACCTCATGCAGATGTTGAAAAGATTCTGCCTAAATTTTAATTGAGGTGATAGGATATGGCAACGCCTAAAAAGAACACGGCACCAAAAACAGCCGTAAAAGAAAAAAAAGAAGTTGTTAGTGAAAATATTATTAAGGAGGAAAAGAAAATGTCACTTGAAGCTTTGGGAATGATCGAAACAAGAGGTTTGGTAGCAGCAATAGAGGCTGCTGATGCAATGTTAAAGGCAGCAAAGGTAGAGTTAATCGGAACTGAAAAAATCGGTTCAGGATTAGTAAGCGTTATGGTAAGAGGCGATGTAGGTGCAGTTAAGGCTGCTGTTGAGGCAGGAAACGCAAGTTCATCAAGACTTGGTGAAATCATAGCTACACACGTAATTCCAAGACCTCATACAGATGTTGAAAAGATACTTCCTACACTTAAATAATTTTGCTTTAATGCAATAAAAGGGATGGTAACATGATTATAGGAAAAGTTACAGGAAGTGTTGTATCAACAAGGAAAGAAGAAAAACTAATCGGAAGTAAATTTATGATTGTTGAGCTCTTGAACATGAACAAGGGTGAAACAAAAAACATTGTTGCCGTAGATAATATCGGTGCAGGTATAGGCGAATTTGTTCTTGTTGCAACAGGAAGTGCGGCAAGAAAGGTACTAAATGCCGAAAACTCGCCGGTTGATGCCGCCATAGTCGGTATCATAGATTCCGGAGAAGGATTGGAGAACTGATTTTATGCAAGTGTCGGAGATAAAGGATATACTGCGAAAATGCGGAATTGCAGGTGCCGGTGGTGCCGGATTCCCGTCATACGCAAAGCTTTCAGAAAAAGCAGATACAATTATCCTTAACTGTGCTGAATGTGAACCGCTTTTCAAAGTTCACAGACAACTTTTAGAGCGTTACGCAAAAGAAATTGTAAGCACTTTAAATCTGTTGACCGACGCTATAAATGCAAAACAGTTTATTATCGCGGTAAAAGGTTCATATGAGGGTGCGATAAATGCAGTTACTGCCGCACTCAAAGAATATGAAAAAGGCAAAATAAAATTACTTAGGGAAGTATATCCTGCCGGTGACGAAATCATCACGATTTACGAGTCTACCGGCAGGGTAGTTCCGCCGGGAAGTATCCCGATTGAAGCAGGATGTATCGTTTATAATGTGGAAACGGTGCTGAATATGTATAATGCAATCAATTTCAATCTGCCGGTTACGCATAAATATGTAACTGTCGCAGGTGAAGTTAAAAATCCAATGACGCTTAAAGTTCCGATTGGTACTACATATTCCTATCTTGTTTCTCTTTGCGGCGGAACAACAAGAAGTGATGTTCAGTATCTTAGCGGCGGTCCTATGATGGGAAGACTTGCAAATCCCTTTGATATTGTAACAAAAACCACAAACGGCATACTTGTTATGCCGAAAGACCATTATGTAGTAATGAAAAGAAAGCAAAAAACCCAAATCAGCGTAAAAAGGGCGATGGGAACATGCTGCCAGTGCAGGTCATGTACCGAACTGTGTTCAAGGCATCTTTTGGGCTATCCCATAAACCCAAGTGCATTTATGAGATGCGTTTCAAGCAAAGTAAACGATACCCGGGCAGTTTTGAATACCAATTACTGCTCACAGTGCGGACTGTGTGAATTATATTCCTGTCCGCAAGGTTTAAGCCCCAGAACGCTTATCGGGATTGCTAAATCGGAACTCAAAAAAAATGGGTTAAAAGTAGAAAAACTTACAGAGTGGGATAATGTAAATCCGGAAAGAGATTTCAGGGTTATCCCAATGAAGAGGCTGATTGAAAGATTAGACCTTACAAAATACAATATATCTGCTCCGCTTTCCGATGATGAAGTTAAACCAAAAGAGGTCAGCATTTTAATGAGTCAGCATATAGGAAAACCGGCTGAGGCTAATGTTAAAGCCGGACAAAAGGTAAAAAGCGGAGAATTGATTGCTGCATATGATGATAATGCTTTGTCAATACCTATGCACAGTTCGGTAGACGGAACTGTTAAAACAGTCACAGGCACGGCTATAACAATTGCCGTAGACTAAGCAATTCATTTGCAGAAAGGATGTTAAAAAATGGCAAAAGCAATAGGAATGGTAGAATATACGACGATTGCTGTCGGTATTCAGGCGGCAGACTTAATGGTTAAAACGGCAGAGGTTGACCTGTTAGAAGCACAGACAGTCTGTCCCGGAAAGTACATAGCCCTTATTTCAGGCGATTTGAGTGCGGTAAAAGCTGCGGTAGATACATCAAAGCAAAAATTCGGTGCAAACCTAATCGATAGTTTTGTGCTCGGAAATCCGCACGAGGATATTTTCCCTGCTATTTACGGGGCAACAGATGTCGGAGATGTAGCGGCACTTGGCGTGTTGGAAACATTTTCCGCCGCGTCTATAATAGTTGCGGCAGATGTTGCGGCAAAAACGGCTATTGTAAAGCTGATTGAGCTAAGAATAGCAAAAGGTATGTGCGGAAAGTCGTATATGCTTATCACAGGCGAGGTTGCGGCTGTTTCAGCGGCAATAGAAAAGGCAAAAACAGCCTTGATGGACGAGGCGGCCGTTATAGGAAGCTCGGTTATTCCGCGTCCTGACGAAAAACTTTGGAAAACAATTTTGTAGTTTACAAATTAAATAAATTTTGGAGTGCTTTTATGCGCCTTATCAGCCCACAGATAAGGCAAAATATGATTTTCAATTACTTTTTGTGGGCAGAAAGGCTATGGAAATTTATATGGAAGAAAAATATATAAGTGAGATAGTTGCAAACGTTATAAAATCTATGGGTTCGGACGCTGTGCCGATAGTTAAAAAGACTAATCAGCTCGGAGTTTTTGACTCTATGACAGACGCTCTTAATGCGGTAAATAAGGCGTATCTTGAATTTAAGAACTATACTGTCGAGCAAAGAGAGCAAATGATTTCGAAGATACGCGAGTTTACTCTTAACGAAGCTGAAAATCTTGCAAAATTAGGTGTATCGGAAACGGGCATGGGCCGTGTTGAAGACAAAATCATAAAGCATCAGCTCGTTGCAAATAAAACTCCGGGTACAGAGGATTTAAAACCGTCTGTATGGACAGGCGATAACGGTATGACTTTGGTAGAAATGGCACCGTACGGTGTTATAGGAAGTATTACACCGTCAACTAATCCGTCTGAAACGGTTCTTTGTAACTCAATGGGTATGATAGCGGGTGGGAACGGTGTTGTATTCAATCCGCATCCGGGTGCTAAGGAAACGGCAAATTATGCGGTTGACCTTGTAAACAGAGCAATTTTAGAAGCCGGCGGACCTGAAAATTTAGTTGTATCGGTAAAGAATCCTACAAAGGAATCATCAGATGAAATGATGAATTCACCGATAGTCAGAATGCTTGTTGCAACGGGTGGACCGGGAGTTGTTCATGCACTCTTGTCGTCGGGCAAAAAGGCAATAGGTGCAGGAGCAGGAAATCCGCCTGTTATCGTTGATGATACCGCTGATGTTGAAAAGGCTGCAAAGGATATAGTAAACGGTGCAAGTTTTGATAATAATTTGCCGTGTATCGCAGAAAAAGAGTGCTTTGTATTCAGAAATGTAGCGGACAGACTTATTTCTACAATGCGTTCAAACGGTGCATATCTCATAACAGGCAGTCAGATAGACAAGCTAAGAGATGTTTGCCTGATAAATAAAGACGGCAAATATGTAATAAATAAAAAATGGGTAGGAAAAGATGCATATAAATTCCTTAATGCGATAGGCATTGAGGCGGATAAGAATGTTAAGCTTGTAATTTGCGAAACTGACGCAAATCACCCGTTTGTTCAGGTAGAGATGATGATGCCGGTTCTGGCAATTGTAAGAGTTGATTCAATAGATGAAGCGATAAAACTTGCGGTGGCGGCAGAACACGGTTGCAGACATTCGGCACACATTCACTCTAAAAATGTGGACAATCTCACACGCTTTGCCCGTGCCGTTGAAACTACGATTTTCGTTAAAAATGCTCCTTCGTATGCAGGAATAGGTGCAGGAGGAGAAGGATATACAACATTTACGATAGCAGGACCGACAGGTGAGGGCTTAACAGCCGCACATTCATTTACAAGGGCAAGAAGATGCGTTCTTGTTGACGGATTGCATATTGTATAAAACTTAGGAGTTAGTTTATGAATTCTTTGGGAATGATTGAGGTATATAGCTTTACAACGGCACTTTGCGTTGCAGACCTTATGGTAAAGGCGGCAAATGTAAAGCTGATTGCGTTCGACAGAAACAGACCGTTTTCCCCTAAGATACCTGCACCGCTTATTATGGCGGTAAAGGTTGAGGGAAGTACGGCTGATGTTGAATACGCCGTTCAGGTAGGAAAAGCATATGCCGAGGAAAAAGGAAGATATATAGTTTCCCATGTGATACCACGCCCCGATAGTGACGCGGAAAAAATGGCATATTTGTGTGATATAAATAGGGATAAGTATAACAAGAATATGCCAAAAACCATGAAAGGCGTAGATTCCGATAACATTGATTTTTCGGGTGCGTTGGGGATACTTGAAGTACAGGGCTTTGTATGTGCAGTTGAGGGGCTCGACAGTATGTTAAAAGCGGCAAGTGTACGGCTTTTGCATAAGGAAGAAAGGCTTGGCGGAAGACTTGTTACAATGATTGTTACGGGCGAAGTATCGGCAGTAAGAGCCGCTGTTGAGGCGGGAGACAACAACGCATCAAGGTACGGAAAGGTATACGGCAGAGAGGTTATAGCAAGACCTCATAACGAACTTTTGAAATTTTTCGATTTGGAAGCGATAGAAAAATAAGGCGGATGAAATAATATGTATGATGTTGAAAAAGTGGAAAAGATTGTTTCCGAAATTTATAAGGAATACAAGCGTGACAAGAATGAAGAAATAAAAATAGGTGTTTCACAAAGACATGTTCATTTGTCAAGGGAAGACCTTGATACCCTTTTCGGAAAGGGCTATGAACTGACGAAAAAGAAAACGCTTATGGGCAGAGAGTTTGCAAGTGAAGAATTTGTAACCTTGGTAGGACCGTCTCTACGCTCAATTGAAAAGGTTAGAGTTTTAGGACCTGTCAGAAAGAACACACAAGTTGAAATTTCAAGAACGGACACCTTTATTTTAAAGGTAAGTCCGCCGGTAAGACCGTCAGGTGAAATAGAAGGCTCGGAAAGACTTGTTTTGGTAGGACCAAAGGGCAGTGTTTACTTAAAACAAGGCGTAATAATTGCAAACAGACATATCCATTTAACGCCTGATTATGCAGAGCGTCACGGAATAAAAGACGGCGACTATGTTGATGTCATAGTAGAGGGCATAAAACCTACAAAATTCTTTGATGTGCAGGTAAGAGTAAGGGATGACTTTAATATCGAAATGCACATTGATACAGACGACGCAAACTCTGCGGCGATAAGAAACGGCGATTTTGTGAGGATTGTAAAAGAATAGTTTTAAAGAGGTGAAGTGATGTTTGCACTTGAAAGACAAAAGAGAATTATAGATTCTCTTAAAACGGACGGTGCCGTTTGGGTAAGTAAGCTAAGCACAGAACTTGGAGTTACCGAGGAAACTGTAAGGCGTGACCTCGAAAAACTCGAAAAACAGGAACTGCTTTTAAGGACTCACGGCGGAGCCATTCCAATGAGCGAGGGCAATCATGAAATGTCACTCGAAAAACGAAAAAACTTAAATATGGATTCAAAAATGCGATTGGCAAAAGAGGCTGTAAAGTTTATTTCGGCAGGTGATACCATATTTTTGGATGCTTCAACCACAACTTTTTATATAGCAAAAGAACTTAAAACTATGAAAGGCATAACCGTAATCACCAATTCTATAAGAGTTGTAAATGAACTTGCGGGAATACCTGATTTAAAGGTTATAGGCGTTGGCGGTTTTGTAAGCAATAACCAGTCTTTTGTAGGAAGTCAGGCAGAGCGGCTTATTTCGGAAAACTATTTTGCTAATAAAATGTTTTTTTCAAGCCGTGGCGTAACGGTAAGTGCAGGAATCCTTGAAAGTAATGAGCAGGAATGCGGAATAAAGCAGTGTATGCTGAAAAATGCAGAAAAAAAGTACTATCTTTGCGATAAAACAAAGGTTGGCAGGGTAGGCTTTGCAAAACTTTCACAATTTGACAGTATTGACTATTTCATAACGGAAAAAAATCTTGACAGCGAATATGTTGAATTATTCAACGAATTAAAAATAAATTTGATTGAAGTTTAAGGCTATTATTATTCTAAAATTTTCGAGGTAAGAAAAGTGAGTAAGACAATAAATATATTAAATAGTCGTATTTCGAATAATGACGATAAATCAACTCTTACATTTGATTTAAAAATAGGAGATAACAACCATTCGCTATACTTTTCGGTAGATAAAAAGTATGGCGAATATCTTTGCGGCGAAATAGCTGACGGGGTGTTGACAATTTTATTGCCGTTTGCGGTTAAAAACAATTATGATATAGTTTCAGCGATTCCCGTAAGCGAGGAGCTATTGTATAATTTTAATTGGCATTTTCTTCCACAGGTGGCGGTATGCAATAAGATAGACATACCCCAAATTAAAATAGAAACAGTTAAAACCGACTATAAACCGTTTGCTGTTTCAACAGGCATTTCTTGCGGAGTTGATTCATTTACAACTCTTAAAGAATATACAGTAGAGTGCAAATATGATGACTATAAACTCACACATCTTGCATTTTTTGAAAACGGAGCCCATCATTTAGGAATAAACGGATTCAGTGAAGAGCAGAAAAAGTGCTATGAAGAGCAAAAAGAATTTGTACTTAAATTCTGTGAGCAGTATAATTACGAAGTTGTTATTGTGGAGTCTAACATTAACGAAGTATTAAGCAAGGCATTTGAAAATGACGCATTTGAACATACACATACATTCAGGAATATCGGCATTGTTTTGCAAATGCAAAAACTATTTAAGATTTACTATTATTCATCTGCATGGAATTTAGATGTATTCAATGTAGATATCACAAGAAGTCCCGCAAGATATGAAAAGTATCTGTTTTCTATTCTAACGACTAAAAATACCCGTATTTATAGCTCAAACAAGGCTATGACAAGGCTCGAAAAAACAGAGTACATATTAGATTTTGAGCAATCATATGATAACCTTTTGGTCTGCTATATGGGAGGGCATAATTGCGGAAAATGCGGAAAATGCATAAGGACAATGATAACGCTTGATATGCTGGGAAAACTGGAACTTTATAAAAACAGTTTTGATGTTGAGTATTATAAGAAAAATAAACCGATAATTTTATCAAGAATATATGCAAAAAAACATTTTGACCCATTTATGAAAGAGTTGCATAAATACGCAAAATCAACGGGATACAAGATTCCTTTATTTAGCAAGGTCTTAGGAATGGTTTTATTTGTCGGATTGGCAATAAAAAGAGCTCTCCATATTTAGCATTGTATCATTTCTGAGCTTCATCGAAAGATGGAGCTTTTTAAATACATTTAACATCATCTAAAAAATTTGTGAGATATGTTGACAATGTATGATGTAGGTAGTATAATCATAAAAAAAGTTGAAGATGTATTGTCACGATCAGAGGTAGTGATTTATGAGTAAAAAACAAAGAATAATCAGCGTAGCTATTTTTGCGACGCTGATAATTTTAATTTTATCGGGAATTTTTTTGATAAAGACGCCAATAAACAATGCGGATGAGATTAGTGAAGTAATGCGTGATGCCGTATTGCACGAAAGAGAAAAGATAAGCATTTTTGGTATTTCGGTAAATCCGGGGCTTGTTTCGGCATATACCGTAACGGCAATCCTATTACTACTTGCCTTAATTATACGCATTTTCGCGATACCAAAATTTAAAATAATTCCCGGAAAGTTTCAATTGCTTTTAGAACAGGCAGTCGGAACATTTGACAGTCTGGCAGAGGAAAAAAGCCCACACAGAAATAAATTTTTAAGCTTTTATATCTTTGCAGCAGGAAGCTATATCTTCATGGGTACGATATTTGAGCTTTTCGGTGTTCAGGCGGTTACGGAGCGGGGTTCACCCATTTCACTTCCTGCACCACTTGCGGATATTAACGGGGCGATAGCACTCGGTGTGATGTCGTACGGTGTCATCTTAATAGGCGGACTTGTCGCAAACGGCATAGGCGGAGCTCTTAAAGCACTTAAAGACTTTTCGCTGCCGATATCCATGAGTTTCAGACTGTTCGGTGCATTGTTAAGCGGTGCACTTGTTACCGAACTTGTGTACTATTATTATTCGCTCAGTTTTGTACTTCCTGTAATTGTGGGAATTTTGTTTACACTTTTACATGCAATTATACAGGCGTATGTGCTTACAATGCTTACGGCACAGTTTTATGGGGAATCAACAGAAAATAAGAAAGAGGAGTAAAGAAAATGAAAAAAGTATTAAAAACCTTATTTTTAACATTATTTATTTTGTCAGTTACCGCTGTACCTGTTTTTGCCGAAGGTGCGGAAAGCTCGGTTGTATCGGTTAAGGCTATTGCAGCGGCAATAATTATGGCTGTCGCAGCTACCGCAGGTGCAATTGCCATGGCAATCGCAATTGCAAAGGCGGAAGACAGCACTGCTCGTCAGCCCGAGGCGGCAGGAAACATAAGAACGGCAATGATGATGGGACTTGTGTTTATAGAAACAGCCATCATTTACGCACTCATTACCGCAATAATTATTATATTTGTTTTATAAAATAGGTGATTAAAATGAATTTACCTCTTAATATTGATTTAAGGCAGATATTACTGCATATGCTGAACTTTGTAATTCTTGCGTTCGGTATGTATTTTATACTGTATAAGCCCGTAAAGGAGTTTATGGAAAAACGCAGAAAAATATATGAAACTACCGACAAAGAAGCGAAAGAAAATCTCGCAAAAGCCGACAGTTTGAAAAAAGAATATGAAGAAAAACTGTCTTTTGCTGATGAGGAAATCAAAAAAAGCAGAGAACAATCCGAATTACAGGCAAATAGTGACGCGGCAAAAATAATAGCAAAAGCACAAAAGGAAGCAGAGGACATACTAAATAAGTCAAAAAAACAGGCGGAATATGAGTCAAAAGAAGCACTTCAACGGGCAAACCGTGAAATATCAGAAATAACGGTTGCAGCGGCTAAAAAGGTGGTTTATAAAGATACAAGAGAGGCTTTTGACGCCTTTTTGGAGAGTGCAAAAGGAGATGCAGATGGTGGAAAGTAATGTGAAAACAGCTGTTCTGTACTCTGATATTAAGCCTAACGATGCACAAACTGCCGAGCTTATCGCATTTTTGAAAAAGGAATTTGACGCAGAAATTGACTTTTGTTGGCAGAAGGATGAAACCATAAAAAACGGCTTTCGCATTGAAATAGACAGTAAGGTCTATGATTGGACCTTAGAGGGAAGATTCAGGCAGCTCAGAAACAGCATAAAACTTCTTGCAAGGGAAAATAAGGACATAATACCGCTCTTAAAAGAAAATCTTTCCAGATGGTCACCCAAACCGGTTGCGAAGGAGATAGGAACAGTTCTTTCGGTAGAAGACTGTGTTGCGACGGTTGAGGGGCTAAAAACGGCATTTTTCGGTGAAATCCTTATATTTGGCGACGGCATAAAGGGAATGGTACAGTCGGTAAGCGAGAAAGTTTGCGGTTGTATCTTGTTCGACGATAATGCCGAAATTTGTGCAGGAACAAAAGTTCATCATTCGGGCAGGATAGCAGGTTTTCCATGCGGTAAAGGCTTTTTGGGACGTGTGACAAACGCACTCGGTGAGCCTATCGACGCAAAAGGCGGAATCGATTGCGACGATTACAGACCGATAGAAAAAGCAGCACCGGGCATAATAGACCGTGCAGCAGTCAATAAGCCTCTTGAAACGGGAATACTTGCGATTGATTCGATTTTCCCTATCGGTAAAGGACAGAGAGAGCTTATAATAGGCGATAGGCAGACGGGAAAAAGCAGTATAGCCATAGACGCCATAATAAACCAAAAGGGAAAGAATGTAATTTGCATTTATGTAGCGATAGGTCAAAAAACGAGCTTTGTTTTAAATCTTGTAAACACTCTTGCAAAACACGGTGCTATGGACTATACAGCGGTTATCACTGCGTCGGCAGGAGAAAACGCAACACTTCAATATATAGCACCATACTGCGGGTGTACCCTTGGCGAATATTTTATGGAACAGGGAAAAGATGTGCTGATTGTCTATGACGATTTGTCAAAACACGCGGTAGCCTACCGTGAAATAAGTCTTTTGCTTGGTCGTTCTCCTGGCAGAGAAGCATATCCGGGTGATGTTTTTTACCTGCATTCACGGCTTTTGGAAAGAAGTGCACATCTGTCAAGCGAACTCGGCGGAGGAAGTATGACGGCACTGCCGATTGTGGAAACACAGGCAGGTGATGTTTCGGCATACATTCCTACAAATATCATATCCATAACAGACGGTCAGATTTTTCTTGAAAGCGGAATGTTTTACGCAGGTCAGCGTCCGGCAATAAATATCGGACTTTCCGTTTCAAGAGTGGGCGGAAATGCACAGACTGCCGCTATGAAAAAAGCAGTAAAAACACTTCGTCTTGACCTTGCACAATTTCACGAAAAGGAAATTTTTATGCAGTTTTCAAGCGAACTTGACGAGGAAACAAGGCGTAATTTGGCGTACGGACAGGGGCTTATGCGAATGCTTCGGCAAAAGCAGTCAAACCCTTTGCCGCTACATGCACAGGTTATTATGCTGATTGCAGGACTTTCGCACTCTATGGAAAAAGTCCCGCTTGAAAATGTTGAGAACTTTTTGAAAAAGCTTATTAAAACCGTCGAAAAAGAATATCCTGAACTTTGCAAAAACATTGATGAAAACGGTGATTTTTCGGGAGAAGAAGAAAAGAAAATCATACTTTTAGCAAACAAAATTGGTGGGTAATATGTCAGGCATCGTTGAAATAAAAAGCCGAATCGAAAGTATTCGTGAAATGCAAAAAATAACAAATGCAATGTACCTTATAGCTTGTGCGAAGCTCGAACATGCAAAAGCCGGGCTTAATGCAACAAGACCTTATTTTGATGCACTTTCGAGGGAAATAAAGCGTGTTTTCAGAATCGAAGGAAATATAGAAAATAAGTATTTTTATCCTGCGTCGGGAGAATATGAGATTGAAGGGGCATACGGGTATCTTGTTATAACGGCGGACAAGGGTCTTGCGGGAGTGTATAATCAGAATGTAATAAAAAAGGTATTGGCACTTATGAAAGCACATGATGAATCAAAACTGTTTGTTGTTGGTGAGTACGGCAGACAGTACTTTGAATCACATCATATTCCGATTGAAAAAAGCTTCATATATACGGCACAAAATCCGACTCTTAACCGTGCAAGAAAAATCAGCAGTATCTTGCTTGATATGTATGACAAGGGCGAACTCAAAAAAATATTTGTAGTATATACAGATTTTGGTGGAGGAATGAATACAGAAGTCAAAACATTCCGTTTGTTACCGTTTCACAGAAAAGATTTTAGAACGGGAGATGTTGCAGAAAAGGAGCATTTTGAGTTTTTGCACTCTCTTAATAAGGTTTTGGACAACATTATGCCGAGTTATACAACGGGCTATATATACAGTGCACTTATCGACAGCTTTTGCAGTGAGCAGAGCTCGAGAATGAATGCTATGAATACTGCAAACGAAAATACCAAAGAGCTTTTGTCTGACTTAAAACTAAGATATAACCGTCAGCGTCAGGAAATAATCACCCGTGAGATAACGGAAATCGCCGCTGCAAGTAAAAATCAGTCGTCAGGGGAGGCAGGAAAATGACTGGGAGAACGGTAAAAATAACAAGCTCGGTTGTAGATGTAAAATTTGAAGACGGGAAACTGCCAAAAATAAAGGAAGAGCTTGTAATAGAACAAAATGATAAAAAATATATAATGGAAGTAGCACAACACATTGGAAACGGATGTGTACGCTGCATTATGCTCAGTTCCTGCGAAGGTCTTTCGGTTAATATGCCGGTGACGGCGACAGGTGAAATGATAAAAGTGCCGACAGGCGAGGAAATTCTCGGCAGAATGATGAATGTTTTGGGAGAAACCATTGACGGTGGCAAGGAAATATCCGAAAACGCGAAAAGAATGCCGATTCACGCCAAAGCTCCAAAGTTTAAGGACAGGAGCAATAAAATAGAGATTCTGGAAACAGGAATTAAGGTAATAGACCTTTTAGAGCCATACGCAAAAGGCGGAAAGATAGGACTTTTCGGCGGTGCAGGAGTTGGTAAAACGGTTTTGATTCAGGAGCTTATTCATAATATTGCAACTAAGCATGGCGGATATTCGGTTTTTGCGGGGGTAGGTGAACGCTCGCGTGAGGGCAACGAGCTGTGGGAAGAAATGCTGGATAGCGGCGTAATCGATAAAACGGCGTTAGTGTTCGGGCAGATGAACGAACCTCCCGGTGTGCGTATGAGAGTGGCACTTTCGGGGCTTACCATGGCGGAGTATTTCAGAGATGAGGAAAATAAGGATGTGCTCCTTTTTATAGACAATATTTTCAGATTCGTTCAGGCGGGAAGCGAGGTTTCGACTTTGCTTGGACGAATGCCGTCAGCCGTTGGTTATCAGCCGACATTGGCTGATGAAATGGGAGCGTTGCAAGAGCGTATTGCATCCACAAAAAATGGCTCTATAACTTCTGTTCAGGCGGTTTATGTACCTGCTGACGACCTTACAGACCCTGCACCTGCAACGACATTTTCGCATCTTGACGCAACCACAGTGTTAAGCAGAAAGATTGCAGAACAGGGCATATATCCAGCCGTTGACCCATTGGAATCAGCGTCAAGGATACTTGAAGCTGACATTATAGGAAATAGGCACTACAAAGTGGCAAGAAAAGTACAGGAAGTTCTGGAAAAGTATAAGCAACTACAAGATATAATCGCCATATTAGGCATGGAGGAGCTGAGCGACGCTGACAAGCTGACTGTAAGCCGTGCAAGAAAAATACAGCGTTTTTTGTCGCAGCCGATGTTTGTTGCAGAAAAATTCACAGGAATAAGCGGCGTATATGTTTCGCTTAGCGACACTTTGAGTGGCTTTGAGGCGATTTTGGACGGAAAAGGGGATAGCTATCCGGAAAGTGCGTTCTATAATGTCGGTACTTTTGAAGATGTAATAAAAAAAGCGGAGGGAACAAATGAATAGCTTTCATCTGTGTATTTTAGCGGCAGATAAGCCCTTTTATGACGGTGAATGTGTTTCGCTTGTCATTCCCACAGACGACGGAAATTACGGGGTACAGGCACATCACCATAATATGATTTCGGCAATTGTTGCAGGAACGGTCAGCTTTCAAAGAAATGATAAAGAGCCTCATGAATTTGCCGCTGTTTCGCAGGGCATAATGAAGGTGGAAAACAATGATGTTTTAATATTGGTAGATACCGCAGAACGCCCTGATGAAATTGATGCAAACCGTGCAAAACGTGACGCCGAGGAAGCAAAAGAGATTTTACTTCAAAAACGGAGTTTAAGTGAGTATAAAGAGGCAGAGGCACGACTTGCACGGGCACTCACAAGAATAAGAACAAAAGGCAAAATAAAATGATGTAAAAAATAAGCACAACCAAAAGCTTCTGGATGTGCTTATTTGTTTTTTGTATAAGAAAACCACGCCATAGTGGCGTGGTTCAGTAGAGGTTATTACCGATGAGTAGTAGACAGAAAAACTCCGATTGTTTATAATTTGGTTGTGACCTGCCAGTTACAATAATTAAAAACAATCGGAGGACATTAAAATGTTTAAAAAAGAAACGAATTTTAACGCTAATAATAGTTTAGCACATACGAAGTGGAATTGCAAGTATCACATAGTATTTGCACCAAAATACAGAAGAAAGGTCTTTTATGAAGAAAAAAGATTAGAAATACGGGAAATATTGAGAACATTATGTCAATGGAAAGGCGTGGAGATAATAGAGGGAGAAATTTGTCCTGACCATATACATATGTTAGTGAGCATACCACCCAAAACCAGCATATCAAGTTTTATGGGGTATCTAAAAGGAAAAAGTAGTCTTATGATATTTCAGAAATGGGGGAATATGAAGTTTGCATATAGAAATAGAGAGTTTTGGTGCAAAGGATATTATGTAGATACAGTAGGAAAGAACACAAAAGCAATCAAGGAATACATAGAAAATCAATTAAAAAGAGATAGAGAAGCAGATCAGCTGAGTATATTTGATCCACGAGACCCATTTATGGGTGGCAAGTAAAAGATGCATGACTGGCAGGTCAATAAAAAGCACACTTGTGTGCAGCCAGTATAGTGTAGGGCTATGCCCGAAAAAGAAAAGCCACCCGCTATGCGGGTGGATCTTTACTT
>JAFZMQ010000013.1 GCA_017551095.1 Clostridia bacterium | reverse complement strand
ACTGCCGAGATAGCGGATAATTATGGTTCGCATAATAAATGTCGCCATCATAGACACAAGCTTATTTGATATTGATGTAATAATATTTCGCTTGGCGTGTTGCGTTCTTGTAGCCATCATTTGTTCTCCTTATTTGAGCGAGTTATAAAGTGCCAATGTCTGCCCTGTAATATTGTCCCAGTCATATTTTTGTATGAGCTCTTCCCGTTTTTGCTGTACCACAGCAGGTGTTAAATTCTTCTTAAAATTACATTCTTGCAAATTTTCATTATCAAGGCAAAATTGCAGAATATTGCGTAAATCTTCACTGTTGCTGTGCTTGAATGAATTTCCGTAACCGTCTAAGCAGTCAACATTTTCGGGAATATCGCTTACGATAACTTTTGCGTCATATCCCACGGCTTCCAAAAGGCTCATCGGCATTCCTTCAATATCGCTGGGCAAAACATATAGGTAGCAGTTTGAAAATAGCTCGGCAAGTTTTTGCCCGCTCACAAATCCCGTAAAAATTATATTTGGGACATCTTTTGCTTTCTCTTTTACAGAGGCTATATATTCCGTTTCAGGCTCAATAGCACCTGCAATAACGAGTTTTTTGCCGGTGTTTAGCTTTTTATAGGCGTCAATAAGATAATCAAGTCCCTTTTCGGGAGTTATTCTGGCAAGAAACAGGATATAATCTCCGCCGTTTAAGCCATACTCGGACTTAATAATGTCAGGAGCAACCCTGTTTACACGGTCTATGCCGTTAGGTATCAAAACTGCGTCGCAATTATATTTATCCTTAAAGTATTTTTTCACATTTTCCGAAAGGACAATGACCTTGTCGGCATATTTTGCCGCCATTTTCTCACCGAATAGCAGATATTTGGTTGCGAAACCGCCCCATTTACTCCGCTGCCAGTCAAGTCCGTGAATAGTTGCAACAGTTTTTTTGCCGAATAGCTTTGCAAGAGGAATCATTGCACACGGACCTTCTGCATGATAATGCACAACATCATATTTAGTGAATAAGCACCTTACGGTTGCAAAAAAGGAGTAGAGCATAGCATTAAGTGCAGGATTATTAAAAGTTGGTATTTCTATAATTTTTGTGCCTTTATATTCGTTTAGCTTTTTCTCTCCGCCAAATCGGTTATAGATGTCAACCTTATGACCGAGATTTGCCATTCTTACAGATAGCTCCTCGACAACAACCTCGATTCCTCCGCTGCGGGACGGAACCCGTTTATGTCCTATCATTGCTATTTTCATATATCTATTTCCCCTTTATTAAAATAAATAACGGATATTATAGCGCTTTTTTAATAATCTTTTCTTCAAACTCATTTGCAGGAATAGGAGGTGAAAAATAATAACCCTGGACAAACCTGCAACCAAAATTTTTAAGCAGCTGCATCTGATACTCCGTTTCCACACCTTCTGCGATGACAGGAACTTTCAGGTTTCCTGCAATATGAACGATAAATTCTACAAGTTTAATATTCTTTTCGTCATTCTCTATGTTTCTTATAAATGAGCCGTCCATTTTAAGCCTGTCAATAGGCATTGATGATAGCATACTAAGAGAGGAATATCCTGTTCCGAAATCGTCCATTTCAATGCCGTAACCGCTCTTTTTAAGCTCTTCAAGCACCTGTATTACCTGATATGAATTTTCCGCATATGCGGATTCGGTTATTTCCAAATTAACGGACCCCTTATCCAATCCGTTTTTATCAAGCAGTGTGTTAAGCGTTTTAACTAAATCCGCATCAAAAACATCCATTCTGGATATATTTACGGAAATCGGGAAATGTGTGCCGTACTGGTTTTGCCACAATTTAGCCTGACGGAACGCCTCGGACCAGACATATTCGTCCAAAATGCCTATCTGACCGTTTCGCTCAAAAAGATTTATAAAATCAGCAGGTGAAATTATTCCAAAGGTCGGGTGATTCCAGCGTACCAATGCCTCGGCACCGCTCAATCTTGGGGTATCCGATTGAATGTCATATTGAGGCTGATAATAAATTTCAAATTCCCTGTCCTCTATTGCACGGCGTAAGTCGTTCAGCAAATGCTGCTCATATATTTCCCGTGTGCGTACCGTTTCATCAAAAACATTAAGGCGTTTTTTGGATTGTTTGCTGACCATATTACAAGCCGTCTGAGCACTTTCAAACATATTTGCAGGGTCTAACCCTTCCTGATAAGGCATTACACCCATACGCAGTCTTATACTTGCGTTTAAGGTCAAATTATCAAGCATATTCTGCAAACGGTCAAAAAGTGCGTCGCAGTCCTCCTGGTGTTCACAGTATATACCGAAATGGTCCGCCGATAACCGTCCTGCTATGCCTTCTGTGTCTTGTAAAAATGTGCGGATTTCTTCGCCTAATGAACGAATTGCATCTTCACCGAATTTGTCGCCTATTATTGTATTTAGCAAATGGAACTGCTCGACATTTAAAATCATGGCGTCCATCGGCTTTTCGGGATTTTTTTCGTACATGTTATTGACATATTCAAAGAAGAAGTCTCGGTTATAAAGTCCTGTCAGATCATCTGTTTCGGTAGCAAGGATCAACCGCTGTTCTTCATTTATTTTTTTCTGGGCACGAAGGCTTTGGACTAACAGCATTATAATAATCAATGCAATAATGGCAAAAATTGTCATAAAAATGACAATATTATCCTTGATAAAACCTGCAAATGTCGGTCTTGCATCCTCTGCCGAGTAGTAGGAAAGAGCGGCATGTGTAGTAGCATCAGGTATATTATTTATGATTTTTTCTAAAATGGTATATAGCGTGGTATTGCCGCATTTTATCGCAAATGAATAACTCATATCCACGCCCGTATTGCTGGTTACAAGATGGTATTTATCACAAAGCTTTGCTATGTTGTTAAAACGGTAATTGTTTATTAAAATACAGTCTGCTTTCCCTTCTGATACAGCCAACAAACATGCGGATGTGTCCTTGAAATAGGCAGGAGTCCAGCCGGGAAAATGGTCTAATAAAAAGTCGGCATAGTTGGTATTGCCCTCATTGACTGCAACTATAACATTTTCCTTATGTGCAAATTCCTTTTGCTCTGATTGTCGGATTGCCGCATACATTTCCGAATTCATAATCGGCGAGGTCATAATAAGCTCCTGCTCCTCTGCGTCATAGTCGCTGAAATTAGCAGGGAATACACAGTCGATTTCGCCTTTTTGCATAGCCTCTATCGCGTCCGCTACCGTGTGATACGATACGGCTTCAAATTCGATATGGGCGTTTTTAAGACAGTCGGAGGCATATTTTAAATAATCCTTCAATGCACCCGTTAATTTTCCGGTTTTTTTATCAGCGGCACAAAAGGCGAGATAATTATCCTGATAACCGACACGAATCGGCTGATGCTCAGAAATCCAGTCAAGCTCCTCGGTACTTAAATATAGATTTGAGCCTGAGGCTTTTATGTATTTTTCTAATAGTTTCTGATTGTAGTACCTGTCCTCTTCAATAATCTTGTTCATCGCAACGTCGAGATCATCACGAAGGTCCGCACGGTCATTGTTTACCGAAAAATAGAAATCGGACTCGCCTATTTCAAAAATCGGAACTATGGCGGACAGGTCATAATATGCGTCTATTGTGATATATGCGTCAATTTCACCACGATTAAGCATTTCAATGCTTTCTTCCACGCCCTCCGAAAGCTCGATAAGCGTGGCGTTAATGTTATGAGCCTTTGCCCATTCATTGTATAAATCAAGCTGAATACTTGACGCGGCTACGCCCAAGGTCTTGCCGTTAACGGAAGAATAATCGTTCTGCGTGATTTCGGTGTTGCCCGGCGAAATAAACATGTAGTATTCCTCCATGCCCATAGGCAGAGAGGAAAAAAGCATTTTTTCTGCCCGCTCATCCGTATAGGAAACATCACTAAGCAAATCAATTTCGCCCGATTCGAGCTTTGATAAAAGCTCCGACCAACTGCCCTCTACATATTCATATTTCCAGCCGGTATAAGCCGCGATTTTTTGCTGGTACTCATACGCATAGCCTGAACGACGCCCCAAAGCATCCGTATGATTAAACGGCGATTCATACCAGCCGACACGAACAACCTTTTGTGAACCTTGCGGAGTTGAAAAAACTGGCGAAATTATAAAAGCAGCCATAAATATTAACAGAAAAAATGCTGCTAATTGCTTCATTTTACCGGTTAATTGTTTTTTCGTATTCATAACCATTTCCTTTCATAATTAAAACAAAATGAATTACATATCCTTTTTCTGCTGTTCTTTTTTCTTATACATAAGCTCGTCTGCCCGTCGTATTACATCTTCTGCCGAGCGGTCTGTTTCAGGGTCGTAAACGGCTATTCCTTCTGCAAGACTGATTTTTTTCCATAACAAATCTGATTTTGATGAAAGTTCAAGCATTTGCTCGTTAAAGGCTTTTTCGAGCTTATCTCTGTTCTTGTAATCATCATTTATTAAAATTACTGCAAATTCATCGCCGCCTATCCTGAATACAGGGCTATGAGGGAAGGCGGTACAAATCAGGCAAACAGACGCCTGTAAATATAAATCGCCTTTTTCGTGCCCGAAGCGGTCGTTTATAACTTTCAGATTATTGCAGTCAAAAATACCTATTGCAAATTCGGGTTTGTTTTCTTTATCATTTATTTTTTGCTGTATATCACGGATATATATATCAAAAGCACCCTTATTATGCACAGATGTAAGCGGGTCGGAATAGGCAAGGTCGTTTAATTCCTGTATATAGACTTTCAGGTGACTTATGAGCTGATTGAATGTCTTTGTTAAAGCACCTACTTCATCATCTCTGTCATAATTCAGCTCAACATCATAGTTGCCCTCATCTACCTGTGCGGTTGCCTCTGTGAGCTTTTTAAGAGGACGCGTAATGCGTACCGCCAACCGCGTAGTAAGGAGTACAAACAGAAGCAATAAAAGCACCGATATTGATATGAGTTTATTCGTAAGACTTATCCAGCCGGAATTTATCTCGTTAATTGGAACTGTCACATTAATACGCATTCCGTTTTCAAGGGGACGCCAAACGGCTTGTTTTGATACGCCTTCGTATGTATATTTAAGATAGGTATTGTGCGAAAGCAATCCGTCAGGAACTTTTGGTTTTGGATCGCTTGTATAATCGGAAATATCCATGCGAGGATGATAGATTATATTTCCATCTACATCATTTATGAAAGCATACCCGTTTTTGTAAATGGACATGTTCTTAATTGGTGCAATAATGGTATCATAATCAATTTCAATTCCGATAACGCCTATAAATTTGCCGTCCTTTTTTACAGGCACATTATAGGATAAAACATATACATCCAGATTATCCGTAAAGTATGGAGGTAGCCATACCGAGCTGCCTGTCGCTTTCGGAACGGTAAACCAAACAAGCTGTGATTGGTCGTTTGTATCATAAAGCGTAATATCTGTAACTTCATGCTTTTTAAAACCCTTTTTATCAAGATTGACATACCAAAAACCTTTGTCCTTAGCAGAAATTTCGGGGTCTATTCTGTAATAGTATGTAAGTATGCCTTTTGTGTTGTTTGCCGTTTTTTCAAAAAGGTCTTCCACGCGGTCAATGTGAGAGGAGAGGTCGGTAGAATCTGAATGTTTAAGGTCTTGCTCCGCGTAGCTTGAAACCGTTTTTACAGATTGCTCAACACTTTTAAAATAATCATCAAGGGTTTTTTTGCTTTCCTCACAAACAAGATAGAGCATCTGATTAGATGTGCGATTGCCCGGATTTTTGATTTCCAATGTAGAAATAACGGTTGTTACAGTAATAGCCGCTATTATTGCGGACACTGTAAGTGCCGTGATTTTTGCTCTTATAGAATGCATAATATATAAATTCCTTTCAATATTAGACTTGTCCTCATTTTATGTTATACACATATCATCATATCATAGCATATATTGGTGCTTTTGTCAAGATGTAGCAGTTCATTTTTCGTTGGTGCTTAGAACATCAAAAAATATGGTACTAAAATATGTTAAATTTGTCTACTAAATAAGTAAGAATACAATCTTGAATTTATATTTTAATAATGATACAATACTAATATACAATGGGTTCAGTATATTTAATATACACTTTTAAGGGAGGAATTCAATATGAAATTTCGAAAAATTATAAGTTGGATTGTTACAGCAGCCATTGTTACGGCAAATGCTGTAATCGTATCTGTACCGACAGTGTCTGCCGAAATGGTAGATACCGAAACGGTATACAGGGAGGAGTTCGAGTATGATGCGGCTAACTACTCGGATACGCTGCGGAAATTGAAGGACTATGGCTGGTATATGGCTGACAACGATACGCTTTATAGCACAGTCGACACGGTTGCCCCTTATTCGACGTATCAATACAAGTTAGCAAAAATAGTGAAAAAAGACGGAAATATGTGTTTGCAGGTTGTTTCCGCAGGTCAGACTAATAGTGCGGCAGGTACCGGAGAAAAATTTGATAATATTCCCAATTACGGGTATGGAAAAACTTTCCCGGGAGTAGAAGCGGGTGGAGCTGCAACAGGCTCATGGGAAATAAACTTTGATTTTAAACCCTATGTATCAAGTGCTAATAATTATACTACTCAATTTGCGTTCACTTTGAACACGGGTGACGGCTCAGCTTCGAGCGAAACAGCAGCTCAGCATAATATTATAGCAGGGTATGGACAAAGATTTTATCTTGGATACCGTGACTACAAAAAACTTGTAAATACCAGTATTAAACCAGACACTATAAAGGCTGCCGAGGTTGGAGGCGAAACCTGGTACAGTGTTAAAACTATATTAAACTGTGACGCTCATTATTATTCTGTGGAATTCTACAACAGAGATACGGGAAAACTTATCGCCCGCAGAAGCCCGATAAGTTTTGATGCTGATGAAACAATAGGATTTATAAAGTTTTCGGCAGTTGGTTTAAAACAAGATTCTTGGGTATATATTGACAATGTTTCAATAGAGAAAATAGCAGAAAACGGTACGATTTACAACGAAACTTTTGATACATATACGAATGGCAGTTATGCTGCCCAGGAAGGAATGACAACGGGAGAAAAAGCTGAGGACTTTAAGGGAACCAGCTATTTTGAGGGCAATACACCGTGGAGATTCCACACGGATATAGGTAACAGCTATGCTTTGGAAAATGACGAGGCACTTTCAAGTCAGGTGGTAAGACTTGGTGATAAGCCTGAAACGGCAGATACACAAGAAGCATCCGGTTTAGTATATATGCCGGCTAACGAGATGCTGGTAAATCAAACAATACAGGCTCTTCGCGGTAAGTTTAAAACAAGCTTTAAGATTAAGCCTGAAACAATTATTGATGATGTCACGCTAAATGTTATTCCGGCTGTAAATTATGATATAACAAATGACGACTATGCCATTTTCAAGATAATAAATGATGAAGGTACTCCGAAGCTTCTAAAAGGACATGATTATGTAGCTCTTGACGCTTCGCAGTGGTATAATGCTGATGTAACATTTGATGTTATTGAGCGTTCTGTAACAACGATTGTAAAGGATATGGAAGGACACACTGTTGCAAGTGGTCTTGTAACAGGCAATGCAACGCCGTATGCGGTAAAGGGATTGATGTTTAAAGCCGCAGGTGGCTCATCCGTTTTAGTTGATGATATCAATCTGGAATATCTTACGGTTACTCCGTCGGTTGATGAAAGCAAGATAGCCCTGACAGACAGATTTGGTAAAAAAGTAACGGATATAAACAGTGTTACAACAGCATTAAAAACGGTTGAAATACCTATGGGATGCACCATAGACGGCAAAACTGCAACTTCTGACACAATTCTGTTGAAAGACAGTAATGAAAATACAGTATCTTATACGGGCTCGGTGTCGGGGAATACATACATAATGGAGCTTGAAAGTGTACTTAGATTGAATGAAGAGTACACAGTAACAATACCGCCAACTGTTGCAAATACTTCCGGCAAAGTCATGGGCGAGGAAGCGACATTTACATTTAAAACATTAAAAAACATAGTTGAAATAAGCTCTGTAAATGTAAATGAAACACCTTTCAGCTCTTTGTCAGGCATAGCGGACGGCTCGACTTTGAGTGTTGTGCTGAGTTATGCAAACGACACAGATGAAGATGTAAACAGCACAGTAGCGTTGGCACTATACAGCGAAGGTAAGCTTGTTAATATGCAGTCTGCAAATTATAAAATAAATGCAGGTGCATCCGGAGTAGATGAAAAAACTGTGGCATTCACCGTACCTGCGGCTATTGATATGGACACAGTTGACCGTATGTCAGTATTTATCTGGGACGCAGCAAAGCATCTCAGTCCGCTGTCGCGTAATGTTGATGTAAAAAGACGAAGCGGTGAAGCAGGAAAATACAAGGATTATGTTGATTTCGAAGTTAATGTGGAAGGAAGAGATGCGGTAGTTCTTCAACTTACCGACCCGCAGATAATAGACGCTACTCAGGTGCGTGAAGGCGTGGCATTTGCTCAGCAAAAGAGAGATTTCTGGCTGCCGGAGCTTATGAACAAAAGACTCTTTAACGACATGAGAAGCCTGATAGAAAAGGTAAATCCTGACTTAATACTTCTCACAGGAGATTTGGTATATGGCGGATATGACGATGCAGGAACATCTTTTACAAAATTGGCGGATTTCCTTGACGGATTTGGTATTCCTTGGGCACCGGTATTCGGAAATCACGATAATGAAAGCAAAAAGGGCGTAGATTGGCAGTGTGAGTATCTTGAAAATTGCAAAAACTGTCTGTTTAAGCAAAGAACTCTGACAGGAAACGGCAATTACAGCATAGGAATTGTTCAGGACGGAGAGTTAAAGCGTGTCATATTTATGCTCGACAGTAACGGATGCGGTAAAATGAGTGATGAAAGTTTTGAAAACGGTCATTCTAAGAAAACCGGAGGCTTTGGCGATGACCAGATTGCATGGTACACCGGTGCCGCAGAAAAAATAAACAGCAAATTTGATGATATTAAATACACATTTGCCTTCCATATTCAACTTGCAGTGTTTGCAGATGCTTTTGCTTCATACGGCTTTGCAAATAATGCGGAAACGGTTTCAGAAGATAACCAGGATTTTGCTTCACCGATTAATATTGATGAGCGTGAAGACAAAAAGGATACCGATTTCGGATATATAGGCAGAAAACTTAAAACACCGTGGGACAACGACAAGACGGTTTATAACGGTATGAAAGCATTAGGTGCAGATTCCATTCTCGTAGGACATGAACATTGTAACAGTGCAAGTGTTATATATGACGGAGTACGATTCCAGTACGGACAAAAGATAGGCGAATATGACAGAATCAATTTCAGAACTGATGAAGGCAAAATCGTCGGATTTATCGCAATAGAAACCAGCAAGGGTACGCCTGTTCTCGGCGGAACAGTTATGAAATTATCGGAAAGCACGGGGGAAATTTCGGACGCATATATTGAATATTGTAAAAAGTAGGAATATACCTGTAAGCGAAAGAGTGATTATATGGACTTCAATTTAAATGTCATAAAAAAAGAAGATTATGATGTTGTTGTTGTGGGCGGAGGCATTGCCGGTATAGCGGCATCCGTCTCCGCCGCAAGAAACGGTGCAAATGTGCTGCTCATAGAAAAGCAGATAAATTTGGGCGGTTTGGCAACGGGCGGTCTTATAAGCTGGTATGAGCCGCTCTGCGACGGCAAGGGAAACCAGATGATTTACGGTATTGCAGAGGAGCTTATAAAGCTGTCGGCAAAATACGGATTTGATAATATTCCGGAAAAATGGGGCGGAAGTGGCATACATCCCCCTAAAAGCCAACGGTATGCGACTCGGTATGCAACGCTTTTTTCACCTACGGTTTTTTCTGCCGCACTTGACGAATTTGTTTTGGAAAACGGAGTGAATATCCGCTTTGACAGCAGGGCGACATATCCGGTTATGGACGGTAATATCTGCAAGGGCATTATTGTTGAAAGCGTGAGCGGCAGCGAGTTTTTCGGAGCAAAGGCAGTAATTGATGCAACAGGTGACGCACTTGTTATGCATAGAGCAGGAGTGCCCACGGTAGAGGGCGAAAACTTTATGACATATTTGGTTCATATGTACGATATGGAAGATGTCAAAAAGCTTATAAAAACAGGTGACATTTGCAGATTCAGAAGATGGGTAGGCAGAGGCAGCGATATGTTCGGAAATGGACATCCTGAGGGAATGGGGATGTTAAAGGGCGTTACTTCCGAAGATATAACCGATTATGTTATAACAGGTAAAAAAAGTATGTTGGAGTATGTAAAAACACTTGATAAGGACGGCTTTGATATTATGACGCTGCCGACGATGCCGCAGCTAAGAACAATAAGAAGAATTGTCGGAAAATGTGATTTTAATGCAATAGACGGGGAAACATTTGCAGATTCGATAGGTAGTTGCGGAGATTTCAGACCGCGGCATATCGGAAAACATTATCAGATACCAAAAGGAGCATTGTATAACGAGAAATTCCCCAATCTGTTTGCGGCAGGACGCATAATTTCCGCACCTAAGGGTGACGGATGGGAGGTTGCAAGAGTAATTCCTACCTGTGCGCTAACGGGTGAAGCGGCAGGAAAGATTGCAGCACATATTTAAACAAAGAAATGCATTAAGACTATTGAAAAAAATATATAATATGTCGACAGGAGAAAATCATGGAAGTTAAAAAAATTGATGTGGTATCAAACACGCATTGGGACAGGGAATTCCGGTTCAGCTTTGAAAAGACGAGGCATAATCTTTTGGTTATGCTCGATACTACCTTGGACATTTTGGAAAGCGATAAGGATTATCATTCCTTTACAATGGACGGGCACTCAATTATGATTGACGACTATCTTGAAATGCGTCCCGAAAGGCGGGAGCAGGTGGAAAAATTCATAAAAGAAGGAAGGCTTATAATCGGTCCTTACTATACTTTGCCGGAAGAATTTACAATTTCGCATGAAGCGTTAGTAAGAAACCTTATGTTCGGCAGGGAAACTGTCGAAAAATACGGCGGAAAAGTGCCTGCTGTTGCATATACCCCGTCAAGCTGGGGACAGACAGGTCAATATCCGCAAATACTCTCCGATTTCGGCATAAAATATATGATGTTCTACCGCGGAATTTCGCATCACGAAGCACCTGCCGAGTATATCTGGAAATCCCCTGACGGAAGCTCCGTTTTGGCAAGTAGGTTTGCACTTTATTGCAGATATAACTGGTATTATCAGGTACATAGAGCCGTATCCCGAAACCGCGTATGGAGCAAGGACTATAAATGGGGTGAATTTGACGAAGCACCATTCAGAAGAGCTGACGGCTTTATAGGTCCGTCAATTAACTATGACTTAAAATCGCCTGTCGCAAATTATGATAAGGAAAACCTCAAAAAAGCGATTTTGGATATGCTTGAAGAGGAAAAGGGACACTTTACAACCCCTGTATTTTTGGGCATGAACGGACATGATATTTCTGTTGGCTTCCCGAGAGAGAGCGAGGTTATTAAGGACGCTCAAAAATTATTTGACGGCGAAATCGAAATAGAACATACAAACTTAGAGGGATTCTGGAAGGATGCCGAAAAGTATCTTGACAAGGATAAAATGACCGTTTTGACAGGTGAACGCCGTTCCTATTTAAAAGAAGGTAAATGGACATATTTGATGCCAAGCACCATAAGTGCAAGAACATATCTAAAACAGGCTGATTTTGCGGCATATACCGCCCTTTGCTATATTGCAGAGCCTTTAAATGCGATAGCGGGTATTGACAGTAACAGGTATTTACATAGAGGTTGGCAGTATCTCATTTCTAACCATAGCCATGACGCAAACGGAGGATGTGCACCCGATTGCGTATGCAAGGATATGGAGTACAGATACAGAAAAGCACAGGATATTGCGGAAATCATATCAGAGGATGCAATGGCACATATTGCCAAAAACTTGTCGCCCAAGGGACAAAAGCAGGATATTGTGCAGCTTGTTGTATATAATACTTTGCCATATAAGCGTGATGTTATCGTTCCGCTTGATGTTGAAGTGCCCGAAACTTTGGGCAAAGGCATAGAAATAGACGGCGTAAAATTACAAGTTATAGAAAGCGGAAAATCAAGTATATTTATGGATAATATCTGGGATGTTCCGACGATTTTGGAGAGCCGTCATCATAGATTTTACGCGGAATTTAAGGATATCCCCGCTATGGGCTATAAGACCTTTGAAATAAAAGGTGTGCCCAGCGAGATGCGTAAGAAAACAGGCATAGCAATAGGGAATATGCTTGAAAATGAAAAGCTCAAAGCAACAGTAAACCCAAACGGCACAATAGATGTTTTGTATAAAGAAACGGGTAAAGAGTATAAGGGGCTTAATTTCTATACATCACAGGGCGAAGTCGGAAACGCGTGGAATCATAAGAGCCCTGAATTTGACAGAAAATATACAACGCAAGGCACAAATGCTAAAATATATGTTACAGAGAGCGGAGAATTATCGGGTACAGTAGTAACCGAGTGTGAATTTGAAGTACCTGAAAGCTGCGAGGTAAATCCGAGCGAAATTTACACAAAAATACCGATTAAAACGAGCTATACTCTCGATAAAGATGCTGATTATATCAAGGTAAAGGTGGAACTTGACAATACCGCAAAAGACCATTGGCTACGGGTTAACTTCCCAACAGGAATTAAAGCGGAATATTCTTATTCAGACAGCCATTTTGATATAGTAAAGAGAAATATCGAAGTGCCTGATTCAACAGGATGGGTAGAACAGGCGTTTGGTATGCAGCCGCTTCGCACCTTTGCAGAGGTAACAGACGGCAAAAACGGTTTTGCGGTAATGCCAAAGGGACTTTTTGAGTATGAAGTATTTGACGATACAACAATGGCACTTACCTTAATCCGTGCCTGTCGCATAAAACTTGCCGTATCGGAAGAAAAGGTTACGGAATTGGAGGACGAGGGCGTACAATGCCCCGGCAGACGCAATTTTGAATATGCTATTCATTTTAACAAAGGCGAAATAGCAGAGCTTCCGAATAAAGCGGCAAATATTTTTGCAAATGTAAAATGTGCCGTATGCGGCAGAGGCAAGGGCAATTTACCGCTTGAAAATAGCTTATTCGAGCTTGACAACAAAAATGTGCATATAACGGCGGTAAAAAGAGCAGATAGCGGAAACGGCATAATAGTCAGAATGTTCAATCCGACGGAAAAAACACAAAAAATCAATTTAAAAGCACAAAAATGCAGGATGGACGAAACTGTTTTGGGTGAATTTGACGGTATAATTGAGTCGAAAAAGATTGTAACGGTGAGGATAAAATGATAATTACATATAAAAGGACAGACGAAACGGAGCTTAAATTGACATTCTTGCCGCCTGAAAAGGAAATATTTGAATCAGCACCTTTATATTTCATCATTCCCGGTGGCGGTTGGCATACAGAATCAAGACAGTCTATGCTGGATTTTTCCGAAGAATCGGTATCAGCGTTGCGTAATCAAGGCTTTGCGGTTGTGAGTATCGATTACAGGGTAACAGACGACGGAACAACAAATATGTATGACATATTAGAGGACTGCTTTGACGCTATGGCATATGTGTGCGAGAATTCCAAAAAACTCGGAATTGATACTGAAAATGTGATA
The DNA here is from genome assembly GCA_017551095.1 of Clostridia bacterium. GTDB lineage: Bacteria > Bacillota > Clostridia > UBA1381 > UBA1381 > UBA1738. The sequence goes on along the minus strand of JAFZMQ010000013.1, from coordinate 3,497 downwards.
CTTTCAGGACATTCAGCCGGTGCACATCTGGCACTTATGTTGGGGTACTGTAATCCCGAAAAATTTTCAAAAAATGAGAAAAATTATAAGGTAAAAGGTATTGCGGCAATGTCTGCACCGACAGCTTTATATGATAAAAGCACAAACAACTTATCAGATTCGCTTAAAAAGGCTTTTAGAAATTGTGAATATGATAAAGCTGCAAAAGAAACAAGCCCGATTGAATATGTAACAATGTATTGTCCTCCGACGCTTTTGTTGGCAGGGACAAGCGATTATCTCGTATTCGCAAAGTCGTCGGAAATGCTATATAAACAGCTTTTGGAAAACAATGCGGAAACGGAAATGGTGCTATCGGTATGCGGCGGACATTCCTTTGAAAAGGTGCATGGCAATATCATGCCGAGTATTAAAATGGAAGATATTCAGGCAAAAATCACAGCATTTGCATTGAGTCATATAAGCAAGAATTGAGCATCAGGCGGTAATGGGAGGAAGGTAAAAAAACATGAAAGAAAAAGTAATACAATTTGGTGAAGGTGGATTTTTGAGAGGTTTTGCAGATTGGATGCTGCAAATTGTGAATGAAAAGACCGATTTTGGCGGCAAAGTTGTTGTCGTACAGCCTATTGACAAGGGTATGTGCGATATGCTTATGGCACAAAACTGCGAATATACGCATATTTGCAGGGGCTTAGAGGGCGTTGAAACAAAAAAAATAGATGTCATTTCAAGATGCGTAAAACCGTATGATGATTTTGACGCATATTTGAGCTTAGCAGAAAATCCTGATTTCAGATTTGTTATTTCAAACACGACAGAGGCGGGAATTTGCTTTGACGAAAATGATAAAGCTACCGATAAACCTGCCAAAACATTCCCCGCAAAACTGACGCAGCTATTAAAAAAGCGTTTTGATTCAGGACTTTCGGGTTTTGTTTTTCTGCCGTGTGAGCTTATAGACAAAAACGGCGAAAATCTTAAAAAATGCGTTTTAAAGTATGCGGATTTGTGGGATTTGGGAGCGGATTTTAAGGCATGGATCGAAAAAGACAACATTTTCTGCAACACGCTTGTTGACCGCATAAACACAGGCTATCCAAAGGACGAAAAAATAGACCTTGGCTATGAGGATAATATGATAAATACCTCCGAGTATTTTCATCTGTGGGTTGTTGAGGGATATATGGATTTATTCAAGGAAATTCCCTTTAACAAATGCGGACTTAATGTCATTTTGACCGACAATCTTCCTAAATACCGCACGAGAAAGGTGCGTATATTAAACGGTGCACATACATCGCTTGTGCCATATGCGCTTTTGTCGGGCTTTGATACGGTTAAATCGTGTATGGATGATGAAAAGATGCTTTCGCATATTAAAAAATGTGTTTATGATGAAATCATACCTACTCTTGACCTGCCGAAAGAGGAGCTTATTGAGTACGCGGATAATGTACTAAAAAGATTTTCAAATCCGTATATAAAGCATTATCTTACCTCGATTGCACTAAATTCTGTAAGCAAGTTTAAGGTCAGAGTGCTCCCGTCTATTACAGAATACATAAAGCGGTATAACAAGATGCCGGAAACACTTATCTTTTCCTTTGCAAAGCTGATTGAGTTTTATAAAACAGATATGGCAAATGACGATAAAGAGGTTATGGAGTTTATGAAAACCAAATCGCTTGATGAAATTTTATCAAACGAATCGCTCTGGGGACAAAATCTCTTGTTTTTGAAACCCGAAATTGAAAGGAATTTAGCTAATGAGTGAAATAAAAAAGGCACTGACATTCAGTTATGATGACGGTGTCACTCAGGACAAAAGGCTTGTTGACATTTTTAACAGATACGGGTTAAAAGCCACATTCAATCTAAATTCCGCTCTTCTTGGTAAAACGGGAGAGTTATTGCGTAACGGAGTAAGGGTAAACCATACAAAGATAAATTCACGGGAAGTAAAGTGTGTTTATGAAGGGCATGAAGTTGCAGTTCACACCCTTACGCATCCAAACTTAAATAATCTGACAGAAGAAGAAATAATTAAAGAGGTCAATGATGACAGGGAAGCCCTATCAGACATTGTAGGTTATGAGGTTAAGGGCATGGCGTATCCTTGTTGTGCACCGGATGAGCGTGTTATAGATATAGTAAAGAATAAGACAATAGTTAAATATGCAAGAAGTACAAATGTCACATATAGCTCTAATCCATCGGCTGATATGCTCAATTATTGCGGCACTGTCTATCATCACAGGGATTGGGACAGGCTGTTTGAAATGGGGAAAGAGTTTTTGGAGCTGAAACCGGAAACCCCGCAAATTATGTATATTTGGGGACATAGTTATGAATTTGATATTTTCCCTGAGAGGTGGGAAAAATTTGAAGAATTCTGTAAAATAATGAGCAACCAAAAAGATATTTTTTACGGCACAAATATTCAGGTATTTGAAAAATTTGGACTTGTATGAAGGTGAAAATGTGAAAATTACAGAACTTGATAATGTTGAAGTAAATCTCAATGACGGGCATAAATACGCTATTTGCGACATCAAAAGCGGTGAAAATATCATAAAATACGGTGAGCCGATAGGTCACGCAATTTGCGATATTAAAAAGGGTGAGCATATTCATACTCATAATATGAAAACAAACCTGTCCGATAAAATAGAATATACATATACGCCATATGATGACAAGACAGAATATGAAAAATCCAATATAACTTTTATGGGATATGTGCGGAAAAACGGAAATGTAGGCATCCGTAATGATGTCTGGATTGTAAATACAGTAGGCTGTGTCAATAAATCCGCAGAAAAAATCGCAAGAAAAACAGGTGCAAAATGCTTTTTGCATCCTTTTGGCTGTTCGCAGCTTGGTGATGACCATAAAACTACGCAAAAACTGCTAAGAGGCTTGGTAAATAATCCCAATAGCGGTGGTGTTCTTGTTCTGGGACTTGGATGCGAGAACAACAATATTCCCGAGTTTAAGAAGGTTTTGGGCGATTATGATGAAGAAACCGTAAAATTCTTGGTATGCCAGGATGTAGAGGATGAGGTCGCAGAGGGCATAAAAATAGTAAAAGAGCTTCAAGAAAACGCAAACAAAATGCAAAGACAGCCTGTAAATATAAGCGAATTAAAGGTTGGCTTGAAATGCGGCGGCAGCGACGGTTTATCGGGCATCACCGCAAATCCGTTAGTCGGCAGATTTTGCGATAAGCTTACCAAAATGGGCGGAAAATGTGTTTTAACCGAAGTTCCCGAAATGTTCGGTGCAGAACACCTTTTGATGAAACGGTGTAAGGACGAAGAAACCTTTAATAAAACGGTAAATTTAATAAATAACTTCAAAGACTATTTCATAAGACATAATCAGGTGATTTATGAAAATCCGTCACCCGGGAATAAAGCGGGTGGTATAACAACTTTGGAGGAAAAATCGCTGGGCTGTGTGCAAAAGGGCGGAAAAGCCACGGTTGTAGATGT
>JAFZMQ010000012.1 GCA_017551095.1 Clostridia bacterium | reverse complement strand
TCCTCAAACTGTGCCTGCTCAACGGCAAGGTAGGCGCGGGTATGCTCCAGCTCCGATGAAAAAGGAATGGTTTCCTCGCTTGCGATAGCGGCAAAATTCTTGCGCAGGTAGGATGTGAAATCCAGCGTGACCTGTTTTGCTTTTTGGGGATCCTGATCACACAGATAGTATATGCCCATCATAGTGTTGCATATGAAGTGAGGCCGCATCTGCAGCACCAGGATACCGGCACGCTGGTTGGCAATCTCACGCTGATGCCGCATATATTGCTCCAGATTTTCCGTAAGAATAAGTCCTAACATCGTCAGCGCACAGAAGACTATCGTTAATGAAACTAAAATGTCAATGGGATATAGCATATATACGATTATCGCGATTGCCATAGGCAACAGATAGACAAGAAGGGCAATAAAAACCCTTTTTGACAGCTTTTTTCGTCTCCTGATCAAGCCCGTTATGATTCCCGTCATAATCAATGCCAGAGGAATCAGCAACAGTGCGTACAATGGGCCGCGAGTGAACTGATTACTCGTCGTAGCCTGATAGAAAGCATCTGTAAACTGAGCAAAGAACACCGTTAAGCAGAATATGCCCCACAGCGTCATTATGACGCGGAACAGTGTACTGCTATTTATGCTTTCACCGCAGCTGTGCAGCAGAAAGAACAGCGGCATAGACGACAGCGCAGAGAAAAACATAAATTCACAAATAACGACTGCTTTTTCCGCTGCCACCATGTTAGGGTCGGTGTAGATAATAAGATCTATAAAGATAGCAATAACATACAGCAAAAGCATCGAAAACAGCGTGATAAAATACCGTTTGTTCCACTTGCCGAGTGCAGGCACACAAGCGGAAAACACGATACCAAGCGCCATCATTATCAGCATTGCACCGCCTATCGAATAAGCGGCGTTATTGATCCATTCTGTCATGCGCCTTCACCTCCTGACCGTAGCGGGTATCTCAGATTTTTGAGCTGCTCCCTGACACCCTCCGGAGTGATCGGTTTTAACATGAAACCGCTTGCTCCGGTACCCCATGCGTCAAGAGAGTAATCGCTGTATGCCGTAAGATACACAATATTTGTTCTCGGATTGATTTTAAGCAGAGTGCGGCATAGATCAAGTCCGTTTGTATTTCTCAGCTCGATATCCAAAAAGGCAAGCGCAACACGGTTCATCTTTGCATATTCAACGGCTTCTGCCGCATCGGTAAAGCCGATTATGTTTGCGTCAGGCATTACCTCTTCAAGTATCGGTAAACCGCCTGTTAAAATCAGCTTTCTGTCATCAACCATAATGACATTGGGGCACTCATCGCTCAGAGAAGCCGTTGAGAGCAGTATATTTACATCTACATCCAAAACTTCGGAGAGCCGAAATATCATCTCGAAATCCGGCAGACGGCTTCCCGACTCCCAGCGATTGACTGAGGTGCGGTTAACAAACAGCCGCTCCGCAAGCTCACGCTGTGTAAGTCCCTTTTCTTTTCTTAACTTTTTCAGGTTATTTGCAAAAAGCATACTCATAATGTGTCGCTCCTAATCTTTTGTCCAAATATTATTATAACTGATGATGGAAATAAAAACAATATGCCGCAAAAAAAATTTGGAAATCAGGGAGTGACAATCTGGAACACCCCCTTGAAACCCACATATAAAAATGAGATAATTATACCAGATAATATATAATAGGTATGATAGGCTTATGCTGTTTTGGAAAGGAAAGTGATATAACTGCATTATTAAATAATTACAACAATAAAATAAATGCCACAGTATGCGGCAAAAAGAAAGGAAGGAATTTATTTTGAAAAGTAAAACAAGAACAAGAGCATTGAGCTGGCTGCTCAGCATTGCACTGGTGCTGGGGCTGATTCCGGCGATGAGCCTGACGGCGTTTGCAGATGAAATAACGTGCCCGGAATGTGGTTCAACTGATGTTGAGCAAGTATATGGCAGCCAGTATAAGTGTAACGAATGTTACGAGTGGTTTGAGTATACTCCTTCGGGACCTCCTTGTCCGGAATGTGGTTCAACCAATACGCAGCAGATGTCAGGCAATTATTATTTTTGCTTTGACTGCTACGAAAGCTTTGAATATACTGACCCGAGCGACACAGTTGAGGGCGACGGTTCGGAATATAACCCCTATATGGTCGGCTCCTGTAATGCATTGTTGAATCTTTGCATTAGCTTCCAGGACGAATGGTATGAGGACTATGCTCCTTATGTTCAGCTGAAAGCGGATATTGATTTCAACAATTTTATAATGACGCTCGGTTATGGTATTAACCTTAATTTAGATACCTACCACATCAACTGCGGAGTGATGGAAACGCGCTTTGAAGGCGGTAATTTTACCGTTACAGGCGGCACAGGCAGCTATATCAGTAAACTGAGAATTCAGGAAGGCGCTACTGTTAATCTTAACAGCGGTACACTTAAAGATGTTACTGTCGATAATTCTACATTAGTGATAAACGGCGGCAGCATTACCGAAGATTTTGAAACCGACAACCATGCGGTTGTTGAGATGAATAACGGTACTGTTTGCGAAATCGATATGGATGACACCTCCGAATTCACTATGACCGGCGGAACCGTTGAGAATTTTATTCATCTTAATGGTCAAAGCACAAGCGTCATCAGCGGCGGCACCATCCCGGGTTTAACACTTTATGGCAGCGCTGCGTGTGAGGTTACGGGCGGAACTTTCACAGCGGTAAGCACTGTCGTCTACGGCGGCACTCTTACGGTTTCCGGCGGCGACTTCAGCGGTCAGTACGGCGGCATTCTCAACTACGGCGGCGCTGTTGAAGTTACAGGCGGTACCTTTGGTAGTGTAGCAAACACCAGCGGAACAATGGCATTAAAAGGCGGTAATTATGAAAAACGCCCAAGCTATTATGATATTGATGAACAGACCTATCTCGAAACCTATGTTCCAAACGGCTATAATGTTGAAGAAACCGATGATTATTTCACTGTTGTTCCCGTTCCCGTCCACACCATCATATGGAAGAACTGGGACGGCACAACGCTTGAAACCGATCCGGAGGTAGAGGAAGGCGAAACCCCGACCTATGACGGCGAAGAACCCACAAAGGCGGAGGACGAAACCAACACCTACACCTTCTCAGGCTGGAACCCGACGGTTTCCGCTGTAACAGGCGAAGCAACATATGTTGCACAGTTTACAGCTACTCCAAAGACTCCGGCAGAGCCGACTACAACTGTTTCTTTCACAAAGGTAACCGACGCAAGCCAGATTACCGCTGAAAACATCGGCACATGCACAGCTGAAGAAGCGAAGGCATGGATACTTGCAAACTGGGATGATGTAAACGAGGGCTCTATTGCAGATATCGCTTTCTATTCAAACACCGGCGAATTGAATGTTGTGTGGTTTTTTGACGGTGAGAATGAAGAAGTTTTTTCGAACTATTTCGATGATTATATTAATACGACCTCTTCAATCAGTGACTTACAAGAATGGTTTGATTCCGGTGATTCTGTTTTCATTTGCACACCGGCAGCAACAGCTTATGCAGGTCTTAAAAACACCACAACGGTAGTCCACTTTGACGGCAAGGATTGGTATCTGATTGAGGATAACTCAACAAGCGAAACCGAAGGTACCGTAACATTGCTTGCAAAAGAATGTGTTGGTGCATCAATATTTGGTGGCAGCAGCACATACAGTGGTTCTACTGTGGAAGGTGTCGTAAATAATTACTATACGAACAGTATTTCAACAGACGCAAAAACAGTAGTCAGCGGAAACGGTATGTTCCTTTTGACAACTGATCAGGCAAATGCAATCAAAACTGCAAATGTTGATGTGCTAAAGTGTTCTCAGGCAACTGGCGCAGAAAGCATCTTGTGGTGGCTTGGCTCGCCATACGACCCTTATAATGCCACGTGTGTGTACGGCGATAATGGAAGCATCCGCAACAGTGGCGAATATGTGGAGCGCACATTGGGTGTTCGCCCCGCCCTGCAGCTTGATTTAAGCAAGGTTGAATTTAATTCTGAAACGAAGACCTTTGCTCTGCCGCAGCCGCTTGTTGAGTATCCTCTCTGGCTCGGCGGCGTGCAGGTAACGAACAAAAATGCAAGCAATATTGACGGAAACAATAAGGCAAGCTATGATGCCGAGACAAACACCCTTACGCTGAACGGGTATACTAATAGCGGCACGGCAAGAGCGGACATTCAATCCGGCGTGAATAACGCGGCGATTTATTATAACGATAATATGTTCAGCCCTAACCCGTTGACGATTCAATTGGCAGAGGGTACGACGAACTCC
>JAFZMQ010000011.1 GCA_017551095.1 Clostridia bacterium | reverse complement strand
TATTATAATCTGTGCATCAAGATGTTTACTTTTTGCTTCATCAAAAGTGACCGAGCCGTCCTTTTTTGTGCGTGAAACAAAGACTGTTTCCTTTGCACCAAGATGCTCACAAACGGCAAAAGCGGTTTTTGATGTACCGCCCGTGCCTAAAATCAGCACCTTTGTGTTTTTAAGCGTAATGCCGCTATGTTTTATTAAAGACAGCATACCGTAAAAATCGGTATTATCACCTATTAGTCTTCCGTCTTTGTTTACAATGGTATTGACAGCACCGATTTTTTGTGCAATTTCGGAAACTTCATCAAGGTAAGGTATGACGGCTTGTTTGTACGGTATGGTAACATTTATTCCGCAAAAATCCCGCTTTTTGAAAAAGTCCGAAAGCTGATTTTCCGAAAGCTCCAAAAGCTCATATTTATAATCGGCAATTTTTTCGTGGATTTCCTTTGAATAACTATGCCCAAGAGTCTTTCCGATTAGTCCAAACTGCATTTTTCCGCTCCTTTTAAGAATATATCCGTGCCAAACCGAGATGCTAATGCATCAGCTATAACAATGGCAGAAATGCTGTTTATAACAGGGCAAATGCGACGGATAATTGCAGGGTCGTGTCTGCCTTTTACCGAAATTTCCGTATTTTCCGATTTCACAAAATCTACTGTATTTTGCGTTAGTGAAATAGACGGAGTCGGCTTTACGGCACAGTTAAAGAGTATCGGCATACCGTTTGAAATTCCACCGTTTATACCGCCGTTATTGTTTGTCAAAGTTCCAATGTTTCCGTCTTTAATCTCAAATTCATCATTACATTCCGAGCCGAGAGCGTCAGCAAAATCAAACCCTTTTCCGAATTCTACACCTTTTATGCCACCTATACTGAAAAGTGCGTGTGATAAAAGGCTTTCTAAACTGTCAAAAAACGGCTCTCCTACGCCTTTTTTCATGCCAATAACAGCAGTTTGTGTTATGCCGCCAATGCTGTCGCCTTTTTTTGACGTTTCCGAAATCTTTTCTGTTATTTTTGCTCCGCAATCCTTGGAAATAGTGGGGAAATTCGAATTTTTAAGTGCGTCTATATCCTTTTCAAAATCGGAAAATGCACTATCTGTAATATCACCGCATTTTAAAATATGCGTACCGATTTTTATGCCCATATTTTCAAGCATGGGGAGAAGAATTCCGCCAACAGCTACGATTCCTGCGGTTATTCTGCCTGAAAAATGTCCTCCGCCACGGTAGTCTTCAAAGCCGTGATATTTGCAAAATGCCGCATAATCAGCGTGTGACGGACGGGCTATTCCGTAGGTGTAATCTTCGCTTTTGGTATTTTCGTTAGGAATTATAATTGTAAGGGGAGTGCCTGTGGTTTTGCCTCTAAAAACGCCGCTTAAAATATGAAATTTGTCGGGCTCACGCCTGGGCGTATCAATGGAAGATGACGGGCGTCTTTTTGAAAGCTCAAACTCAATTCTATTATTATCAACGGGTATTCCGGGTGCAAGTCCGTCAATAACAACGCCTATTGCCTCACCGTGACTTTCACCGAAAACCGTTACCGCTATACTGTTTCCAAAGGTATTTTTCATATTAGTTTCCTTTCTGCTATAAAAGGCTTATTATTTCTTCTGCTGACATTTTCCGAAACTCAAAAGTCCCGATTTTGTCAGAAAAAACAGTTACGATTCCGTCTTTTGTAATTTTTTTATCGTGCTTTATGTATGGAATCAGCTCATCTTTTTGCGTGATTTTAGTCGGAAGCGAGTACTTTTCCAAAACTTTTAAAAGACGCTTTTTTACTGCATCACTGCAAAACGGGAGCATACCAAGTGCTACACATTCGCCATGCAAAAGCCGACCTTGCTCTAAGGCTTCGATTGCATGACCTACCGTATGCCCAAAATTTAAAACACGCCTTAACCCATTTTCTTTCGGGTCATTTTCAACAACGCTTTTCTTTATTAAAAGCGACGCCTCAATTATTTTAGGCAAATCCTTGTATATATCCGTGCTGTTCTCAATTAAAGTGAATAACTGTTCGTCGGAAGTCACCGCCATTTTTATAGATTCTGCGAGTCCTGCCATAAGCTGACGGCAGTTTAAGGTTTTTAAAACATCGGTGTCAATTATCACTTTTTTGGGTTGGTAAAACGCCCCGACGGAGTTTTTTATTCCACCGAAATCTATCGCCGTTTTCCCACCTATTGACGAATCCACCTGCGAAAGCAGAGTAGTCGGGACATTGTAAAAATCAATCCCACGCATATAACACGATGCGGCAAATCCGCTGATATCGCCCACAACGCCGCCGCCGACGGCGATAACCGAGTCCGACCTCGTAAATTCGTTTTCGAGCATTACCGAAAGAATACGCTGAAATTCATTGATATTTTTGCTTTTTTCGCCCTCGGGAAGTGTAACTAAAACGGGATTTTTACAAAAATTCATTACAGTTTTTGCATATTTTTCAGGAACTCCCGAATCGGTGACAACAAGTGTTTTTTCGGTAAAATCTATAAGGGAGGGAAGGGTTTTTAAAATTCCCTGTCCAATCACAATATCATAGCAAAAACTATCGGTTTTAACGGGTATTATCATAAATTCACGTCCTCATATCTTTTAACAAAATAAGTTCCTGCCAATTTAAGCCTTGCACATATTGCCGAAAGCTCTTTTAAGAGTGCTTTTCCGTTTTCATTATTTATATTGCCCTCTGCTTCAATGTAGAAAAAGTATTGCCATTCCAGATTTTTCATAGGACGGCTCCGTAAGCTCCGCATATTGTATCCGTGAGCACCCATAATGTTAAGAGTCTGTGCAAGAGCACCCGCCTTGTTTTGCACGGTAAATACCAAAATGAAGTTTTCATCCTCACGCAGACCTTTTACCGATGGCTTATTCTGAACACGGGAAAATGCGGCAAATCTTGTAGAATTGTTTCTGCTGTCATTTATATTACGCTCAATAATTTTAAGTCCGTAAATATCGGCAGCCTCATATGACGCTATTGCGGCAAGTGTTTTGTCTGCCGACTCCATTACGGCCTTTGCCGCCATTGCCGTATTTCCGGCATCCAAGGTGTCAAAGCTATGTTTTGATATATATTCGCCGCACTGCTTTAATGCCTGTTCGTGACTTATGACGGTCTTAATATCATTTATGGAAGTACCGTCTTTTGCGATAAGACAATGCTCTATCGGCAGACTGATTACCTGATTCACAAAAAGATTTCCGGTAAATAAGAGGTCGGTAACGGCGTCAACTTCACCTGCATAGCTGTTTTCAAGCGGTAAAACGCAACAGTCGCAGTCGCCGTTTTCAACGGCATTATAAGCCTCTTTAAATGAACTGTAAGCAAAATAGTTGGCATTTGGGAACATTTTAATAGCCGCAATATGTGCAAATGCACCCGAAACACCCGAATATGCAACTTTAAGTCCCGATAAAAGCCGCTCCTGATAGTCACAGGAAAGCCCCATTATTGCCTTTTGGAGATTTACATAGTATTCTTCAATTTCACGATTCTTAATATATGAGCGGTTTTTTTCAAGAAGTGATGCTTCACGCGTACTGTCCTTTACCGAAAGTCCACGCTCCTTTTTGTATTCGGCAATATCCTTTGCCAAATTCATTCTTTCCTCAAATAAAGTCGCAATATTTTTATCAATCTCCTCAATTTTTTGCCGTGTAATATCAATGTCTTTCATAATAAACACCTCTTTATAAAATATAAAAAGCGGCTTCCCGTAAAGGAAACCGCATAATGTACGGATATAACTGACTAAAAAATCAGAATTCCTTTACAGGAGAAAACATAAATCTAAAATAAAAAAAGTAATACGAAAAAAATCGCATTACATACGAAAAATAGGATGTCTTTGCATTGGCATCGGAAGATGACAATATTCTGTTGTCGGAAATCACCGTGCTTTTCATAATCCTATCCCGCTTTCAAAATTTTCTACATTATATAATTGTTTATAAAAAAAGTCAATAGTAATAAAGAAAAAACTTTCTTTTCCTCATATTGATTTTTTTTGTAAAATACTGTATAATCTACATAATTAAATGTAAAGGAAGAATTTTATGGGTAAAAAAAGTTCAAACCTCACAAAAAAGAGAATAGTTTCAGCTGCATGGAAGCTATTTTATGAACAGGGCTATGAGAATACTACGATTGACGAAATAGTTGAGGAATCCTGCACGTCAAGAGGCTCATTTTATCATTATTTTGACAGTAAAGATGCACTTTTAAGCTCGCTTTCCTATGTTTTTGACGAAAAATATGAGGAAATTGCGGAAAATCTCGATTGGAATCAAAATTGCTTTGACATTTTAATACAAATAAACAGAGAGCTTTTTGATATGATAGAAAACACTATTTCCATTGACCTTTTGGCACAGCTTTATTCGTCGCAGCTTATTACATCAGGCGAAAAGCATCTCTTGGACCATAACAGAGTTTACTATAAATTTTTGCGTAAAATTGTAATAGAGGGACAAAAACGGGACGAGCTGACCAAAGAGGAAAGTGTTAACGATATTGTTAAGGAATACGCACTTTTGGAACGGGCGTTACTTTACGATTGGTGTCTTTGCAATGGGGAATATTCATTAAAAAATTACTCGCAAAAAATGATGCCGCTTTTATTAAATCATCTAAAAAAATAGAAATTTATTTTTAGTTTGAATTTGAATATCAAAAATAGTACAGCCTAAAAATCAAGCAAATTAGTTAAGTTTAGCATATTTTGCATATAAAAGTACAAACTTAATTCTATACTTTAGTTTGTATTGTAATATTAAAAAAAGTATGCTAAAATCTGTCGCATAATGAAACGAAGGGGGAATATTTTATGACATCTACAATGTGGGTTATGGTTGTTGCCATTGTGCTTTATATGGCAATGATGATTTATGTAGGAATAAGATGTTCAAAACAAAACAAAACAACAGATGATTTTTACCTGGGAGGCAGAAAGTTAGGTCCTGTCGTTACGGCAATGAGTGCTGAGGCTTCCGATATGAGTGCGTGGCTCTTGATGGGACTTCCCGGCGTGGCACTTATGACAGGTCTTGCAGAGGCTACATGGACTGCAATCGGCTTAGCGGTTGGTACTTATCTAAATTGGCTTTTTGTGGCTAAGAGATTAAGAAACTATACCGAAAAAATCGGTGCGGTAACGCTTCCTGAATTTTTCTCAAAGAGATTTAAAGATGATAAAAACATTCTTGCAGCTATTGCGGCACTTGTTATTATCATATTCTTTATACCTTATACAGCATCGGGCTTTTCCGCATGCGGTAAGCTTTTCTCAAATATTTTCGCTATGGATTATATGACGGCTATGTTAATAAGTGCTGTCGTAATCGTGCTTTATTGCACACTCGGCGGATTTTTGGCAGCGTCAACAACCGACTTTATTCAAAGTATTGTAATGACCTTTGCGCTTTTAACGGCATTGGGAATAGGCGAGGGCATAATCGGCGGATTCGGCAATGTTTTTGCTAATGTAAAGAGCTTGGACGGATACCTTGATATAACAAAGGGCTTTGATGTTGCGTCAGGCACAACAGGAAGCTACGGCGGTTTCCCGATTGCAACAACTCTTGCATGGGGATTGGGATACTTTGGTATGCCGCATGTACTTTTAAGATTTATGGCAATCGACGACGCTAAAAAGCTTAAAACATCAAGAAGAATAGCAAGTGTTTGGGTTGTTATTTCAATGACAATCGCAGTTTTGATAGGTGTTGTTGGATATAGCCTTATGAAAGCAGGAGTAATCCAAACCTACGATAGCAGCTCAGCGGCTGAAACTGTTTTGGTAGATATTGCGGCATTCATCGCAAAAACCGGTTATATCCCTGCATTAGTCGGAGGAATTTTCTTGGCAGGAATACTTGCATCCACAATGTCAACGGCCGATTCACAGCTTATTGCGGCATCTTCAAGTATCACCCGTGACCTTGCAATAAATACCTTTAAAGTTAAACTCTCAGACAAAACAGCTATGGTTATAGCTCGTGCATCTGTTATAGTAATTGCGATTATTGCAGCATTTTTGGCAAGTAATCCAAATAGCTCGGTGTTCCGTGTAGTATCATTTGCATGGGCAGGATTCGGTGCTGCTTTCGGACCTGTTATGATTCTTTCACTGTTCTGGAAGAGAACGACAAAGTGGGGAGCTTTGGCAGGTATGATTTCGGGCGGAGCTATGGTATTTATCTGGAAATTTGTAATAGCAAAAATTGGCGGCGTATTCGCTATATATGAGCTTTTACCTGCATTTATTATTGCAGCGATATTTATTGTAATTGTTAGTCTTTTGGACAAAAAACCGTCACAGGAAATTGTGAAGGAATTTGAAACGGTTAATAAGTAATTCAAATTTAATTTGATAAAAGGGTGGGATTGCCTCACCCTTTTGTTCCATTTCTAAGGAGAAATCTATGGCACTTTATGCTATTGCCGACCTGCATCTTCCTCTCGGTATTGATAAACCGATGAATATTTTTGGAAAGAGCTGGGAAAACTATGTAAGCCGTCTTGAAGAAAATTGGCAAAATACGGTATCCAAAGAGGATACCGTTGTTTTGGCGGGTGATTTTTCATGGGCGACATACTTGGAGGAAAGCAAAAAGGATTTTGAATTCTTAAATAAATTAAACGGCAAAAAAATTATGTTAAAGGGCAATCACGATTATTGGTGGGGAACGCTCAACAAATTAAAGGAATTTTTGGCGGATAACAGCTTTTTGGACATTGAATTTTTGCAGAACAATTCTTTTTTGTATAAAGATATTTCGATTTGTGGCAGTCGGGGCTGGACGCTTCCGCAGTTAAAGGGCAGTGATGAGGATTTAAAAATTTACGCCCGTGAAATTTTAAGACTTGAAATGTCTTTAAAATCTGCACAAAATCCTGAGAAAATATTTGTTTTTATGCATTTTCCGCCTATCATGCGGGATTTATACGAAAATGAATTCACAGAGCTTTTTAAACGGTATAATGTTAAAAAATCGATTTACGGGCATATTCATTCTTCGGGCATAAAAAATGCTTTTGAAGGCGATTTAAACGGTACGGAGTATTCTCTTGTTTCGGCGGATTATCGTCAATTTGTACCCGTGAAAATAGCAGATTAGGGCTTATTTTGGCACTTTTTAATAAAATATATAAATTAACTTGAAATTTAATATTTTTGTGATATAATATTTTAGATATAATTTGCACATTTTTGTGCATACAAAATGATGAGGAGGATTTAATACAATGGCTGTTAAATCAGAACAGGTTGAAAAAAATCTTGTAAAATTGACCTTTGAGGTTTCAAGCGAGGATTTTGCAAAAGCAATAAATAAGGCTTATGCAAAGAACGCTAAAAAATATAGTGTCCCAGGGTTCAGAAAGGGTAAAGTGCCAAAGAGTGTAATCGAGAAGTATTACACAGAGGCGGTGTTCTATGATGATGCCGTAAATGATGTACTTCCCGATGCATACGAGGCTGCCGTAAAAGAGGCAGGAGTTGAGGCAGCTGCCCGTCCCGAATTTGATGTAGAAGAAATCAAAAAGGGTGAGCCTGTTGTATTTACTGCACTCGTTACTACAAAACCCGAAGTAGAACTTGGCGAATACATAGGCGTAAAAGTGAAGAAGATTGAGGAAAATGTATCTGATGCAGATGTTGAAAAGGAAATCAAGGCTACACAGGAGAAAAATGCCCGCTTAGTACCTGCCGATAACAAGAAAATCAAAAAGGGAAATATCGTAACAATCGACTTTTTAGGTAGTGTTGACGGCGTTGAGTTCGAAGGCGGAAAGGGCGAAAACTACGACCTTGAAATCGGTTCAAATACATTTATCCCCGGATTTGAAGACCAGCTTGTTGGCAAAAAAGCAGGAGATGAAGTTGACGTAAATGTAACATTCCCAAAAGAATACCACGCTGAAAATCTTGCAGGAAAAGATGCTTTGTTCAAAGTAAAAATTCACGAAAACAAGGTTAAGGAATTGCCTGAAATCAATGACGATTTTGCGTCGGAGGTCAGCGAATTTGACACTTTGGAAGAATATAAAAACAGCATAAAAGAGCGTCTTACAAAATCTGCCGAAGAAAGAGTTAAAAGGGAAACGGAAAATGCAGTCGTTGATGCGGCAGTAGCAAATGCTAAGGTTGATATTCCCGATGCTATGATTTCAGAACAGTGCGAAAGAATGGTTGATGACTTTGCACAAAGACTTCAATATCAGGGACTTGATATCAATCAATATATGCAATATACGGGTTCTACCATTGAACAGATGAAGGAAAGCTTCAAGCCTCAGGCCGAAAAGCAGCTTAAAACAACGCTTGTTTTAGAGGCAATTTCAAAAGCTGAAAATATTGATGTAACAGATGAAGAAGTAAACGACAAAATCTGTGAAATGGCTAAACAGTACAATATGGAAGCAGATAAGTTAAAGGAACTTATGAAGGAAAACGATATCGAAAACCTTAAAGAAGAAATTTCTATGAACAAGGTTATAGATATGCTTGTAAATAAGGCTAAAATCACAAAGCCAAGAGCAAAAAAGACAACGGAAACGGCTAAAAAAGAGGATAAATAACCGTTTCGCAAACGGAAAGGAATGATTTTATGAGCTTAGTACCAATGGTAATCGAGCAAACGGGCAGAGGAGAAAGAAGCTACGACATTTTTTCAAGGCTTTTAGAGGATAGAATTATATTTTTAGGCGAAGAAGTAACCGATGCATCGGCAAGTCTTATTGTCGCACAAATGCTATTTTTGGAAGCTAAGGACCCCGATAAAGATATCCAGCTTTATATCAATAGCCCCGGCGGCTCAATCTCGGCAGGAATGGCAATCTACGATACAATGCAGTATATAAAATGTGATGTATCCACAATTTGTGTGGGTATGGCGGCAAGTATGGGTGCATTTTTGCTATGTGCCGGAACAAAGGGCAAAAGATTTGCACTTCCAAATAGCGAAATTATGATTCATCAACCGCTTTTAGGCGGACTTCAAGGTCAGGCAACCGATATTCAGATACACGCCGAGCATATTGTCGGCATCAAAAAGCACTTAAATGAGATTTTAGCTGAACGCACAGGTCAGCCGCTTGATGTAATTATGGCGGATACCGAAAGGGATAACTTTATGTCGGCGGATGCGGCAAAGGCATATGGACTGATTGACGAAGTTATTGCAAACCGTAAATAATAAAGGGGAATATAATGGCAAAATCCAATGAAAAAAAAGAATTCCGCTGCTCTTTTTGCGGAAAGAGCGAGTCGGAAGTTGACACCTTAATATCAGGTCCCGGCGTCTATATATGTAATGAGTGCATAAAACAGTGCGAATATGTTTTGGAAGGCAAATATGATGTCAAAAAATTTGAAAAGGGCGACGAGCTTCCAAAACCTAAGGAAATCAAAGAGATTTTAGACCAATATGTAATAGGTCAGGAGGACGCAAAAAAAATCCTGTCCGTTGCGGTATATAACCATTATAAGCGTATTGCAAGTGGTGATGATAATGATGTTGAGCTCCAAAAAAGCAATATTTTAATGGTAGGACCGACAGGCTCGGGAAAAACATTTTTGGTGCAAAATCTCGCAAGGATTTTAAATGTACCTTTTGCGATTTCTGACGCAACAACGCTGACCGAGGCAGGTTATGTCGGCGAGGATGTAGAAAATATACTTTTAAAGCTCATTCAGGCGGCTGATTATGATATTGAGGCTGCGGAAAAGGGTATAATTTATATTGATGAAATTGATAAAATCGCAAGAAAAGGCGAAAATGTTTCAATCACAAGAGATGTCAGCGGTGAGGGTGTTCAGCAGACGCTTTTAAAGGTTTTAGAGGGCACTGTTGCATCTGTTCCGCCAACGGGCGGAAGAAAGCATCCGCATCAGGAATTTATCCAGATTGACACTACAAATATTTTGTTCATCTGCGGCGGTGCTTTTGACGGTTTGGAAAAAATTATCGCAGACCGCGTGGGCAAAAAGAGCCTTGGTTTCGGTGCTGAAATCGAAAGTAAGCATGAGGCGGATGTGTCAAAGCTTTTAAAGCAGGTAACACCGCAGGATTTCTTAAAATTCGGCTTGATACCTGAATTTATAGGCAGACTTCCGATAGTTGCCAAACTTGAAAAGCTTGACAGGAAGGCACTTATAAAGATTTTGACAGAGCCTAAAAATGCTCTTATAAAGCAGTATCAGTCGCTGCTAAAAATGGATAATGTAAAGCTGACATTCGACAAAGGTGCGGTTGAAGCTATTGCCGATATGGCTTTGAAACGAAATACAGGTGCAAGAGGACTTCGTTCAATTATCGAGGAAACTATGACCGAGATGATGTTTAATGTCCCGTCAGAGCCTGATGTAAAGCAGTGCGTAATCCATAAAGACTGTATTACAGACGGCAAAGAGCCTGAGATTATAAGAGAAAAAGTAAGCTAAAAACAGCAGGATTTATCCTGCTGTTTTTGTGTTAAGATGTGATTAAACCGAGTTCTTCGGGACTTTTTGGCGTCACATAAAGCGTGTTATAATTGTCGTAAATAACCATACCGGGCTTAGCACCGTTAGGCTTTTTGACATTTTTGATTTGCGTGTAATCAACGGGCACTTGCGACGACTCCCGTGCTTTTGAATAATAAGCAGAAAGCTGTGCCGCCTCCAAAACCGTTCTGTCGGGGATATTCTTTTCGACGCCCAATTTAATAACCGTGTGTGAGCCGTGAATTTGCTTGGTATGAAACCATAAATCCGCAGAATTTGCAAATTTCAGCGTAAGATAGTCATTTTGAGTATTATTCTTGCCGACATAAATGTCAAAACCGTCGCTCGAAACAAAATGAAGCGGCTTTGCCTGAACAGTTTTCTGGCGTTTAGCAGATTTTTGCCGCTTAATGTATCCAAGCTCGGAAAGCTCGGACTTTACGGCGTTTATATCCGCTTCCGAAGTTAAATTCTCGGTAAGAGCAAGGGTGCTTTCAAAATATTCCAAATCGGAAAGGGTAGTATCAATTTGCCTTTTGACCTCAATTTCTGCATTTTTAAGTTTAGAATACAGTTTATAATAACGCTGTGCATTCTGCGATGGCGAAAGGTTGGACATAAGCTCTATTTTTACCGAAGGACTTCCGTCCTCGTAATAGTTTTCCAAAATAACCGCGGTATCGCCTTTTGAAATTTTATATATGTTTGCGGTAACCAAATCGCCGTAAATCTTGTATTTTTCCTTGTTTTCGGCATCTTTTAAGGTTTTCTGCTGAATTGAAAGCTTTTTCGCACACCGCTCGATATTGTTTTTTAAAAGTTTAGTGATTGCCGAGCTTTTCTGCCGTATTCTGTCAAGTTCGTCACGACGACGGTAAAAAACATCAATTACTTCGCTCATGGAATTGTAAAAAACCGTGTCATAGCTTTTCCCATACTGAAAAATGGCTATTGCCGAAAACTCGGCAGGTTTCCCGCTCCCGTCAAAAAGAATACAGGGAGCAAAATCGGTATTTTTTGCAAAATTCCTGACAAAATCCGTTAGTTTTTGCTTATTTTCTTCGGAAATCTCACTTAAAAGCAGGGAGTTTGTCCCTAAAACACTAAAAACAATTTCCCTTGCCGTAAGCGGACTTATTCCTGAAACAGCGTCCATTATGACATTTTCGGGCTTTTTACCTTCGGCTGAAAAGTCAAAGACAATACTTCCAATTTTGTCGGATAAAATCGGGATTTTGTCCTGCTTTGGCGGCAGCAGATACTGTAAATTCGGCAAAATTTGCCTGACGGAGCTCTGTGTAAAATCCACACGCTTTATTGAGTCTATTATTTTGTAATCTGCATTTGTAAGAATGATGTTGGAATTTCTGCCCGTAATTTCTACAATAAGATGCTTTTTTGTAAGGTCGCCAAGCTCGTTCCGTGTTTCAATTTCAAATTCGATAATACGCTCATATTCAGGCTGAATAATAGCAGTAATCCTGCCGCCTGTAAGATGCTTTCGAAGCAGCATACAAAACATTGGGGCAGTGAGCGGATTTTCTTTTAGCTTATCTGTAAAGTGAATTCTGGCATTGTTTGCACTTGCGGAAAGAACAAGATGCAGGGTTTCGGTTTTTGTGCGTACAGCAAAAAGAAGCTCGTCTTTTTCGGGCTGATAAATCTTGTCTATTCTGGCGTCTGAAAGCTTTTCTAAAAGCTCCGAAACCATCTTTTTTACGCAAAGTGTGTCAAAAGCCATAAAGCACCTCAAAAACTGTTTTAGGTAAGTATAACACAAATTTAAAATAAAATCAAAAAAAATAATATTTTTTTGAAAAAGTATGTTATTTTTTTGAAATTTATGATATAATAACCTGAATAATGGTAAAGTGGGTGAATTTTGTGCTTAAAAGTATGACCGGATACGGCAGAAAAGAAGAAATCGCTGACGGCAAAAAGATTCTTTGCGAAATAAAATCGGTGAATCACCGTTATACCGATTATAATATCAAAGTTCCGAGGCATTACGGCTTTTTAGAGGAACGCATAAGAAATCTTGTAAGCAGTTACATAAAAAGAGGAAAAGTCGATATTTATGTTTCAATAGAAAACTTTGAAGATGCGGATAAAGAAATAACGGTAAATTTAGAACTTGCAAAAGGTTATTATAACGCATTAAAAGAGCTTTCGCAAAGTCTTGGCTTAAAGGATGATGTAACGGCTCTGGGACTTTCAAAATATCCCGATATATTTGTTGCAAAGCAAAAAGAGGAAAGTGAAGACAGTGTTTTTGAAACGGTAAAAAAGGTGCTGCTTCCTACGCTTGAAAGCTTTGTGGCGATGCGTGAGCGTGAGGGAGAACGTATTGAAAAAGATTTAGTCGAAAGAGTAGGGTATATGAAAACTCTTGCAGAAAAAATCGAAAAGCGTTCACCTGAAACGGTTAAAAATTATGAAGATAAACTCTATGAGAAAATCAAAGAGGTTTTAGACGGCAGAGAGGTTGATGAGGCAAGGCTTCTGACCGAGGTTGCCATATTTGCAGACAAGGTTGCGGTAAATGAGGAGCTTGTGCGTTTGAACAGTCATTTTGAAGAGTTTTTCAAAATTATAGAGTCCCCCGAACCTGCGGGAAGAAAGCTTGACTTTTTGATTCAGGAAATAAACAGGGAAATAAATACGACAGGCTCAAAAGCAACCGATATAGAAATTGCAAAAACGGTTGTTGAGCTTAAAGCAGAAACTGAAAAACTAAGGGAACAGATACAGAATATCGAGTAATAGGGGCGTGTTAGAATGAAGTTTATAAATATAGGATTTGGAAATATTGTTATATCTTCACGGATAGTAAGCGTAATAAGTCCCGAGTCTGCACCTGTAAAAAGAATCATAAAGGACGCAGAGGAGAGAGGAAAGCTCATAAATGCGACTTTCGGACGCCGTACAAGAGCTGTAATAATTACCGATTCCGACCATATAATTCTGTCAGCCGTTCAGCCCGAAACAATTTCGGCAAGGATTTTGGAGGAGGAAGAAGATGACTAAGGGTTCTCTGTTTATCATATCAGGTCCTTCCGGAACAGGCAAAGGTACTGTCTGCAAGGAGCTTGTAAAGCACAATAATATTTATCTTTCAATATCTGCAACAACACGCGATAAGCGTGTGGGCGAGGTTGACGGCGAAACATACTTTTACATATCAAAAGAAGAATTCAAAAAGATGATAGACAGCGATATGATGTTAGAGTATGCAGAGTATAGCGGAAACTATTACGGAACTCCAAAAGAAGCAGTTGAAAAAATGCTTAAAGAGGGAAAAAATGTAATTCTTGAAATTGAGGCACAGGGGGCTTTAAAGGTAAAGGAAAAGATGCCCGAGGCTGTTATGATTTTCATAATACCGCCGTCAATAAAAGAGCTTCGAGACCGCCTGGCAAAGCGTGGCAGAGAGGACGAATCGGAAATCGAAAAGCGTATAAATACGGCAAAATGGGAATTTTCCCAATGCCCTAAATATAATTATGTTTTGGTAAATGATGACCTTGAAACCTGCGTTAAAAACACTCTTGAAATAATTAACGCAACTAATGAAAGACAAAAAATAATAGAAAAATTATTAAGTGAAATATAAAGGAGAGAAAAACAATGATGATTAAACCCGGAATAAGCACACTTGAAAAATGCGTTGAGGACGGTTGTAGATATGTTTTGGTGACCGTTGCAGCAAAAAGAGCAAGAATGCTTGGAAAAAAGGATAGCAGCAGTATGATTAACGAATGTATGGTACAATGTGATTCCGATAACCCTGTAACACAGGCAATTGCGGAAATTTCGGCGGGAAAGGTAAGTTACCGAGTTAAAAACTGATAAAGGCGGGGAATTTAATGGTTGCAGAGGTTATTGTAAACTATAAATCAAAAAAAGTCGATAAACTCTACGATTATGAAATCCCTTATGAGTTAGACGGCAAAATAACGGTAGGCTCGTGCGTGACCGTACCTTTTGGCATAGGAAATAAGCCAAAAGAGGGGTATGTTTTTTCGGTAAAGGAAAAATCAACGGCACAGACCTTAAAGCAAATCAGCAATCTTTCAAGGCAGGAGCTTCTTTTTGACGAAAAACAGTGCGAACTTGTGGAGTGGATGCGTAACAAGTACCTTGTCACATATCTTGACGCAATACGCACAGTTGTCCCCAGCGGTGCTACTGTAAACCGTGAGGAATGGATTGTTCTTGAAAATCCCGATGTGAAGGGCAGTACGGCAAAAAGAATTGTAGAAATCCTGAGCCAAAACGGCGGAGAGATGGAAATAAACAGGCTTTTAGGTAATTTTGAGGCAAATGTTTCAGGAAGCCTTAATCTGCTTCAAAAAAGCGGTGCTATTAAGACTATTTTTAAAGAACATCGGTCTGTAACCGATAAAATAGTGCGTGTTGCAGAGCTTAATATTGACTCGGAAGATGTAGCGGACACTTTAAAACTTTTAGAAAAGAGCAACGCACTTGTTCAGGCAAAAATGCTTGATATTTTGTCCGACTGCGAAAGACTGTCCCTTGCGGATTTGGTGCATTTTTCAGGCGGCTCATATACGGCACTTAGAACACTTGAAAAAAAAGGCTATATAAAAACCTTTGAAGTTACGGTACTGCGTGAATTGCCTGAAAATTTTCCGTTAAATGACAAACCGAAACCTCTTACCAAAGAGCAAAAAACAGTTTTTGATGAGCTTTTGAAAACGGTAAATGCAAAGTCCTTTGAAAGCTATCTTTTGCATGGCGTTACGGGAAGCGGTAAAACAGAAGTTTACCTTCAAATAATATCCGAAGTTATAAAAAGCGGCAGACAGGCTATTATGTTAGTCCCTGAAATTGCCTTAACTCCGCAGACGGTTGCAAGATTCCGTATGCGGTTTGGCGAAGATGTTGCAATTATCCATAGCGGCTTGTCGCTTGGCGAAAGATTTGACCAGTGGAAGAAAATAAATAGCGGCAAGGCAAATATTGTAGTCGGAGCAAGGTCGGCAGTTTTTGCACCTTTAAAAAATATCGGTGCGATAATTATTGATGAGGAACATGAAAAAAGCTACAAGTCGGAAATGTCGCCAAGGTATGATACATATGCAGTTGCCGAGTTCCGTGCAAAACAGCATAACGCACTCTTGCTTTCTGCATCGGCTACACCTCTTGTGACCGATTACTATAAGGCACAAAACGGCTACACAAAGCTTCTTAAAATGGAGCATAGATTCAACAACAATAAAATGCCCGAAGTTGAAATTGTCGATATGAGAGAGGAACTGAAAAACGGCAATAGGTCGGTTATAAGCGAAAGCCTTAAAAATGCAATCGCGGAAAATCTTGAAAATAAAAAACAGACGATACTGTTTTTAAATCGGCGTGGTTATTCCACATTTGTTTCTTGCAGAAACTGCGGATTTGTTGCAGAATGTCCGAATTGCAGTATTTCTCTTACATACCATAAATTCAGCGATACGCTGAAATGCCATTACTGCGGACATACCGTATCAAACTACAAAACCTGCCCCGAGTGCGGGAGTAAATATATCCGCTATTTCGGAGGCGGAACGCAGAAAGTCGAGGAGGAAATACAGAGTATTTTTCCAAATGCAACAACAATCCGGATGGATGTTGATACGACAGGCAAAAAAAATTCGCATGAAGTGATTTTAAAAAAGTTTATCGAGGATAAAATAGATATACTGATAGGTACGCAAATGGTGGCAAAAGGACTTGATTTTCCTGATGTTACCTTAGTCGGCGTCATATCTGCCGATACAATGCTGAATATTGACAGTTTCATGGCAAAGGAGCGTACATTTTCCCTTTTGGAGCAGGTTACGGGACGAGCAGGAAGAGCTGACTGTGAGGGAAAAAGCATAATTCAGACATATAGCCCCGACAATTCGGCGATAAAGCTCGTTAAAAGCCATAGCTATGATAAGTTTTACAAGGAAGAAATTGAAGTCCGCAAAGCTATGTGGTATCCGCCGTTTTGTGAGATGACTGCAATAAATTTCAGTGGCAAAAATGAGGGACAAACATCAAGATGTGCAAGATTTTTTGCAGGAAACATTGAAAGAATTGAGGGTCAGAAAACTCAAATTTTAGGACCGATTCCTGCGTATATTTCAAAGATTAAGAATAAATATATATTCAGCATCTTAATAAAATGCGAAAACGCCGATGCGATTACGGGACTTTTGGCAAATGCTGAGGCGGAATGCGAAAAAAATAAAGCATACGAAAACATTTCGATAGTAATAGATAAAAATCCTATGGGGTGAAAAAGATGGCACTAAGACAAATCAGGAAAAAGGGTGATGAAATCCTTTACAAAAAGAGTAAAGAGGTAAAAGTTTTTGACAAAAAACTTGCCGAGCTCTTGGACGATATGTATGAAACTATGAAAGATTCCGACGGCGTGGGACTTGCCGCACCGCAGGTTGGCATCTTAAAACGCTGTTTGGTAATCGAAATAGACGATAACAAAATCGAGCTTGTGAATCCTGTGATTATTGAAACGGAGGGCTCACAAATCGGTCAGGAGGGCTGTCTTAGTATCCCTAATGTGTGGGGGGATGTCCAAAGGCCGAAAAAGGTTGTAGTTTCAGCTTTTGACAGGAACGGAAACGAAATCACGCAGGAGGGCGAAGACCTTTTGGCAGTTGCACTTTGTCACGAAATAGACCACTTAAACGGAGAACTTTTTGACGATAAAATAATTGAAAAAGAGGAAAGTTAAAAATATATGAGAATTCTTTTTATGGGTACTCCCGATATTGCCGCAAAATGCCTTAAAATGCTGATAGATAGCAGTATGACGGTTGTAGGTGCGGTATCTCAGCCCGATAAACCAAAGGGCAGAGGACATAAGCTTATGCCGACTGATGTTAAAATCACGGCAACAGACGCAAATATCCCTGTTTTTCAGCCGGAAAAAATCAAATCGGGGGAGCTTTTGCCAATTTTAGAGGAATTAAAACCCGACATAATAGCGGTTGTCGCATACGGCAAAATTCTGCCCAAATATGTGCTTGATTTTCCAAAATTCGGGTGCGTGAATTTACATGCATCCCTCTTACCAAAGCTGCGTGGTGCAGCACCGGTTCAGTGGGCCGTAATAAACGGCGAAAAGGAAACGGGCGTCACGACAATGCTTATGGATGAGGGACTTGACACGGGCGATATGCTCCTTTGCGAAAAGGTGGAAATAGGCGAATATGAAACATCAGATGAGCTTTTTTGCCGTATAGCCGAAATCGGCGGAAGATTGCTCCTTAAAACAATCGAAAATATCGAAAATATCGTGCCAAAAAAACAACCTGAGGGCGAAGAAAGCTACGCTCCTATGATTACAAAGGAAATGGCACATATCGACTGGTCAAAGCCTACCGACAGCATTTCAAAGCTGATTTGCGGAATGAATAGTCGTCCTATGGCGTATTCTTTTTATAAGGACGAGCAGGTCAAAATAATTTCTGCCGAAAAAGGCGGTATTTGTGATGGCGAAAACGGAGAAATAATCGGCTTTGTAAAAGGAAAAGGATTACAGGTCAAAACGGCAGACGGCTCGATTTATATAAAAGAACTCCAATTTTCAGGCGGAAAACGGATGTTTTCGGAGGACTATTTAAGAGGTCACAGCTTGGATTTTGGAACAGTTTTAAAATGAGGTGAAAAATATGTTTTATTATGACCCAACTTACTTTTTAGTTATAATAGGATTTTTGTTGGCATCATTTGCATCATTCGGGGTGCAAAGAGCCTTTAATAAGTATGCAAAAGTACACTCTGTAAGGCATTATACGGGAAAAGATGCGGCACGGAAAATTCTTGATGAAAACGGGCTTTATGATGTAAGGGTGGAAAATATTTCAGGAAATCTAACGGACCATTTTGACCCGTCGGCAAACGTAATAAGGCTCTCGGACTCGACCTATAATTCCGATTCGGTTGCAGCAATCGGAGTTGCGGCACACGAGGCAGGACACGCCGTGCAACACGCCGAGGGTTATGTGCCGATAAAGATACGCAATTCTATGGTACCTGCCGTAAATCTTTGCTCAACACTTGCAATGCCGCTGTTTATCATAGGACTGCTTTTGCAAATGATGGATTTGGCAAATATAGGGATTATTCTCTTTTCAACGGCACTTATATTCCAGATTGTAACGCTCCCCGTTGAATTTAATGCAAGTCACAGAGCGTTAAAAATATTGAATACTTCGGCAATGCTTGAAGAAGACGAGCTAAGAGGTGCAAGAAAGGTGCTTACAGCGGCTGCTATGACATATGTTGCGGCAGTTTTGGCGTCGGCACTCCAACTTTTAAGGCTTGTTTTAATAAGCAATTCAAGACGCAGGGACTAAAAATATGCTACCGAGAGAAAAAGCACTTTTAGCACTTTATGATGTCTTTTATGAGGAAAAATACTCAAATATGGCGGTAAAGGACGCACTAAAAGGCGAAAACGCAGGAATAGATAAAAATTTTATTGCACAGCTGATATACGGAACGGTGAGGTATAAACTCACCCTCGATTATATAATTGAAAAAAATTCTGACATTAAGCTGAAAAAAATGTCGAAATATGTCCTTTTAATTTTAAGAATGGGCGTTTACCAGCTTTGCTGCCTTGACAAAGTACCGCAAAGTGCGGCGGTAAATGAAAGCGTGAAACTTGCAAATAAATATGCATTCCGCTCAAAAGGATTTATTAACGCCGTACTCAGAAATGTTGCGAAAAATAAGGATATTACAGATTTCCCGACTGACAGGATAAAGTATCTTTCGGTCAAATATTCCTTTCCCGAAGATATGGTAAAACGGCTTTCACGGTTTGATTTTTGCGAAGACCTCCTAAAAAGTCTGAACCGTGAGCCGAAAACTACAATCCGTATAAATACTCTAAAATGCAAAAATCTTGAAAATGTCGAAGCTTCTCCGCTTTATGAATATGCGGGATATGTAAAAAGTCTTAATATTGCCGACTCAAAGGAATATAATGAGGGCAAATTCACGGTGCAGGATGTTGCCGCAATGATGCCGGTTTTGGCACTTTCACCGAAAGAAAACGAAGTTTGCGTTGATGTGTGCGCTGCACCGGGCGGTAAAACAACGCATATGGCGGAGCTTATGAAGAACAGGGGCAAAATATACGCCTTTGACATATATCCGCACAAGGTGGAGCTTATAAATAAGAATGCGGATAGAATGGGGATTGACATTATTTCGGCAGAGGTTTTTGACGCAACAAAGGTTTACGAGCCTCTGCTTGAAAAGGCAGATAAAGTTCTTGCAGATGTGCCGTGCTCCGGAATAGGCATAATTTCGGGTAAGCCTGATATAAAATGGAACAAGGAAGATATCTCGGAGCTTCCGAAAATTCAGCTTAAAATTCTTGAAAATGCGTCGAAATACCTTAAAATCGGCGGTGAACTGGTTTACAGTACCTGCACACTATATAGTGAAGAAAATGAGTGCGTAGTCAACGAATTTATCAAAAACCACAAAAATTTTGAACTGCAAAAAATAGAACTACCCTCTCCGCTTATGCAGGAGAATGACGGTTACATAACGCTTTATCCAAACTTTTCGGAAACAGACGGCTTTTTCATAGCCAAGATAAAAAGGTGCAGATAAATGATAGATTTAAAAGACCTTGAATATCCGGAGCTTTGCGATTTTATTGAAAGCTTGGGCGAAAAGAAATTTCACGCAAAACAGATTTTTTCATGGCTTTCAAAAGGAATCGAAGATTTTGATGAAATGACAGATATTTCAAAGGAATTGCGTGAAAAATTGAAAGAAAAATCGCATATTTCAAAGCTCAAAGTAAGAAAAAAACTCGTGTCGCAAATTGACAAAACGACAAAATACCTCTTTGGATTAGAGGACGGCAACTATATAGAAAGCGTTGTAATGTATTACAATCACGGCATTACAATATGCGTTTCCTCGCAGGTCGGCTGTCTTATGGGGTGCAGGTTTTGTGCGTCAACCATAGGCGGAAAGGTGCGGAATCTGACAAGCAGCGAAATTTTAAATCAGATAATTTTTGCGGAAAAAGACTTGGGCGAACGGATAAGCAATATTGTAATAATGGGAATCGGCGAACCCTTGGACAATTTTGAAAATATAGTAAAGTTTTTGCATAATGTTAATAATCCAAACGGGCTTAATATAGGCTATCGGCATATTTCCCTTTCAACCTGCGGAATTGTGCCAAAAATTTACGAACTTGCAAAACAAAATCTTCCGATAACTCTTTCGGTATCGCTTCACGCACCGAATAACAAAATTCGTGACAGTATTATGCCGATAAACAGTAAATATAAAATCGAGGAACTTATACCGGCTTGTAAAGATTATATAAAGGCTACTAATCGGCGTATAAGCTTTGAATATGCTTTGATAAGCGGAATAAATGACAGCTTTGAAAATGCCGACGAACTCTCGAAACTGCTTTCTAAAATGCTTTGTCACGTAAATCTTATCCCCGTCAATAACATTGAGGAACGGGACTATAAAAGCGGTAATAAGCAGCAAATACATGCCTTTTGCAAAAGGCTTATTAAAAACGGTATTAACGCAACCGTAAGGCGTGAACTTGGACGCGACATAAACGCATCATGCGGACAACTCAGAAGAAAAAATGAAAAGGGGTGATAATATGAGAATAGGTGAATGTACCGATATAGGTCGTATGCGGGACACCAATGAGGACAGCTACTTTTCCTACCTTAATGAAAACCTTGTAGGCGGTATGGTTGCCGACGGAATGGGCGGTCATAATGCCGGAGAATTGGCAAGTAAAATGACAACTATGATTGTAAAGGATTCAATCATACAAAAATTCAATCCCGATTTAAACTACATAGATTGCGGTGAAATGATAAGACGGGCATTTCTTGACGCCAATGAGGAGATTTATGAGTACGCTAAGCATCATAAAGAGGCAGAAGGAATGGGAACTACCGCCTCGCTCGGCTTTATCTATAAAAAGAAGCTCATAACGGTGCATGTAGGCGATAGCCGTGTATATACGGTAACGCCTGATGAAATCAAACAGATTACCACCGACCACTCATATGTTCAGGAGCTTTTAAGGCGTGGAACTATAACGGAGGAGGATGTTAAAACGCATCCGCAAAAGAATATTATTACCCGTGCAATAGGAACTGAACCTACCATAAAGGTAGATGTGGGAGTAAGAGACTATAACGGTGAAACCGTTTTCATATGCTCTGACGGGCTTTCCAACTTAGTCAGCGACGAGCAGATTTTTGAGGTTATAAACAAAAATGACGATTTGCAGATGGCAATGGTTAAACTTGTCGAACTTGCTAACAAAAAAGGCGGAAACGATAATATAACCTGTCTGGCATTTGATGTGTGAAAGGAGCAGAAAAATGAATTCCGATTATTTGGTAGGTACGGTTTTGGAAAACCGTTATGAAATATTAGAAATGATAGGTTCGGGCGGTATGGCAACGGTGTATAAGGCTAAATGCCATGTTTTAAACCGCTTTGTTGCTATAAAAGTTTTAAAGGACTCTTTAAAATATGACAGCGAAGTAGTAAAACGCTTTAATGCAGAGTCAAGAGCTGCGGCGTGTCTTTCACACCCTAATATTGTTCAGGTTTATGATGTAAGCGAACAGGGCGGACTTGATTATATTGTAATGGAATATGTTGACGGAATAACCTTAAAGGATTATATTGCAAAAAAAGGAGCACTCCCATGGGAAGAAGCATGTAATTTTGCGATACAAATCGGAAGTGCGTTAGAGTGTGCACACAAAAATCATATAATACACCGTGATATTAAACCGCATAATGTTCTTTTAACGAGAGACGGAATGTTAAAAGTTGCAGATTTTGGTATAGCACAGGCTACATCAAGCGAAACGCTTGTTGCAGGAAGCTCAAATTTAGGCTCTGTTCACTATATTTCACCGGAGCAGGGGCGTGGCGGATTTACTAATGAGCGTAGCGATATATACTCGCTCGGCGTAGTGCTATACGAAATGCTGACAGGCACGCTTCCGTTTGATGGCGGAAATGCGGTGTCGATAGCAATTATGAAACTTGAAAAAGACCCGATTGACTGCAAAATTGTTAATCCGGAAATTCCCGATAATGTCGCAAAAATCACAATGAAAGCCATTTCCAAAGAGCAACACGCAAGATACCAGTCGGCAACCGAAATGGTTAAGGATTTGGAAGATGCAATGAAATTCACAAGGCATGAGTTTTCAGTCAAAAAGGAATCGGACAGATTTGATACAAAGCGTATTGAAAGGGATGAAAAATATATGCCAAAAGAGCGGAAAAACAGAAGAAAAAAAGCAAAAAGTGGGGTATTGGCGGTACTTTTGGCTTTTTTAGCTGTGTTTGCAATAGGCTTTGGTACATACTCATTTATGAGCGGAGGACGGCAGGAGTATCAAATTCCGGACCTTACGGGAATGACTGTGGAAGAGGCGGAAGCGGCACTTTTGGAAGCTAATCTGATGCTTGATGAAGATATTGAGTTTGAAACCTCGGAGGAAGTCGAAGAGGGCAAAATCATAATGCAAAAACCCGGGGCAAATCAGTATGCAAAAAAGAACAGAAAAATCAAAATAACCGTAAGCTCGGGACTTGGAGAGGGCAATATTGCCATTCCGCTTGTAGAGGGACTTTCTTATGATGATGCGGTAGAACGCCTTGCAAAATACAATCTGAAAGCAAGTAGGCTTGACAGGGAAGACGATTTAGTTCCGGAGGGCTATGTAATAAGCCAATCACCGACATCGGGGACAAAGGTTACAGACGGTTACAGCGTTGCACTTTATGTTTCTCTCGGAAAAGCGGAAAATGAACAGGCAATAGTTCCAAAGCTTACGGGATACACTAAGGCACAGGCGTTGCAGACGCTTTCGGATAGCGGACTTAGCTTGGGAACTGTAACGGAGGAGGCAAATTCAGCCGCCCAGGGAACAGTTATTGCCCAAAATCCACCGGCTAAGACTGGCGTGATAAAAGGTAGCAGTGTAAATATAACAATAAGCAAGGGACAGGAAGTGCAGTTGAAACGGAAAACCCTTACAATAACAATCCCCGACAGTTCGCCCGATACCGTAAATATCAAGGTTGTTGCCAACGGAAAGGTTATACACGATAAAAACCATGCAAAATCCGAGGGAACGGTGGATATTGAAGTACAGGCATCCAAAGATGCAAGTGTCCAGGCGTATATTGACGGAAATCTTGTGGTTGATAAAATAATCACATTCTAAACGGTATGATAGGAAAAATAATTAAAGGCATCGGAGGTTTTTACTATGTAAAAACTTCCGATGGAAACATTATAGAATGTCGTGCGAGGGGTGTTTTCCGAAACCAAAAGGAAAAGCCGTATATAGGTGATGATGTTGAAATAACCGTAAACGGCGAAAGCGGAAGTATTGAAAAGATTTTAAAGCGGCGTAATCTTTTAATCCGTCCCCCTGTTGCAAATATTGATACGGTTGTCATAGTAATTGCGGCAAAAGACCCTGAGCCAAATACGCTTCTTGCGGACAAGCTCATTTTAACCGCGGAAATTGCAGGGATTGAGCCGATTATTTGCATAAATAAATCGGATTTAAAGGCGGATACCAAGCTTTTGGAGACATATCAAAAAGCAGGTTATAAGTCAATATCGGTAAGTGCTAAAAATGCGGAAGATATTGAAGGAATATGCCCGTTAATAGCAAACAAAACCTCTGCTTTTGCAGGGCTTTCAGGCGTAGGAAAATCCACAATTTTGGGAATTTTAACAGGCACTAATCAGAAAACGGGCGAAATTTCTCAAAAAATCAAACGCGGACGGCATACAACGCGGTGTGTTGAACTTTTAGAACTGCCCTTTGGCGGTTATGTGCTGGATACACCGGGGTTCAGCTCATTTGAAATCAGCGGAATTAAAGCTGACGAAATTCAGAACTATTTTCCTGAAATGCAAAATTTATCGGGACAATGCCGTTTTAAAGGCTGCTCACACACAAAAGAGCCTGACTGTGCCGTAAAGGAAGCTATTAAAAACGGTGAAATTGCAAAAAGCAGATATGAAAGCTATCTGGATTTTTACGAAACATTAAAAAATGTAAAGGATTGGGAAAACAAATGATTTTATCACCATCAATGCTATCCGCAGACTTTGCGGTATTAAAAGAACAAATAAATGAAGTAGAGAACGCAGGTGCAAAATGGCTTCATATTGATGTTATGGACGGGATTTTTGTACCAAACCTGAGCTTTGGTGCTTGTGTCTATAAATGTATAAGAAACCACTCAAACCTGTTTTTTGATGTGCATCTGATGATAACCGAGCCGGAGCGGTATATTAAGGACTTTGCCGAGGGCGGAGCGGACCTTATCACCTTTCATATTGAGGCTACCCAAAAACCGCAGGAATGTATTGATTTAATACACTCTTTCGGTAAAAAAGCAGGTATTGCGATAAATCCCGAAACGCCGATAGACAAGGTTTTGGATTACCGCGATAAAGTTGATATGATTTTGGTTATGAGCGTTCATCCGGGATACGGCGGACAAAAATATATCGAGGAAGTAAACGAAAAAATCAGTGCCTTGCGTAA
Source organism: Clostridia bacterium (assembly GCA_017551095.1). Lineage (GTDB taxonomy): Bacteria > Bacillota > Clostridia > UBA1381 > UBA1381 > UBA1738. Next base: position 64,628 of record JAFZMQ010000011.1, on the reverse strand, counting down.
AATCTGCGGTGACGACTATCTGATAGAAGTTGACGGCGGAATAAAAGCAAACAATATAAAATCCGTTTTGGAATGCGGTGCTAATGTTATAGTTGCAGGTTCTGCCGTTTTTAATGATGATATAACTGCATCGGTACACGAACTTTTAAAATCGGCAGAATAGGATTTTATGGGGAAAGCTATGATTTATCTTGATAACGCATCAACAACAAAACCGTCAAAAAAGGCAATAGAGGCGGCAAATTCGGCATTTTCTGATTTTGGAAATCCGTCAAGCCTGCACAGATTGGGAATGGTGGCGGAAAAAATAATAAAAGAGGCAAGATTGACGGTTTCGGAAAAGCTGTCGGTAGATGAAAAAAACATTTTTTTTACATCAGGCGGAACGGAATCAAATAATACTGCTATATTAGGCTATGCCCTTAAAAATCAAAAAAATGGCAGACATTTAGTAACCACAAAAATTGAGCATCCGTCGGTCTTAGAGCCGTTTAAATATCTGGAAAAGCAAGGCTTTTCGGTGACATATTTAGGCGTTTCAAAAGACGGTGTAATATCCCTTGATGAATTTGAAAACGCCTTAACGGAAGATACAATTATGGTCAGTGTAATGGCGGTTAATAACGAAACGGGTGTGATTCAGCCGATAGATAAACTAAAAGCCATAATGCAAAAAAAATCGCCAAAAGCGGTACTTCATAGCGACTGCGTTCAGGCTTTTTGTAAAATCCCGCTGCACCCAAAAAAATGGGGTGTAGATATGCTATCGGTAAGCGGACATAAAATTCATGCACTAAAAGGCACAGGAGCATTATATATTGCCGAGAATGTCCATTTAGACCCGATAATCCTTGGCGGAGGACAGGAAAAAGGCATACGCTCAGGCACGGAAAATACGGCAGGAATCGCAGCATTTTCCGCCGCCATAAAGGATATAAAGCCGATTTCGACCGATAAGCGTAGCGAACTTATAGCCAAAATAACCGCAAAAATCCCTGATGTAAAGGTAAACGGTACAGCCGAAAACAGCGGATATGTTTTAAATGTTTCCTTTTTGGGAATAAAGGCAGAAATTCTTTTGCATAGCTTGGAAGCCAAGGGAATCTATGTTTCGACAGGCTCCGCGTGTTCTTCTAATAAACCGCAGCCAAGCCATGTGCTAACGGCTATGGGAGTCGGCAGAGAAAACATTGAAGGTGCAATTCGTTTCAGTTTTTGTGATGATGATTTTGACTCTGATTATGTGGTTTCAGTCTTAGCAGAAGAAGCCCGGAAAATAAGAAAATATGTGAGGTAGCATTTGTGAAAGAAATTCTTTTAGTAAAATACGGGGAAATAATTTTAAAGGGCGGAAACCGCTCCCGTTTTGAAAAAACTCTCATAGAGAATATGTCAAATGCCTTGAAAAATGTGGCAGAAACAAAAATAACAGTCGCACAGGCTACCGTATATGTAGATGTTTCAGATGCAGAAAAAATTGATTTGGTGACCGAGCGTCTTGCAAAAGTTTTCGGCGTTGTAAGCATTGTAAAAGCGAGTGTGTGCGAAAAAACGATTGAGTCTATTGAAAACACTGCAAAGGCGTACTTAAAGGACGACCTGATTTCAGGGAAACGCTTTAAAGTCGAGGCAAAGCGCTCTGATAAGACTTTTCCGCTTAATTCGATAGAAATATCTATGGAAGTCGGCGGATTCTTAGACGATAATTTTGAAGGGCTTATAGTAGATGTGCATAATCCCGAAGTTACAGTAAAGGTTGAAGTCCGCGATACTGCGGCGTATGTATATTGCCGTGAAAACCGCATAAAAGGTCAGGGCGGTATGCCGCAGGGAACAGGCGGAAAGGCAACGCTTTTGCTATCCGGCGGAATTGATAGCCCGGTTGCCGGACATATGATGGCAAAAAGGGGCACAAAAATCGAGGCGGTGAATTTTTTCAGCTATCCATATACGAGTGAGAGGGCAAAGGAAAAGGTTATAGAACTTGCATCAATTCTTGCACAGTACACATCATCTGTAAAACTTCATATAGTACCCTTTACCGAAATCCAACTTGCGATAAGGGATAACTGTCCCGAGCAGCATATGACGCTTTTGATGAGGCGTTTTATGATGAAAATTGCCGAAATAATAGCCGAAAAGAATGGCTCACAGGCTTTAATTACAGGCGAAAGTGCGGGACAGGTGGCGTCGCAAACCTTGGCGGCACTGAATGTAACGAATGCGGTCGTAAAAATGCCGGTTTTAAGACCGCTCATTGGTATGGATAAAACCGAGATAATAGAACGTGCGGAAAAGATAGGTACTTTTGAAACCTCAATACTTCCGTATGAGGATTGCTGTACGGTGTTTACACCAAAAAATCCTACTACTCAGCCCACTCTTTCAAAAATAGAAAAGAGCGAATCGCATCTTGATTTTGACGGGCTGGTAAAAAAAGCGGTAGATGAAACGGAAACGGTTATTATCTACCCAAAAAAATGATAAACTATTGCATTTTTTGTAAAAATTGTGTATAATAATTTAGTAAATTGAATTTTTGGAGGATTGTCAAATGGATAAGAAACAAGAGAAAAACAGCGTAACTGCACTTGGTGACGCAGAGGAAAGAAAAAAAGCACTTTCAGCCGTTTTCGGAGCTATTGAAAAGCAATACGGAAAAGGCAGTATTATGAAGCTTGGCGATACTCCAAAGGTAGATGTTGACGCAATTCCGACAGGCTCTTTAATGCTGGATGTTGCACTCGGTATTGGCGGTATTCCAAAAGGGCGTGTAACCGAGATTTACGGACCGGAATCGTCGGGTAAAACAACCGTAGCGCTTCATGTTGTAGCAGAAGCACAAAAGAGGGGCGGAGAGGCTGCTTTTATTGATGCGGAACACGCATTAGACCCTGTGTATGCACAAAATCTTGGCGTGGATATAGATAATTTGATAGTCGCACAGCCTGATACGGGCGAACAGGCGTTGGAAATAGCAGAAGCGTTGGTAAGAAGCGGAGCTTTGGATGTTGTTGTAATCGACTCGGTTGCAGCGCTTGTTCCAAAAGCCGAAATTGAGGGCGAAATGGGCGATTCCCATGTAGGACTTTTAGCACGACTTATGTCTCAGGCATTGAGAAAACTAACAGGCATAACCTCAAAATCAGGTACAGCAGTAATTTTCATTAACCAGCTAAGAGAAAAGGTTGGCGTGGTTTACGGAAATCCCGAAACAACGCCGGGCGGAAGAGCTTTAAAGTTTTTTGCATCGGTGCGTCTTGATGTAAGGAGACAGGAAGCAATTAAGAACGGCTCTGAGATTATAGGTAATAAAACGCGTGTTAAGGTTGTTAAAAATAAAGTAGCACCGCCCTTTAAAGAGGCAGAATTTGATATAATGTATGGAAAAGGCATTTCAAAAGAGGGTAACATTTTAGATATGGCGACTCAGCTTGATATAATCCAAAAGAGCGGAGCATGGTTTTCATATAACGGCGAAAGACTTGGTCAGGGCAGAGATAAAATCAAGGAGTATATGGCGGAAAATCCTGAGTTCAGAGATGACATAGAAAGACAGGTAAAAGAGCGGTTAAATATTAAAAAATCGGGTGATGCCGAAAATTTTGTTGTCGAAAATAACAAAAATGAGGAATAATTAAGCAAGGTTTAGGGTATCTTTAACTAAAATTTCTGTTTTTGCAATACAAAGTCTTGACTTATAGCGATTTTTTTAGTATTCTGTATTAGAAGGACTTATGTTTTCGAGGAGGGTTCCAAATGTTTTCAAAGGAAGTTGAAGTGCTTAATCAGGCAGGACTGCACGCACGCCCTGCAACCTTCTTTATACAAAAAGCAAATGAATTTAAATCAAGTATATGGGTTGAAAAGGACGAGCGTAAAGTAAATGCAAAAAGCCTTTTAGGAGTTCTTTCGCTTGGAATTACAAAAGGAACGACCATAAACGTGATTGCTGACGGCGTTGATGAAGAGGAAGCAGTTGTTACGCTGGTTAATTTGATTGCCTCGAATTTTACAGAATGATTTTTGCCGATAGACCGATAACTCTGCTTTTTTAAAAGTAGAGTTATTTTTGAATTTGGAGAAACTTATGTTTAATTTAGAAGAAGAGCTGAAAAACCTTCCTGAGCAGCCGGGCGTTTATATAATGCATAATAAAGACGGCGAAATAATTTATGTCGGGAAGGCAAAAATTCTAAAAAACAGAGTACGGCAGTATTTTCAAAAAAACAAGAATCATTCGCCCAAAGTTTTGGCAATGGTTTCAAATATTGCTTATTTTGAGTATATTGTAACCGATACCGAAATTGAGGCGTTGGTTTTAGAATGCAATCTCATAAAAAAGCATAGACCAAAGTATAACATACTTTTAAAGGACGATAAGCAGTATCCGTATATAAAGGTCACGATAAATGAGGAGTATCCACGCATTTTTATGTCGCGGACGCTTAAAAAGGACGGAGCAAAATATTTCGGACCGTATGCGAGTATGCAAACGGTAAAAGGGACTATTGATATAGTGCAAAAAATATTCAAAATCCCGCTTTGCCGAAGAAGTTTCCCCGATGATATCGGAAAGGGCAGACCATGCCTTAACTATCACATAGATAGATGCTTTGCACCGTGCATTTTTGGCAAAATTTTCAAGGACGAATACCGAAAAATCTTTTTTGAAATATGCTCATTTTTAGAGGGAAATCATGAAAAGTTGATTTCCGACCTGACCGATAAAATGGCGGTTGCATCTAAAAACACAGAGTATGAAAAGGCTGCGGCACTCAGGGACAAGATTTCCGCCATAAAGAATTTTGAGGAAAAGCAAAAGGTGATAAATGCAAATAAACAGACCGATACGGATGTAATTGCATTTTATATGGATCAAAGTAATGTTTTTGCGGAAATCTTTTATGTGCGAATGGGCAGAATAACGGGCAGAAAGAGTTATAGAATAGACGCGGCAAAGTATCTTGAACCGACGGAATTTTTGTCCGATTTTTTAAAGCAGTACTATGCTGAGAGCGACTATATCCCAAGTGAAATTCTTTTGCAGGAAAAAGTATCGGATGAAAAGCTCATATCCGAGTGGCTTGGCGGACGGAAAGGAAAAAAAGTTGCATTTACCGTTCCGCAAAAGGGCTATAAAAAGAGCCTCGTGGATATGGTAAAGAAAAATGCGGAAATTTCTGCTGAAAATTACAGAATTTCAGGACTTAAACTTGCAGAATCCAGGAACAAAATAACGGCTGAAATTGCTAAAAAATTAAAACTTGAACACCTGCCGATAAGGATAGAAAGTTATGATATTTCAAATATCCAAGGAGCAGATAATGTTGCGTCAATGGTGGTATTTGTAAACGGTAAGCCGTCTAAAAAGGATTACAGAAACTTTAACATTAAATCTGTCGACGGAGCAAACGATTACCTTGCCATGCAAGAGGTTATATATAGGCGTTTCCGCCACGCAAAAGAGGAAGAGAATCTCATAAATAAAGGTGAAATGGAAAGCATTAAGGCAAAATTTCTGCCGCTTCCGGATTTGATTTTGTTAGACGGCGGAAAAGGGCATCTGTCCTCGGTTTTGGAAATTATGGAGAGTATAGATGTTGATGTTCCCGTTTTCGGTATGGTAAAGGATAATAAACACAAAACCCGAGGACTGATTTCAAAGGACGGCGAAGTTTCGCTCTCACCGACAGACAGCGTTTTCCGGTTTATCGTAAATGTGCAGGAAGAGGTACACAAGACGGCAATAGGCTATCACCGGAATAAGCGGAGCAAACGAATTGCAAATTCCGAACTTGATGAAATAAAAGGGATAGGAAAAGCCAAAAAAAGTAAGCTTTTAACACATTTTAAAAGTGTTCAAAATATAAAAAATGCGGATATTTCTGAACTTGAAAAGGTAATCGACAGGCTATCGGCAAAAAATGTATATGAGCATTTTAATTCAGAAGGGTGATATTATGCAAAAACGAATATTGTCTTTAACGCTGATAGTTGTTATTCTGTTAACAATGTGCGGCTGCAAAAAAAAATCCTCGGATAGCGAGTCCCTTGTCGTTTTGGAGGATAATTCGGATATAAAACTCGCGATAGCAAATTCTGGAAACCTAAACCCGCTTGAAACCGTTTCAGCTAATATACAAAGCATTATGAATATTGTCTATGAGCCGCTTTTTGAATTGGATGAAAAAATGAATGCAGTGCCCGTTCTTTCTGAAAGCTACAAGCTTTCTGACGACGGACGGCAGATAACGCTGCGTTTAAGAGATGACATAAAGTGGCATGACGGCACGAATTTCACGGCAGATGATGTAATTTTTACTTTAAGTAAGCTCATACACTCAAACGGACTCTATCAAAAAACGGCAAAAAAAATAAGCGGATTTACTGCAACTTCGAACCACGAAGTTGTGATTAACCTAAATAGCAGAGAACCTGATTTTGCATATAATCTGACTTTCCCGATTCTTTCAAGAAATACGCGGTATGTAAACGGGTTGGATTTTGTGCCGATAGGCACGGGTGCTTATAGATTTGAAAGCAAAAGCGAAAATGAAATAGTCTTTATACCAAACTCAATCTGGCATGGCGATTATGAACCGCAAAAAAGGGTCATAATAAAGATTTTGCGTGACAATTCCGCCGTTGCAGAGGCGTTTGGCGTGAATGAAACAGATGCCATAATTCCAGAGGCAGGGGAGCAAATTGCAAATACGGGAAATCCCCAAACAAAGCAGATTACCTCATCAAATATGGTATTTTTGGGATTCAATACACAAAAGGAAAAGCTTTCACAGGAAATAAGACGGGCTATAATGCTTATGCTGGACAAGCAGAAAATCCTTGAAAAAAATGCCTACGGATATGGCAAGGTGTGCGACAGTTCAATAAATCCAAACTCATGGGCATATGTCGGAGCGGATTTGGAGGGGACTTCTCAGGAATATATAGCGACGCTTTTAGAGCGTAGCGGATATACGCTTTCTGACGGCGTTTATGAAAATGAAAGCGGGAAGATGGAATTTGACCTCATAGTGAACTCAAATAATGAAAAGCGTATGACGATAGCAGATACAATCGCGGAAACGCTTTCATCTTTGGGAATTTCGGTTTCTGTAATAAAAATTGATTATAGCTCATATTTAAGCCGCATAAATTCAGGAAATTTTGATATGTTTGTCGGCGAAATCGAAACAAGCTCAGTTATAAATCCTTTGGAAATGCTTGATTCCAATAAAAACTATTTTGGATTTGATGTGGCGGAGTTAAATGAATTATATTCCAAACTTTACGGGGAACGGGATAAAGAAAAATACCGTGAAACAGTCGGCAAAATAGTACGCAAATTTTCTGAAAATCCGCCGTATGTTCCGCTGTTTTTCACCACTTGTGAAGTTTTTTACGGAACGAATGTTTCCGGAATAACCGAGCCTACTTTGTCGCAAAGGTATAAAAATATAGGAAAATGGTATTTTTACAATGCCGTGAAAAAGGATGAGGAAAATGACTGATATATTAGCTCTTGTAAGAGATAAAAGAGACACTTTAAGTAAAAGTCATAAAAAAATAGCCGATTTTATAATCAATAATCCTGAAAAAACGGCGTATATGACGGTGTCAAAGCTGTCCGAGAGAACGGGAGTAAGCGAAGCCACCGTTGTCAGATTTGCCGAAAAACTTGGCTTTTCGGGATATCCGATTTTCCAAAAAAACCTTTTAAGCTATGTGAAAGGAAAACTCACCTCAATTCAGAGAATGGAGCTCACATACGAAAAAATGGACGAGGAGAGCGTTTTAGACAGAGTTTTAAAATCGGATATTATGCATATTGAAAAGACGCTTGAAAATATTGATAGAAAACAGTTTGAAGAAGCCGTAGAAGCAATATCGTCGGCAAAAAGAATTTATATAACAGGCGTGAGGAGTGCTGCGGCTCTTGCCGAATTTGCGGGATTTTATCTGCATCTGATTTTCGATAATGTGCGTCTTATAAAATCTACGGGCGGTGATGACCTTTTTGAGCAGATTATGAATATCAAAGAGGGTGATGTATTTATAGGCATGAGCTTTCCGAGATATTCACAAAACACCATAAAAGCTCTTGAATACGCAAAAAGAAACAATGCAACGGTAATCGGAATTACAGACAGCAAAAATTCGCCTGTTTCAAATATGTCCGATATATGCCTCTTTGCCGAATGTGATACAACTTCATTTGCGGATTCTCTGACGGCTGCAATAAGTCTTATAAACGCGCTTATAGCTTCCGTAGGACTTAAAAACAGACAGCTTTTACATACAAATTTTGAACGGCTTGAAAAAATCTGGGACGAATACGGAGTATATGATACAAAATGACGGATAGAACGATTGTAATAATCGGCGGCGGAGCAGCAGGGCTTATGAGCTGCGGAATCGCAAAAAACAGAGCCGAAAAGGTTATTCTCATTGATAAAAATGATATTTTAGGTAGAAAACTCAGAATCACGGGAAAAGGCAGATGCAATATAACAAATGCACTGCCTATTGATAAGTTTTTTGAAAATATTCCGACAAACAGCAAATTTCTATACAGTGCCTTTAACAATTTTTCAAATGTTGATATGATAGAACTTTTAAAGGAACTTGGGGTTTCTACAAAGGTTGAAAGAGGGGAGCGTGTTTTTCCCGAAAGCGACAGGGCGAAAGATGTTGCGGATGCGCTTGTTAAATTTGCGAAGGGGAAAAATGTACGGATTATAAAGGCAAATGCAATAGATATAGTTACAGAAAACGGAGTAGTTTCAGCGGTAAAAACAGATAAGGGCGTTTTTGCGGCAGACAGTGTGATTCTCGCAACGGGCGGAGCGTCATATCCTCTTACAGGCTCGGACGGGAGCGGATATAAAATCGCAAAAAAGCTCGGGCATATGATAACACCGATAAAACCATCGCTTGTGCCGCTTGTGACAAAGGAAAAGTGGGTTAAAAGCCTGATGGGACTCACATTAAAGAATGTTTCAATAAGCTTTTTTGATGAAAACGGAAAACTCTATAACGATTTTGGGGAAATGCTTTTTACACATTTCGGAGTTTCAGGACCTATCATACTTTCCGCATCGGCACACATAAAGGATAAAATGCCGTGCAAGGCGTATATTGACTTAAAACCTGCACTTGATATGGGAACGCTTGATAAAAGAATTATAAGAGATTTTGAAAAATTCTCAAAAAAGCACCTTGTAAATTCTCTTGAAGAGCTATTGCCAAAAGCCCTGATTCCTGTTATAATAAGCATTGCAGGATTAGAGCCGCATAAGGAAACATCAAGCGTGTCAAAAGAAGAACGGAAAAGGATTTTAAATGTTATTAAGGCACTTCCGCTTACCGTTTCAGGTGCAAGACCTATCGGGGAAGCGATAATAACATCAGGCGGGGTTGCGGTTTCCGAAATAAATCCAAAAACTATGGAATCACGAATTGTGAAAGGTCTTTATTTTGCAGGCGAAATGATTGACGTTGATGCCTATACAGGCGGATTTAACCTGCAAATTGCATTTTCAACAGGCGTTTTAGCAGGAGAAAATGCGTGAATCAACATTGAAAGGAAAAGTGTTATGAAAATAGCTATTGACGGACCTGCGGGTGCAGGAAAAAGTTCAATCGCAAAATTAGTTGCAAGACAGCTTGGGTTTATCTATATAGATACGGGTGCAATGTACCGTGCGTCAGCACTCTATGCAATTGAAAACGGGATTGAAATTTGTGAAAAGTCATTCACAAAAGAAGTTTTGGATAGAATTAAAATTGATATAGAATATGACGAGGACGGGCAGAAAATCATTCTCTGCGGAAAAGATGTTTCAAAACGCATAAGAGAGGCAGATGTGAGTATCGGAGCGTCGAATATAGCCGTTATTCCGGCGGTAAGACTTAAACTTGTTGAACTTCAACGCGAACTTGCAGAAGGTCATGATGTAATTATGGACGGCAGGGATATAGGCACATATGTTCTACCTGATGCCGAGCTTAAAATCTTTCTTACCGCATCTTCCGACGAACGTGCGAAAAGACGATTAAAAGAGCTTCATGAAAAAGGGCAGACAGCAGATTTTGAACAGGTTAAAAGGGATATTGAATATCGGGACAAAAACGACTCTGAGCGTGAATTTGCACCGCTAAGACAAGCGGATGACGCTATTTTGGTTGATACTACAACTATGTCTATTGACGACGTCAAAAACTGCATTTTAAAACTTGCAAAGGAGAAAATGTGATGTTTTACAGATTTGCAGTCACTCTTGCCAGGATTTATCTGTTTTTTGTATTCAGAATTAAAGCGGTAGGAAATGAAAATGAGATAAAAAGCGGCGGAATTATCTATGCCGCAAATCATAGGTCTTGCTATGACCCGGTGGTTATTGCTGCTACATCAAAAAGGCAGATTGCGTTTATGGGCAAAAAGGAGCTGTTTAAGTTTAAGCCATTCGGATATATTTTAAAATCCTTGGGAGCGTTCCCTGTAAACCGCGGAAAAGGGGATATTGGTGCAGTAAAGACAGGGCTCAGCATTTTAAAACAGGATAAGGTTATGATGCTTTTTCCGGAGGGCAAACGAATTGATAAGGACGAAATTGTTCCTGCAAAACCGGGAGTTGCAATGTTTGCAACCCATGCGAAAGTGCCTGTTTTGCCGATTAAAATATGCGGTGAGTATAAGTTTATGCATAAAATCACGGTAATTTACGGAAAGCCCATTTATCTTGATGAATACTATGACCAAAAATTAAGTTCGGAAAAGCTTACGGAGCTTAGTCAGGAAATTCTGGATAAAATCTATTCTTTGGAGGAATCCGAATGAGTATAGAAATTGCAAAGACCGCGGGTTTTTGCTATGGCGTAAAACGAGCCGTTCAAAAAACATACGAGGCGATCGAAGGAGAAGACGGCAAAATTGTAACACTCGGGCATCTTATACATAATCGCGTAGTCGTTTCCGACTTGGAAAAGCACGGTGTTTTTTCGTATGAAAATATCGAAGATATACCAAGCGGTGCGATTGTAATCATACGGACACACGGGGTAAAAAAGAGCGTTATAGACTCGCTTAAAGACCATAAAATAATCGACTTGACATGCCCTTTTGTATCTAAAATACATAAAATAGCAGAAGAACATTATAAAAACGGCTATAAAATTGTCATAGTAGGTGACAAAAATCACCCCGAAGTGATAGGGATTAACGGCTGGTGCGGTGATGATGCTATAATTACCTATGATGAAAACTTTAAAATGCCGCAGGAATTTGCGGAAAAACCCATATGTATTGTAGCACAAACGACAATAAACAGGAATGTTTTTGTGCAAATAGTACAAAATATTAAAAATACTTGCAAAAAGGTGTTAGTTTTTGATACAATATGTGGAGCTACTAAGGATAGACAGGGTGAGGCGGCAGAGCTTTCAAAACGTTCGGATATGATGTTTGTTATAGGAAGCAAGGAAAGCTCAAATACGGGAAAGCTATTCAAGATTTCAAGCGAAAATTGCCCTGAAACTTACTTTATTGAAAATTTTGAGGAAATCCCTCAGGATTTACATATAAAAAATAAAAAGATAGGCATAACGGCGGGGGCGTCAACTCCGGCACGAACTATCGAGGAGGTTTTTACGACTATGGAAGAAAAAATCAGAAATGAGGAATCTTTCGCCGAGCTTTTTGAAAAGTACGGAACAAAAACTTTGAATAACGGAGATATTGTTGACGCAACAGTTGTTGAAATTCGCAACAATGAGGTCATTGTGGACCTCGGCGGCTTTAAATATAACGGTCAACTTGCAGTTGATCAGTTGTCGGACGATCCGTATTTGAAGGCATCCGACATCGTTAAGGTTGGCGACACAATTCAGGTTTACGTTGTAGGCGTAAACGATGCAGAGGGCAAGGTTGTCCTTTCCAGAAAGAAAGTTATCGCAATGGAAAGCTGGAACAAGATGAAAGAAGCTTTTGAAAACAAGACTGTTTTGGAAGGCAAAATCATCAAGGCTGTCCGCGGCGGAGTTATTGCCCTTGCAGACGATATGCAAATATTCATTCCTGCAAGACAGGCATCATTAAGATATGTTCAAAATCTTGATATGCTGCTTGGCAATAACGTTAAAATCCGTCTAATCGAAATGGATGAGAGAAGAAAGAGAGCAATCGGCTCGGTAAGAGTTCTTCTTGAAGAAGAAAAGAAGGCAGCTGAGGACAAATTCTGGAGCGAGGCTGAAATCGGCAAGGAGTATTCCGGCGTAGTTAAGTCTGTTACATCTTTTGGTGCTTTTGTTGATTTGGGCGGCATTGACGGACTTGTTCATGTTTCCGAACTTTCATGGAATAAGATTAAGCACCCGTCAGAAGTTGTAAGCGAAGGCGATGTTTTAAAGGTTTATATAAAGGACTTGAATGCTGAAACCAAAAAGATTTCCTTGGGCTATAAAAAGGCTGAGGATAATCCTTGGGTTATTGCAAAGGCTAAAATTAACTTAGGTGATGTTGTTAAGTGTAAAATCGTGCGTATGATGCCGTTTGGTGCATTTGCAGAGATTATGCCTAATATTGACGGTCTTATCCATATTTCGCAAATTGCAGATAGAAAAATCGGTAAACCTGAGGATGTTTTATCAATAGGTCAGGAAGTTGAAGCAAAGGTTGTAGCACTTGATTGGGATTTGAATAAAATCAGCCTTTCTATAAGAGCTTTAATTGCTCCTTCTGTTGAAGAAAAGAAAGAGGAAGAAGTAGCAGAAGAGCCTGTACCGCAAGAGGAAACGGTTCCTGTTGATATTGAAAAGTTTATTGCAGAAGAAGATGCAAAAGACGAAGTAAAAGAAGAAGCTCCTGCACCTTCTGAACCGGCAGAGGAAGCTCCCCAAGAGGAAGAAAAGGCAGAAGAACCTGCGGAAGAAGCTCCTAAAAAGACTGTAAGAAGAACAAGGAAAAAGGCAGAGCCTAAGGAAGAAGAACCAAAGGCAGAGGAAGAGCCGCAAGAATAATGAAAAAAAGGACTTGCATAAAGTCCTTTTTTTGTATTTGCCTTGTTAAATTCAGGAGAATGTGTTATAATATTACGGTAACTAAATAAAAAATCGAGAGGGATTTTAATATGAACATAAATGAATTCAAAGACAGCGTTAAAAATAAGAAAATAGCGGTAATAGGAATTGGCATTTCCAATAGACCGCTAATAAAATACTTAAAGGATGCCGGTGCGGAAGTCACCGCCTACGATAAACGAACAAAAGAGCAGCTTGGCGAGATTTATGATGAAATGAATAAGCTCGGAGTAAAAACAGTTTTGGGCGAAAACTATCTTGATAATATAGAGGGTGAAATGGTTTTTAAAACTCCGGGGCTCAGGTTTGATAATCCGTCGCTTATAAAAGCAAAGGAAAAAGGTGCTATAATAACGAGCGAAATGGAAGTGTTTTTTGAAGTATGCCCGTCAAAAATTATCGCAGTTACGGGTAGTGACGGAAAAACAACAACTACAACGCTGATTTATGAAATTTTGAAAAAGAGTGGATATAAAGTCTGGCTTGGCGGAAATATCGGAAATCCGCTTTTATGCGATACAGAAAAGATGAAAAAAAGCGATATAGTAGTTTTGGAGCTTTCCAGCTTCCAACTGCATTCTATGAAAAAATCGCCTGATGTTGCGGTTATTACCAACATTACACCAAATCATCTTGATATGCACAAGGATTACGAAGAATACATTGACGCCAAAAAGAACATTATGCGGTATCAAAATGAGGACGATATTCTGATAGTCAATGCGGCAAATGATGTAACTGCTAAAATCGGCAAAGAGGCAAAGGGGAAACTCTTGGATTTTTCCTCTAAGATAGATGCGTATATGTCACTAAAAGACGGCGTTATTTTAAGAAACGGAAAACCGGTTTTAAAAATTTCCGATATAAAAATTCCCGGTATGCATAATGTTGAAAATTATATGGCGGCAATCGCAGCAACAGAAGGATTGGCAACGGACGAGGCGGTTTTGGAGGTTGCAAAAACTTTTGGCGGTGTCCCGCACAGGATTGAATTCATCAGGAATTTAAACGGCGTAAGCTACTATAACAGCTCCATTGATTCCAGCCCCAACCGCACAATTAACACGCTTAAAGTATTTGATAAAAAAGTGATTTTAATTGCAGGTGGAAAAGATAAAGGCATACCCTATGACGATTTAGGTCCGCATCTTGCGGAAAAGGTTAAAATATTGATACTTATCGGCAAAACATCAGATAAAATCGAAAAATCCTTAAAGGACTATGATAAAGATACCGATATAAAAATCATAAAATGCGAGACATATCCGGAAGTCGTAGATACTGCAAAAAGCCTTGCAAAAGACGGCGACATTGTAATATTGTCACCGGCATCGACAAGCTTTGATATGTTCAAAAATTTTGAGGAAAGAGGAAATCTTTTTAAAGACTTTGTAAATAATCTGAGGTGAAAAAGTGAAAGAGTTAATAAAAAAGCTAAGCGGACTGCATGGGATTTCAGGTTTTGAATACCGCATAAACGGCGAAATCAAAGATATGCTTTCTCCTTATTGTAACGAGGTGAAAATCGACACATTAGGAAATGTGATAGCGGTAAAATACTGCGGAAAACCAAACGCAAAAAAACTCCTGATTGAAGCACATATCGACGAAATAGGGCTTATGGTCAAAAATATTGACGAAAACGGGTTCATAACTTTTGTCAATGTCGGCGGAGTTGATGCAAGAATACTTCCCGCAATGGAGGTTATTGTTCACGGTAAAAAGGACTTAAAGGGCGTAATCGGTGCAAAACCGCCGCATATTATGTCGGACGGCGAGGACAAAAAATCGGTAAAAATTGAAGATATGTCGATAGACACCGGACTTTCCTTTGAGGAAGTAAAAAAACAAGTATCTGTCGGTGATTCAATCTCATTTTCAACAGTGGCAGAAGAACTTGCAGACGGTCAGATTACGGGGAAATCGCTGGACGACAGAGCAAGTATTGCAGTTTTGATTGATGTAATGAAAAACATTTCTAATTTAGCGGTTGATGTTTATGCAGTTTGCTCGGTTCAGGAAGAAGTCGGCGGCTTTGGTGCTATGACGGCGTCATTTTCGGTAGAGCCTGATTTTGCGATTGCAATAGATGTGTGTCACGGAATCACGCCTGATAACTCATACTGTGCCTATGAAATAGGCGGGGGAGCAGTTATCACCTGCGGCCCGAATATTCACCCCAAAATGTACGAACTTTTAACAAATGCGGCTAAAAAGCATAACATCAAATTCCAGATAGATGTTGACGGTGGAAACACAGGCACAGACGCTTGGCAGATACAGGTCGTGCGTGAGGGAATACCTACGGGGCTTTTGTCAATTCCGCTTAAATATATGCATACGCTTGTAGAAACTATAAGCATAAGTGATGCCGAGGATGTAGCAAAGCTAATTACAGCATTCATAGGCGAACTTTCGGGAGAGGAGGATTTCATATGTATTTAGAAGAACTCACAAATCTTTCGGGAGTCAGCGGAAATGAAACGGAAGTGCGGGATTTTATAATTTTCAAAATAACGCCGTATGCGGACGAAATAACAGTTGATACAATGGGAAATGTCATAGCCCTTAAAAAAGGCGATAGCAGTAAAAAAGTAATGCTTTCGGCACATATGGACGAGGTCGGGTTTATCATAAGTGAGATAACTGAAAAAGGGTATTTAAAATTCAAAACGGTGGGCGGCATTGATACAAGGACAATCCTTGCAAAACGCCTTAGAATAGGCAAAAACAATATTTTAGGCGTAATCGGAATGAAAGCCGTTCATCTTCAAAAGAAGTCGGAAAGGGAAGAAACGCCCGAAATTAAGGACCTCTTTATTGATATCGGGGCAAAAGACAAAGAAGATGCTGAAAAACTCATAAATTTGGGCGATTATGCAACTTTTGAAACCAAATTTGAACAGTTGAGCAACGAAACCGTAAAAGCAAAGGCTCTTGACGATAGGGCAGGGTGTGCGGTGCTTATGGAAACAATCAAAAACCCCGTAAAGTATGACACATATTTTTGCTTTACAACGCAGGAGGAAGTCGGACTTCGCGGTGCAAGAGTTGTTGCAAACAGAATAAACCCTGATATTGCCTTGGTTGTAGAGTCTACCTCGTGCAGTGATGTTTACGGATTCGAACCGCATGAGAGTGTTACAAAATTAGGCTGCGGAGCGGCTGTTACCTTTATGGACGGAACAACAATAGTAGATAATGCGTTTCGTAAACAGCTTTTTGAAATGGCAAAAGAGGGAAATATCCCCGTTCAGTATAAATGCTCAACCTCGGGCGGAAATGATGCAGGGCGGATACACCTGTCGGGAAAGGGCGTAAAAACTGCGTCTGTTTCCTTGCCGACAAGATATATTCACTCTTCGGCATCTGTCGCATCAGTTAAAGATTTAAACGCCGTTTTGAGCTTGGTCAAGCTGTTTTTAGAAAGAATAGATGAGGTGTTATAATGGAACTTTTAAAAGAATTATCGCTTTTTAACGCTACTTCCGGGCGTGAGGCGAAGCTTTCGGATTTTATAAAGAATATTGTAAAAGATTATGCAGATGAGGTGTATAGTGATAGCCTCGGAAACCTTATTGCACATAAAAAAGGCAGCGGAAAGAAAATTATGCTGTCCGCACATATGGACGAAATCGGGGTTGTAGTGACATATATTGAGGATAGCGGATACCTGCGTTTTGCAGATGTCGGCGGTCTTTATACGAAATATCTTGCAGGTAGGCGTGTTGTCTTTGAAAGCGGTACAGAGGGCGTTATTTTTACTGAGCCTAAAAACGATAAAAATGCACTTTCAAAAATGTATATAGATATTGGTGCAACAAGCAAGGAAGATGCCGAAAAATGCGTAAATGTCGGTGATATGGGTGCTTTTTGCGGTAATTTCACCGAGCAAAACGGCGTGATAATAGGGAAAGCACTTGATGATAGGGTAGGCTGCTTAGCTCTAATTGAGACTTTAAAGCGTGTAAAATCGGAAAATGACCTCTATTTTGTCTTTACGGTGCAGGAAGAGGTAGGGCTCCGGGGAGCAAGAACAGCTGCATTTGCGATAAATCCTGATTTTGCATTGGCGGTTGATGTTACCGACAGCGGTGATACCCCAAAATGCGATAAAGTGGCGGTAAAACTTGGTTTGGGTGCGGCAATTAAGGTTATGGATTACTCGGTAATCTGCGATAAAGAGGTAAAAGACACCCTTATTTTACTTGCGGAAAAGAAAAATATTAAATATCAGCTTGAAGTAATGACAGAGGGCGGAACGGACGCGGGAGTTATACACTTTTCACGCGGCGGAGTGAAAACGGGTGGAGTTTCAATCCCTACACGCTATATACATTCTCCGTCTGAAATGATAAATAAAGATGATTTAACGGCAGTAATAGACCTGATAACAGCATTTTGCGAAAACTAAAAAAATACGGCAAGAATTTGCCGTATTTTTTATTATGTAGGAAATTACAACATTTTGTTGTAATGACGAAATAACAAAACAGCTACCTTGTACCCACGTCCGCAGACGGAGCTTCTATCAGAAGCTTTTTTACTTTATAGTCGAGGTATGCTCGGCATAGCTTTCGCTGAAAATGTGTGAGCCGTCATTTTTTGCGGTATCGGTATGATAGTAGAGGTAGTTATGCTTTTTTGGATTTTGTGCCGCAGAAATCGACTTTATCGACGGGGAACAGATAGGTCCTACGGGTAGTCCCGAATACATATAGGTGTTGTATTTTGACTGCACTTTTAAATCCCTTTTCATAACTCTGTTTATGTTATACCTGCCGTTTGTAGCGGCATATGCTACGGTCGCATCAATCTGCAACCGCATATTTTTCTTTAATCGGTTTTCAAAAACACCTGCAATTATGTCACGCTCACTGTCAAGTTTTGCCTCACGCTCAACCATAGACGCTTTTGTGATAATTTCAAAAATCTTGTCTTTTGGAATATTAAGAGGCGAAACCCGTTTATCAAATTCTTTCAGCAGTGTGTCAACTATATTTGTTGCCGTTTCATCACTGTAAAATTCATAGGTTTCGGGGTATAAAAAGCCTTGCAGACGGTATTTTATGTCCTTGGATTTCGGGATAGCTTTCAAAAAGTCGTAGTCATAATCAGACTTTACTGCATTTTCAAATTCAGCCTTTGTGCAAAGTCCGAGGCTTTCAAGCCTGTCGCCAATCATCTCTACCGAAAACCCCTCAGGGATTGTGACAGAAATAGTCTCTTTTTTTGCTCCGTCCTTTGAAAGAGTATCAAAAATCGTGTTTAAAAATGCATTTTTGTCAATCTTGAATTTGCCGTACTGCAATTTACCACGGTATTGTGAAAAATAGAGCCTTGCCAAAAAATAAGTTTTGCTATTTATAAGCCCGTTTTCTTTTAAGATTTCGGAGATTTCTATCGAATTTGCACCCTCGGGAATAGTGATACTTGCCGTTCCTTTTTTAATAGCACGCAAAGCCGTGTTTGCCATAGCTATTATCAAAAGCGCAATTATAAGCCGTTTAAAAAACTTTTTTTTCTTTCTTCTCATAACAAAATCCTACCAAACAAAATCAAATTCCAAATCGCCTATGCGGACGGAATCGCCCTCTTTTATGCCCTTTTCAATCAGCTCGTCTATAACGCCCCTGCTTTTTAAGGCACTTTGGAAAAATTGCAAACTTTCGTTGTCGGAAAAGTTGACACTTGCCCCAACCGCCTCAATCCAGCTGCCGCTTATAACATAAACGCCGTTATCTATTGAAATTTCAAAGCCTTTGTCTGTCTTATCAATGAATTTTTCCTCAAAAATATCAATTTCAGCATCAAATTCCTTGATAGGCGGAAGCTTTGAAAGCTCGGAATAGGTGTATTTCATAAGCTCGTCTACGCCGTTTTTAGTTGCAGCGGAAATGGGGAATACCTTATAGCCACGCTTTTCCATTTCGGCAATAAAATCGTCATATAGCTTCTGGTCGGTTATTATGTCTGTCTTGTTTGCCGCGATAATCTGCGGACGGTTCTCCAAATCTATATTGTATTTTTTAAGCTCGGAGTTTATTATATCAAAATCGGAAATGGGATTACGCCCCTCAACGCCTGAAACATCTACAACATGAATTAAAAGGCGTGTTCTCTCAATGTGCCGTAAAAATTCGTGCCCGAGCCCTGCACCCTCACTTGCACCCTCGATAATCCCGGGTATATCGGCAAGGACAAAGCTCATACCTTCGCCAAGCGATACAACGCCCAGGTTTGGGACAAGGGTTGTAAAATGGTAGTTTGCGATTTTTGGCTCGGCTTTGGTTGTCATGGATAAAAGCGTCGATTTTCCTACGTTAGGAAAGCCTAAAAGTCCGACATCTGCAAGGAGTTTCAGCTCCAATATTATCTCACGCTCATCACCCTTTTGCCCGTTTTTTGCAAAATTAGGAGTTTGGCGTGTCGGTGTTGCAAAATGTGCATTTCCAAACCCGCCGTTTCCACCTTTGGCTAAGCATACGGGATTTTTTGTGTCGCAAATATCGGCTATGATTTTGCCGCTTACACTATCGCGAATAACTGTGCCCTGCGGAACTAAAATAAGGGTATCACTGCCGTTTTTGCCGTTCATATGCTTTCCCATACCGCCGCCGCCGTTTTCCGCAATATACTTTCTTTTGTATTTAAAATCCATAAGCGTAGTTAAGGACTCGTCGGCACGGAACAGGATATTTCCGCCTCTTCCGCCGTCACCGCCATCAGGACCACCTGCTGCGACATACTTCTCACGGTGAAAGGCAATAGCACCGTTTCCGCCGTTACCTGCCTTTATAAAAATTTTCGCTTTATCGGTAAACATAAAATTTCTCCTAAAAATAGTATAGCCCTATTTTACCACACTTTTACCCGTTTGTAAATAGGGCTTGATTTTATAAAAGGGCGGATAAGCACGAAAAGGTCGAAAAAGACATATAATTTTTTGAGGTGATTTGTATGCCGTTCTTAATGGAACTTTTGCAAAAGATATTTCTGCTTTTGGGATTCGTGGGAGGAAGTACATTTCCTAAGCCACTCGGCGAAAAGGAGGAAAAAAAGTATATAGAACTTTACGAAAAGGGCGACGAAAATGCAAGAAATGTTTTGATTGAGCATAATCTTCGCCTTGTCGCACATATCGCAAAAAAATATGCAACCGATAAAGAAACACTTGACGATTTAATTTCAATCGGCACAATCGGGCTTATTAAGGGGATAAACACATTCGATTCAAAAAAAACATCAAAGCTAACTACATATATTGCAAGATGCATTGAAAATGAAGTCCTTATGACTCTCAGGAGCTATAAGAAAAAGTCGCCTGAAATCTCGCTTGAAGAGTGTATCGGCACAGACAAAGAGGGTAATAATATGACCTTTTCCGATATTTTGGCGTCGGAGAACGAAGATGTGTTTGACAAAATGGTGCTTAAATCGGACATAAAAAGGCTATATAAAGCCATTTCCGAAGTTTTGACGCCGGATGAAAAAAATATTTTGATTTGGCGGTTTGGACTTAACAATGAAAAAAGAAAAACACAAAAAGAAATTTCAAAAATACTCGGAATTTCACGCTCATATGTGTCAAGGATAGAAAAAAGAGCCATAAAAAAGCTTTCGGAAAAAATAAAGGAATAGTTTTTATCATAACGAAAAAAATAAGTGAAAGGAGGGGTTATAATGCAAAAAATCAGGACAGACCTTGCCATAGAGGCACACGAAATGTGCAGTAAGGAAAAGGCTGAAAAAAATCATTTAGACGGGATAGATGTAGAAGAATATAAAAACGGAGATGTTTTCATAACACGGATAACTGTAACAAATGAAAAGGGGAGCGAAATTTTGGGAAAACCGAAAGGAAACTATATAACGCTCGAAATTCCAAATCTTAAATACTCTGATGAGGCATACCAAAGTGCCTGTCAGGAGATTGCGAAACAACTTGAAACGCTTATAAAAATCACAGACAAAACAAAAACGCTCGTAGTCGGACTTGGGAATAAGGCGATAACTTCCGACGCATTAGGACCGAAAGCCGTTTCAAACCTTGTTGTAACAAATCACATAAAGCAGGGAAATGATTTTTTGGGCGATTCTTTTAGCCGTGTTTGTGCCATAGTTCCGGGAGTTTTAGGCACTACGGGAATTGAAACAATTGATATAATAAAGGGCGTGGTAGAAAAAACAAAGCCTGAAATAGTTATAGCAATAGACGCACTTGCGTCAAGGAGCATGGACCGAATTTCAAATACGGTGCAGATTTCCGATACGGGCATAAATCCGGGCTCTGGCGTTGAAAACAGGCGTGAGGGCATAAACGAAGCGGCACTCGGCATAAAAGTTATTGCAATCGGTGTTCCGACTGTGGTCGACGCCGCAACGGTTGCGTCGGACAGTATTGACGCAGTTTTAGCAAACACAAATGAAAGAATTAAAGAGCTTGGGCGTGATAAAATTTATTCATTACTTGCAAAAAGTGTGGGGAATATGATGGTCACGCCAAAGGATATTGATTCGGTAATAGAAAAAGCGTCAAAAACTGTGGCAAACGGCATAAATCTGGCACTGCATAAAGACCTCACACTTTCCGAAATAGAAAGTTATATAAGTTATTGACATTAAGGGATTTTTGGGTTAAAATTATTGATATGCAAATTATGTAAAAGAGGAAATCATATGATAAATTCAATTTCCATAAATGAGAATATTTCGCTTAACTATATCCCAATGGAAAAACTTAAAACAACTACCATCGGGATATATCTAAGCAGGGAATTAAATAAAGATGAGGCGTCAAAAAATGCGATACTTCCGCACATTTTGAAAAATGGTTGCAAAGAATTTGAAAACCGCACAAAAATTGAACATTTTTTAGAAAATCTGTACGGTGCAAAAATGTCGGCAGGGATTTCAAAAAAGGGAAATTTCCATATTTTGTGCTTTGAGGGCGAAACAATTTCTGATAAATTTGCACCAAACGGCGAAAAATTGACGCATGAGCTTTTAAAACTGCTTCTGTCAATTCTTTTTGACGCAAAGGACGAGTTCGACGGCGATGCATTTTTAACTGAACGGCAAAATTCAATCACAAAAATCAAAAGCATGATAAATGATAAAAGGATTTATGCAAATTATCGCTGCCAGGAGGAAATGTCAAAGGACGATATTTTCAGCGTTCCAAGGCTCGGATATGCCGAGGATATGGAAAAGCTCACCAAAGAAGAGGTATATCGGTATTATAAAAAAATAATAAAAAGCTCAATTATAGATATTTTTGTCTGCGGTGATACAGACATTGACGATTTAAAAAAGCTTGTTACCAAGGCTATTAATAATATTGATTTTGAACCTGCAAAAAGGGCAAAGGACAGCATTTTAAAGGACAAAAATGCCGTAAATTTTGTTACAGAAAAATTCAATGTAACACAGGGCAAACTCTCAATGGGATTTTTGACGCATATCGGGGCAACAGACGAGGACAGTATTGCCCTTGTCCTTGCTAATACGATTTTTGGCGGAGGAGCTCAAAGTAAGCTATTCAACAATGTCCGTGAAAAGCTGAGTTTGGCGTATTATGCAGGTTCGGTTCTGAACAGGGCGAAGGGTTTTTTGACAGTAAATGCAGGAATTGAAATAGAGAACTTTGAAAAGACAAAAGAAGAGATTCTTTTACAACTTGACGAAATGAAAAATGGCAATATTTCGGACGAGGAAATAGAGTCAAGCAAAAATTTCATTATAAACAGTTTAAATTCATATGATGATGACCAATTTGAAATGATTTCCTACTATCACGGCGAGAGGCTTATGCAGTCGGATATGGAAATAAGGGACTATAAAGACAAAATATTAAGGTTAAAAAAAGATGATGTAGTAAGAGTTATGTCAAAGGTGACGCTCGATACGGTTTATTTTATTACAGGGGTGGACTATGGAAAAGAGAATTGATAAACACTCGGGCGAATGTCTTTATTTTGAAAAGGACAAAAGCGGACTTTCGATATACATTATGCCGAGAAAAGACTATACGGGAAGTTATGCGATTTTTGCGACAAAATACGGCTCTGTCGACTCGGAATTTGTTGTTCCAAACGAAACTGATGTCACAAAAGTTCCGGACGGAATTGCTCACTATCTTGAACATAAGATGTTTGACCAACCCGACGGGAGCAATGTTTTTGAAAAGTTTTCAAAGTTTGGCGGTGAAGCAAACGCATATACGAGCTTTAATATGACGGCGTATCTGTTTTCCGCGACAGAGCATTTTTATGAAAATCTTGAAACTCTTATGGATTATGTGCAGTCGCCATATTTTACAAAAGAGAGCGTACAAAAGGAGCAGGGAATTATTGCACAGGAAATAGGAATGTATGACGATAATGCGCCTTGGCGTCTGTTTTTCAACTTTTTGGGACTTTTGTATCACAATAATCCTGTAAAGCTCGATATTGCAGGAACTGTTAAAAGTATATCCCGGATTGACGAAAACCTGCTTTATAAATGCTATAACACATTCTACAATCTTTCAAATATGACGCTTTTTGTAACGGGCAATTTAGACCCCGAAAAAACGCTTGAAATCATCAAGAAAAACATAAAAAATGTGAACCCGTTTACCGAGGAAATAAAGCGTATCTATCCGGACGAGCCAAAAACAGTTGCAGGTAAATTCAAAACACAGAAAATAAGCGTTGCTATGCCCATGTTTATGATAGGCTGGAAAGATAATGACGTAGGTTTTGACGGCAAAAAGCTTCTTAAAAAATCCATTGAAATGGAAATTTTGCTGGAAATGATATTCGGCAAAGGCTCAGCACTTTATAACGAGCTTTATAGCGAGGGACTTATAAACCAAAGCTTTTCCTTTGAATTTGCACCGCAAAAGGACTATTCGTATATCGAAATTGACGGGCAAAGCGAAAATCCGAAAGCGGTCTATGAAAGGGTAAATGCGTATATTAAAAAGCTCAAAAATGACGGTCTTTCAGAAGCTGATTTTGACCGTATAAAAAAGGTTATATGGGGCGATTATATCCGCTCATTTAACGATATAGAGGGGTATTCCAATACGTTCATAACAATGTCTCTTTTAGACATAAACTACTTTGACTATTATGATGAGTACCAAAAAATAACATTTTCCGACATATCGGAGCGGTTTTCAAAACTGTTTGACGAGGATTTGTGCGTAATGTCGGAAATACAACCTGATTAGGAGGAAAAGAAAATGGTAATCACAAAAGATATTAAGTATATCGGAGTAAATGACAAAAAAATCGATCTTTTTGAAGGTCAGTTCATGGTTGAAAACGGTATGGCATACAATTCGTATGTAATTTTGGACGAAAAGGTAGCCGTTTTTGATACCGCAGATAAAAATTTCGGGGAGGAATGGCTTAAAAATCTTAAAAATGCCTTAAACGGCAGAACTCCCGACTATTTGATAGTTTCGCATATGGAGCCTGACCATTCGGCAAACATCAAAAATTTTGCGGATAGTTATAAAGATGCGAAAATTGTCGCAAGTGAAAAGGCATTTTCAATGATGGGGCAGTTTTTTGGTAGCGATTTTGCCGATAGAAAAATTGCCGTAAAAGAGGGGGATACGCTACTTCTCGGAAAGCACACATTAACCTTTTACACCGCACCCATGGTACATTGGCCAGAGGTAATAGTAACATATGATGATGTAGATAAAATCCTGTTTTCTGCCGACGCATTCGGCAAATTCGGAACGCTTGATACTGATGAAGATTGGGCATGTGAGGCAAGACGCTACTATTTCGGAATAGTCGGAAAATACGGCGTTCAGGCAAATGCACTTCTCAATAAGGCTTTAAAATTGGATATTAAAACAATCTGCCCACTTCACGGACCTATCCTTTCAGAGAATCTTGAATACTATCTGAATTTGTATAAAATCTGGACTTCATACGGCGTGGAAACAGACGGCGTTGTAATATGCTATACTTCGGTTTATGGCGGTACAAAAGCCGCAGCGGAGCTTTTGGCGGAGGAACTTAAAAAGGGAGGATGCCCAAAGGTTGCGGTAAATGATCTGGCGAGATGCGATATGGCGGAAGCCGTTGAGGACGCATTCAGGTACGGCAAAATTGTACTTGCTACAACAACATATAACGCCGAAATTTTCCCGTTTATGCGGATTTTCATTGACGAGCTTTTGGAGCGGAATTTCCAAAATAAAACGGTTGGAATTATCGAGAACGGAACATGGACACCTATGGCGGAAAAGGTGATTAAGGCTCGGTTTGAAAAGTCAAAAAATATAACCTTTGCAGAAAATGCGGTACATATCCGCTCGGTAATGACAGATAAAAATAAAGATGAAATAACCGCTTTGGCACAGGAGCTTTTAAAGTAAAAAAATCCCTCATAAGAGGGATTTTTTTGTGATAATCTTTTTTTATAAATTTATATTCGGCTCCCTTGTTGCCTTGTTAGCACTGTCACCACCGAAATTTCTTGCTCTGGATGTAGTAAAGGAAGTTATTAACGCTCCTCTTTTTCTCTTGGCTCCCTTGTGTAAAGGGAGCTGTCACGAAGTGACTGAGGGATTGTTTTCTGCTCACAATCCTCCCGCTTCGCATACGCTCAGCACCCTCCTTTGCACAAGGAGGGCTTTTGGTATTCATTCTATTTTAGCCTAAATTTACACAAGGGTGGCTTTTTATAGTTAATTAAATTTTAAATCGCTGAATTTTTCCTGATGCTCAATGCTAAGCTCTGTAATACCGCCTAAAAGGTTGTGAACTCCGCTTTCTTTCATTATGTCTTCAACTTCAAATTTCTCTAATATTATCTGTGGTTTTTCGTAATTTTTCATATCCATTTTCCCCCTTTAATCCTCGTGAACATAAAACTTTATAGGCTTTGGAATATTATTTATTGCAAACCCAAAATTGATAAGTCCATACATTTCACTGCTTGTAAAATCAAATTCATGTTCAACAGTCTTTCCTGTGTAGTCGACGCCTCCTGCCTCGCCTGTGGCATCTAATGTTACTTTTACGATACCTGACGGATTGTATTTGCCGAAAACAAATCCTTGGTCTGTTGTGCCGTCGCCATTGTCACGCACGATTTTGGCATTTTCTCCGTCATCTAAGCGGATTTTGCCCTCGTTTGTAAAATGTATATTACTTCCCGTAATCTTCCTGTCGCCTGTCTTTATGTATCCCTTTGACGCGTCAACATACCCGTTTCGGAAATATAAATTTTCGCCTATGTCAAGAACTGCATTTTCAAGAAGTGTTAATGTATTTCCACTATTGTCCTGCACATTTGTCAGTTGCTTGGAAGAAATATCGTTGCAGTGTATAAATGCATTTGTTAATTGGGCATTATGTAAGCCTATTGAAATTCTGTCCCATTCGCTCTTGATTCCGCCGTAATACACATCAGTAAGGCTCTCGCAACTCTCAAACGCACCTTTACTAATGTTCGTCATGCTGTTAGGGATTGTGACGCTTGTGAGGCTACTGCAAAGGCGAAACGCATTTTCGCCAATGCTTGTCACGCTGTCTGGGATTGTGATTGATGTTAGGCTGCTACAAACAGTAAATGCGTACTCACAAATAGATGCTACACTATTAGGGATTGTGATGCTCGTGAGGTTGCTACAGTTGTCAAACGCATGACCAATAATGGTTGTTACGCTATTGGGAATTGTATAACTTCCTGTTTTTTTGCTGGGGCAGTCTATAAGGGATGTTTTGTTTTTATTAAAAAGAACTCCGTTTTCAGAAGAATAGTTTTGATTATTTTGACTAACTGCTATTTCCTCCATGCTGTCACCTTTAAACGCTCTATAGCCGATACTCGTCACACTTTCAGGGATTGTGATGCTCGTGAGACTGTTGCAAGCGTAAAACGCCTGATTCCCGATGCTCGTTACGCCATTGCCGATTGTGATACTTGTGAGGCTGGTGCAACTGGAAAACGCTCTAGTGCCAATATTCGTCACGTTGTCTGGGATTGTGATTGAGGTAAGGCTACAGCAACCAACAAACGCTTGAGTGCCAATGCTCGTTACACTATCAGGTATTGTTATAGATATGAGACTATTGCAAGAGTAAAACGCGCCCACTCCAATGCTTGTCACGCTGTCTGGGATTGTGATGTTTTCTAGATTGCTGCAACCCATAAACGCACCATCACCTATACTTGTTACACCATTTTGGATAATGACGGTATTAACTGATGACCAGAGATACCAAGGTGCATAATGGGGATATCCATAATTCTCCATCGCTCCGCTGCCGCTTATGGTTAGTATGCCAACATCGTCAAGCGTCCAAGTAAGATTATCACCACAAGTACCACTATTAACTACTGTTGCCCCCACAGGCGTTACCGCCATTGTAATCAGCATACATAAAACTATGCCGAAAACCAAAATTTTTCTTTTCATTTTTGTCCTCCTTAAAATTTGTTTATTTTTTATGCCTTTTGGCTTAAAAACATTCTTTAATAGGCTCCGCATGTAGTAAAGGGAGTTGCACACTTCATTTTCTTGGCTCCCTTGTGTAAAGGGAGCTGTCACGAAGTGACTGAGGGATTGTTTTATGATCACAATCCTTCCGTCAGTCTTACGACTGCCACCATTCCGCTGGTTTTATAGTCGCTATGCTCACTGTCGTTTGCATTGCTCCTTAAAACCGAACCAATTACGCCTCATTTTCTCTGCCACAGGCAGCATTTCGGCGTAATTGCCTTTACACAAGGAGGGCTTTTAGAAAACCTAAAATAAAAAAATGCGTCAACCGAAGCCGACGCATAAAAAAC
This sequence comes from Clostridia bacterium, assembly GCA_017551095.1. Classification (GTDB taxonomy): domain Bacteria; phylum Bacillota; class Clostridia; order UBA1381; family UBA1381; genus UBA1738. The sequence continues at coordinate 36,740 of JAFZMQ010000011.1, read as the reverse complement.
GCAAACTCCGATTGTCGCCAAACAAATCAAACAAAATGGGATATATTCATCCTAAGTGTTGAGTTTGCGTTTTTTTACAAATTCAATACTTAGGATATGCAAAAAAGAAAAAAATATTTTGAATAAAAATAAAAATACCCCATATTTAATTGTTTAATTTATTTGGCAATATCAATATATCATAGTTTCGTTTCTTTTGCAAGGGATTTTCCAAAAAATAATACATAAAAAGCCTTTTGTATAAACCGCTTTTTTAAGGGAAAAATAGAAATATGCAATTTTTTTCACTAATTAAAGGAGCATTTATGTTAAAAAGAATACTTTTGGCTATTTTTGCTGTTTTTTTGATTTCAGCATCTGCATTTGCAGAAAAAGAAAACAGCTCATATATTCTTATTGAGGGCAAAACAAGGCAGATAATAAAAAGGGAAAACGAGAATTTACCGCTCCCGATTGCAAGTACGACTAAAATTATGACGGCGATTACAGCAATAGAAAATGCGGATTTAGACGATATGTTCACCGTTTCCCAAAAGGCACAAAATCAGGAAGGCTCATCAATTTACTTGCGTGAGGGGGACAAAATTTCGGTAAAAGACCTGCTTTACGGACTTATGCTAAATTCTGGGAATGATGCGGCAACGGCACTTGCCGAGGGTGTAAGCGGAAGTGTTGAGGCATTTGCAGAGCTGATGAATAAAAATGCACAAAAAATCGGATGCAAAAACACCAACTTCAAAAACCCGAGCGGTCTTAACGAGGAGGGACATTATTCCTCGGCGTATGATATGGCACTAATAATGGCGTATGCCATGGAAAATGAAAAGTTCAGGGAAATTGTTGGTACAAAACGCTATAATATTGACAACTGCGAAAGCACAACATACCTCAAAAACCATAACAAGCTTTTGTGGCAGTATGAGTACTGCACGGGCGGGAAAACGGGATACACTAAACTTTCGGGAAGATGCCTTGTTACTACTGCCGAAAAGGACGGTGTACGGCTTATTGCCGTTACTTTAAACAACCCTGATGACTGGAAGACGCACAAAAAACTATTTGAATACGGGTTTGGTGAAATAACAAACAAGGAAATAATAAAAAAAGGCAGCATTTTAGCAACAAGAGAAATCAATGGGACAAAGGTCAATCTTATTGCGGAAGATGATGTTAAAATCCCGCTTGTAAGCGGAAAAAGGGTAAAAATAACGGGAAAAATTCATTTGAAAGAAAAGTATTCCGAAATCAAAATAGGCGATTTATTGGGATATGCAGACATATATTTAGGTGAATATCCCGTTGCAAAAGTTTCAGTAAAAAGCGGTCAAAAGGTTAAGCAAACGCCATTTATGTTTATAAAAAGGTTTATTTTCAGGGATTCAAAAAAAGCCGAGTTCAAAACTTTTAATTTTGAACTCGGTGTTTTTTATATATGAGCCAAAGCCCTTTTAGTAATAAATCTTCCTCATATAAAATTTCGTGTTTGCAATGCTTTGCAATAAATCGGGAAAGTCCGCCTGTCGCAACGGCAGTGACTTTGCTCCCAAGCTCTTTTTCAATCCTGTCAAGCATTCCGTCTATCATAGACGCGTTACCGAAAACCGCTCCGCTGTTCATAGAATCAACTGTGTTTTTGCCTATTACGCTTTTAGGTGCTTCAAGGCTTATTGAGGGAAGAAGTGATGCTTTGGAAGAAAGAGCCTGTTGGGAAATTGCAATACCGGGCATAATTGCACCGCCCAAATATTTGCTATCTTTGTCAATCACAAAAATAGTAGTAGCCGTGCCTAAGTCTATAAGCACAACTGGCGGCTTATATTCATTGAGTACCGCAACCGCACCGACAACTAAATCAGGGCCGAGCTGCGACGGATCGTCAATATCTATGGTAAGCCCCTCCGAGCCGTTTACCATATACGCGTCTTTTCCCGTAACAAGATTTATTGCAGACTTTAATGCCTTATTCATAGGCGGTACAACCGATGAAACAATCGCACCCTCAAATTTGTCGGTAGCAATTCCGTTGAGTGTTAAGATGTTTTTAAGCATAACTGCAATTTCCATATCGGTTTTTTGTGCATTTGTTGTAAGCCGTCCGCTGAAAACTATTTTGCCCTCGTCAATGCAACCTATAACTATGTTTGTATTTCCTACATCTACTGCCAGAATCATTTTAAATCCCACCTTTTAACATTAGGATTATATACTTTTACATATCTTTTGTCAATCTTTAAGCAAAAATGCCCTTAGCGAATTTAAAATAGCAAGAATCAATACCCCGACATCTGCAAAAACAGCACCCCATATTGACGCAAATCCCAAAGCACCAAGAAGCATTACCGCAATTTTTACAGAAATTGAAAAAATAATATTTTCCTTTACAATCCGCATGGTTTTTCCGGAAATGCGAATGAGTTTCGGGATTTTTAACAGGTCATCATTTGTTAAAACTACATCACTTGACTCTATTGCGGCGTCCTGACCGATATTTCCCATAGAAACTCCGACATCTGCGTTTGAAAGTACTGGTGCGTCGTTTATTCCGTCACCGACAAACGCCGTAACGCCGTTTTTCTTTAATTTTCCGATTTCGCTAACCTTATCCTGCGGCAAAAGTGAGGCTTTAAACGGAATATCAAGCTCGTTTGCTACGCTCTCAGCGTTATATAAACTGTCGCCTGTCAGGATTATGGGGGAGATGCCAAGTTTTTTCAGCTCGGAAATTGCTGATTTTGCTTCATTTTTAATTTCATCGGAAATCAAAATACTTCCTGCAAATTCTCCGTCTACCGAAACATAAATAAGCCCTTTTTGTGAATTTTCAACGCCGATAAATTCGGCAGAGCCTACTGAAATGTTGTGAGAATCTATTTTTGCCAAAATGCCTTTTCCTGCAATTTCGGAAAAGTCTGAAATCAGCCCTTCGTCTATATCTTCCGCATAGTATTCCTTTATTGCATTTGCTATGGGATGATTTGAGTAGTATTCACAGTATGCGGCGTATTTTAAAAGCTCATTTTCACTGTAATTTTCACTTTTTACAGATCGTACGGCAAATTTTCCGTCTGTTAATGTGCCTGTCTTATCAAAGGCAAAATTCTTGATTTTTGACGCCTTTTCAAGAGCAAATGCACCTTTTATTAAAATTCCTTTTAAAGACGCACAGCCGATACCGGCAAAAAACGAAAGCGGTATCGAAACCACCAATGCACACGGGCAGGAAACAACTAAAAACAGCATAGCACGGTATATCCAGGTTTTATAATAACCGCCAAAAATTACGGGAATAACCGCAATTAAAAGTGCCAAAATAACAACGATAGGTGTGTAAATCCTTGAAAATTTCGTTATAAATTTTTCTGAATTTGCTTTTTTTTCATCACTTACAAGGGCTAAAATTTTTGATGCGGTTGAGTCAGCATATTCTTTTGTGACAGTTATTTCAACGGGTGAATTGGTGGAAATGTATCCGCTTAAAACGGTATCTCCGACAAATAGCTTTTGAGGTATACTTTCGCCCGTGAGACTTTTCGTATCAAAATATCCCGCTCCTTTTGAGATAATCCCATCCAAAGGCACTTTTTCGCCGGATAAAACGCGAATGTTATCTCCAATATGCACAGTTTCCGATAAAACATCTGTTACGCCTTCTGCGGACAGTAAATGTGCCGTATCGGAACGCAAATCCATCAGTTCGCCTATTGATTCTTTCGATTTATCTGTCGCATAATCGGACAAAAATTCGCCAATCTGGTAAAAAAGCATAACAGCACAGGCTTCGGCAAATTCTCCCAAAGCAAAAGCGCCGAAAGTCGCAACGGTCATTAAAAAGCTTTCATTAAACAGATTTTTGTAATTTTTAAACGCTTTAAAAACCACATCATAGCCTAAAATGATATAGGAAAGAGTGAACAGAAAATTGTTATGTAATAAAAGTGCTAAAATAAACAGGATTGCACCTGAAATAAGCCTGATAACAATGGGAAGACGAGATTCTTCGTGTTCGTGGCAGTGGTCTTCGCAAGAGCAGCAATGACGGCTATCCATAAAAACACCTCCATATATGAATAATTGTTCATATGTTCATTATATTATTCAAAATAGCATTTGTCAATAGAAAAAATAAAAAAAGTCTGCCTACTTTTCAAAATAACAGCAGACAGACTTTCTATTATTCTATGCTATTGTCTTGATTGGTTGTTGCAACATCCTCTTGTTAAAACAGTAACTATAAATACTATAAAAAGAATGATAAATGTTATTACCAAAAGTGGTAGTGCTGTTGCCACAAGTTCGCCTTCTAACAAAGCGAAGATTATGCCGAGTACAAAGAATAATATGGCGCTTAAAAATCCGAGCGCAATATTATAAAGACGGCAGCAGCGGCTCGTGCATGTGCAGCGGTCAGAATCAGAATCGGTTACAGGACAATACATATTTTCACCTCCTTACATTATGTAAGACCTATTCTATAATACGAAATCACGATAAAAAGTGTTAAAAAATATTGCAATTCGTTTTGATTTAATGTATAATGAAAGAAAAAAAGGAGTTGTACTTATGAATAAAAAAATTGTGAGTGTGATATGTGCAGGGTTGATGCTCTTTATGAGTTCAGCTTTTGCGGAGGAAAAAACAGAGGAGACGCTAAAACCTACTTCTCCTGTAATCAGCATGACAATCGGTGAGAAAGAGATGGTTTTTGAAGGCGATATAGCAGTTGGTTTAGATGTCGCACCGTGTATTATAAATGACATAACAATGGTTCCGCTGCGTTCAATATTTGAGTGCTTAGGTGCAAAGGTGCAGTGGGATGCGGAAACAAGAACCGTTTATGCATTCAGAAATGATGTCGCAGTAGTGTTGCAAATTGGTCAGAGTGCCATATTTGTAGATGGTGCCCGTATTGATTTAGACGCACCGTCGGTGATAGTTGATGACAGGACTATGATACCTCTTCGCTCGTTGGCTTCTGCATACGGATACACGACAGAGTATGATGAATTAACAAAAAAGGTTACTATTACAAAATAGAAAAAAATCCTCAAAATTTTGAGGATTTTTTTAATAAGTATATTTATTCGCCGTTTTTTTGCACATACTAAATATAAATAAAAAGATTGAGAGGAGTGAAAAAATGGGCGGATTTATGCGAGGAATGGCGACAGGACTTTTAGTAGGTGCTTGTGTCACAATGGTTGTTGACCCTATATCCGATAAACAAAAGCGAAAAATGCAGAAAAAAACAGAGGGAGTTTTTAAAAACATTGGAAATATTATAGACAGTGCAATAAGCATTATGCACTAAATTAAAAGCCGTCAAAATGACGGCTTTTAATTTGACATAAATATTGATTTGTGGTATATTGTGGATATTACAGGAGAAGAAAGAGGCAAAAAATGTTGGTTTTCAAAAAAGCGGAGATAGGGGATAAAAAAGAGATAGACAGTCTGCTAAATTGCAGTCCGTGTGAGTCTATGGAATATAATTTTACTCTTTTATTTATCTGGCAAAATCAGTATGGAATTGAATTTGCGATAGAGGATGACATACTTTATATACGCTCAGGGCGCGGCAAAAAGGCATATTTATTCCCGTGCGGCAGAGGGGATTTGAAATGTGCCGTGGATAAGCTTATTGATTTATGCCCTGACGGGCTTATGTTTTATTCTCTGAATGATAGACAAAAGATTTTTTTAGAAAAAGAGTATCCCCAAAAATTCACTTTTACAGAAAACCGTGATGCAGGAGATTATGTCTATCTTTCTGAAAATCTTGCAAATTTAAAGGGCAAAAAACTCAGCTCAAAAAGAAATCATATAAATAAGTTTGAGGCAGAAAACCCTGATTGGAAATATGAGGAAATCACCGAAAAAAATCTTGATGAAGTTAAAAAAATGCACGAAAAATGGTGCAAAACGCAGGACTTTAACGAACGCAAGGGGTTAAAAGAAGAAACAGAGGCCGTAAAAATTGCCCTTAAAAACTACAAGGAACTTGGACTGTCGGGCGGTTTGATAAGAACAAATGGTGAAGTGGTTGCTTTTTCGGTAGGCGATAAGCTTAACCCTGATACTATGCTGGTACATATTGAAAAGGCGTTCAGCAGCATAAATGGAGCTTATGCAATAATTAACCGTGAATTTGTAAGGCATAACTGCAACGGATTTTTGTATGTAAACCGTGAAGATGACGCTGCGGATGAGGGATTAAGACGAGCCAAACTGTCATATCAGCCGTATGAGATTATTAAAAAATATAACGCAAAGGTAGTAAAATGATACGCTTTTTTAAGGAAACTGACAGAAAAGATATAGTTAGAATTTGGCAAGAAGCATTTGGTGACGCAGAAAAATATATTTTGGATTTTCTGGATCGCTTTGGTAAATATATGCTCGTACTTGAAAATGGTAAAAAGACAGTTTCAATGCTGACTCTTTTTCCCGTAAAAATAAGCGTTGATAATGGCAGATATGTTTATGCGGTTGCAACGGATAAAAACTTTCGTAACAGGGGTTTTGCAGGAGAACTTATTGAATATGCCAAGAGATTTATTCAGGAGAAAAATGAAAAATTTTTAGCTATTCTGCCGCAAAACGCCGGACTGTTTGAATTTTATGGAAAGTTTGGATTTTCAGAACTAAAATGTGCAATAAAGATAGACAAGATGGTTTCCCATGCAGAAAATAGTGATTTTTGCGTAGAAAAAATAGATTCCGCTGCATATTTTACGTTAAGAGAAGCATATTTTAACAGCAAAAGATACGTCAAATGGGACAAAAATATGCTTGATTATTTTGCTCAAATATATAATGGTGATTATATTAAATTATCAAAAAATGGCAGGATAGTTGCTTGTGCATTTTGCTACTTGGCAGGGGAAAAGGTTGCAATTCCCGAACTCCTGACAAGAGAAGATGTGATAGACGATATTGGTGAGTTTTTCGGTAAAAAACATATTGTAGGAGTGAAAGAGGGTATTGCCGGTGAAAAGATAGCAATGGTCTATCCTGAAAGTTATTCTGACTGCTATTTTGGAATAGGTATGAATTAGTGAAGTTTTTTACAAAATAGCTTGACATATAAGTATTATTTGTGCTATAATGCTTCTTGTTGCTAAATGCGCCGGTAGCTCAGTTGGATAGAGTGTTTGGCTACGAACCAAAAGGTCGGGGGTTCGAATCCCTTCCGGCGTACCAAAAAGGAAACCGTCTTTTAAGCGGTTTTCTTTTTATGTGTATCATTCATTACGTTAAGATGCATCTAAAGATTTTGGCTTTTCCAAGATGGGACTACTATTTAACTGGGCAGTAGTCCTATTTTTTATCCGTAAATTGTTTTCCAAGTGTTATATATTGACAAGAAAAAATTATAAGGGTACAATGTCTTTTAAAGATATTTCGGTTGCAAAGGGGATTTTAATATGAAAATAGGCATAGAATTCAATCTTTTTAACAGTGGTTACTGCCGTTATGGTGATAAAAAATATCTTAAACTTAAAGAACATGGATTTTCTTGTATTGATTTCAATATGTCAAACACCAATACAGAGATTTACACATCTTCTGCGGCGGAGGAACTTTTGCTTCATGAAAAAGCACTTGCGGATGAAGCCGGTATTGAAATATACCAGACTCACGGTCCGTGGAGGTCGCCTCCCAGAGACGGCAGCCCTGAGGATAGAGCAGAACGTATGGAAAAAATGAAAAAATCAATTCGCTTTACCTCCTTGCTCGGCTGTAAAAATTGGGTTATTCACCCATTGATGCCTCTTGGAGCTGGTGATATGCTTACTGGCAACGAGAGGGAAACGTGGGATATAAACCTTATGTTTATGAGGGAGCTACTAATAACCGCCAAGAAATATGGTATTACTATTTGCCTTGAAAATATACCCATGGCCAAGTTTTCAATGGCAAAACCGGCGGCAATTCTGAACTTTGTCGAAGAAATAAATGACGAGAATTTTAAGATTTGCCTTGATACAGGGCATGTGTCCGTGTTTGATGATTTATCCTTATGCGATGAAGTAAGGCGTCTTGGCGACAAAATCAAAGTAGTGCATATCCATGATAATAAATGCGGCAAAGATTTGCATTTGATGCCTTATTTTGGCACAATAGACTGGAAAGCCTTTGCTCACTCACTTAAAGATATCGGCTATGACGGCGTATTTTCTCTTGAAACCGTTGCACCAAACAAGATGCCGGATTCGCTATTTGAAAGAAGCAGCATAATGCTTTATGAGATTGCCAATGAAATCATAAATAGTGGGGAACAAGGTTGAAATTACAATATTTACACCTTTCTTACTGTTTTATATTGACGTGTATTTCACCAAGTGATATAATAAAAGGTATAAAAGATTGGAGGTCAAAAAAATGAAGTCGAAAAAAATTTTGAGTTTAATCTTAGCAATCTTAATGTGTTTAACAGTAATGCCAAATGCGGTGTTTGCAGAAAATGAAATACAGGTTTACCTTACCGTAAGCGTAAAGGGTGTTATCGCATCCGATAACGACGGAACGCCTATGGCAAACCGTGAGGTCACAGTAAAAGATATTGACGGCGATGGGACGCTCACATATGATGAGGCACTTATTGCCGCACATAAGGCATATAATGCGGAGAACGGATATGCCACAGCAGATTCTTACGGTTATACAAGCGTAACTAAGCTGTGGGGTACTGATACATATAACACGCTGTTTTTCGTAAATAATACCGGAATAAGCGGCGTCAGCTCACAAACTGTTGAGAATGGTGATAAGTTAGTTGCATCAATCAACAAAGATGATTTATATTATGCAGATTGGTACACCTTTTTTGATGTTCCTCAAAAAAATGTTAAGGTAAATGAGGAATTTTCCCTTACTTTAAGCGGTCATTTAGGCATGGCATATACGGAGGAGGACTTGCAGGATGCAGTTTTATCGGGAATTTCAATAGGATTGTGGAATGACAGCAGTTTTTCGGCAATTGATGGCAAAGTAACTGATGAGTCAGGAGAGGTATCGCTTTCTTTTGATAAAGCAGGTACATATTATGTAACGGCAGACGGCACTGTTGAAGATGAGGTTACGGTGGATTGGTCAACATACGCCAAAGATATCAAGCCGTGTCCTATTATCGCTCCTGTATGCGTTGTGACTGTCAGCGAAGACGCTATTGGTGGGGAAACAGGCAACGGAATTAAAAACATAATTTATCTTATTCCTGACGGGGGAGGCTATCCTCTCTATGATTTTGCTAATTTAGTGAAGATTGCAGGAGGGTTTAATACGGAGAAATTCCCTTATAAAACCCCTACAGATACAGAGCCGATGAGTATGCGTTCACAACTTGCGGGAAGTATGATAACTAAATCTGCTTCGAGTGCCATTACCGACTCTGCCGCAGCGGGAACTGCTATGGCGACAGGTTATAAAACCGTTAACGGCTATGTCGGTGTTGACAAAAGCTTTACTCCAAAGGCGAATCTTGTTGAGGCGGCTGAATCGGTAGGTAAGGCAACGGGAATTATTTCTACATATCATTGGTCACATGCAACACCTGCTACATTTACAGCTCATGCAATCGACAGAGGTGATGATCTTAACATTTATCAGCAGGTAGAAAATAAAGACCTTGAGGTAGTTCTTGGCGTAGGCTATGGCATGGTATCTCAATATGCCACCATTCAAAATGCCATTGACAACGGATATACCGTTGTTGAAACCAAAGAGGACCTATTAAATGTTAAACCGGGCGAAAAAATCTGGGGTAACATTGTAGACAAAACTTATCCGTATGATGTTGAGTTAAAGGAAGGACAGGCAACGCTGGCGGAAATGACAGCAGGAGCAATTAAGGCTCTTACAGGAGATCCCGACGGCTTCTTCCTTATGGTTGAGGGCGGAAAGGTTGATACAGGTGGACACAGCAACGATGTTCGCACAACAACAAGTGAATACCTCGCTTTTGATGCGGCATTTAAAGTGGCATTAGACTTTGCAAAAGGCCGTACCGACACAGTTGTCATTTGTGCTCCTGACCACAATACAGGAGGACTGCATATACCTGAAGACCCCACAAATGCAGTTGCAGATGTAAGAGAAGGAATAAAGCCCACAGACCTTGTATGGGATTCATTCAGCCACACAAGTGATAATGTTGGTGTATATGCTTATGTTCCCGAGGGGGTATCATTAGTTAAAGGTTTAAATCCTGTTCTTGGCGATACTCAAAGCACACGAGAGGACTATGTAATCGATAATACGGCTCTTGCACCCTGGTGTGCCGATTTAATGGGAGTTAACCTTGACGCTTTATCGGAAGAACTTTTTGTGAAGGTAACTAAAATAGGAAAATATAACACTATTACGAGAAAATTCACCTTTAACAATGGTGATAAATATGTATATGCTAATCAGGATGAATATTATAAAGACGGCGTAAGAATCCCTACAACCGGTAGGACTGCGATGTATATAAATAAGGAGTTCTATGTTCCTGCCGAAATGGTGGAGGAAGAAGACTGGAATCATGTTACGGAAGTGGACATGGGTGACGGAATAACGGGAAAAGGTACTGCTACCGATCCGTATATACTTGATAGCCCTTATGATTTTATGGAATTTACAGCTAATATTATTGCAGGTAATAGTTACAAAGGCAAATATGTACGGCAGACAGAAGATATAGATTTATCAACATTTAGCGAATATAATGGTATAGGAAAAGATGTCACTTTTGCAGGCGTATATGATGGATACGGCAAGAAGATAACTGTTTCTGTAAATTCAGAGAATGATGTTTCTGTTTTCCCAAAGGTATCCGGTACTCTTATGAATGTTGGTACACAAGGAACAATTATATCTTCTAAGAGTGGCGGTTATGCGTCGGGAGTAGCATGTTATGTAGCCACCGGCGGAAAAGTAATCAACTGTTACTCAAATGCAAATGTTAAAGCATCGTATGCCGGTGGTATTACAACTTATAATTACGGAGCTGTAGGAAATTGCTCTTTCTGCGGAAAATTAAGTAGCGGTAAAGTAAGCCTTCCGATCGGAATGGGCAAGGAAGACAAATACCAATTCTGGGAGTGTTATTATGTACGGGGGGTAATACCTACTGAAAAAGAAGCAGGAGTCGAAGGTACAGCGGTACCGGTAGCTCAGGCAAAAACTCAATTAGCAGCAAAATTAGATTCTAACCGTGCGGGAGCTGCAAGTGGTCTTGGTCTCAATGTGTCTTATGTGCTTTATTGGACTAATGAAAACGGCTATCCGGAGCTTTATATTCCAATTCCTGTTATTACCAGTGTAACCGTAACTCCAACGAGTGCAACCGTGGATAAGGGCGACGGTATTTTGCTCACGGCAGAGGTAAAAGGTCAGTACAATCCGTCACTTGAGGTTGTCTGGTCAATTGAGGGTGAAGTTTCAGAGGGAACAACTGTTTCATCTGACGGATTCCTTGTAATTGATAAAAATGAAACCGCAAAAACATTTGATGTTATGGCAAAGTCTCACCAGGATGGCAGTATGGCAGATGTTGCAACAATAACTGTCGGCGAAAACACAATTTCTGAGCCTGATGGCACTCGTGCCCGTCCGTATTTGATAGAATCAGCGGAAGATTTTAAAGCCCTTTCCGATGCTATGATTGGCGGAGAGGATTATACGGGCATTTATTTCAGACAGACGAAAGACATAGATTTGTCAGGTCTTGAAGACTATACCGGTGTTGGTAGCAGCGAGACCTTTGCAGGTTTTTATGACGCAGCAGGACATACCATAAATATTGATATTACATCTGATACGGATCAATGCTTGTTCCCATATGTAACAGGAACAATAATAAATCTCGGTGTAACCGGAAGTGTTAAGAATACAGGCACGGCAGGAGGTATATGCTTAGAGGTGCAAGAGGGCGGAAAAATTGTTAACTGCTGGTCAAGTGCTTATGTTGAAGGTGACAATCCGGGAGGTATCGCATCAACTAACTATGGCTCGATCGCTTCTTGCTTCTTCTGTGGAAGGCTTAATGCAACCTCGGGTAAAGCATCTGATATTGCAGTCAAAACCGAGAACTCAGTAGACCGTAATAACTACTATATTGGAACTGAATATGTTCAAAGCTCACACAATAGCGAGGTAACAACTGCTCAACTTAAAGATGAGGTAACAAGCGGACTTAATATAGGAATCTCGACTATGTCAAAAGCCACGGGATTACCGGCAAGTAGCCTATTAAAGTGGTATTATGTAGATGGAACTTTAAGCTTCAACCAGGGCAGCACCCAGGAAAGCAGAATGGAAGTAGATCCTGATTCACTTACCGTATCCCTTTACGGTGATACAAGCATGGGAACTATCTATGCGGTAATGTATAATGCTAATAAGAAAATAATTGAAGTTAAGCAATACTCAGCAGCGGAAACGGTTGATGTTGAGTTTGCCGATGATACGAACGGTTCATATGTAAAGATAATGTGGTGGCAGACAAATATGCGTCCAATCTGTCCGGCTAAGACAATTCCTTTAAAATAATGGTCAATCTGTGATATGGGGGGCATAGGTGTCCCCCTTGTCTTTCGCGGTAAAATCAACCCTTTGAAATTTTTGGATAAGTTAATATATTATTATATTAAGGAGTAGTTAACGATGGAATTTATTAATCTAAAAAGATGTATGGATAATTTTTTGGAAGAATATAATGTCCCCGGCGTTGATTGTGCTGTGTATAAGAATCATGACTTGCTTTTTAGATACTATACAGGAAAAAGCGACTTAGAAAATAACAAGTTGATGAACGGCAATGAATTATTTTCAATATTTTCAATGACTAAAATGCTTACATGCGTTTCGGCATTGCAGCTTTTTGAAAAGGGTAAGTTCAAATTAGAAGATCCTGTTTCTGATTACTTGCCTGAATTTAAAAAGATGCGTATTGCGTCAGAACAATATACTAACAATAACTCCGCCGATATTGCAACCGGAAAGACTTTGGGTGAAGAAGCAACGGTAAATGGCGAATGCTATGCCGTAAACCCTATAACGATAAAACATCTTTTTACCATGACAGCCGGATTGGATTATAATGTGAAGGCAGAAGGTATAAAAAAAGCTTTATCGAATAATAAAACAAGTACGCGTGATATTGTAAGGGCAATGTCTGAAACCGTTTTGGGTTTTGAACCGGGCACAAGATACAGGTACAGTCTTTGCCATGATGTGCTTGGTGCTTTAATTGAAGTTTTGTCAGGTCAAAGATTGGGAGAATATATGAAAGAAAATATATTTATCCCGCTTGGCATGAATAATACTTTTTTCGGAGTCCCAAAAGATGAAGACAGGCTTAGTAAAATGGCTGCCCGGTATACGTATGATGATAAAAAGAATCTTAAACGTCTGCCGCTACAACATGATTTTAATATATCAGAGGATTATGAAAGCGGCGGTGCAGGACTCACATCATCTACTATGGATTATGCGGTCTTTCTTGACGCCATGGCAAATGGTGGTGTTGGAAAAAACGGAAACAGGATTTTGTCTGAGTCTTCTGTAAAACTTATGAAAACATGCCAGATTGAAGGAAAACCGCTTGAAGATTTCCTGAAGATGAGGCCGGGCTATGGCTACGGACTGGGAGTCCGTACAAAAATAGGCAAAGATGATTCGCTAAGCCCAATCGGTGAATTCGGCTGGGATGGAGCGGGAGGAGCTTTTGCTCTGGTTGACACCGAAAACAAATTATCGCTTACATATTTTCAGCAGGTTCATAATTGGAATATTAAAATTCAAACAGAAATGAAAAATGCACTGTATTCTGACTTTTTGTCTTTATAGTAGTTATATATGAGAGGTTTGAGCAAATTTAACTATTTTATTTCGTAATAGCAACTGGGAGTTGCTTGTCAACTGTAAATTAAACTGATATAGTAGGTTTGAGGTGAAAATGCTATGGAAACAAAAGATATAATTCTAAAATTGCGGACAGAAAGCGGCTTATCGCAAGATGAACTTGCAGAAAAAGTTTATGTCACAAGACAGGCGGTATCACGCTGGGAAAACGGGGAAACAACCCCTAATACAGAAACCTTGAAGCTATTGTCAAAACTATTTAATGTTTCTATTAACACCCTGTTAGGCTCTCCCCGGCAGCTTATTTGTCAATGCTGCGGTATGCCGTTGGAGGATTCTAATATCAGTAAGGAGAAGGACGGCACTTTTAATGAAGAATACTGCAAATGGTGCTATGCAGACGGCACATATACATATGGAAATATGGACGATTTAATAGAAGTCTGCGTTAAGCATATGGCAAACGAGAACTTTTCCGAAGAACAAGCCCGTAATTATATGAAACAAAGGCTTCCCGAACTAAACTATTGGAAACGGTACGGGGAGCTTGGCGATAACGGCGAATTTGAAAAATTCAAAAAACAGCTTATTGCAGAAATAAACGCCTTAAACATTGAAGGTATGCCCAAACTCGAAAAGCTAAATGCTCTTGTCGGACAGTATGTAAATCTTGAATACCGACTTCCAAGCGGTGAAAAGGTGAAATTTTTAAATGACGGAACAACCTATCTTGGTAATCAGTTGGAATCGGAATTCGGCGGAGAACGGTGCTTTGGAGTTCTTGCAAATATGGATTTTATTATGGTATGCACTTATGAGGCGGAGGGAAAAAATCCGGAATTAGTTTTATACAAAAAAAGATAAGTTTTTTATGAATGTATTTAAAAATCAAAATGCAACTGCATTTTGATTTTTTTTATGAAAATTAAATTGAGTCACAGTATCTCCATTTTGCATATGATAAAAAGGCTGATAAAATGCAAAAAAGGAGGTGACAATTACGGAAAAATCAGCATTTTACGGAATAATGATTCCGTTTTTAGGCACTACCTTAGGCTCTTTTTGCGTATTTTTTTTAAGAAAAAATATAACGGAAAAAATGAACAGAGCCTTAAACGGATTTGCGGGAGGAGTGATGGTGGCGGCATCATTTTTTAGCCTCATTTTACCTGCAATTGAGAATAGCAGTTTTCTGGGAATTTTATCTTTTATTCCTGCCTCAATCGGTTTTTTGGCAGGAATACTGTTTTTAATATTATTAGATATTATAATGCCTCATTTTAGCTTTCAAAGCACCAAAAAAACAGGGCTTTCAAAAACTACAAAACTCATTTTGGCAGTAACAATACACAATTTGCCCGAGGGTATGGCTGTTGGCATTGTTTATGCCGGTTTAATATATGGACATAGCGGCATAAACATTATGAGTGCAATGGCGTTATCGGTAGGAATTGCACTTCAAAATTTCCCTGAGGGAGCAATTGTCTCTATGCCGCTGAAAGTACGGGGTGTTTCAAAAAAACGAGCCTTTATTTATGGCGTACTATCAGGAATTGTAGAGCCTATCGGAGCGGTTTTAACAATAGTCGCCGCAAGTTTTTTTGTACCGCTTATGCCGTATTTTTTAAGTTTTGCGGCGGGTGCGATGTTTTATGTTGTGATTGAGGAACTTTTGCCCACGCAGGAGGATGAAGGACAGTTTAGTATTGGTACAATATTTTTTGCACTTGGCTTTGTTCTTATGATGGCGTTAGATGTGGGTTTAAAATAAAATATTATTGTAAATTATTGCATATTCAAGTATTTTGTGGTATAATATCTTACAGTTATGTTTGGTGGTGATTATATGAAATTTACAAAAATGCAAGGCTTGGGAAATGACTACATATATGTTAACTGCTTTTCAGAAAGAGTTGAAAATATAAATGAAACAGCCAAAAAGCTGAGTGACAGGCATTTTGGAATAGGCTCAGACGGACTTGTTTTGATAAAACCGTCTGAAATTGCGGATTTCAGAATGGATATGTATAATTCTGACGGAACACAGGCGCAGATGTGCGGAAATGCAATACGCTGCGTTGCAAAATATGTTTATGACAGGAAGCTTACAGATAAAACGGAAATCAGCGTAGAAACACTTGCAGGAGTTAAATATCTTCAATTACATTTAAATGAAAGCGGAACGGTTGAAACTGTCCGTGTAAATATGGGAAAGCCTGAGCTTTTTCCTAAAAACATTCCGATTTTATCGGACTTGGACACATTTATAATGCAGGACATTGAAATTGACGGAAAAATCTATAAAACAACCGGTGTATCTATGGGAAATCCGCATATTGTGGTATTTATAGACGAAATGCCCGACCTATCAAAGATAGGACCTAAATTTGAAAACAATCCAATTTTCCCGGAAAGAATAAACACGGAATTTATCAGAGTAATTGACCGCTCAAATATCATAATGCGTGTATGGGAAAGAGGAGCGGGTGAAACTCTTGCCTGCGGAACTGGTGCGTGTGCTGCAATGGTTGCGGCAAAGCTTTCCGATTTAATTGATGAAACGGCAACCGTGCATCTTTTGGGCGGTGACCTTAAAATTGAATGGAACGGCGAATGTGTGTATATGACAGGACCGTGCAAATTTGTATTTGACGGGGAAATTTAAACAAGAGGAGCAAAAGACAATGACAAAAATTAACGAGAACTTTTTAAAACTGTCACCAAGCTATCTTTTTACCAATATAGCTAAAAAGGTTGCGGATTTTTCACAAAAAAATCCCGATAAAAAGCTTATTAAAATGGGTATAGGCGATGTAACAAGACCTTTAATTCCAGCTGTAATCGAGGCAATGCATAAGGCTACGGATGAAATGGGAACTTTTGAGGGTTTTCACGGATACGGTCCTGAGCAGGGGTATGCCTTTTTAAGAGAGCTTATCTGCGAAAATGACTATTACGGTCTTGGAATTGAGCCTGATGACATATTTATTTCGGACGGTGCAAAATCCGACTGCGGAAATATCGTAGATATTTTTGCAAAGGACAATAAAGTTGCCGTATGCGATCCTGTTTATACTGTTTATGTTGATACAAATGTAATGAGCGGCAGAGCAGGGGAAATAGATAAAAACGGCAAATGGGATAATTTGATATATTTAAATGCTACCGAAGAAAACGGGTTTGTGCCGGAAATCCCCAAAGAAAAGGCAGACATTATCTATCTTTGCTATCCTAATAATCCGACAGGTGTGGCAATAACAAAAGACCATCTTAAAAAATGGGTTGACTATGCAAAAGAAAATGGTGCAATAATCTTGTTTGACGGTGCATATGAGGCGTTTATTACCGAGCCTGACGTGCCGCATTCCATTTTCGAAATTGAGGGAGCAAAGGATGTTGCGGTAGAATTCCGCAGTTTTTCAAAAACGGCAGGTTTTACGGGAACAAGGTGTGCATATACCGTAATCCCGAAAACTGTTAAAGTTAAGGGAGTAGAGCTTAATAAGCTTTGGCTAAGACGCCAATGTACTAAGTTTAACGGTGTTCCGTATGTTATTCAAAGAGCCGCTGCGGCAGTATATTCAGATGAAGGAAAACGGCAGGTACGGACAAACATTTTATATTATCTTGAAAACGCTAAGATAATTAAAGACGCTTTTAAAAGTATTGGTATAAAGGCATACGGCGGTGTAAATTCGCCATATGTATGGGCAAAAATACCCGACGGAAAAACGAGCTGGGAGTTTTTTGACGAGCTTCTGGAAAAGGCAGGAGTTGTAACAACCCCCGGGGCAGGATTTGGTGCAAACGGCGAGGGATATATACGGCTTACGGCATTTAACACAAAAGAAGCGACAATAGAGGCTATGGAAAATATTAAAAAGCTTTTTAAGTAAAAATAAGCAGGAAAAAATCCTGCTTATTTTTTTGGTTTTTCGCCAAAGTACTGATAAATATTGCATTTTATCATACCGTTATAAATCTTCCTTTTTTTACTCGCCTTCTTGCCAAAATGCTTTTCAAAATCTTCATCTGCGGCAAGAATATAGCATGACCAATCTTTAAGTTTAGAAAAGGTATGACCAAAGCTTCTGTAAAGTGCCTCACATTCCGATTTGTCGCCTAAACGCTCACCGTATGGCGGATTTGAAATAATGCTTCCATAATGCTCGGTTGATATGAATTTTGTAGCATCTTGACATTCAAATGTGATTGCATCACCAACACCTGCAATTTTTGCGTTTTGCTCAGCAATAGGGAGAATCTCGGCATCAATGTCAGATGCGTATATATTAAGTGGTGTGTTTCTGATTTTATCACGGGCATCTTCGCGTGCAATTCTCCAAAGGTCAGTTGGGATTTGGGAAAAGTTCTCAGCCGAAAAATCCCGTGATAGTCCCGGCGCAATATTCCGTTTAAACATTGCCGCCTCAATCGGAATTGTGCCGCTACCGCAAAATAGGTCGCAAAGGGGATACTCATATTTCCAGAAACTCAGCATTACCATAGCCGAAGCAATTGTTTCTTTAAGCGGAGCAGCATTTGAAAGACGGCGGTAGCCCCTTTTGTGCAGTCCGTCGCCTGATGTATCAATCATAAGAGTGACTTTATCTTTCATAACGGAAAACTGCAACTGATATATTGAGCCTGATTCTGGGAGCCATTCTATCCCGTAGCTTTCCGAAAGGGAAGTCGCAACGGCTTTTTTTATAATTGCCTGACAGTCACGCATACTTGCAAGTGTGGATTTAAGGCAAAAACCCTTTACGGGAAATGCAGCATCCTTTGGCAGCCAATCTGCCCATTTAACAGCTTTTGTTTTCTCAAAAAGCTCGTCAAAGGTGACGGCATCAAATTGTGCAACTTCTATTAAAACTCTTTCGCCGCATCTTATCCATAAATTTGCACGGCACACGGCCTCAAAATCACCTAAAAAACTGACTTTCCCGTCTTCAACGGCAAAAGTTTCATATCCGAGCCATTTGAGCTCTTTTGAAACAAGTGCCTCCAAACCAAAAAGGCATGGAATAATAATCTTGAACTTTTCCATAGGTAACTCCAATCATATTTTGTGATAGTATTTTATAACAAATTACATTTTTTGGCAAGTAAATGCATAAAAAAATAAAATGGTATTGACTAATTAGAAAAAAAAGGATATAATAAGTTAGTATGTTATTTACATTACGAAAGGATGGACAAAATATGAAAAAGAAGAGTGTTTTACTTCTTATCCTAATGGTCATAATTGCAGTAATATTAAACTGCGTGGCTTTTTTGGGATTTGATGTATCAGGATTCAAATACGGCGGCGTATTTGATGAGGAGCAAGGTATTAGAAAGGGTATCGACTTAGCAGGCGGTTCGGTAATCACCTTTGAAGCAAATAAGGCTAATCCGACCGAGGCTGAAATGGATATTGTCGAGGCAATATTCAATGCCCGTTTAAACGGTGCAGGTTATACCGAAGCAAGAATTTCAAGAGGAAACGGCGGACAGATAACAGTTGAAATCCCCTCTGTTACCAACACAGATGAAGCGGCAGGTCTTTTAGGTTCAACTGCAAAGCTTACTTTCCAGGATGCTGACGGAAATGTTGTATTAGACGGTGCAACAGACATTAAAAATGCAGAGTATAAGTATGGACAGACATCTTCAACAGGTGCTGCACAGGCTTATGTTCAGCTCACTTTAACTCCCGAAGCTGTTGAAAAGTTTGCCGAAGCTACAAGAAATGCAGCAGCATTGGCAGGGGAAAATAAAAACTATATTTCAATCGTAATGGACGAAAATATTATTTCAAGCCCGTCTGTTAAGAGTGAAATCAATTCCGAAACCTGTATAATTGAGGGTAACTTCACACCCGAAACTGCACAGGAACTTGCAAATCAGATTAAATCGGGACAACTTCCTTTTGAACTGACAGCAATCACTAAGGAAACAATAGGTGCAGAGCTTGGTGCAGATGCACTTCCGTCTTCCATGAAAGCTGCGGCAATCGGAATTCTTATCATAATGTTATTTATGATTGTTATTTATAGAATGTCAGGTATTTTGGCATCAATAGCCTTGGCTATCTATGTAGGACTTATTTCACTTCTTTTGGGTGTTTTGCGTGTAAACTTAAGTCTTTCGGGTATCGCAGGTATTATAACCTCGCTCGGTATGGCGGTCGACGCAAACGTAATCATATTTGAGAGAATGAAGGAAGAACTAAGAAACGGAAAATCTATAAAGGCTGCGGTTGATTCCGGTTTTGACAAGGCATTTTCCGCAATTTTGGACTCAAACGTGACTACAATTATATCCTGTATCGTTCTTTACCTTTCAGGTATCGGAACGATAAGAGGTTTTGCAGTTACTTTGGGACTCGGTGTTATTGTTAGTATGTTTACGGCAATAGTTATAACAAAATTCCTGTTAAAACAGCTGGTTAATTTCCAATTTAAAAACCGTAAGCTGTTTTGTGCATAATCAGGGGAGGGAATGAAAATGAAGAATTTTAAATATACTGAAAACAGAATCAAATTTTTACTGCTCCCCGTAGCTATTATCATAGTGGGACTTATATTTTACTTTGTTCGTGGATTCAATTTTGATACCGAGTTTATCGGCGGTATCAGAATGCAGGTTAATGTCGGTTCAGAATTTGAAAACAAGGAAATAGCAGACCTTGTTACAGAAATTGCAGGTGATGTTGCAGCTCCTGTCGTTCAAAAAATCGGCAACGGCACCCAAGCAACAATTAAGATGTCCGAGCTTGATGATGAAACTAAGGCAAACTTAATTGAAGCTCTTACCGAAAAATACGGCGAAAATGCAGTAATGTCAGTAAATAGTGCATCTGCAAGTTTCGGAACACAAGTTCAAAGAAAAGCTTTAATATTTACTCTTATCGCAATTCTTTGTATCTTGGCATATATTGCAATCAGATTTGAGATTAAAAGTGCCGTTATGGCAGTTATTGCACTTGCAATAAATGTTATTGTTATGATTGCGGTTTATTTGATAACATATACGCCGCTTAATACAACATTTATAGCAGCTATGCTTACGGTTGTCGGATATTCAATAAATAACACGATTGTCGTATTTGACAGAATCCGTGAGAATATGCGTGGATTTAATGCTAAAAAGGGAGGAACTGTTGCGGAAGTTGTTAACAGAAGTATCTCAGAATCTATGGGAAGAACTTTGAACTCAACAATAACAACTTTAATAACAATTCTTTTGCTCTACATCTTCGGCGTAAATTCAATTAAAGAATTTGCTTTTCCGCTAATAATAGGCGTTATAATCGGTGCATATACTTCAATTTTTATAGCAAGTCCTTTCTGGGCTTCGTGGAAAGCTTCTGAAATTGCAGCAAAGAAAGTTAAATAATTTTCAGCAGTACAGAAACTTCTGTACTGCTCTTTTAAATAAACAAAGAAAGGTTAAATAAAATGGAAAATTTCAGCATAGAAACAAAATGTATCCAAAGCGGTTATAAGCCGGAAAACGGTGAACCGAGAGTGCTTCCCATATACCAAAGCACGACCTATAAATATGATTCTGCTAATCACCTCGGCGATTTATTTGATTTAAAAGCCCCCGGACATATGTATTCGAGAATTTCAAATCCAACTCTTGCATGTGTTGAGGATAAAATTGCAGACTTAGAGGGCGGAGTAGGTGCCGCTCTTACAACATCAGGTCAGGCGGCAAACCTCTTGGCAATATTGAACATCACATCAAGCGGTCAGAATTTTGTAAGCCTGTCCTCTATATACGGCGGAACTGTTAATTTATTTGCCGTTACATTAAAAAGATTAGGTATAGAGGTTCGTTTTGTAACTCCCGAAATGACAGAGAGTGAAATTGACGCACTTTTTGACGAAAACACAAGACTGGTTTTCGGCGAAACGATTGCAAATCCTGCACTTACCGTGTTGGATATTGAAAAATACGCAAAAATCGCACATAAGCATAACCTGCCTCTTCTTGTTGATAACACCTTTGCAACACCGATTTTGTGCAGACCGTTTGAGTTTGGTGCAGATATTGTAATTCATTCTACAACAAAGTATATGGACGGACATGCAACCGTTGTAGGAGGTTGTGTTGTTGACAGCGGTAAATTTGATTGGAATAACGGAAAATTCCCGGAGCTTACAGAGCCGGATGAATCGTATCACGGCGTAGTTTATACTGAACAGTTTGGTAAGGCTGCATTTATAACTAAACTTAGAGTGCAGCTTATCCGCGATTTTGGCGTTGCACCGAGTGCGATGAATGCATTTTTACTTAATATGGGACTTGAAACTCTGCATTTAAGAATGGAACGCCACTGCGAAAACGCATTAGCGGTTGCTAAGTTCTTGGAAAGTAACGATAAAATTGCGTGGGTAAACTATCCCAAACTTAATTCAAGCAGTGATTTTACTCTTGCAGAAAAATATCTGCCAAAGGGTGCGTGTGGAGTTATATCTTTCGGCATTAAAGGCGGAAGAGAGGCTGCCGTTAAGTTTATGGATAGCTTAAAACTTGCAGCGATAGTAGTCCATGTTGCAGATGCAAGGACTTGTGTTTTGCATCCGGCGTCGACAACCCACCGTCAGCTTACCGACGAACAGTTAAAAGCGGCAGGAATAGGTCCTGACCTTATCAGAATGTCGGTAGGAATTGAAAATGTTAATGATATTATAAACGATATAAAACAGGCGTTAAATGAGGTGAGATAATGCCAATTAAAATCCCTAACGATTTGCCCGCAACAGAAACTTTAAATAATGAAAATATATTTGTGATTACTGAAACAAGGGCATTGACGCAGGATATAAGACCGCTCAGAATTTTGCTTTTAAATCTTATGCCGACAAAAATTGCTACCGAAACGCAGTTTGCACGGCTTTTGGGTAACACGCCCTTGCAGGTAAAGCTTGAATTTCTGCAAACGGCAACGCATAAAGCGACACATACCGACGAGCAGCATATGATTGATTTTTATAAAACCTTTGATGAAATCAAAAATGAAAAATATGACGGTATGGTAATTACCGGTGCGCCCGTTGAACTTATGGATTTTGAAGAGGTCAATTATTGGGATGAGCTTTGCACAATTATGGATTGGAGCAGAACGCATGTAACAAGTACGGTCCATATCTGCTGGGCGGCACAGGCGGCACTTTATCACTATTATGGTGTAAAAAAGATTTCGCTCCCTGAAAAGCTTTTTGGCATATATGAGCATACAGCGGACTATAAGCAGTCGATACTGCTGCGTGGCTTTGATGATGTCTTTATGGCTCCTCATTCGAGGCATACAGCAATTTTAAGAGAGGATATTGAAAATATACCAGACCTTAGAATCCTCGCATCCTCAAAGGAAGCAGGAGTTTATATTATTTCAACCGATAGGGGAAGACAAATATTTGTTACAGGTCACCCAGAATATGATACGGATACTCTCAAAAAAGAGTATTTGCGTGATAAAGAGGCGGGACTACCTATTTCAATCCCAAAAAACTATTTTGAGGATAATGACGAGAATAAAGAGCCTATTAACAGTTGGCGTAGCAGTGCAAATCTTCTTTATTCAAATTGGCTTAATTACTTTGTATATCAAACAACGCCATATAATATAGACGAGATAGAATAATTTAAAAAAACTATTGACATAACAAAAAAAATGTGTTAAAATCTACCCGACAATTATTAAAGGCTGTGATGAAGACGGTCGAGAGTATTTGTTTTAAAGAGAGTTGGCGGTTGCTGCGAGCCAATAAAACAGACTTTCAATGACCCATCGCTTCTGAGCCGAAGATGCGAAATTTGTAGTAGTGTCTTTCGTGATTGCTGCGTTAATGCATAAGGCTTGATGGAGCCTGAGTGGCACTTTATAGTGCAATTTGAGTGGTACCGCGGGAAAAAGTTTTTACCCGTCTCAAAGGTTTTCTTTGAGGCGGTTTTTTATTTTAAGGAGATGAGTTAAATGGAATCAAATGAAAAGCTTATTGAAATTGCCGGAAGAATTAAGGAAATGCGTGAGATTATGGGCTTTACTCCGGAAGATATGGCGATTAAAACAGAAGTGCCGGTTGAAAAGTATTTGCAATTTGAAAGCGGACAGATAGATTTTCCTTTCACATTTATTCATAAATGTGCCCTTGCTTTTCATTTAGAGATAAATGACATTTTAGAAGGTGTCAGTGCTAATCTTTCGTCCTATAATGTGACGAGAAAGGGCGAGGGACATCAGACTGCAAAGGAAGACGGAATATCAATTTCTAACTTGGCACCCCTATTTAAACATAAAATTGCAGAGCCGTATTATGTTACCTATGACTATTCTGAGGAACAACAACACCTGCCGATACATTTAACAACTCATAAGGGGCAGGAATTTGATATTATTTTAGAAGGAAGCCTTAAAGTTCAGGTTGGCGAACATACCGTGATTTTAAATGAGGGCGATTCAATATACTATAATAGTTCCACACCACACGGAATGATAGCCATGGGCGGAAAAAAGTGCGTTTTCTGTGCCGTAGTTCTGTCGGGTGAAGATAATACTGATACTGAGGAAATGGCAAATACAATTCTGACAGCAAGACAGTCGGAAAATCTTGTTATCAATAATTTTGCTATGCCGAAAGAAACGGAAAACGGCTTTTTGTCCGATATTTCCTTTAAAAATACCGATAAGTTCAACTTTGCCTTTGATATAGTTGACGCTTTGGGACGGAAATATCCGGATAAACTTGCAATGGTGCACCTTGATAATGATATGAATGAACGCAATTTTACATTTAAGGATATTAAAGATGCATCAAGCCAGACGGCAAACTACTTTAAATCTCTCGGTATCGGACGAGGGGATAAGGTTATGCTTGTTTTAAAGCGTAACTATCAATTCTGGTTCTCGATTCTGGCACTTCATAAGCTCGGAGCTGTGGTAATTCCTGCAACAAACCAATTAAAAGAGCATGATTACATTTACAGATTTGAAACGGCAGGAGTAAAAGCAATTGTATGTGCAAATGATGACTACATTTTAGAGCAGGTTGATCTTGCCGCAAAGCAGGTATCAAGCCTTAAAATAAAAATCACAACAAGTACAGATAAAATGGGTTGGCATAGCTTCGATAAAGAATATTCATTATTCAGCAGGAAATTTGTCCGTGAGGAAGATGCACCATGCGGTGATGACGATATGCTTATGTTCTTCACATCAGGCACAACGGGCTATCCGAAAATTGCGGTACATAGCTATAAATATCCGCTCGGGCATTTTGTTACGGCAAAATATTGGCACTGTGCCGAGCGTGACGGACTGCACTTTACCATTTCCGATACAGGCTGGGGGAAGGCACTTTGGGGAAAGCTTTACGGTCAATGGATGTGCGAGGGAGGAATTTTCGTATATGATTTTGACAGATTCCATGCCGAGAATATTCTGCCGCTTTTTGCAAAATATAACATTACAACATTCTGTGCACCGCCTACAATGTACCGTATGCTGATTAAAGAAGATTTGTCAAAATATGATTTATCATCTATAAAACACGCAACGATTGCGGGTGAAGCACTGAATCCGGAAGTTTTCAGGCAATTCAAAAAAGCAACGGGACTTTCACTCATGGAGGGATTTGGACAGACAGAAACGACACTTACCGTCGGAAATCTTGTTGGAATGAATCCAAAACCTGGCTCTATGGGTAAACCTGTTCCACCGTATAATATTGATATTGTTAATGCAGAGGGTAAGTCATGCGATATAGGCGAGTCGGGAGAAATTGTTATAAGACTCGAAAATGGCACTCCAAACGGCTTATTCAAGGGATATTATAACAATAAAGAAAAGACAGACGAAGTACTATATGACGGTCTGTATCACACAGGCGACGTTGCTTGGCGTGATGAAGACGGATATTTCTGGTATGTAGGAAGAACGGATGATGTTATCAAGTCATCAGGTTACAGAATAGGACCTTTTGAAATTGAGAATGTAATTATGGAGCTTCCGTATGTTTTAGAATGCGGAGTCTCCGCCGTGCCTGATGAAATCCGTGGGCAGATTGTAAAAGCAAGTGTTGTTTTGACAAAAGGAACAGAAAAGAGCGAAGAACTTAAAAAGGAAATACAAACCTATGTAAAGGAAAAAACTGCTCCGTATAAATACCCGAGAATTGTTGAGTTCCGCGATGAACTTCCAAAGACAATAAGCGGTAAAATACAAAGGAATTTGCTATAAATTTTCCGATTTTGTATTGACATTTAGGTTTAGATATGCTAAAATGATTGAAATTGAATATAAAAGCGTTGATGGAGAGGGTATTCTAAGCAAAAATCTTCGAGAGAGCAGACGGTTGGTGTGAGTGTGCAGATTTTTTAGAATATTTGTAGCTTCGGAGCTGAAAGGAAGAAAGCCTTTTTGGTAAGTAGAACCTTTCCGAGTTTGCTGCGTTAGTGTATAGAACTTGTCAGAGTTTGAAGTGGCGTCATATTTGACGCAATTTGAGTGGTACCACGGGTTTAATGCTCGTCTCAAAGATTTTAGTATGTCTTTGGGGCGAGTTTTTGATTTTTCCCCAAGGTTATAAGGAGTGATTTTATGGAAATAAACAGTCTGGACCTTAAAATTAAAGAAATGGCGACAAGAATTAAAGAGCTTCGTGAAATCGAGGGTATGTCGCCGCAGACAATGGCTAAACTTACCGATGTTTCGGTTTCCGAGTATCTTGCCTGTGAAAACGGGCAGCACGATTTGAGCTTTGCTTTTATATACCGTTGTGCGTTGGCGTTCCATGTTGATGTTACAGATATTGTCGAGGGAACAAGCCCGACTTTAAAATCATACACCCTTACGCGAAAGGGCGAGGGACAAAAAATAGAACAGGCACACGGTTTGATTTATTACAACCTTGCATCTGAATTTCGTCGCAGAGTATCGGAGCCTCTTTATGTAAAGGCTATTTACGATAAAGATGCCGAAAATAAGGAAATTGAGCTTACAACGCATGATGGACAAGAGTGCGACATTGTAATAACGGGTACTTTGATGATTCAGCTTGGCTCTCATAAGGAAATCTTGCATGAGGGCGATTCTATCTACTATAACAGCCAGACGCCGCACGGGCTAAAAGCAGTAGGCGGTGAAGACTGCGAATTTTATGCAATAGTATTATCTGCAAACGGCACTCATATTGAAGAGAAAAACACTGAGCTTGATAATCCGAAAGAGAGTAAAACGCATCAGCCGTACAGGCGTATTTATCATAACTTTATTCATCCGAAAGAGGACGAAAGAGGAGCACTGATTTCGCTTCGTTTTGAAAATGAGGACAAATTCAATTTTGCATTTGATATAGTTGATGCTCTTGCGGAAAAACGCCCCGAAAAACTTGCTATGCTGCACCTTGATTCTAATAAAAATGAACGAAGATTCACCTTTTTCGATATGAAAACCGAGTCAAATAAGACGGCAAACTACTTTAAATCCTTAGGTATTAAAAAAGGTGACAGAGTAATGCTTGTTTTAAAAAGGCACTATCAATTCTGGTTTGCGATTTTGGCACTTCACAAAATCGGTGCAATTGCGATTCCTGCTACCAACCAACTGCAAGAACACGATTTTTCCTATCGCTTTAATGCGGCAGGGGTAACTGCAATTTTATGTACGGCAGACGGCGGAGTAAAAGAACAGGTTGAACTTGCCGAAAAAGCATCTCCTACACTTAAAACAAAGATTTTAGTCGGCGGAGAGGCAGAGGGTTGGCATAATTTCAATAGCGAATATCAGCTTTTCTCGGATAAATTTGAAAGAAGCGCAGATACCCCTTGCGGTGATGACCTTATGCTTATGTTCTTTACATCAGGCACAACAGGATATCCGAAAATTGCGGCTCATAGCTATAAATATCCGCTCGGGCATTTCGTAACTGCTAATTATTGGCATTGTGTAGACCCGAACGGACTCCACCTTACCATTTCCGATACGGGCTGGGCAAAGGCTATGTGGGGCAAACTTTACGGACAATGGCTTTGCGAGGCAGCAACATTTGTCTATGATTTTGACAGATTCCACGCAGACGATATACTGCCGCTTTTTGCCAAATACCATATAACAACATTTTGTGCACCGCCAACAATGTACCGGATGATGATAAAAGAAGACCTTAAAAAATATAACCTATCTTCTGTCGAACACGCAACAATAGCAGGTGAGGCACTAAATCCTGAGGTATTTAAACAGCTTGAAAGTCTTACAGGACTGCAAGTTATGGAGGGATTCGGACAATCGGAAACTTCGCTTGTTATCGGAAATCTCTTTGGCGGAACACACAAAATCGGCTCAATGGGTAAACCTGTACCGGGATATGATGTTGATTTGGTTGACGAAAGCGGTAGAAGCGTCGGAATAGGTAAAACGGGAGAAATAGTTATAAGAACATCAGAAAAATCCCCTTGCGGATTATTCCGAGAATACTATTTGGACCCCGAAAAAACGGAAGAGGCTTGGCATGACGGGCTCTATCACACAGGTGATATTGCGACCCGCGACGAAGACGGATTCTATTGGTATATTGGGCGTATTGATGATGTTATTAAATCATCAGGTTACAGAATAGGGCCATTTGAAATTGAAAATGTTATAATGGAACTTCCGTATGTGTTAGAGTGTGGAGTTTCCGCCGCTCCTGATGAGGTAAGAGGTCAGGTTGTTAAAGCAAGTATCGTTTTGACAAAGGACACAGACCCGTCAGAAGAGCTTAAAAAGGAAATCCAAAACTATGTAAAAGAGCATACGGCACCATATAAATACCCAAGAATTGTGGAATTTCGTGACGAACTTCCAAAAACGGTAAGCGGAAAAATAATCCGTTCGCAATTATAAGGAGCAATAATGAAGAGAATTACCTTGTTTGCTGGTCATTACGGCAGCGGGAAAACAAACATTGCCGTAAATTACGCAAAATTCATAAAAAGTGAGGGTTTTGATGTTTCAATCATAGATTTAGACATAGTAAATCCTTACTTTCGCACAAAAGACAGCGAGGAAGACCTGAAAAAATGCGGTATTGAGCTTGTTTCGTCCGAATATGCAAACACAAACCTTGACGCTCCTGCACTTCCTAAGGAGATTTACGCAAGGATTGCCGACAAAAGCAAAAAACTTGTGATAGATGTCGGCGGTGATGACAGGGGAGCGGTTGCATTAGGCAGATTTGCACCTGACATTACAGACGAAAATGACTTTGAAATGCTCTTTGTCGCAAACTTTTACAGACCTTTAACGCAAATTGCCGAAGATGCACTTCAAGTTATGCGTGAGATTGAACTTGCAGGACACATTCGCTTTACGGGAATAGTGCATAACTCTAATATTGGTGACGAAACGACGGCTTTTGATATAACAAAAAAAGAAAAAGAGCTTAAAAAACTTGCCGAGCTTTCCAAGCTTCCCGTTGTATTCACGGCGGTTTCTGAAAATGTTTACCCTGAATTTCAAAACAGTAATTCTGAGCTTTTTAAGCTTGAGCTTCAAAAAAAGTACTATAAAATAGAAAAGGAGATTTAAAAAATGGCAAAGCTTACTTTTAAAACAGACCTTTGCAAAGGCTGCGGATTATGTGTTGATGCGTGTCCTAAGCAAATTCTTGTTATTGCAAAGGATAAAATAAACAAAAAGGGACACTCTCCTGTTGAAATGACAGACCAAGAAAAATGTATTGGCTGTGCATTTTGTGCGACAATGTGTCCCGATTGCATAATTACAGTAGAAAGGTAGGTATTTTAAATGGCTGAAAAGGTTTTGATGAAAGGAAATGAAGCTATTGCAGAAGCTGCGATTAAAGCAGGTTGCCGTCATTATTTCGGCTACCCGATAACTCCGCAGACAGAAATAGCTGCTTATATGGCAAAAAGAATGCCGAAAATCGGCGGAACATTTTTACAAGCTGAGAGTGAAATTGCCGCAATAAATATGGTTTACGGCGTTTCAGCGGCAGGAAAGAGGGTAATGACATCTTCTTCAAGCCCCGGTGTTGCATTAAAGAGCGAGGGACTATCATATTTGGCAGGTTCAGACCTACCTGCATTTGTTGTAAATGTGCAAAGAGGCGGTCCCGGTCTTGGCGGAATCCAGCCGTCACAATCTGATTATTTTCAGGCAACCAAAGCGGGTGGACACGGTGATTTCCGTATGATTGTTTTAGCACCTGCGTCTGTTCAGGAAATGGCTGACCTTACTATAAAGGGCTTTGAACTTGCTGATGAATACAGAATGACTGCTATGATTTTGGCTGACGGAACTATGGGACAGATGATGGAGCCTGTTGAAATCCGTGACGATGCTGAAATAAAGACCTTTGATAAGCCTTGGGCGGTAACGGGAACACAGAAAAAAAGAGAACATAATA
The DNA here is from genome assembly GCA_017551095.1 of Clostridia bacterium. Lineage (GTDB taxonomy): Bacteria > Bacillota > Clostridia > UBA1381 > UBA1381 > UBA1738. The sequence goes on along the minus strand of JAFZMQ010000011.1, from coordinate 6,489 downwards.
TTGTAAATTCTCTTTATTTAAAACCCGAACAGCTTGAAAAAGAGAACTTTACCCGTTTTGAGAGATACAAAAAAATCGAAGAAAACGAAGTTATGTACGAAGAATTTATGATGGACGATGCAGAAATCTGTATTGTCGCATTCGGCATAGCTGCCCGTGTTTCACAAAACGCAGTAGTTGAGGCAAGAAAGCAGGGAATTAAGGCAGGTATGATAAGACCTATTACGCTTTGGCCGTTCCCGAAAAAGAGACTTTTAGAAGCCTCAAAAAATGTAAAAGCATTCATTTCTGTTGAACTTTCAATGGGACAAATGGTTGAGGATATTGAACTTGCAACCAAATGTACGCGTCCCGTAATGCTTTGCAACCGTGTCGGCGGCATGATTCCGTCACCTGAGGAAGTTTTGCAGAAGATCAAAGAGACACAAGGGGGTATAAACTAATGATAGTATTTGATAAACCGAAATCACTTACAGATGCACCGCTCCACTATTGCCCCGGCTGTACTCACGGTATTATTCACCGTCTTGTTGCAGAGGCGATAGACGAGCTTGGCATAGAGGGCAGAACAATAGGTGTTGCACCTGTTGGCTGTGCCGTTATGGCATATGATTATTTTGCCTGTGATATGGTTGAAGCTGCTCACGGCAGAGCTCCTGCTGTTGCAACAGGTATAAAACGGGCAAATCCCGAAAATATAGTTTTCACATATCAGGGTGACGGTGATTTAGCGTCAATAGGAACGGCGGAAACGGTTCATTCTGCAACAAGAAATGAAAATATAACCGTTATATTCGTAAATAATGCAATCTACGGTATGACAGGTGGTCAAATGGCACCGACATCACTTCCGGGACAGGTTACACAAACCTCTCCATATGGAAGAGATACATCACTTTGCGGTTTCCCTGTAAAGATTTGCGAGATGCTTTCACAGCTTGACGGACCTGAATTTCTTGCACGGGTTGCGGTAAATAATGTAAAAAATATAAAAAATGCAAAAGCGACTATTAAAAAGGCTTTTGAAAATCAGGTAAACGGTAAAGGATTCTCCTTGGTTGAGGTTATTTCAAGCTGTCCTACCAACTGGGGAATGACTCCGAAAGACGCATTAAAATGGATAGACGATAATATGATTCCGTATTATCCTTTGGGTGTATATAAAGACAGAAGCGGGGAGGCGAAATAATGAGTACCTTTAATATTTTAATAGCCGGTTTTGGCGGACAGGGCGTACTTTTCGCCGGTAAATGCCTTGCATACAAGGGTCTTACAGAAAACAAACAGGTTAGTTGGCTCCCGTCATACGGTCCTGAGATGCGTGGCGGAACGGCTAATTGTAGTGTTATTCTAAGCGATACCCCCGTAGGTTCACCTATTGTGTCAAATCCGAATGTTTTAATTGCGATGAATCTGCCGTCGCTTGATAAATACGAAAATGCAACTGCTTCGGGCGGAAAAATATTTGTAGAATCAACTCTTATCGACCGCAAGGTTGAAAGAAATGATGTTGAGGCATTCTATATTCCTGCAACAAAAATGGCAACGGAAATCGGTGCTCCGACTCTTGCAAATATGATAATGATAGGAAAGGTTATAAAAGAAACAGGTGCGGTTGACTTTAATACTATTTCGGAAGGACTTAAAAAGGTCATTCCGGCAAGAAAAGCAGATATGCTTGAAATTAACCTAAAAGCCTTAGAGGCAGGTTACAATTTCTGACAAAAAACCAAAAATCTTCCCATAAAAATGGGGAGATTTTTTTGTCTTGCTTATTTACTTTTTTTCTTTTTTACAGTATAATCTACTTGAAAGCGAGGTATCGACATGAAAAAAAGAATTTTGGCAACTTTAATAGGACTTACTTTTTTTGCCAATACTGCCTACGGTGCGGTTTTAGGAAACGAGGTTTCAGGCTGGTCGCACCAGATAGGGAAAGGCACGGATTTATATAAAAATGAGTTTCTGTCAACACAAAGCGGCGTAGGTATGCAGACGGAGTATTATGCAAAATATACGCCCAATACCGCAGTTACGCCATATCTTGCAGGTGGTGAATCGGTTTGGGGGCTTAGAAATATAAAAAAAGCAGAAGAGATTATGAAAAACAGCGGTCAAAACCCGCTAATCGGTATAAATGCGTCCTTTTTTTCCTTTGCAACGGGCATACCTATGGGACTTGCCATTTCTGACGGAAAAATTATCACAAAAGATACCGAAGAATATGAAACAATAGGCATAAATAGTGACGGCAGTGCCTTTATTGCACCGCTTAAAATAACTACTATGCTGAAATTTGATGAGATAGAGCTGGAAATATCGCATATCAATAAGTATAATCAGGACACAACACCTATAATAAATCTTTATACCCCTGATTTTGATGAAGATAATCATAACGAAATCCCGTCTCTTACTTTGATTTTAGACGAAATTGAGGGTGATTTAAGCATAGGGAAAACAATTACGGCTACCGTGTGTGATAAGTTTATATATACCGGTGCAGTTAAAATTCCTGACGGACAATTTCTTTTAACCCTTAACGAGAACAGTGACGAGGAACTGTTTAATAAGCTCAATAGCCTTGAAATAGGGAGCGAAGTTAAGATTACATCATATACCGATAGTGATGAACGCTTTGAAAATGTAAAACTTGCTATGGGCAGCGTTGGAGAAACACTTATCAAAAACGGCGTTATTGCAGACGATTTCCCGCAAGGTACAGCACCGAGAACTGCGGTTGGAATAACTGAAAACGGGGAAATTATTTTCTATGTAATCGACGGACGGCAGAGCGGGTATAGCTACGGTATAAAAATAGAAACTCTTGCGAAAAGATTAAAGGAGCTGGGTTGTGTTGATGCAATCAATTTAGACGGCGGAGGCTCTACATCGCTTTTAGGAATTTACCCGGGATATTATGAAAGTGAGGTTATCAATTCTCCTTCCGGAAGCAATTTACGAAGCTGTGCAAACTATCTCTTTTTACAAAACAATGAATCTCCAACAGGAATATTAGGTGGAATTCACCTATATCCTTTTGAAGAACACTATCTTGTAGGCTATCAGGAGGTTTTAATACCTAAGGCAGTAGATACTAACTTTTATCCTATGGAAGTGCCAAGTGATGTTAAAATAACCGCGTCTACGGGTGAGATTGACGGTAATATTTTTACCGCAAAAGGCACGGGAACAGTAACACTTACTGCGACTTCGGGAGATGTGGTGACGGAAACATACTGCCATAGCTATGAAACGCCGACAGATATTGTTATAAAAGATGAATCAGGGAATGAAATTAAATCATTAAATTTACAAAAAGACGATACTATCAAGCTTTCATTTGACGCTTGGTATTACGGCAAAAAGCTAAAAGCAAATCAAGATAGCTTTAAGCTTTCAGTAAGCGAGGATATTGGCATAATAAACGGAAACACATTGACTGTAACTTCAAACGGCGGTGAGGGGATTTTATCGGTATCAGCGGGTGAAAAAGTTTGTGAAATACCCGTAAAGGTTGAAAGTTCATATCCATTTTCGGATATAAAAAATCATTGGGCAAAAGAGCAGATAAAATATGTTTACGATAACGGAATTGTAAGCGGTTATCAAACAGAAAACGGTTTTTCGTTTTTTCCCGGCAAGGATATAAGCAGAGAAGAATTTGCGGTAATTATGTGCAGAATGCTTGGTGTGAATACTGAAACTGCAACCGAATGTAAAAAAGAATTTGATGATATTGATAAAATTTCCGATTGGGCAAAGCCGTATGTTTTTACAATGGTAAATAAGGGCATTATTGCAGGCAGAGCAGGGAGCAAGGGAAACCTTTTCTTTTCACCGCAAGTCACATTGACAAGAGCTGAGGCAATAACCATTCTGAGCAGGGTTTTAAATCTTGAAAGTATGTCTGAAAATAAATTTGATGATGATGCAGATATTCCCGATTGGGCAAAAGAGGCTGTGTATATGATGTTTGAACGCGGCTTTGTGTCAGGCTATCCTGATAATACATTCCGACCAATAGCAAGTGTAACTCGTGCCGAAGCAGCAGCAATGATTTATAATATAATAAGCAAAAGCTTTTAAAAAAGATGCCTTAGGGCATTTTTTTAATATATAAACTCATATTTATATGAAAAATCGGTTTGTTTAAAGATATTTTCAAGCTCTTTTGAAAAATAAACGGTGTCATCTGTTATAAAAATTCCCATGCAGCTATATTTTTTTAAAAGCTCTATTCCGTCTTTAAGACCTGCAACAAATGCGGAAGTTGAAAGTGCGTCGCAAAGAGTGGGGTTATCTGAAATAACCGTAACGCTATGCAGACCGTTATTTGCAGGAAATCCTGTTTTCGGATTTAAAATATGGTGGTAACGGACACCGTCAAGCTCAAAATAACGCTGATAATCGCCGGATGTTATTACTGCAAGATTTTCAGCTGAAATAATGCCAACAATTCCATCTTCGTCTTTTGGATTCTGAATACCGATACGCCAACTTTCGCCAGTGGGCTTTTTACCGTAGGCGTAGGCATTTCCACCAAGATTTATAAGAGCTGATGAAACGCCGTCTTTTTTGAGAATCTCAACAAGCTTTTCCGTAACATATCCTTTTGCTATTCCGCCTAAATTAAGTGTGTTTTCATTAGAACATTCTAAAAGTTTTTCACGTACATCCGGTATAACCCCTTTGTTATTTTTAATATCCCAGGCTTTTATAAGCGGGTCAAGATATACCGAAAAGTAGTCTGGATTTTCGTTAGAGAAGTTTCTCGCATATTCAATAAGCTCTTTGGTATCATCTGCAAAATCAGCAGTTTCACCGTTATTAAATCTATATATCAGCCCATTTTCGCTGTCTGCTGAAAACTCTGAGTCCATCTTTTCTATATATTTCTTGCAATCGGAAATGGGTTTGTCGCTTTTTGAGACCACTTTAATCTCTGTAACGGTGTCAAAATAATCATAAAAAATGGCATTACGCTCTTTTGCAGTGCTTTTTATTCTAAAAATTACAGATAAAACTACGATTACTGTTATAAAAAGCGTAAGTACTCTTTTTTGGCTATTGCTCATTTATATCCTCCGTATTTTCAAGTGTAATTCTGCCTAATTTAAGGCTTCTGAAATCTTCCAATACAATATTTGCAGTGCGGGTTTCGTCGATTTCTCCTCCCGAAACCAAGCAACCGCGTTTTTTTCCGATTTTTTTCAATAGCTCATAACCTGTCAAGTATGCAATTTCAGATAATATGTACCTATCTGAAAGATTTTTGGAATAGTTGTCACGCAAGAACTCCAAAAGTAAGGAGACAATCTCTTCAATTTCCATAATTTCGTCACGGATTGCACCTGTGTATGCAAGTTTTAACGCGACTTTTTGGTCCTCAAATTTAGGGGGGAGAATACCTGGGGTGTCCAATAGCTCTAATCCGTCTTTTATGCGTATCCATTGTTTTGAAGTAGTAACGCCGGGACGGTCACCCGTTTTTGCGGCAGCCTTTCCGACAAGACGGTTAATGACGGTAGACTTGCCGACATTCGGAATACCTACTATCATTATTTTAATACTCTTATTTATCCCTTTTTCAGCGTATTTTTCTGTCTTATCCTTTACAAGTTCAAAAATTGCAGGGGTAATTTGTTTAATACCAAAACCGCTAAGACAGCTTATAGGAAGGACTGACACACCGTTATTTTTATAAAAGCTTACCCACTTATCAGTCATTTTCTCATCAGCCATATCGCATTTATTCAGCAAAATAAGGCGTGGCTTTTTTGATACAATGTCATCAAAGTTGGGATTTCTGCTGGAATATGGAATACGTGCATCTAAAATTTCAACAACAGCATCAACAATTTTGACATTTTCTTCAAGCAAACGCCGCGTTTTTGCCATATGTCCGGGGTACCACTGAATATTCATAAGAATGTACCTTTCTTAAATAATGTCTTTGCAGACATCTACCCATTTCTTATATTCCGAAGCCGTTTCAAGCTCTGCTAAGCTTAGTTTAACAGCACTATTTGAACTCCCACAAGCCGGATAAACCGTTTCAAATCTTTTCAGCGAGGTGTCAAGATAAACCAAAACACCGTCTTTTATGCCAAAGGGACATACACCGCCCACTGCGTGACCGATAAGCTTTTTAACATCTTCAAAGGGCAGCATTTTTGCTTTTTCTTGGAATTCATCTTTAAATTTACGGTTATCAATTCTCGCATCACCTGCCGCAACAATTAAAATCGGCGTATCCTTTACACTAAAAGAAAGAGTTTTTGCGATTTCTGCCTCTTTACAGCCGATTGCCTTTGCGGCATCTGCAACAGTTGCGGACGACTTAGTAAATTCCATAATTTTTCCGTCTAAACCGTATTTTTTTAAATGTTCTTTTGCATTTAAAACTGACATTTTTATCTCCTTATAAAACAGGCAGGTTAATTTAACCTGCCGTAATTATTTGATTGCTCCGAATGAGGTCAAAGG
>JAFZMQ010000010.1 GCA_017551095.1 Clostridia bacterium | reverse complement strand
TTTCCTTTATGGAAAATAATCCTGCATGGCATGGCTCGGCACCTAATGAAGAGCAATATAACGAGGCAATCGCGGAGCTTGATAAGATTATTGAGAATTTGGAGGCGAGATTATAATGGCAAAAAGAGCAACAAGAGAGTCGTACGGTATAGCCTTGCAGGAAATCGGCAAAGATGAAAATATTGTGGTTTTAGACGCAGACCTTTCAAAGTCAACCAAAACGGAAATGTTTAAAAAACAATATCCCGAGCGGTTTATCAATATGGGAATTGCAGAGGGAAATATGATGTGTGTTGCAGCAGGTCTTGCTTCTTGCGGGAAAACGGTTTTTGCATCGAGCTTTGCTATGTTTGCAGCGGGTAGAGCTTTTGAACAGATAAGAAACTCCATAGGCTATACAAAACTTAATGTGAAAATCGGAGCAACACATGCCGGAATCTCGGTAGGTGAGGACGGAGGCTCACATCAGTGCCTTGAAGATATTGCACTTATGCGTACCATTCCTGATATGGCAATAATAAATCCTGCCGACGATATCGAGGCACAACAGGCAGTAAAGTGGGCTGCGAAGCATCAAGGACCTGTATATATGCGTTTTGGAAGACTTGCGGTTGATGACATAAATTCTGCCGACTATCAATTTGAATTCGGCAGGGGCGTTTTATTAAAAGACGGTAAGGATGTGACAATAATTGCAACAGGACTTATGGTGGAAAAGGCACTTGCCGCCGCAGAAATGCTCGAAAAGGACGGAATCTCCGCAAGAGTAATAAATATCCATACGATAAAACCTATTGACAAGGATATTATCACAAAGGCGGCTAAGGAGACGGGTGCGATTGTAACGGTAGAGGAACACTCAATTTACGGAGGTTTGGGAAGTGCCGTAGCCGAGGTTGTGTGCGAAAATGCCCCATGTCCCGTAGAAATTATAGGTACGGAAAAATTCGGAATATCGGGAAAACCTGCTGAGCTTTTTGAGCTTTACGGTTTGACGGCAGAAAATATAGCAAAAAATGCAAAGGAAATGTTAAAATAAAAAAATGGAGGATGGCTATGAAACTCTTAAAATTATTCTTGTGTGCGGCGATTTTGGCAAGTTCAATAAACGGCGTGTATGCGGCGGAAAATAGCGGTGTTGCAGAGGCACTAAAACAGGTAAAAGAAAGAGTTGACACCTCGGAATACAGTGATTTCAGCAGTTCATATTATCAAAATGACGGCGAAGAAACGGTATATAATTTCAGTTGGTCAAAGGGCGAAGATAGCAGTGCAGAGCTTTACATAAGCTATCAGGGCGGAGTTGTCACAAATTACAGCAAATATGACTATGATAACAATGATGAAGCGAAAGCGTTTTCGTTGGATGATGCCGAGGCAATGCAAATTGCAAAAGAATTTATAGAGAGAATAAATCCCGATATTTATCAAGATATTGTAATCAACCCCGCAGATGAGCAGTCAATACAGAGCTATGAGTACGAGTTTGATATTTACCGTTCAAAGAACGGAGTTCCTGTTTTGTGGGAAACGGGATATGTGGACATCTCAAAAAATACGAAAGAGGTTTCAAGTTTTTACATAAATTACAGCCAAGGTATTGAATTTAAGTCAAATGACAGCATTATAAGCGAAGATGAAGCAAAAGCAGCATATAAAAAGCTCATAACGCCGACATTAAGGTACAATTTGAAACGGGATTACAGCAAAAAAACAATAACGCCGTATCTTGAATATGTGCCAAAGGACAGCAGCCTGGCGATAAATGCGTATAACGGGGAAGTTTACAAGCTGAAAAGCGGCGGGGATATCATATATAACAAGAGTATGATGGCAAGAGAAGATGCCGCAGCGGACGGTAGCGGATTTACTCCTGCTGAAATAGAGGAAACGGACAGAATAGCAGGACTTTTAAGCGAAGACGACGCCATAAAAGAGGCACGGAATAATGAGATTATTGCACTTCCAAAAAACATGGAATGTAGCTATATTTCGCTCAGAAAAAGCTGGTATGATAAAAACGAGTACTCTTATGAACTCAGTTTTGAGGGTGATGAAAAATATATAAGTGTAAGGCTTGATGCGAAAACGGGCGAGATTTTGAGCTTTTATAACTATTCGGGAAAGGATAACGGCTCGGGACAAGACCGTAAAACCGAGGAGGCAAAGGCTAAAAAGGCGTTTTCTAAACTTGCGGGCAATAAGTCGGCAGAATATGAGCTTGTAGAAAGCGAGGACACGGGAATAGTAAGCTACGTACGCATCTATAACGGACTTGATGTATACGGTGATTCGGCATATTTCTACTTTGATGAAAGCGACAATATAACAGAGTACAATTTGCAATACACAAAGAATTTAACCTTTCCGGAACAAGATGGGGTAATATCTCCCGAAGATGCGGCGGAGAAGGCTTTTGAGCAAATCGGATTCGGACTTGCCTATGTGATAGACGAAAAAACTGCTCAGCCTGTTTACTGTCTGGGAAAAGACGGTAATGCCGAAAGCTTTACAATGAACCCATTTAGCGGAAATCTTACCGATTATGACGGAGAAGACTTAAAATCAAATAAAAAGATAGAGTATTCCGATATTGACAATCATTACGGCAAGGACATATTTTTAACTCTTGCAAAATACGGAATCGGGTTTAATGAAAAGGAATTAAAGCCGGACGAGCCGATAACTCAGGCGGAATATTTCACGCTTTTAAATGATGCGTTTGGATATTATGATGACATCGAGGAAATATACAGCGGCATGATACGCTGGGGCGAACTTTCCGCTGATGAGCGTGACGATAACGGAGTTCTGACAAGGGAAAAAGCGGCGATATTTATGATTCGCCAAACAGGCGGTGAAGAATATGCAAAATATGATGACATATTTGCCCAGCCGTTCAATGATGTCACCAAAAACAAAGGATATATTGCAATCTTAAAAGCGAAAAAGATTGTAAACGGTGACGGAAGCGGAAACTTCTATCCCGACAAAACCGTAACACGTGGCGAAGCGTTGATTATGATTTATAACAATTTCGCAAACTAAAAAACACCTGAAATGCTTTTGCATTTCAGGTGTTTTGTTATAGGGTATTATTTATGCTTTCGGCGTACCGCACCGATTCCATTGCGTCTTTTGCGTACTTGTCCGCACCGATTGCGTCGGCGTATTCCTGCGTAAGAACGGCACCGCCTACAATTACTTTGCAGTCGGAAACAGACTCTCTTAAAAGTTTTATAGTTCTTTCCATCTGCGGTGCGGTTGTTGTCATTAACGCACTAAGTCCCAAAACTTTTGCACCTGTACGCTTTACCGCGTCTACAATATCCTCGGCGGGTACATCTTTTCCTAAATCTGTTACGGAAAAACCGTAGTTTTCAAGAAGCAGTTTTACAATGTTTTTGCCTATGTCGTGAATATCGCCCTTTACCGTTGCGATTACGACAGGGCATTTTTTGCTTTCTTCCTTACTTCCCGAAAGGGCAAGTTTTATCTCCTCAAACGCCGCCTTTGCGGTTTCAGCACTCATCAAAAGCTGGGGAAGATACACCGTCTTTTTCTCAAAGCCTTTCCCGACCTCGTCAAGAGCAGGGATAACAAAATCGTTTATAATCGCAAGAGGCTCGGTGTTTTCAAGCATTTTTTTTGTAATTAAAGAGGCGTCGTCACGAAAACCTTTTAAAATCGCTCTTTTTAAAGCCGTGCCTAAATCAGCGTCAGAAATTGATTTTTCCTCTTTTGCCGTATCCTGTTCCGACATATTTTTTATATATTCCAGACAGTTTTCGTCTAAGCCGTGAAGGACCTTAAAGGAATAATATGCCGAAAGCATTTTATCAGAGTATGGATTCATAATCGCTGCCGAAAGCCCATTTTCCAATGCGGAAGTAAAGAAAGAGCAGTTTATGCTGTCACGCACGGGAAGTCCGAAGGATATGTTAGAAACACCCAAAATGGTGTTTGCACCCAATTTTTCGGTTATAAGCCTTACTGCGTCAAGGGTAACTCTTGCCGCATTTTTATCGGCACTTACCGCCATTGCAAGAGGGTCAAAAATCAAATCTTTAACCGAAAGTCCGTATTTTTTCGCCTCACAAAGTATCTTTTCTGCAACTAATAGACGCTTTTGGGAGGTTTCGGGTATGCCGTTTTCGTCAAGCGTTAAAGCTACAACTAAACCGCCGTACTTTTTTACAAGCGGGAAAACGGCATCCATAGACGATTGTTTGCCGTTTACAGAGTTTACCATAGCCTTGCCGTTGTATCGCCTGAGTGCCGACTCCAACGCGTCGGTATCTGATGTGTCAATTTGCAAGGGCAGGTCAATGATTGCTTGAAGCTCGCATGCACAGGTTTTTAAAACCGCTTTTTCGTCAATGTCGGGAAGTCCTACATTTACATCAAGAATGTGAACGCCCTTGTCCTGCTGGTTTACGCCCTCTTTTAAGATATAATCAATATCATTTTCCAAAAGTGCCTGACGGAACCGCTTTTTGCCTGTCGGATTTATGCGTTCGCCTATTAAAATAGGTCTGTTTTTAAAATCTACTGTATGCGTGTATGAACTTACGACAGAAAGATTTTTAGGTGTTATTTCGGTAGGTTTAATGCCTTCTGCCAAGCTCACAAGTGCTGCTATATATTCAGGCGTCGTGCCGCAGCAACCCCCTGCAATACGCACACCGCTACCCAGCATTTCGCTTACAGTTTCGGCAAATTCCTCCGGAGGCACATCATACACAGTTTTTCCGTCAACATTTTTCGGAAGTCCTGCGTTTGGTTTCAATATTACGGGTATTGATGCAACTTCCAACAGCTTTTTGACTACGGGAATAAGTTGCTTTGGACCGAACGAGCAGTTTACCCCGATTGCGTCTGCTCCCATTGCCTCAACCATGGCACACATAGCCTCAGGAGAAGCACCCGTCATAAGATTTCCATCCTCGCCGTATGCGTTGGAAACGAAAACGGGGAGGTTTGAGTTTTCCTTTGCCGCTAAAAGTGCAGCTTTTGTTTCATAGCTATCGCTCATTGTTTCTATGAAAATAAGGTCTACGCCGTATTTAACGCCAAGCTTTACCGTTTTTGCGAAACAAGAAACAGCTTCTTCAAAATCAAAATCGCCCAAAGGAGCTAAAAGCCGTCCCGAAGGACCTATATCGAGTGCGACAAATTTCGGCTTGGTATTTGTCGACATTTCAGCTCCACGCCTTGCATTTTCTACGGCTTTTTTGATTATTTCTTCAAGCTCATTATCTGCAAATTTTAGAGAATTTGCACCGAAAGTGTTGGTACAAACAATATTTGAACCTGCATCAAAATAACGGCGGTGTAGGTCTTTGATTGTTTCGGGGTGGGAAATGTTCCACCTTTCAGGAAATTCTCCTGCCAAAAGCCCTGCTTTTTGCAAAAGAGTACCCGTTCCGCCGTCTAAAAAGACGATATTTTCTTTAAGATAAGATAGAATATCCATAAAAATTCCTCGCTATTTTACGCCGATTATTGCCGTCACAGATTTTGACGGCGACATCAAAAGTGCCGAATTAAGTGAAATTCCGAGCCGTTTATTGCAGTCCAAAACCTTGAAAATCTCGGTTTGGAATTGGAGCGGGAAATCGCCGTACCCGGGGCTGAAACGCATACTTGTTTCATTCTTTTGCGACTTCAAATCATCACAAAAAGCGTCGCACAGTGCCTCAATCCGCTCTGCACCGATTGCCTGAAAGGCAAGGGCGTGTGACGGGGATATGCGGCTGTATTTCATAATAAATCGGTCAAGACCGATTCCGACAGTCCCTGCGAAAATTACCGCTTTTTCATAATCTTTAAGATGCTTTAAAAGCGATAGGGATGTAACCTTTGCAAATGGGAAAACAACATCATTATCGCAAAAAGAGATGGGAAACTCATCAAAACATACGCTGTATGTCAAAACATCTTCACACATTTTAAGACATTCTTTTGCAATATTTAGGGCGTCGTCATTTTCCGTTGCACAGCCCATATAACGCAGTATTTCGTCCATGTTAAAGGGCAGATTTGAATATTTTTTTATTGAAATCATAGTTTTCCTAAAATATCCGACAGGTTGCTCTTTATCTTTTCGGCAACGTCGGGCTTATTCATAGAGTAGATATGCACATTGGTTATATTATTTGCAAAAAGGTCGATAATCTGGTCGGTGGCATATGCGATACCTGCCTGTTTCATTGCAAGTGGGTCACTTCCGAATTTATCGACAATGCTCTTAAACCTTTGGGGCATAAAAGAGCCGGAGAGCTTTATTGCCCGTTCTACCTGATTTGCGTTTGTAATCGGCATGATTCCCGCCACAATCGGAACGGTTATACCTGCCTCGCGGATTTTATACAGGAAATTATAAAGGAGGTTGTTGTCGAAAAACATCTGCGTAGTAAGAAAATCGCAACCCATATCCACCTTTTCTTTGAGGTGGCGTATATCCTCTTTCTGACATGAGCTTTCGGGGTGAACTTCGGGATAACACGCACCGCCTATGCAAAAATCCCCGTCGCTTTCTTTAAGCTCACGGACAAGGTCTATGGCATATCGGTAGTCGGAAAGTCCGCTATCCGAAACGCCGTCAATGCGGTCGCCGCGAAGTGCCATAACATTTTTAATACCTGCATCCTTCATATCGGAAATCCGGCGTTTTACCGTTTCCTTTGTAGAGGAAACGCAAGTGAGGTGTGCCAAAGTCGGAACGGAATACCGCTCCATAATATTTTTGGCTATATCTAAGGTGTATCGGCTCACGCCCCCGCCTGCACCGTAGGTCACGCTCATAAAGGAGGGCGAGAGCTTGGCAATTTCCTCTGTTGCGGTTTTAACGCTTTCAAAGGAGGTGTCATATTTGGGCGGAAAAACCTCAAAAGAAATAGAGAGGTTGTCCTTTTTTAGAATATCAATAATTTTCATAGGTATAATCATTCCTTTCCGTGCCAAAGGCACAAAACCCAAGTCTGAAAGAAAATTGTTCAGATTGCCGCTTTGCAGTGGCAGGTAGCTGTACGATTGTACCGCCCCTAACAAAAAGCGGTGAGATGGGCAATTTTATTCAGACTTATATACCTCAATATTGCATTTGCTTTTTGAGCTCGTTTGCTATAAGTTCGCCTTTAAAGTGTTTCACGATTTCAAAACCGAAATCACTTGCGGCACCTGCACCTCTTGCCGTTATAAACTGCCCGTCTTTAACCGCCTTTTCGGGCGAATAAATACCGCCCTTTACCATATCCTCAAATCCGGGAAAACAGGTGAAGCGTTTGCCCTTTAAAAGTCCGAGCTTTCCTATAACCGACGGAGATGCACATATCGCACCTATCAAAATGCCTTTTTCATAAGCCGAATTTATTAAATCAGTCACTTTTTCCGAATCGGAAAAGGCTGTATGCCCGGGACCGCCGGGGAGTATCAGCATTGTCATATCGGAAAAATCGGTGTCCTCGAAAAGCTGGTCGCATAAAACCGTTACATTATGCGAGGAAACGGCCTTTTCGGATTTTATTCCGACAGTTTTTGCCGTAAGTCCTGCCCTGCGGAGAATATCAAGAGTTTCCAAAGCCTCAATATCCTCAAAGCCGTCTGTTAAAAGCATATAAATCATGGAAAAACCTCCTAAAAATCAAAGTGTGACGCATACAAAGGCGATATATGCCGTGTATGCCAAAAGCATCAAAACGCCTTGTTTTCGGGAAAGACGCCCGAAAATAAGTGTAGGAACAACCGCAAGAAGAATTATACCGAAACAAACGGGAATATCAACGGCGTATGTCTGCGGTTCGATAACCGTATTACCGCCTGATGCAAGTGAACATAGCGGGAGTATCAGGGAAAGGTCTATTACATTTGCACCTATTATATTTCCGACAGAAAGGGAAGATTGCTTTTTTGATATTGCCGTAAGCGTTGTTGCCAATTCGGGAAGAGATGTTCCTATTGCAATTATTGTAACACTTATTATCTCCTCGGAAATACCGAACATTCGTGCGATTTCGCTTCCGTTATCGACTAAGAGGTCTGAGCCGAAAACAATACCTGCTATACCGATTATGAAAAACAGAATGTTTTTGCCTAAATCCTTTTTGCTTATCTCCGTTTTTTCGGAGGCGTCCATATTCTGTTTTGCGGTAACGGTATTTTCAATCATAAATATAGCAAAGCAGAGTATCATAACTATGCTTTCGGCAATGCTGATGTTTCCGCTTTTTGAGAAAAGCCACAAAAGGAAACAGACAAGTGCCATCAAAATGCCCTTAAAAGCAAATTCACGCCGCTTTACGATTGACGGTATGCACACAAGGGAAATCCCCATAATCAAGCCGAGATTTGCCGAAACAGAGCCTATGGCGTTTCCTGCCGCCATAACATCTTTGCCCGAAAGAGACGCAAAAAGCGAAACCAAAAGTTCGGGAAGCGTTGTTGCAAAGCTCACAATGGTAGCGCCTATGATAAATTTCGGCACATTTAGAGCCTCTGCAAACCAAACGGCAGAATCAACAAAATAATCCCCGCCCTTTATTATTAACAAAAGTCCGATAAGAAATAGTACGATTACTAAAAGCTGACTCATATAATTGCTCCTTTTGCAAAAAGATTGCTACCATATACTAACATATTTTTTTCTTTTAGTCAATAGAAGAAAAAGGGACAAAATGCTTTATTTTCCTTATTTTTCTTGATTTTTTAAAGAAAGTGCGTTATAATAAAATGGAAGTGATATTAGTATTTTCAAGAGGTAGCAGTTATGGGGAAGAAATTTTCAAGACATGATGCAAGAAAAGAGGCATTTAAACTCATATTCGAGCTGAATCAGCACAAGGACGAGTTGGATTTTTTGTTCGATAATCTGCTTTTGGAGCATCCTGAGGCAGAAAGCTCAATGCCTTATATAAAAGCTGTTGTTACGGGCAGTTTGAATTGCTATGACGAGCTTATAGAAATAATATCCGAAAATCTTGCAAAAGGCTGGACGATAGACAGAATTTCAAAACCGTCACGGGCAATTTTGATTCTTGCAATTTATGAGATAAAATATGCAGATGATGTTCCCCAAAAGGTCGCAATAAATGAGGCGGTTGAACTTGCAAAGGAATTTGACGAGCCGTCAGCAGCGGCATTTGTTAATGGCGTTTTATCAGGAGTAATAAAAAATGAGCCTTTATCTCGGGGTTGATACCTCAAATTATACGACTTCTGTTGCCGTTTGCGGTGATAAAAATGTGAATTTGCGAAAGATAATTGATGTTGAAAAAGGGCAACGGGGAATACGCCAATCGGACGGGGTGTTCTTGCACACAAAGGAGCTTCCGCACCTTTTTGAAAACCTTGATATTGACTTTAAGGATATTAAGGCTGTCGGCGTTTCGGTAAAGCCGAGGAATCAAGAAAAATCGTATATGCCTGTTTTTACCGTGGGCGAAAGCGTCGGAAATATTGTTGCAAAGGCTTTAAATGTTCCGATTTTTAAAACATCGCATCAGGACGGGCATATTATGGCAGGAATCGTTTCCTGCGGAGAGCAAAGTCTTTTGGACAGGGAGTTTACGGCGGTGCATTTATCGGGCGGAACTACCGAAATTCTTTCCTGCAAATACGAAAACGGCAGTTTTAATCCGAAAATAGTAGGCGGAACAAAGGATATTTCCGCAGGTCAGCTTTTAGACAGGCTTGGAGTAAAGCTCGGCATAAAATTCCCATGCGGAAAAGAGCTTGACAGGCTGAGCCTTACGGCAGACAGAGAAATAGATTTGAAAATATCGGTAAATGGCGGATATATGAACTTTTCGGGTATCGAAACAAAGCTTTTGAATATAGCGGAAAGCGAAGATAAGGCGGTTTTGGCTCGTTCTGCACTCACTTTTATAGGTAAAAGCATCAAAAAGGCATTATCAGATATAAATCCAAAAGATGTGCTTTTTGTAGGCGGAGTTGCGTCAAATACGATACTTCGAAAGATTTTCAATGAGGGAGAATATAACGCATATTTTGCCGAGAGTACGCTCTCCTGCGATAATGCGGTGGGAGTTGCACATATTGCGAAAAAGATGTATGAGGAGATGAAATAAATGGAACCTTTGATTGCGACAGTCAGTCAGCTGAATGCGTATATGAAGCGTTTGGTTGAGGGGCAAAACGCACTTGGCGACATATGGATAAAGGGCGAAATCTCCAATTTTAAAGAGCATTATTCAGGGCATCTTTACATAACCTTAAAGGACGACGGCGGCGTTTTAAAGGCAGTTATGTTTAAGAGTGCGGCACAAAACCTTGCATTTAAGCCGGAGGACGGTATGCGTGTACTTGCACGGGGCAGAATAGGGGTTTATGAGCAGAGCGGAACATACCAGCTTTACATAAATGAAATGACGCCGGACGGCATAGGAGAACTTTACATAGCGTATGAAAAACTGAAAAAACGCCTCGCAGAAGAAGGACTTTTTGATGAAAAAGCCAAAAAGCCGATTCCTAAATATCCCGAGAAAGTCGGTGTTGTTACAGCAACAACAGGTGCGGCGGTAAGGGATATTATAAATGTAATTACAAGACGGTTTCCGTACTGCGAAATCATAATATATCCGTCCTTGGTGCAGGGAGCGGGTGCAAAGGAGAATATTGTCGAGGCGATAGAATATTTTAATGAACATAATCTTTGCGACACGCTTATTGTCGGGCGTGGCGGCGGCTCGATTGAGGATTTGTGGGCGTTCAATGAAGAAGAGGTAGCAAGGGCGATATACGCCTCGAAAATCCCGATAATTTCCGCCGTAGGTCACGAAACCGATTTCACAATAGCAGATTTTGTGGCGGATTTAAGAGCACCTACGCCGTCTGCGGCGGCGGAGATTGCCGTGCCGTCACAGATTGAGCTTTCGGCAACAATATCCTCAATTGTGGGGAGGATTAAGACGGCGGAGCTTAACTATATCAAAAAGCTGAGACTTAAAAGCGAAGCATTAAAGCCGAAAAGCCCGCAAAGTATGATTGATGATATGCGTCAGAAATGCGATAATATGCTGCATCAGGCGGAAAAAAGTTTTCGGCTGACGGCAACACAAAAAAGAAAAATTATGTCCGAGCTTTGCGGAAAGCTCAATGCAATGAGTCCTTTGGCGGTATTAAACAGGGGCTATGCGATAGCGGAAGATGAAAAAAACGGCATAATAAAAAGAGTCGGAAATTTAGAAGTTGGGCAGATTTTTAAATTGACACTTTCCGACGGCAGTTGTAAATGCGAGGTAAAGGAGCGGTAAAATGTTTGAAAAATCGATAAAAGAGCTTGAAGAAATAGTGAATAAGCTGGAAAACGGCGACGCAAGTCTTTCGGAGAGTTTAGAGCTTTTTGAAAAGGGGATAAAACTTGCAAAGGAATGTAATAAAATGCTTGACGAAGCGGAAAAGAAGGTTTCTGTTTTAATCGGGGGAGAGAAGAAGGATTTTGATGAAGAATGATTTTGTAGGCTACTATGCAAAAATCACCGAGGATGCCTTAAAAAAATATATGTGCGTGTCGGATTTGCCGCAAAAAAGGCTTTATGATGCTATGGAGTACAGCCTTTTTGCAGGAGGGAAAAGGCTTCGTCCCATGATTATGATGATGACGGCAAAAATGCTTAAAAAACCGATTGAAACGGTAATTCCTTTTGCCTGTGCCATGGAAATGATACATACATATTCGCTGATTCATGATGATTTACCGGCTATGGACAATGACGATTTACGCCGCGGAAAGCCGACAAACCATAAGGTTTTCGGCGAAGCAGAGGCAATACTTGCAGGTGACGCACTTCTTACTAAAGCATTTGAAATTGCATCGGGCTATGATGTTGATGGCGTGGACAGGGCGTTGGTGTTAAAGGCAATAAATGTACTTGCAAGGTCGGCGGGTGCTGACGGCATGGTAGGCGGTCAGGATATTGATATGGGAGGCAACCTTTCCGATTTGGAAAAGCTGAAATTTATGCACTCCTTAAAAACGGGAGCTATAATCCGTGCATCAGGCGTAATCGGTGCGATTTTATCGGGGGCAGATGAGGGAGAAATAAAGGCGGTAGATGAATATTGCTATAACCTCGGGATTGCCTTTCAGATTCAGGATGATATTTTAGATGTTTTAGGGAACGAGGAATCGCTCGGTAAGCCGATAGGCAGTGATGCGGACAATAATAAATCAACATATGTAACTCTTTGCGGAATTGACAAAGCACAGAGATTGCAGGAAGAATATATAAAAAAAGCAAAGGCAAGTCTTAATATTTTTGATAATGCGGAAGAGCTTTTAAGCCTTGCCGATTTGCTGGTAAACAGAAAGGCGTAAACTATGGATTTTTGGGCGGAAAGCGTTTTGGTTACAAGTATCCTGTCGTGGTTTACCGCACAGGTTTTAAAGGTAATTTTTACGCTGATTGAGAAGAAAAGACTTGATTTCAGAAGATTTGTGGGTTCGGGAGGTATGCCAAGCTCACATTCGGCTTTTGTTACAAGTTTGGCAACGGCAGTGGGACTGCAAAACGGATTTTCAAGTACGGATTTTGCAATATGCACCGTTTTTGCACTTGTTGTAATGTATGATGCAGCCGGTGTAAGACGGGCGGCAGGTCAACAGGCAAGGATTCTTAATAAGCTTGTGGAACAGTGGGAAAAATCGGACTTTTCCGATACCGATAAGCACTTAAAAGAGCTTTTGGGACATACTCCAAAAGAGGTTTTTGCAGGAGCTTTATTGGGAATTGCAATAGCACTTGTGCGGCATATGTTATAGGAGAAGAAGATGCTTTTTGATTCACACGCACACTATAACGATTCGCAGTTTGACGGCGACAGATTTGAAATTTTAGACTCTATGAAAAAAAACGGCATAGGATATATAGTTAATGCCTCGGATTCTATGGAATCGGTTGAAAAAATCCTGCCTCTTACAGAAAAATATCCGTTTATATATGCGGCCGTCGGCGTACATCCCGAAGAATGCAGAAATCTTACTGATGCGGATATGGAAAAACTCAAAGAGTTTACAAAACATAAAAAAGTCTGTGCCATAGGCGAAATCGGGCTTGATTATCACTATGATGACGTAGCAAAAGAAATTCAGAAAAAATGGTTTGACCGTCAGCTGTCCCTTGCGGAAGAGGTGAATCTGCCCGTAATCATACATGACAGGGACGCACATGCGGACTGTATAGAGATTTTGAAAAAGCATAATATTAAAAGAATCGGCGGTGTTTTGCACTGCTATTCAGGGAGTCCCGAAATGGCAAAAGAGCTTTTGCCGACGGGCATATATTTCGGATTTGGCGGTACGCTTACCTTTAAAAACGCAAAAAAAGTAAGGCTTTCGGCAGAGGCGATACCGATTGACAGGATTTTGCTTGAAACCGACTGTCCGTACCTTGCACCCGAACAGGTGAGGGGCAAAAGAAACAGCTCACTTTTTATGCACTATGTCGCTGAAAAGTTGGCGGAAATAAAAGGAATAAGCGTTTCGGAAGTAGAAAAAATAACAACCGAAAATGCTAAAAAACTGTATAGGATAGAGGGCTAAAATGTACGGATACGATATTTACCATGAGGATATAATGGACAAGTTAATAACGAGTATCCGAAAGGGAATGTCGCACCACGCATATATCTTTGAGGGCGAACGGGGAGCAGGAAGTATGGAGGCGGCAAAACTTTTTGCAGTATCGCTGATATGCGAAAAAAAAGAGGTTACGCCGTGCGGAAACTGCAATTCCTGCATTTTGGCAAAGGCGGGAAATCACCCCGATATTCACATACTTTCGCCGCTAAAAGACAAGAAAAACATAATTGTTGACCAGATACGCGACCTTTTGAAAGATGCATATAAAAAGCCCTTTGAAAGCGAAAGAAAGGTGTATATAATAGCCTACGGCGATGAAATGAACGAACAGGCACAAAACGCCTTTTTAAAGCTTTTGGAAGAACCGCCCGAGTATGCAGTTTTTGTGATTTTGGCAGAGAATACAGAGTCGCTTCTTTTGACGGTGCGGTCAAGATGCGAAAGGGTAAAATTTCCGCCCGTTTCAAGCGAAAAGATAAAGATAATTCTTGAAAAAAGCTATCCAAACACAAAAAATATTGATTTTTTGGCAAGGTATTCCGGCGGAAATATAGAAAAAGCAAAGCAACTTGCGGAAGAGGAAGGGTTTATGCCTTTAAGGCAAGGTGCGTTTGAACTTTTGCCGAAGATTTTATCAAAAAGTGTTTTGGAAAGCTATGATGTGGCAGAGTTTGTTGAGAACAACAAAGAGGATGCACAAACGGTTTTGGAGCTTTGGCAGGATTTTTTAAGAGATATAATACTCATTCAGAATAATGCGGAAAAATTTGCGGTGAACACCGATTATATAGATAAACTTATAAATCTTTCGGGAAGAACAGAGGAAAAAACAGCAGTATCAGCTATGACAGAGATTATAAAGGCACAGGAAATGTTAAAAAGAGCGGTAAATCTTCATACGCTGGTACTTAATATGGCATTTGGAATAAAGAGAGGAGAAAATAAATGAACAGATTTACAGAACTTACGCCGAGCATAGAGCGTCTGGCGGAAAAATGTATCCAAAACGGATATATAGACCCTTCCCTATATGATAAATATGAGGTAAGACGGGGACTCAGATACAAAACGGGACGCGGTGTTTTAACAGGACTTACCGAAATAGGCGAGGTAAAATCCTACACCATTGACGACGGAGAAATGATACCCTGTGAAGGTAAACTTTATTACCGCGGCGTTGATATTGAGCAGATTGTTGCAGGTTTTACCAACGAAAAAAGGTTTGGGTTTGAAGAAATTGCGTACCTTTTAATTTTTGGCGAACAACCCAAAAAAGAGGATTTAGAGGAATTCCGGCACGATTTGGGCGTTTACCGTCTGCTTCCGACAAGCTTTGTGCGTGACATCATAATGAAAGCACCGTCAGGGGATATGATGAACACTCTTGCAAGAAGTGTTTTAACGCTGTATTCGTATGACAAAGACGCAGATAATGTGGAAATAAAAAATGTTTTAAGACAGAGTATGCAGCTTATTGCACTCTTCCCGCTTTTATCGGTTTACGGCTATCAGGCATATAACCACTATCAAAACGGACAGAGCCTTTTCATTCATACTCCGCCCGAAACGCTTTCGACGGCAGAGGCGATTTTGTATATGTTAAGACCTGACAAAAAGTTTACCGATTTGGAGGCAAAACTGCTTGATTTATGCCTTGTTCTTCATGCAGAGCACGGCGGAGGTAATAACTCCACCTTTACAACTCATGTTGTTTCTTCGTCCGGAACCGACACCTATTCGTCTGTTGCTGCATCCTTGGGCTCGTTAAAAGGTCCAAAGCATGGTGGTGCAAATAAGAAAGTCGTTGAGATGTTTGACGATATACGGCAAAATGTAAAGGATGTAAAAAATGAGGACGAAATAAGGGCGTACTTAGAAAAGGTTTTGCGTAAAGAAGCGTTTGACGGAAGCGGACTTATCTACGGTATCGGTCACGCAGTATACTTGTTGTCCGACCCGAGAGCAAGAATTCTGGAAGGGTTTGTAGGCAGTCTGGCAAAGGAAAAGGGCAAGGAAGACGAACTTGAACTCTACTATTTAGTTGAAAGAATCGCAATAGAGCTTTTAAAAGGAAAGCGTAACAGACCGATAAGTGCAAATGTCGATTTCTATTCGGGATTTGTTTACAGTATGTTAGGACTTCCGCTCGAACTTTATACCCCGATTTTTGCGATTGCAAGAATTGTCGGTTGGAGTGCCCACAGAATAGAAGAGCTTATGAGCGGAAACAAGATTATCCGTCCCGCATATAAGAATGTTGTAAAGCATACTGATTATGTGCCGATTGACCAAAGATAATAAAAAAACCTCAATCATTGATTGAGGGTTTTTGTTTTTACAGTATAACATTTATATCAATAACTTCGCCGTCACGGTAAACGGTAATTATAATGGTGTCGCCCTTTTTGTGCGTGTCGCGGATTTTGTTTATCTCCGCAACCGATTTTACTGTTGTTCCGTCAACTTTCAGTATCAGGTCACCTACTTTGATTCCTGCCTTTTTCGCAGGAGAACCGTCGTTTACAGTTTCCACTGTCACACCGTGTTCGGTATCGTTGCCGCGTATTCCGATAATAAGTCCCGACGGTGCAAGACCTGTGTTTATCACCGATTCCGCAACCGACATAATATCGGCTGACGGAATAGCAAGACCTATTTTAGCGGACTCTGTTGAAATTGAAGCTGTCAGCATACCGATAACATTACCTTTTTCGTTTAAAAGCGGACCGCCTGAAACGCCTGTAATTGCGTCTGTCTGCAAAAGGTTTATACTGTTGCCGTTTGATAGGGTTACGCCTTTATTAACTCCGCAGATTATGCCCTTTGTTACAGAAATGCCGATATCTCCGCCTAAAACATTTGCCATAGCAATTACATTATCGCCCGTGTGGATGTTTTCGGAATCGTCCAAAGTTGCAAATTTAAGCCCCTCTGCCTCGATTTTGATGATGGCAATATCCTTTGACGCATCACCGCCAACAAATTTGGCGGTATAGGTATCCTTGCCGATTTTGACGGTCGCTTCACCGTTTGAGCCGACAAGAGAATAGCAGGTTAAAATGTATCCGTTTTCCGATATTACTATTCCCGAGCCTGAAAGGGTCTGCGAGGACATACCGAAAAAGCCTTGGTAATTTGCTTTTGAAGAAACCGAAACTACGCAGGGCATAGTTTTTTCGGCAATAAGTGCTACGCCTTCCAAATCTTCTATTTTAGTATTATCGGAGCTGTTTGACGAATAGGAAATCACCGCCGACGGCTTGATATGCGGAAAAATCAGCAGAGAATATAGGGTAAGTACTGCTACGCATACGGCAAAAGCCGTAACCGCTGAAATAAGCCATGCAGGATACGGTTTTTTTATTTTATCTGTATTTTCGGGAGTAGGGAGGTAGTTTTCCAACTCCTCCGCAAAGGATGGCTCGTCCGTTTCGGGAGTTATAATCTCCTCTTCATATTTTGCCTGTTCAAAATCTTCGTTTGACATAGTAAATCACCTCGAATAAATTTCAAATATATTATAGTACAATAATTCCGAAAGAATATGAACAAAATGTAAATTTTATTGACAAAAAATACGATAAATGGTAAATTAACAGATAGGTGGAAAGTATGTATAGCGTAAAAGAAGTTATTATCGTTGAGGGGAACTATGACAAAATAAAGCTTTCGGGGTTTATTGAAAGCCCCGTTTTTGCGGTTGACGGGTTTCGCATATTTAACAGTGACGAAATGCAAAAAGCGGTAAAAACCTTTGCCGAAAAAACGGGGATTGTGATTTTAACCGACTCCGATTCGGCAGGACTTAAAATCCGTGCATTTATAAAACAGCTGATAAAAAACGGCACGGTTTTCGACGCATTTGTGCCTGAAATATACGGAAAAGAACGCCGAAAAGCAGTCGGCGGCAAAGAGGGAATTTTAGGCGTCGAGGGAATAGACGAAAATGTGATAATTGACGCTATTAAAAAAAGCGGAGCAGAGGTTTCGGGTAAAAGCCAAAAAAGGAAGATGGCACAGCCTGTAAAAAAAGCGGATTTATATAAATTGGGAATATCAGGCGGTGAAAACAGTGCGATAATGCGGAAAAAGCTTCTTGCAGAGCTTAATTTGCCTACAAAAATGTCGGCTAATATGTTAATATCCGTGATAGATAGGCTTTTAAATAAAGAGGAGCTTTACGCACTTGTTGACAAAATAAAGAAAATGTGAAATAATTAAAATAGTTTGTAAAAAAAGAGAGTTGCTTATGAAAAAGAAAAATGCGTGGAAATGGATATTTGAAAACGGGAAAAAGTCTTTTCCTGTCATAATACTTTTAAGTGTTATAAGCATAGCACTGTCCGTAATACAGATAAATTTTGCCACGGCGTCGAAGGATGTAATGGATATTGCGACAAAGCAGACGGACGGCGTTTTAAAGGACGCCTTTTTGGTGCTTTTGATGCTGCTTTTGATAAGACTTGTTTTGCAAATAACAGTAAGTTATCTGAATGTCCATGCTTGTTCGCGGTTTGAGATAGCTTTAAAAAGGCATATATTCGGAATCCTTATAAAAAAGGACTACCTTTCTGTTTCAAAATTCCACTCGGGTGAGCTGATGAACAGGATTAACAGCGACGTTTCGGTAATCGTAAACGGTATAATTGACATTTTGCCGTATGCGGTTATGTTTTTGACGAGCATTATAGGTGCATTTTTCGTGCTTTATAAAATTGATGCAACATTGGCACTCATTATTCTTTGTATCGGACCGGTAGTTGCGGTTGGTGCAAGGATATATTCCTCGAAATATAAAAAAATGCATATACTTTGCCAGGAATACGACGGGAAAACGAAATCGTTTATGCTTGAAATCCTGCAAAATCTTTTGGTGGTTAAATCCTTCGGTTGCGAGAACAAGGTGCTTGACAAGAGTGAGGCATTGCAGACAAGGACTTATAAACTGAGAATTAGAAGGGTTACGGTTTCGGTTTTTGCACAAATAGGACTGTTTTTGATTTTCAATGCCGGTTACTACTTTGCTATGGCATATGCGGCGTATAAGCTGTCGATAGGCGAGATGACCTACGGCGATGTTACCGCTATTTTGGCTCTTGTCGCACAGATACAATCGCCGTTTAAGAGTATATCAAGCCTTATCCCGAGGGCGTTTGCCGTAATCGCGTCGGTTGAAAGAATTTTAGAGCTTGAAAATATCACCGACGAAACAGTTGTAAATCCTGTAAATGCAGAAACAGTTTATGCCAAAATGGAAAACATTGTTCTTGATGATGTGACATTTTCCTATGATGAAGATGCAGTTGTATCGGGCATAAATATGGATATTAAAAAGGGTGAATGTGTCGTTATTGCCGGTGAATCGGGTGCAGGAAAAAGTACGGTAATGAAATTGCTTTTGGGAATCATACCAAACCAAAGCGGAAAGATGTATATAAAATGCAAAGAGGAAGAATTTCCGCTGGATAGCTCAACAAGAGGACTTTTTGCGTATGTACCGCAGGGAAACCTTATTTTGTCGGGGACAATTAGGGAGAATATAACCTTCGGAAAGAGCGACGCAAATGATGAAGAGATAATAAACGCCGCAAAAATCGCACAAATCTGGGACTATATCAAAACGCTTGATAAAGGGCTTGATACAGAGCTTGGCGAAAAGGGTGCAGGACTTTCCGAGGGGCAGATACAGCGTATATCGATAGCAAGGGCGATACTCCACGACGCACCGATATTGCTTTTGGATGAATCGACCTCGGCACTTGATTCCGTAACCGAAAAAAATCTCCTTTTGGCAATACGCAATATGACTAATAAGACTTGCATAATAGTAAGTCATAAACAGGCGGCGTTTGATATTTGCGATAGGGTTATCTATATTGAAAAAAAGTAAAAAATGCAAAAACTATGCGGGAGGTGTTTTATGAAATCATTTTACAGTGCTGTAATTTCGGTTTTTTTAATAATGCTGACCATTTTTGTGTGCAAAAATTATGTAGAGATTAAGGAAAATGAAAGATTGGAAAATATAATTTCATTCCAAATAGAACAAGACGGGAACATGGAAACAATACACCTTTGGAAAAATGATGAGGGTAAGGGATTTGTGTTTCTGCCATCTTATGCAGAACCACGAAATATGCATATAAGCCTTGAAAAATCGGTGGGATCCAAGATATATTTAGACGGCAGAGAGTTTACAAACGGCGACAGCCTCGAATTTGTCGAATTTGAAAAGGAATATTCTTTGTCGGCAAATGATGAAACATATCCTGTGAAATTTCTAAAATCCGCAAATGTTGCGGCTATGTACGTAGAAACAAAACCAGAGGAAATAGACAGAATATACGCTAATAAAAACAATAAGACCGAAGCTGTTGTTGCCTTATACACAAGTGACGGATATTGTAATTATTTAGGTAGTAATGACAGTATAAAATGCCGTGGAAACGGAACATTCGGTCTTGAAAAAAAGCCGTTTGCCATAAATTTAGAGAAACCAAACAATTTGCTCGAAATGGGTGATGCTCAAAAGTGGATTTTACTTGCAAATGCTAATGACACGACAAACCTAAAAAACAAAATGGTGTTTGATTTTGCGAAAAGCACAAAATTGGAATGGACTCCTGAGAGCGAATATGTTGATTTATATATAAATGGCGACTATAACGGATTATATTTGCTATGTGAGAAAATTGAGATAGAAAAAACTAGACTGGACATAGGCGAAAATGACGGTTTTATTTGCAAAAATGAGCCAAGCTGGAGATTTGACCAACTGCAAAACCCGTTTATAACAAGTTTTGGACGGGCAACTGAGATTACAGCACCTGATACTGTTACTACATCTCAAATGAGAAAAATAAAAAGCGATGTCAATCTTATGGAAAAGGAAATGGAAGACGGGACTTTAACGCATATTGACATAGATTCGTGGGCAAGTAAGTATTTGATTGATGAAATAACGGAAAATACCGATGCCGATTTTTGCAGCAGCTATTTTTATTGCAGGTACGTAGACGGAGAGCCTCGGTTTTACGGCGGACCCATATGGGATTATGATTTGATTTTTGGAAGTTTAAGTCATATTGCCAATCCTTGCACATTTTTTGCAAACCGCCGATTAAAAACCCGTGAAAACCCGATGCCGTACTATTACACATTATATAATAATGAGAAGTTTTACGATAGGGTGGTTGAAATATACAGTAAGGAACTGCTTCCGAAATTAACACAGCTTGTTGCGGTTGATATTAAGAGGCAGGAGGAATTCATAAAAGAGGCGTCTTATCAGAACAAAGTCCGCTGGTACAGGGAAGATACTGATTGTAGCAGTGGTAAAATCCGAGAATATTTGAAAAAGAGGATTGAGTTTTTAAGTGAGGCATGGATAGAAAAAAGAGAGTATTGTATTGTTCAAATTGAAACGGGCATAGATGAAGTGTTTTTGTCATACGCCGTTCCCAAAGGCGAACCCGTTTCGGCTTGTCCTGAATTTCAAGGATTTGAAAAAGGCAATAATGTCTATATTGATTCTTATGACAATCATGTGTTTGACTTTGATGAGCCTGTTTTTGAGGATAAGGAAATATTCATATCCTCAAACAGTTTGTATAAAAGAGTGTTAATACAAGCAAGACGATATGTCAAAGAATATATTCTATGCGGTGTCCTTACAGTATTTGTCATAGTTTTATTGATTTTAGGATATTGCGTTTTAAAAAGGGGGAAAAGGTACGGTAAATGATAAATGAACCAAAATACCGGCATGAGCTGAAATACCTTATTTCAGATCAACAAATGGAGCTTTTGAAAATGCGTGTTTCCGCAATAATGCCAAAGGACAAGCACACGCAAAACGGGCAGTATAATATTAGAAGCCTTTACTTTGACGATTACTACAATAGCTGTTATTACGAAAATGAAAACGGTACAGACCCGAGAGAAAAGTTCCGCATACGCATATACAATTACAGCGATGAGCGGATTTCTCTTGAATGTAAGCGTAAGGAGCGTGGAAAAACGCTTAAAAAATCCTGCATTATAACAAAAGAACAGTGCGACGAATTGATAAACGGAAAGTATCTGAAAATCACAAATGAAACGCCGCCTGTATTCAATAAGCTGATGCTTGATATGATGAGGCGGGGAATGAAACCAAAGGTGATTGTCGAATATGACAGAGTGCCGTATGTTTATAAAAACGGGAATGTCCGTGTCACCTTTGACACGAATGTGTCCTCGTCACAGGAGACAGAAAATTTCCTTTTGGAAGAAATTTTAAAACGCCCTGTAATGCCAAAGGGACAACAGTTAATGGAAGTGAAATTTGACGAATACCTACCCGATTTCATCTACCAAGCGTTGCAACTTGAAAATTTGCAGCAAACTGCATATTCAAAATACTATTTATGCAGAAGATTTACAGTATAGGAGGAAATTATGAATACTTTTAACAACATTTTCAAAAAATCATTTTTAGAGGGGTTTGCGTCGACGGATATAAATGTCGTATCGCTTATTATGTCGCTGTCTATTGCGGCACTTTTGGCAATGTATATATTTTTTACCTATCGCATAATGGTAAGAAAGAATTTTTACTCAAAGAATTTTAATATCGCATTAGTCGGTGTTGCACTTATAACAACCGCCATAATAACAACAATTCAGTCAAGCATTGTTGTTTCTTTGGGAATGGTCGGTGCGTTGTCCATTGTTCGTTTCCGTACGGCAATTAAAGACCCGATTGATTTAATGTTTTTGTTCTGGTCAATCAGTATCGGTATAATCTGCGGTGCAGGTCTGGCAGAATTTGCCGTTGTCCTTTCTCTTGCTATTACGATAGTCATATTTATTCTTGACAGAATACCGCTCATAAAAGCACCTATGCTTTTGGTTGTAAATTGCAATGATGCCGAAACAGAAACAAAAATTTCGGAAGCAATAAAAAAATATGCAAAGTATTACACCGTAAAATCAAGGAACATGACATCTTCAACATACGATATGATAGTTGAAATGCGGACATCAGGCGGAGCAGAGCTTATAAAAGATATTATGGCAATTGACGGGGTTGTTTCCGCATCGCTATTAGAACATGACGGAGAGGCGACATTTTAATTAGACTAAAAAACTGACTGCTTGGCAGTCAGTTTTTTTGATTCAGATTAAATTCTGTAAATATCGTCGGTGTCAAGCGTAGGCACACCGGCTTTTTCCAGGGCTTCTTCCGCCTTTTTGACATCGGAAACCTTAACGACCATTACCGCTTTATTTGCGGCTTTGCCTACAAAAGCGTACATATAATCGACATTGATTTCATTTTTGAGAAATACATCAAGAATTTTTGAAAGTCCGCCGGGGGTGTCCTCCATAGGCACTGCCAAAACGGTTGTCACCTTTACGATAACGCCGATTGTTTTGAGTTTTTCGGCGGCGTTTTCAGGATTATCAACAATAACTCTTAAAATGCCGTATTCCGAGGTGTCGGCAAGTGACAATGCACTCATATTTATGCCGTTTTTACCAAGAGTTTCAATAACTGCGGCAAGACGCCCGGGTTTGTTTTCAACAAAAACGGAAAGCTGTTTTATAAGCATAATAATTTCCTCCTCCTACTATTTGAGATTTCGGTTGTCAATTACTCTTTTTGCTTTTCCCTCGCTGCGTGTTATGGATTTTGGATTTACAAGGTGAACCTTAGCACCGATACCCAAAACTTCGCGTATTTTTGCGGTTATATTCTTTTCAAGAGTTTCAACCGTTCTTATATCGTCGGCGAAAAGTCCCTCGCTCATTTCAACATTTATGTCAAAAGTATCGGTATTGTTTACACGGTCGACAATTATCTGATAGTTTGGCGTTATGCCCTCACCGATTTTCAAAAGCACTTCTTCAATCTGGCTCGGGAATACATTTACGCCCCTTATAATAAGCATATCGTCACTTCTTCCGCACGGCTTTTTCATACGAATATGCGTTCTTCCGCATTTGCAGGGCTCGGGGATAAGTGTGCATATGTCATGTGTGCGGTAGCGGATAAGCGGAAATCCCTCTTTTGTGATAGTTGTGAAGACAAGCTCACCCTGTTCGCCGTAGGGTAGCTGCTCACCTGTGTCGGGATCAACTATTTCCGGGATAAACATATCCTCCCATACATGCATACCTGCCTGTTCTTCACACTCACAGGCAACGCCGGGACCCATTATTTCGGAAAGGCCGTAGATGTCGTATGCCTTTAAGTGCAGTTTTTGCTCAATTGCGACACGCATATCCTCTGTCCAAGGCTCTGCACCGAAAATTCCGGCTTTAAGTCTTAACTTGTCGGTAAGACCTGCCTCTTCAATCGCCTCGCCGAGATAGAGAGCATATGAGGGCGTACAGCAAAGAGCGGTCGCACCGAAGTCAATCATAGTCTGGATTTGGTTATGCGTATTTCCCGAAGAAACAGGAATTGTAGTAGCACCGACGGTTTCCGCACCGCCGTGAGCACCGAGTCCGCCTGTAAAAAGACCGTAGCCGTAGGATACCTGAATAAAATCGTCTTTTCCTAAGCCGATTGCGGTCATCATTCTTGCAACGCAGTTGTTCCAGGCTTCAAGGTCATTTTTTGTGTAGCCTACAACAATTTTTTTGCCCGTAGTTCCGCTTGATGCGTGGACACGGACAATTTCGTTCATAGGCACTGCAAAAAGTCCGTAAGGATAGTAATCCCTCAAATCCTGCTTGTAGGAAAACGGGAGCTTTGAAAGGTCATCAACCGACTTGATGTCGGAGGGTTTTAAACCTTTTTCGTCCATTCTCTTGCGGAAAAGCTCAACATTTTCATACATTCTTTTTACCTGCCAAACGAGCCGTTCGCTTTGGAGCTTTTTGAGCTCGGAACGGGGCATCGTTTCAATTTCTTTTTGCCACATCATATGGTTTTCCTCCTATAAATTATATCCAAGCTCAAAGGCTTTCAGATTCACTTCCAGGAATTTTGGGGGAACAGTTGTTTTAATTGTTTCAATCCACTTTTCATAAGGAATATCGGTGCTTTTTGCCATAACGCCTATCAAGACAACATTTACTGCCTTGAAATTTCCTGCTTTTTCGGCAAGGGACAGGGCGTCAACAAATTGAACATCAACCTTTTCGGAAAGTGTTTTTTCTATAGTCTGTGGATATTCCATAGCCCCTGTTATAACGGGCATAGGGTCTATTTCCTGTGTGTTTACGATAATTTTTCCGCCTTTTTTGAGATATGTCATGGCACGGTATGCTTCCAGCATTTCAAATGCTAAAATTATGTCCGCCTCACCCTTTTCTATAATGGGGGAAAACACCTTATCGCCGTATTTTACATAGGTTACGACGCTTCCGCCACGCTGACTCATTCCATGGACTTCGGAAACCTTTACATCAAAGCCCTCGCTAATTACTGTATTTCCTAAAATTCTGCTCGCAAGTAGCGTTCCCTGACCGCCAACGCCAACAATCATTACACTTTTGTTCATAACTTAATCCTCCTTTTTGATAGCGTCAAACGGACAAACATTTACACATAGACCGCAGCCGTTACATTGCGTCAAATCAATTTTAACATTTCCGTCTTTGCCCTCGGAGATGGCAGGACAACCGAGTTTCATACACATTTTGCATTTTTTGCACTTGTCTGTAATCGTACAGTGACCTGTGTATTTAACTCTCTTTAACAATGCACAAGGTCTTTGTGCTATGATTACCGACGGCTCATTACGCTCGACCTCTTCCTTTACAACCTTTTCGAAGTTTTTTAGGTCAAACGGATCTGCAACGGTTACATGCTCTACTCCGACCGCCTTGCAAAGTGCCAAAAGGTCAACCTGCTTTGTTTCTTCGCCGCGGATTGTATATCCTGTTGTGGGGTTATCCTGATGTCCCGTCATACCTGTTATCGAGTTATCGAGGATAATTACCGTGTTTGCACCTTTATTATAAACAATGTCGATAAGACCTGTGATTCCCGAATGGATAAAGGTGGAATCGCCGATTACAGAAACGAGCTTTTTGTTAAATTCTGTTCCTCTTGCCTTTGCCATGCCGAGAGCCGCAGAAACCGACGCACCCATACAGATTGTCGTGTCGACGCTGGAAAGCGGGGCGGCTGCACCTAAGGTGTAACAGCCTATATCGCCCGAAACTACAAGCCCGAGCTTTTTAAGAACATAAAATGTTGCTCTGTGCGGACAGCCGGGGCATAAAACGGGCGGTCTTTGCGGAATTGTTTCGGATATTTCCGAAAACTCGGGTGAATCTTTACCCAAAACTGCCTTTTTAATCATTGCAGGAGTGTATTCGCCAAGCATGGTAAATGCGTCTTTACCTATAACATCAATGCCTAATGCCTTGCAATGCTCTTCAATAAACGGGTCAAGCTCTTCTATTACATAAAGTTTATCAACAGTTTTTGCAAAGTCAAGTATCAGCTTTTCGGGGAGAGGATAAACCATACCGAGCTTTAAATAATTTACCTTATCTCCGAGAGCCTCTTTTGCATACATATATGATATTCCTGCGGTTATTACGCCGATTTTTGAGCCATTGTCCTCAATTTTATTAAATTCGCAGTTTTCTGCAAATTCAATAAGCTTTTTTGTACGCTCCTCAACTACAACATGGCGTTTAACCGCCATTGCGGGCATCATAACGTATTTTGGTACGCTCTTTTCGTAGGGTTTAAGCCCGTCGTCCTGACGATTTCCGATTTCCACCAAGCTTTGTGAGTGGGAAACTCTCGTGGAAAGACGCAGGAAAAACGGAGTATCAAACTTTTCCGAAAGCTCGAATGCACGGCGGGTAAATTCCTTACATTCTTGTGAATCGGACGGCTCTAACATAGCCGTTTTTGACGCCTTTGCATAGTGGCGTGAATCCTGCTCGTTCTGAGATGAGTGCATACCGGGGTCGTCGGCAACGCAGAACAAAAGACCGCCGTTTACGCCCGTGTATGAAACGGTAAATACCGGGTCTGCCATAACATTAAGACCTACATGCTTCATACAGGACATCGCCCGTCCGCCACCGATTGATGCACCTATTGCGACTTCTGCCGCAACCTTTTCATTAGGCGACCATTCAGCGTAAATCTCATCATATTTTACTATATTTTCGGTTATTTCGGTGCTGGGCGTTCCGGGGTATGATGCAACAACTCTTACACCTGCTTCATAAGCACCCTGTGCCACAGCGGCATTACCCAAAAGCAATTTCTTCATATATGCTCATTCCTTTCTAAGAATAACTTTAAACTCCGCAGGGGATTTTCAAGGGGAGTATCCCCTTGAACAGTTTGCGGAGGGTTTGGGAGGGAATCTGACCCTCCCAATGCTTTTGCTACTTTTCACACTGAAAAGTAGGATTAGTTTAATTCTGATAATATACAGAAATTTTAGCAATCAGCTTTTTCGACAGAAAAAACGCTGATTATTTGTTTATCTCATTTTCGTGTGCAACAACCGACTTTGCACCATACATCTCACGGAGTTTCGGCTTTTCAATTTTTCCTGTCGGATTTCTCGGTACATCTGCAAAAATCACCTTTTTCGGACGCTTGTATCGCGGTAAATCAAGGCAGAAATCATTAAATTCTTCTTCTGTCATAGTTTCGTCGGGTTTTATTTCAACTACCGCCAGAGCAATTTCGCCAAGACGGCTATCGGGAATGCCGATAACGGCAACATCCTTAATTTTATTGTTTTTACGCAGGAAATCCTCTATCTGAACAGGATATAAATTTTCGCCGCCCGTTATGATAACGTCTTTTTTGCGGTCAACCAAGAAGATGAAACCGTCTTCATCCTCCATAGCCATATCACCGGTGAAGAGCCAACCGTCCTTTAATACTTCCCGGGTTGCCTTTTCGTCTTTATAGTAGCAGGTCATAACGCCCGGACCTTTTACGGCAAGTTCGCCGACTTCGCCCTGCTTTACGGTGTTCCTGTTTTCATCAACAATTTTAACTTCCCAGCCAAAACCTGCTTTCCCGATTGCTCCGACCTTGTGGATATTCTCAACTCCCAAATGAACACAGCCGGGGCCGATTGACTCGGAAAGTCCGTAGTTTGTGTCATACTGATGGTTTGGAAACCGCTCTTTCCAGCGTGATATAAGGCTGGGCGGAACAGGCTGAGCACCTATGTGCATAAGACGCCACTGTGAAAGCTCGTAATCCTTTAAATCAACATCGCCTCTGTCGATTGCGTCTAAGATGTCCTGTGCCCAGGGCACTAAAAGCCAGACTATTGTGCAATGCTCATCAGATACGGCTTTTAGTATCCATTGTGGCTTTATGCCCTTCAATAAAACGGCTCTGCCGCCTACTAAGAAGCTTCCGAACCAGTGCATTTTCGCACCTGTATGGTAAAGCGGCGGAATACACAGGAAAACATCCTCTTTTGTCTGCGAATGGTGGTTTTGCTCGGTCATTGCCGCATGCATAAGGCTTTGATGATTGTGGATAATCGCTTTTGGGAAGCCCGTTGTTCCCGATGAAAAGTAAATTGCAGCCTCGTCGTCATCAGTTAAGGTAATATCGGGAGCAGACGCCGAGCAGTAGCTTACTAATTTGTCGTAGCTTTCTGCAAAGCTGGGGCAATCGCCTCCCACATAAAAGAGGTTTTTGATTTTAGGGATTCTGTCGCAGATTTCCTCGACACGCCCGATAAATTCGGGTCCGAATATGAGCATAGACGCATCGGAAAGCTCCAAACAGTATTTTATTTCTTCCGCGGTGTATCGGTAATTCAGCGGAACTGCAAGAGCACCCGTTTTCAGTACGCCGAAATAGATGGGCAGCCATTCTATGCAGTTCATCAAAAGGATTGCGACTTTATCACCCTTTTTTACGCCCCTTGTCAAAAGGAGATTAGCAAAACGGTTTGCCTTTTTGTTAAATTCCGACCATGTAATCTCTTTTTTGTACGCCTCGCCCTTTTTCGCTTCAATCAGGGAATACTCCTTCCAGGTTGTATGCCTTTCCTCTTCAAGCTGAGGGTTGATTTCGGTCAAAGCAATGTCGTTTGGATAAAAATCCGCATTTTTCTTTAAAATCTCGGTAATTGGCATAATTATATGCTTCCTTTCTATCTTTTGGGGCAATTTCAACAAAAAAATCCCCCGTATTTATATAAGAATACAGAGGACGGAAAAACCGTGATACCACCTCAATTCGCCCGTATCTCACGATAACGGACCTCGCAAGGTATTAAACCTTATGCTGTAACGGGCATACCCGCCGCAGCCTACAAGGAAAATCCGTTCGGTGCGGAGCTCACGAAGCGTATTTCATACATATCCTTTCCATCGGCTCGCAGCAACCGCCGACTCTCTCAAAGGCTCCGGATATGACTACTTAAAATTCGGTCATCGCCTTTAATATTAAATTACCCTACGATTATACTCCAAACCGCAAAAAATGTCAATATTTTTTTGTGCAATAAAAAAATATGTTGACATATGGAAAAAGTTGTGCTATACTCTTAAAAAAACAGAATTGGAAGATTTGTTATGCCACAAGTAAAGTCAATAAACTTGATAAACCTACTTGGCACTGACCTACTTATTCTATGCGGAAAAAGTAACAGTGCTGTTTGTCGTGCATGATTGAAATTCACAAATTTACTTGGAATTTTCAGGAATTTACGGTGACAGCCGCAAATTCCTGTTTTAATTTTGAAAGGAAAATGTTATGAAAAAGGTAAAAATAGCGGATGTGACGCTGCGAGAGGACGAAAAAAACGGATTTTTGAGCTTTAAGGAAAAGATAAACCTTGCGAAAAAGCTCGATAAGCTTTGCGTGGATATAATTGAAGTGGCAAAAATATCGAATGCAAAAACCGATATTCTGTTTTTGCATACAATCGCACCGCTACTTAAAAACAGCATAATTTCATGCCCTGTTGAGCTTAGCGAAAAATCGATTGAACAGGCAGGAGAGGCATTAAAAGATGTTCCTAAATTCCGTTTAAAACTTTCCGTTCCCGTGTCAAGTGTGCAAATGGAATATATTTGCGGGAAAAAGCCAGATAAGGTTATAGAACTTATAGAAGAGCTTACAAAAAAATGCGTTTCTATCTGTGATGATGTGGAATTTTCCGCACTTGACGCAACAAGGAGCGAGTCGGACTTTTTATATAAAGCGGTAAAAACTGCGATTTTATCGGGAGCAAAAACGGTGACGGTATGCGACAGTGCAGGAGAAATGCTGCCGTCGGAATACGAAACATTTATAAAGGAAATGTACGAAAATGTGCCCGAACTTTCCGGAGTTACCCTTGCGACAGAGTGCAGTAATAACTTGGATATGGGTTGTGCTTGTCTTGCACACGGCGTTAAAAGCGGTGTGGGTGAAATCAAAACATCTATTGACGGCAAAAATCAGACGGCACTTTTGTCCGCGGCAAGAATTTTTAAGGCACGAAGCGACTTTTTTGATGCATATACAGACCTTAACTATACCGAGCTTGAACATACGGTATCAAGACTCGGATTTGCCAGAATTCAGGAAGCGAAAACAGAAAATTTATCAGAATATGACAGGAGCGAGGGCATTGTTCTAAGCGATAAAGACGATATAAAAACGGTGGCAATCGCCGTGCAAAAGTTAGGATATGACCTGTCGCAAGAGGATATGAAAAATGTATATGACGAGTTCCAAAAGGTTGCGAAAAAGAAGCAGGTAGGCGAAAAGGAGCTTGATGTTATTGTTGCCTCCGCTGCACTTCAAACCGCACCTTTATACAAGCTGAAAAGCTATACCATAAATAGCGGAAATCTCATAAATTCTTCCTGCGTTATGGTGCTTTCAAAGGACGGCGAGGAACTACAAGGCATGACTGTTGGCGACGGACCGATTGACGCAGCTTTCCAATGTATAGAAAAAATTGCAGGAAGAAAATTTGAGCTTGACGATTTCCAGATACAGTCGGTTACAGAGGGAAAAGAGGCTGTCGGTGTAACGGTGGTTAAGTTAAGAAGCAGCGGAAAGCTCTATTCGGGAAAGGGAATTTCCACCGACATTGTAGAATCAAGTATAAACGCATATATAAACGCACTCAACAAAATCTGCTTTGAAGAGGCGTAAAAGTATATATCTTTGGAAGCAGAAAGGAATGATGTAAAATGAATTTGTCCTTTTCCACAAACCGTTGGAAAAATGTAGAGCTTGACGAGTTCATAAAAATCGCGAAAGAGTACAAATTTTCGGGCATTGAAATACACGATACCAACGAAATAAAAGGCTATTCCGAAACATATCATATGCTGGTAGAAAACGGACTGAAAATTCCGTGTATCGATATGGTTTCCGATATATCGGAAACCGGCACAAAAGCACTTTTGGAGCTTGAAAGCTGCATTGATGCGGCGATAGCCTTGCACACAAAGCACATAAGAATAAAGGCGTTAAAGGATGTGTCGGGAGCAAGAGAATTTGTTAAAAACGCACTTCCGAAAGCGGAAAAAAGCGGCATAATCCTGCTTGTCGAAACGGTTGGCGTATTTTCAGGCACAAAGGACCTTGCTGACTTTTTGAATGAATTTGCCTCGGACAATCTTGCGGCACTCTGGGATTTGCATTATCCCTACCGTCTGCACGGCGAACAACCCGAGCAAACGGTTAAAAATTTGGGTGCATATATACGGCACATTCATATGAAGGATTCGGACGGCGAAAACTCATTTAGCTTAATGGGCGAAGGCTCGCTTCCAATTGCCGATGTCATAAACGCTCTCCGCTCCATAAACTATGACGGGTTTATGTCGATAGAGTGGGATCCGCGTTGGGATAGCGACATAGACGATATGGACATAATTTTTCCGCATTTTGTGAGCTTTATGTCACGGTTTGAAAATCTGTCCAGAAAAAAGCACACCCTTTATGAGAACAGAAAGGGTACGGGGAAATTTGTCTGGAAAAAGGACGCACTTATCGAAAAGACTTTTTCGCAGGTTTTAGACTCTATGGCAGAGATTTTCCCCGACCAACTTGCGTTTAAGTACACAACGCTCGATTATACGAGGACATATTCCGAGTTCCGTGACGAAGTTGATGAGTTTTGCCGGAGTCTTATCGCTTTGGGCGTTAAAAAGGGTACGCATATTGCGATTTGGGCGACGAATGTACCCGAGTGGTATATAACCTTTTGGGCGGCGGTCAAAATAGGTGCGGTTTTGGTTACGGTAAATACCGCATATAAAATTCATGAGCTTGAATACCTTTTGAAGCAGTCGGATACGCATACACTTGTTATGATTAAGGGTTGGCGTGATTCCAAATATAACGAGATAGTTTCCGAGCTTTGCCCCGAACTTCAAAATATGAATTCGGGCGATAAGCTCCATTCAAAAAGACTTCCGTTCTTGCGGAATATCATAACGGTTGGATACAGGCAAAAGGGTTGTATAACATGGAAAGAGGCAAAGGGAATGGCGTCAAAAGTGCCGATTTCCGAGGTCTACCGTATGGCGTCGCAGGTAAATATTCATGATGTCTGCAATATGCAGTATACATCAGGCACAACGGGATTCCCAAAAGGCGTTATGCTCACGCATTACAATGTGGTGAACAACGGGAAATGTATCGGTGACAGAATGGACTTGTCAACGGCGGACAGAATGATGATACAGGTGCCCATGTTCCATTGTTTCGGCATGGTACTTGCCATGACGGCGACAATGACGCACGGCGGAACGCTTCTTCCGCTTCCGTACTTCACGCCAAAACCGGCACTTGCGTGTATCAATCAGGAGCGTATAACGGCATTTCACGGTGTGCCGACTATGTTTATTGCCATGCTGTCGCATCCCGACTTTGAAAAAACTGATTTTTCCTATATGCGTACGGGAATTATGGCGGGTTCGCCCTGTCCGATTTCGGCTATGAACGATGTCGTAAACAAGATGAATATGAAAGAAATCGTAATTGT
The DNA here is from genome assembly GCA_017551095.1 of Clostridia bacterium. Classification (GTDB taxonomy): domain Bacteria; phylum Bacillota; class Clostridia; order UBA1381; family UBA1381; genus UBA1738. Next base: position 30,605 of record JAFZMQ010000010.1, on the reverse strand, counting down.
TTACGGTCAGACGGAGGCTTCACCGGGCTGTACTATGAGCAGTACCGACGACCCGATTGAAGTGCGAGTTTCAACGGTTGGAAGGGCAATGCCCGAAATCGAGTGTAAAATAGTTGACCCCGAAACAAACGAGGAACTTCCCGATAATGTTACGGGCGAATTTGTCGCTCGTGGATATAACATAATGAAGGGGTATTATAAAATGCCCAAGGAAACGGCGGCGGCGATTGACGAAGACGGTTGGCTTCATACCGGAGATTTGGCACTCAGAACACCGGAGGGCAACTATCGCATAACGGGACGACTTAAAGATATGATTATCCGCGGCGGTGAGAATATATATCCAAAGGAAATCGAGGAATTCATCTACACGCACGAAAAGGTCAAGGATGTGCAGGTAATAGGCGTTCCAGATGAACAGTACGGCGAGGAAATTATGGCATGTATCATCTTAAAAGAGGGCGAGAGCATGACCGCTGATGAAATGAAGGATTATGTAAAAAGCCATATGGCAAAACACAAAGTGCCGAAATATATAGATTTTGTCGATAGCTTCCCGATGAATGCGGCAGGAAAGATTTTGAAATTCCAGATGCGTGACGACGCGGCAAAAAGATTGGGAATTAAAAAGGTGTCGGGAATTGTGACTAAGGAATAATTAAAAAGGAGATATAAAAAATGGAAATCAAGATTACAAAAACACAAAATCCAAAGGAAAAACAAAAGGAAAATCTCGGGTTTGGTAAGATTTTTACCGACCATATGTTCGTTATGGACTATGAGCGTGGCAAGGGCTGGTCTAATGCAAGGATAATCCCGTTTCAGAACTTAAATCTTCACCCTGCCGCAACGGTTTTCCACTACGGTGCGGAAATTTTTGAGGGATTAAAGGCATACAGAACGGCGGACGGAAGCGTTCAGCTTTTCAGACCTATCGAAAATGTACGCAGAATGAACAATTCCGCAGAGAGAATAGGTCTTCCGCAGATACCCGAAGAAGATATGCTTTCCGCAATCTTGGAATTTGTAAAGGTTGAAAAGGATTGGGTACCCTACGGCGAGGGCGAGTCGCTGTATTTAAGACCGTTTATGTTCGGAAATGATGAACATCTGGGTGTTCACTCCATTAACAGAGCAAATTTTTTGATAATCGCGTCACCTTCGGGAAGTTATTATCAGGAGGGAATTAACCCTGTTAAAATTATGATTGAGGACCAGGATGTAAGAGCGGTAAGAGGCGGTACAGGCTACGCAAAATGCGGAGGAAACTACGCCGCAGCAACCCGTGCCGGAGAAAAGGCTGAAAAACTCGGCTTTACGCAGGTTTTGTGGCTTGACGGTGTTGAAAGAAAGTATATTGAAGAAGTCGGAGCCATGAATGTTATGATGAAGATTGACGGCGAAATCATAACACCTATGCTGAGCGGTTCGATTCTCCCCGGCATCACAAGAAAATCTATAATTGAGCTGTTAAAATCAAAGGGTTATAAAGTTACAGAACGCAAAATCAGCATTGATGAAATCATTGACGCATTAAAGAGCGGAAAAATGGAAGAGTTCTGGGGCTGCGGCACGGCGGCAGTTGTTTCGCCTGTCGGTGAGCTTTACTATGAGGGAAAAACATATATCATAAACGATAACAAAATCGGCGAAACAACGCAGATGCTCTATGATAGCCTGACCGATATTCAGTGGGGCAGGGCAGAAGATAAGTTTGGCTGGATAACAAGGATTTAAAATGTATAAAGTTTTAGATATGCATTGTCATATTTTCCCTGACAAAGTCGCACTTAAAGCGGCTATGGCGATAGGGAAATTCTATGACGCAAAAATGCGGATGGACGGAAAAGCCGATACTTTGGTAAAAGCGGGAAATGATGCAGGATTTACCCATTATCTTGTGCAATCGGTTGCGACCACGCCCAAGCAGGTTTCGAGGATAAATAATTTTATCGCAGATGCGGTAGCTAAAAGCGACGGAAAAATGACGGGGTTTGGGGCAATGCACCCTGAAAGCGAGGATATGAAGTCCGATATAGAGGAACTGATTTCGCTTGGGTTAAAGGGTGTAAAGCTGCACCCCGATATACAGGGGTACAAGTCGGACGATTACCGGATGCTCAAAATCTATGAGCTTTGCGAAAAGTATTCCCTGCCTGTGCTTATTCATTGCGGGGATTCCCGTTATGACAATTCAAATCCAAACAGGATAGGGCCGATACTTGACATTTATGACAACCTGACCGTTATCGGTGCACATTTTGGCGGATATACCGTATGGGAAGAGGCGGCGGAAAAGCTTTCAAAATATAAAAACTTTTATGTAGATACAAGCTCGTCGCTTTTTGCACTGGAAAAGGGCACGGCCGAAAAAATAATAAGCATCTACGGTGCGGATAAGGTTTTGTTTGGTACTGACTATCCTATGTGGGAGCCGAAAGAGGAACTTGAAAGATTTTTGGCACTTGACCTTTCCGATAAAGAAAAAAAGAAAATTTTATGGGATAACGGTGCAAAACTGTTAGGAATCTGAAAAATCTGCGGAAATTTTCCGCAGATTTTTTTGTGTTATTTTTCAAAAACGCTTGACATATTATTTAATATGGAGTAAAATAGTATTAAATATTAGATAACATAGAGGTTACGACTATGAACAAAAACTATCCACTGTATACTGTTGAACATTTTAAAACGATAAGAGATATGCTAAAAAAGCAGGTAGCAGAAAATAAAGATACCGTCGCATACAAATACGAAGAAGGAAAAGATGTCAGAGAGGTTACTTATAGGGAGTTTTATGACGAGGTGCTGTTTTTTGGTACGGCACTTACCGAAATGGGATATAGTCATAAGCACATAGCGTGTATAGGACACAACAGTTACAGGTGGATTTTGGTTTATATGACCGCACTTTTATCAAATAATGTGTTTATTCCGATAGACAAGGATTTGCCGGGGACAGATATAATAAATGTCATAAATCACAGTGAAGCGGATATTGTTTTTTGCGACGCAAAATATGAGGAAACGCTGGAAAGTGCGGATTTTGAAAAAAGTGTTAAGGTAGTGAGCCTTGACGACGAAGAAAACGGGCTTTTAAGTCTTATAAATGCAGGTAAAACCACATTTGAAAAGGGCGATAGACGCTACTTGGAAACCGAGCTGAATCCTCCCGAGGATATGAAAATGATACTTTATACATCGGGAACAACAGGAAATCCTAAGGGTGTTATGCTTTCGGAAAAGAATATGTTGGCTTGTGTATGCTCCGGACTCGAAATAGCTGATGTGTCGGGCATAGCACTCTCTGTTCTGCCGTATCATCATTCCTATGAGCTTGTGGGCGGACTTTTAATGGCGGTTCATGAAGGCTCGACTGTGTGCATAAATAAGAGCCTGAAAAGCGTTACAAAAAGTCTTTTGCTCTTTAAACCCACATATATGATGATAGTACCTGCGTTTGCGGAGCTATTTTATGACAGAATCTGGGCAAATATACGGAAAAAGGGCAAGGAAAAACAATTCAAAATCCTGCTTGGTGTGAGCAGAACACTTCTCAAAATGGGAGTGGATAAAAGGCGTCAGTTTTTCGGTGAAATTCACGCAGTTTTTGGCGGCAGAATGGAAAAGCTGATATGCGGAGGAGCTCCGCTAAGACCGGAAATTGCCTACTTTTTTGACGATATAGGCATATCCTTACAGACGGGTTACGGCATAACCGAGTGTTCGCCTTTGGTTACGGGAAACCGGGAGCATTTTGACAACCCCAAAACTGTTGGGGTTACGCTTCCTTGTAACGAAGTGCGGATTGACGCTCCTGACAATGACGGTATCGGTGAAATCAAGGTCAAGGGCGATAGCGTAATGATAGGCTATTTTAAAGAGCCGGAAAAAACGGCGGAGGTTTTAAAAAACGGCTGGTTCTATACGGGAGATTACGGGAAATTCACCGAAAAACGACAGCTTATAATAACGGGAAGAAAGAAAAATCTTATTGTTTTAACAAACGGAAAAAATATCTTCCCCGAGGAAATTGAGGAATATATCTCGGCAATCCCCGAGGTAAAGGAAGTAATTGTATTTTCAAAAAAGGACGCTGACGGGTACCAAAAAAATCTGACAGCGAGAGTTTATGTAAATCCCGATACACCGCTTAGCTTGGAGGAGCTTAGAGAAAAGATTTCGCTATCTCTTTCAAAACTTCCCAAGTATAAACAGGTGCAGGAGATTGTTTTGGAAAAAGAGGCGTTTGAAAAGACAACGACTAACAAAATAAAACGGCAGAAATATGTATAAAAAAACCGCCGGTTAAGCGGTTTTGGAGTTATTATTATTTATCCGAATGACAATCGGTCAGCTTTTCGGTCAGGAGCTTAAAAATGTTGGCGGCGGACGCAACCTGTAATAAAAGGTCGTTTAATCTGTCCTGATTTCCGCCCTCGTTTTCAAAAATCGGAAGTGCGACGCTTAAAACATTTTCGGTAACATAGCCGTATGCCTTGCTTTGATTTTTCACAAAAGAATTATAAATGTATTCTATCTGTGACGAATCAAGCCCGACGGGTACTATTTTCTGAATTGTCGCCATATCGAGAGTTTGCTTTAAGGTGCAGACCATAAAAAGATACGCTAAGTGTTCCTTTGAATACTTTTTGCGTATGGGGGCAGGGATAGTGCCGAGCTTTACATAGTTATTAACCATAGACGGAGTTAAGATTTTTTCAGACGAATGCGTGTTAAAATATTTTGATATGATTGAAATGACTTGGTCCATATAAAGATCGAGGTCAGGAAGCTCGTTCCATGTGGGCAGCGACGGGCGTGACGCTTCGTCGGTCATTTGTGAAAAAACTTTGGCAAATTTATCCTTTTCAATATACATTGTAAAGCACCCCTAATTAAAAATTCAGTTACATTATATTGCACATTACATAAAATGTCAACAAGAAATAATATTAAATATCAGATAAACCGATAATAAATATAAGATTTGCACGAAAGGTTTGCAGTTATGAAAAGACAAAAACTTGACGAGAGAGAACTTCCCGAATACACAAGGGGCGAGGAAATTTTCAATATGGTATCGCATATAGTAGGCGGAGCGGCGGGAATTGCGGCTGTTTCGCTATGCGTCATCTTTGCGGCTATACATAAAAATGTGTACGGAGTTATCGGCAGCAGCATTTACGGTGCGGCTATGATTATCCTATACACCTGTTCAAGCATTTATCACGGGCTAAGCCCTAAAAGGAAGGCAAAAAAGGTTTTTCAGATTATAGACCATTGTTCGATTTTTATACTGATTGCAGGGACATATACTCCGATATGCCTTACGGCACTCAGAGAATTTGACGCAAGACTTGGCTGGTGGCTTTTTGGCATTGTCTGGGGCGTGGCGTTTTTGGGAATAACGCTTAATGCCATTGATTTAAGAAGATACCGGGTTTTTTCTATGATATGCTATATCGCTATGGGCTGGTGCATTTTATGTGCGTACAGGGCGTATTCGTTTTTGGCGGAGCGTGGCGGTATGTGGCTTTTGCTCTGGGGAGGCATAGCGTATACTGTTGGCGTCATATTTTACGGGTTGCAGAAAAAATATAAGTATATGCACTCTGTGTTCCATTTGTTTGTTGTAGCAGGTAGCGTATTACAAATGCTCTATATTCTCCTATACATAGTTTAAGCGGAGGGCAAGGCGAAAGCCTTGCCTTTTGCTTTACACTAAATATTGAAGATGAATTTGTATTATTATAATTATTCTACAATATGTTGGGGTTTTGTTAAAATATATAAAATAATGGGATATATATAAAATATTTTGGGAATTTTGTCAAAAAAAGATAAAAAAATATTGACACAATTTTGAAATCATGTTATCATATTTCTGTAATAAAAGTTCATACGGTTGCCAATATAAATTCGTGAGATATGGTTCGAATGTTTCTACCGCAGTGCCGTAAAAACTGCGACTATTGGGGAAATAGCACATAATATGTGCTTGTTGTTATTGGCGACATATCTTTTAAGATATGTTTTTTTAGTTAAAGAGGTAATTGCGATGAGAACGCTCGAAGAAAAAATATTAAATGAAGGTCAGGTTTTTGAGGGTAATGTTCTTAAAGTGAGCAGTTTCTTGAATCAACAGCTTGACACTGCGTTTTTAAAGGAAATGGGAGCGGAAATCGCAAGACTTTACGGGGATTGCGGCGTAAATAAAATCCTCACGGTCGAGGCGTCGGGCATAGCTATTGCGATAGCCGCGGCATTTATAATGAATGTTCCCGTTGTTTTCGCAAAAAAGGGAAAGGCAAAAAATCTTTCCGATAAAACATACAGTGCCGAGGTAAAATCCTTTACAAAAGGCGTGGTAAATACCATATCGGTTGACCGTGAATATATTACAAGCGAAGATAAACTGCTTATAATTGATGATTTTTTGGCTGACGGCAATGCATTAAGAGGACTTTTAAGTATAGCAAAAGATGCAGGTGCAAAAGTAATCGGCACAGCCGTTGCGATTGAAAAGGGTTTTCAGGGCGGCGGAGATGCATTAAGAAATGAAGGCGTAAGGGTTGAATCCCTTGCGATTGTGGACGAAATGACGGATAGCGGTATAAAATTCCGTCAGCAGAATTAAAGTGATGTAAATAAAATTTACATAAATAAAATTTGCCTAAAAAGGCGTGGAGGTATCATTTATGAAAAAAGTATTATCCTTATTGATGGTGGTTGCAATGGTTGCAGCATCATGCTTCGCACTTACAAGCTGCGGAAAGAAAACAGAACAAAATGCAGACGCAGACCTTAAATTAGGTTTCATCTTCCTGCATGACGAAAACTCAACTTATGACAAGAACTTTATGGATGCAGCAAGAGAAGTTCAAAAAGACTTAGGTCTTACAGACGAACAGGTTATCTTCAAGACAAACGTTCCTGAGGGTAATGAATGTTATGAAGCAGCAGCAGACCTTGCAGACCAAGGATGTAATATAATATTTGCCGACAGTTTCGGTCACGAGCCTTATTTGTTAAAGGCTGCACAGGAATTCCCCGAAGTTCAGTTCTGCCATGCAACAGGAACAACAGCTCATACAGAAAATCTTCCAAACTTCCACAATGCATTTGCATCAATCTATGAAGGAAGATATCTTGCAGGTATTGCAGCAGGTATGAAGCTTAACGAAATGATTGAAAACGGCGAATTCACAGCAGAAGAAGCTAAAATCGGTTATATCGGTGCTTATACATATGCAGAAGTTATTTCAGGTTACACATCCTTCTTCTTAGGTGCTCGTTCAGTTTGCCCGACAGCTACAATGGAAGTTCAGTTCACAGGCAGCTGGTATGATGAAGCTCTTGAAAAGGAAGCTGCAACAAAGTTAATCAGCGACAACTGTAAGTTAATCAGCCAACACGCTGACTCAATGGGTGCTCCGACAGCTTGTGAAAACGCAGGTGTTCCTAACGTTTCTTACAACGGCAGCACACAGGCAGCTTGTCCTAACACATTTATCGTATCTTCAAGAATTGACTGGGCTCCTTACTACAAGTATGTAATCGATTGCTATGAAAACGGCAAGGAAATCGGTGCTGACTGGGTAGGCGGACTTGAAGAAGGTTCTGTAAAACTTACAGAAATCAACGAAGCAGTTGCAGCAAAGGGCACAAAGGAAGCTATTGCAGCAGCAGAAGCTGACATCAAGAGCGGAAAGATTCATGTATTTGATGCAGCTACATTCACAGTTGAAGGTAAAGCACTTGACTCATACTTGGCAGATGTAGATACAGACGAGGCTTACACACCTGATACAGAAGTTATTATAGATGGTTACTTCCACGAATCAGAAATGCGTTCAGCTCCATACTTCGATGTAAATATCGACGGTATAACACTTTTGAACAAAATGTTCTAAAATGAGTATAACAGGAAGGCGGAGTAAGAATTTCTTTCTCCGCCTTAACTTGTTTTTTATCTTAAAAAAGTACACATTTTTATGCGTATTCTTTCAAGACAAAAAACAAAGGCAGGGGGAATAGCTGTGAATCAAACACCGGCAATAGAGCTTAAAAACATAACAAAATGCTTTGGCAGTATAGTTGCAAATAAGGATGTTTCAATGACGGTAAACCGAGGGGAGATACTGTCTGTTTTGGGTGAAAACGGCAGCGGGAAAACTACCCTTATGAATATGATTGCGGGTATATATTTCCCCGATAACGGCGAAATATTTATCGACGGAGAGGAAGTTGTTATCCGCTCCCCAAAGGACGCTTTTGACCATAAAATCGGTATGATTCACCAGCATTTCAAGCTTGTGGACATCTTTTCTGCGGCGGAAAATATAGTTTTGGGACTTACTGACAGCAAAAAGTTTGATATGAAGGCTTATGAAAAGGAAATCCGCAAAATAAGCGAAATGTACGGATTTGACATAGACCCTGCAAAGAAGATATATGAAATGTCAGTTTCGGAAAAGCAGACGGTTGAGATAATAAAGGTGCTTTTCCGCGGAGCAGATATACTTATTCTGGACGAGCCCACGGCGGTTTTAACTCCGCAGGAAACGACAAAGCTGTTTGCGGTTCTCAGAAAAATGCGTGACAGCGGAAAAACGATAATAATTATCACGCACAAACTTCACGAAGTGCTTTCGCTTTCGGACCGGGTTGCAGTTTTGCGAAAGGGCGAATATGTAGGCACGGTAAAAACTTCCGAAACGGATGAAGCAAAACTTACCGAAATGATGGTTGGTAAAAAAGTAAGTTTAAATATTGAAAGAGACGAACCGAAAAATGTAGCGGACAGGCTTTTGATAGAGAATATCAGTTGTCAAAACCGCGACGGAATAAAGCTTTTGGATAATGTGTCGTTTACGGCAAAATCTGGCGAAATTTTAGGTGTTGCAGGTATTGCAGGCAGCGGACAAAGGGAACTTTTGGAAGCAATAGCAGGGCTTCAACACCTAAACGGCGGGAAGATAACATATATCAATCCAAAAACAGGCGAAACGGAAAATCTCCGTGATAAAACCCCGCGTGAAATCAGGGAAATGGGCGTAAGACTCGCGTTTGTGCCTGAGGACAGACTTGGTATGGGACTTGTCGGCAGTATGGATATTGTCGATAATATAATGCTAAGAAGTTACCGAAAAGGCAAATCAGTATTTCTGGAACGAAAAGCCCCGAAAAATCTTGCCGATGAAATAGTAGAACGGCTTGAAGTGGTAACCCCTGATGTAAGTACACCCGTAAGGCGTTTGTCGGGCGGAAATGTGCAAAAGGTCCTGGTTGGGCGTGAAATTGCATCATCACCGACTGTGCTTATGGCGGCATATCCTGTAAGAGGACTTGACATAAACTCCGCATATCTTATATACAATTTGCTAAATGAACAAAAAAGAAAAGGTGCAGCGGTAATATTTGTTGGTGAAGACTTAGATGTACTTTTAGAGCTTTGCGACAGAATTGTAGTTATAGGCGGCGGAAAGATTGCAGGAACGGTTGACGCAAGAACTGCAACTAAGGAAGAAATAGGATATATGATGACAAAATCGTCATTTGTTGAAAGCGAGGGTGAAAAAGATGAGTAAATCGGCAAAAAAGGTGAGAGAACCGCTTTTTCATATCGCAAAAAGGGGAGCGTTGGTATGGTATAAGGCGTGGTCGATAAGACTTGGTGCAATCATAGCGGCACTCATTGTTTGCGGACTTGTAACCTTATCTCTAACAGGTCTTAATCCGTTAAAGGTCTATGAAACTATGTATATGGGGGCTTTGGGAACTGCCCGACTCAGATGGAGTCTTTGGCAGGAGGTAGCAATGCTTCTTTGTATATCAATCGCTGTAACACCGGCATTTAAAATGCGGTTTTGGAATATCGGTGCGGAAGGACAAGTCCTTATGGGCGGTCTGGCTGCGGCTATGTGCATAATTTTATGGGGCGGCAAAATTCCCGACGGTCTGCTTATTCCGATTATGATAGTGGCAAGTATAGTAACGGGTGCGTTATGGGCATATATTCCCGCTGTTTTTAAGGCAGGGTGGAACACAAACGAAACGCTCTTTACCCTGATGATGAACTATATCGCAACTCAGCTTGTTGCATATTTTACGCTTGAATGGTCAATGCCAAAGGGCTCGGGAACGCCGAGAGTTTTGTCCTACGGACAGCTTCCCGTAATCGGCGGAAAGGCATATCTTTTAAATATTTTAGTAGTTGCGGCTATTACGGTGTTTATGTTCATATATTTAAAATACAGTAAACACGGCTATGAAATCTCGGTAGTGGGCGGAAGTGAAAATACCGCACGGTATGTAGGAATAAATGTTAAAAAGGTAATAAAAAGAACAATGCTTCTTTCGGGAGCAATCTGCGGTGTTGCGGGACTTTTGCTTGTTGCAGGAACAGACCACTCCTTAAAGAGCGATACGGCGGGCGGACGCGGATTTACCGCAATAATGGTTTCGTGGCTCGCAAAATTCAATCCGATATTTATGGTTTTGACATCATTTTTAATTGTATTTCTGGAAAAGGGAGCGTCGAAGATTTCCGAGCGGTTCAGACTTAACGATTCCTTTTCCGATATAATCACGGGAATTATAATTTTCTTTATTATAGGCAGTGAATTTTTCATAAACTATAAGATAAAACTAAACAGTAAAACAGAGGAGGAATTGAGATGATACCGGTAATTATTCAACGTGCGGTTATGCAAGGAATTCCTCTGCTTTACGGTTCAACGGGCGAAATCCTGACCGAAAAATCAGGACACTTAAACCTTGGTATCCCCGGCATAATGTATGTGGGTGCAATAAGCGGTGTTGCAGGGGCATTTTTATATGAGCAGTCGGTAGGTCCGCAGGCGATAAATCCGCTTTTGGCAATCCTAATAACTTCTCTGTGCTGCATTTTGGGCTCGACGCTTATGGGGCTTATATACTGCTTCTTAACGGTTACGCTACGGGCAAATCAGAATGTTACAGGTCTTGCACTTACTACCTTTGGTATCGGCATAGGCAACTTTTTCGGTGGCTCACTGATTACCATTACAGGCAGTGATGTGCCGTCAATCTCGCTATCCGCTACAAGCCGTGCATTTAAAACCATGCTTCCCTTTGCGAACAAGGCAGGTTGGTTCGGACAAGTGTTCTTATCCTACGGATTTTTGGCATATCTTGCGATAATCATAGCACTTTGTGCGTCATACTTCCTAAATAAAACCCGTGCAGGGCTGCACCTTAGAGCAGTTGGCGAAAGTCCGCAAACGGCAGATGCGGCAGGTATAAATGTAACAAAATATAAGTATCTTGCAACCTGTATCGGCAGTGCAATAGCAGGTCTTGGCGGACTTTATTATGTAATGGACTATGCAAACGGAGTATGGTCCAATAACGCATTCGGCGATAGAGGTTGGCTTTCAATAGCACTGGTAATTTTCGCAACATGGAAACCGGGAATAAGCATTTTAGGCTCAATTTTATTCGGAGGTCTTTATGTAATCCCGACATATATTCCTAACATAACGGTTAGCTCGAAAAAACTGTTTGAAATGCTTCCATATGTAGTGACTATGCTCGTTTTGATACTCACGAGCGTGAGAAACAAAAAAGAAAATCAGCCGCCGCAAAGTCTTGGACTTCCGTATTTCAGGGAGGAGCGGTAGCACAGGAGATTTTTATGAAAAAAGATGTTTTAATTATAGGTGCAGGTCCTGCGGGTATTTTTACCGCACTTGAAATGCTGAGAAACGGCTCTAAAAGCAGTATTGTAATTGTGGAAAAGGGTCAGAGCATTGAAAACAGGAGCTGTCCAAAAGCAAAAACGCACAAATGTATGAATTGTAAGCCCTATTGCCATATAACAACGGGCTTTTCGGGTGCAGGTGCGTTTTCCGACGGCAAACTTTCGCTTTCCCCTGATGTGGGAGGCGATTTGCCGCTTTTAATCGGCGAGGATTTGGCTCGTGAAACAATAGAATATACCGACAAAATATATTTGGAATTCGGTGCAGATACAAAGGTTGAGGGCATTAACAATTCCGAGGCGGTAAAGGAAATAAGAAAAAATGCGATAAAGGCAGGACTTAAACTTGTCGATTGCCCCATTCGCCATTTGGGCACGGAAAAGGCACAGAATTTGTACCTTGCAATAGAAAAATACTTGCAGGACAAGGGCGTTGAAATCCTTTTCGGGCATGAGTGTATTAACCTGATTTTAGACGGTGATGTGTGTCAGGGTGCATATGTCACAGACGGCAAAGAAAATATGAAAATATTAGCCGAGCATACTGTTGTCGCAACGGGCAGACGAGGTGCAGAATGGCTGGAACATATTTGCAGCGAGCATAATATTGCACATGAGCCCGGGACTGTTGATATAGGTGTCCGCGTCGAAGTAAGAAATGAGATAATGGAGCGTGTGAACGAGGTTTTGTACGAGTCCAAACTAATAGGTTGGCCCGAGCCGTTTAAGAATAAGGTCAGAACTTTCTGTCAAAATCCGGGCGGGTTTGTAAGTCAGGAGAATTATGACAATAACTTGGCGGTTGTAAACGGACATTCATATAAAGAAAAGAAATCGAGCAATACAAATGTTGCGATTTTGTGTTCGCATAATTTTTCAACACCGTTTAATCAGCCGATTGCATATGCACAAAAAATCGGAGAACTTACGAATATGTTGGCAAACGGACATATTTTGGTACAAAGATTCGGCGACATTTTGTGCGGTAAACGCACATGGCCAAAAGAACTTGCACAGAGTAATTTAAAACCAACGCTTCCCGACGCGGTTGCAGGTGACATTACGGCGGCACTTCCGTACCGTTCAATGATGAATATCATAAACTTTATAAAGGCAGTGGATTTGGTTGTACCGGGATTTGCGTCATATGAAACGCTCTTGTATTCGCCCGAGCTTAAATTCTACTCAAACCGTGTAAAGATGGACACAGATTTTAATACAAGCATTAAAGGACTTCATTGTTTGGGCGATTCGAGCGGTTGGACAAGAGGACTTATGATGGCGTCGGTAATGGGCGTTTTGATGGGACGGAAACTTTCTTAAAAAGATAGGAGTAAAAATATGGTAAAAGCAGTAGTAGGAGCAAATTGGGGCGACGAGGGAAAAGGCAAAATTACCGATATGCTCGCAAAGGATGCGGATATTGTTATACGGTTTCAGGGCGGAGCAAATGCAGGGCATACGATTGTAAACGAATACGGCAAATTTGCACTTCATCTCCTGCCCTCAGGCTCATTTAACGAAAATGTTGTAAATATGATAGGAAACGGCGTGGCACTTGATATTCCGAAACTTTTTAACGAAATATCGGAAATAGAGAAAAAGGGCGTAAAAAGACCGAATATAGTCGTTTCCGAAAGGGCACAGGTTTTGATGCCGTATCATATTTTGCTTGATACATATGAGGAGGAACGGCTTTCCGACAGAAAATTCGGCTCGACTAAATCCGGCATAGCACCGTTTTTCTCGGACAAGTACGCAAAAACAGGCTTTCAGGTATGGGAGCTTTTGCAAGATGATGATGTGCTTTTCGAAAAGGTTAAAAACACTGTTGAGTATAAAAACCTCATAATAGAACATATTTACCATAAACCGCTTTTGGCCATAGAGGAGCTTTTTGAAACATTAAAAGAGTATCGTAAAATGGTAAAACCGTATGTTATAAACTCGGTTGAATTTATACATAAGGCAATAAAAGAGGGCAAAAACATCCTGCTTGAAGGACAGCTGGGAAGTCTTAAAGACCCCGATTTTGGCATATATCCGTTCACTACATCCTCGCCAACGATAGCAGGTTACGGTGCGTGTGGAGCGGGAATACCGCCCTATGAAATCACCGATATTATAACGGTTGTAAAAGCGTATTCGTCGGCAGTCGGTGCAGGTGCTTTCGTTTCGGAAATATTCGGAGAGGAAGCAGACGAGCTAAGACGCCGCGGCGGTGACGGAGGCGAATACGGTGCAACTACGGGCAGACCGAGAAGAATGGGCTGGTTTGACTGTGTTGCAAGTAGATACGGTTGTATGGTTCAGGGCACTACGCAGGTTGCGTTTACCGTTTTGGATGTTTTAGGCTATCTTGATGAAATCCCTGTATGTGTCGGATATGAGATAAACGGTGAAGTAACACGGGATTTCCCAACAACCGATAAACTCAATATCGCAAAGCCTGTTCTTAAAACTCTTCCCGGCTGGAAATGCGACATAAGGGGCATTAAAAAATATGAGGACTTGCCTGAAAATTGCAGAAATTACATAGAGTTTGTGGAAAAGGAACTGGGTTATCCCATTAAAATGGTATCAAACGGACCGGCAAGAGACGATATGATTTTCAGATAATTAAAATCAGCGAAATTTATTTTCGCTGATTTTTTATACTTGACGGAAAAGATATGGTATGGTATTATTTATGTAAGTATAACGGCATTTTGGAGGCAGGTTTATGAAAAAAATCATGGTTGTGTTCGGAACAAGACCTGAGGCAATAAAAATGTGTCCTTTGGTAAACGAACTTAAAACCCGAAAAAATATAGAAACGGTTGTTTTGGTGACAGGACAGCACAGGCAGATGCTTGATGTGGTTTTAGAGGCGTTTTCGGTCAAGCCGGAATATGACCTTTCCATTATGAAACAAAATCAGACTCTTTTTGATATTACAACGGGCATTTTGGAGAGAATAAAAGCGGTTTTGGAAAAAGAAAAGCCGGACACCGTGCTTGTCCACGGTGATACGACAACATCTTTTGTTACGGCACTTGCCTGTTTTTATATGCAAATACCTGTCGGTCATGTTGAGGCGGGGCTCAGAACATATAATATCTATTCGCCGTACCCTGAGGAATTTAACCGTCAGGCAGTCGGAATTATTGCAAAATACAATTTTGCACCGACAGAGCTTTCCAAATCAAACCTTATAAAAGAAGGCAAAAATCCCGATTCCGTTTTTGTTACGGGAAACACGGCGATTGACGCACTTAAAACAACAATAAGAGCGGATTATTCCCACGAACAGCTTGAATGGGCAAAGGATTCACGGCTCATTATGATTACGGCACACCGCCGTGAAAATCTGGGCGAACCGATGCACCATATGTTCCGTGCAATACGCCGTATTATTGAGGAATACCCCGACATCAAGGCGATTTATCCAATTCACCTAAACCCTGCGGTACGAATGGTTGCGGACGAAATTCTGTCGGGCTGCGACAGGATAAGGCTTATAGAGCCTCTGGATGTTTTGGATTTCCATAACTTTTTAAATAGGAGTTATCTCATACTGACCGACAGCGGCGGTATTCAGGAGGAGGCACCATCCCTGGGAAAACCTGTGCTTGTTATGCGTGATACGACCGAAAGACCAGAGGGCATAAAAGCAGGTACTTTAAAACTTGTCGGAACTAACGAGGAAACAATTTACAAAGAGTTTAAGAACCTGCTTGAAAATAAAGAGGAATATATGAAGATGAGCAAGGCGTCAAACCCTTACGGTGACGGCTTTGCGTCTAAAAGGATAGCGGATATTTTGGAAAATGATTAGTATGAAGTACACATGGCACGGACAAATTCTCTCGCTTGTAATAGCACATATTGAGGCGGCGTTTATCTTTTTTTTCGTTTGGCTGATTGCTATTTCCATAACAGGAACAGGCTTGGGCGGATTGATTTATTCGTCTGTATCGGCGGTTTTTTATTCGATAATGATGTATTCTGTGGGGTACTCGGTAGCCAAAAATGATAAAAAAAGCTATGCCAAACTCACCCCATTTGCATATAAAGGTGCACTGATTTCGCTTGGGCTTTTAATCCTAAATATTTTAACGGCAATTCTATACAGAATGTCGTGGACATTTGGGAGCAGCGGAGGAAGCCTTACAAATCTTTGGGCGGTTATAGGGAATGTTTTTACGCTTTTCTGGTTTTCGCCTTATATGAATCTATTATCGCTGGATAATGGCAATATGTCTGTTTGCGGATATTTGATAATTGTATTCTTGCATACGGTTATGTGCTTTCTTGGATATTTGGCAGGTTATAAAAACTTTGACATATCGGCAAAACTAAAATTTTTGTTTTATGAAAAGAAATAGCGGACTCGGACAGTTTTAAAACTGCCCGAGTTTTAGTTTCGGTCGGTCAGAGAGCTTAAAACTTTTTCAAGCCGTGCGATTTCTTTTTTTGCGTCAATTACTTCCTGTTGGGTTTGGTTAAGCATAGATTTCACCTTTTCAAGCTCTGTTTTGTCTGAAACTTTATAGTTTGCGGACATTTCAAAAACATCGGGATTTCCCAAAAGCACCAGCTCTCGCTGAGTATCGTATCCGTAGAATGGCAAAAACTCGTTTTCCCTTTGCAAAGTGTAGAGATTCATTGTTCTTCCTGTGCTCATAAACCGCATAGGTTTGCCAAAATTTTCGCCGTCAAGGCTTGAAACATACCGCACAAAACCGCTATTTTTCCACATTATATAGGTTTTACCCTGAGCGTTTACCAAAACAGGCATTTCAAGATGTGAGTCATTGGCAATTTCCGTACCGTCCAAAAACACCGAGGAATTTCTTGAAAACAGGATTTTTTCCTTTCCGCCGATACTGTAAACCGTGCCGAAATGTGCGTCTTCATAAAGGGAATGAAAACCGACAGGTTTTTCGTCCTGAATATTCACAAAGCCTAAAACGCCTGATGAATTGGTATAATAAACTTTATTTCCGTGTATGAAAAAATGCGGAGTTTCAAGGGCGTCTACGGTCGAGGGCTTGGCATGGTCGCCCAAAATGCAATGAACGAGCAGATTTTCCCCGTTATAAAGAGCGGAATACATTAAATTAAGCCGTCCCCTTATGCTGTAAAGACGCATATCCGAAACGGAAATGTCGGGACTAAGCTTTGAAATCACATACTTTTTCCACTCCTCGCCCTGCGATACGGCATAAATCAGCTTCCCGTCATAGTCGGTGCAGATAAGATGCACATTTTTGTCCTTTCCGCAGTATATCCCAAAACCGTCCCTGCCGCCCGAGAATACAGGAATGGCTTTTTGCCAAACCCCGGAGGCAGAACGCTGTTTTACACATATCCCCTCGTACAGTTTATAAAAATAATGCTCTAATGTATTCCCCCGCATAATCAGGTAATTTGTCATAATTATCATATCCCCTTTCGTATCTATCTATATGTTTTTAAAAATATATGTATAACAAAAACATTTTTGGTAAAAAATATATGTAACCTCACAAAATACATTACCCCCGAAAGAGACTGAAAAGAGTTTTTCTTTAAAGTCTCTTTTTGTTTTAGAAAAAATCGCGGATTTGACGATTTTTTTCCTGTTTTACTTGATATTGTAAGGAAAAGATTGTATAATAAAATAGAGTAATTGTGCAGAGCATACACGGAGGAAGTAAGATGGATTACGAAAAATTAGCCGAACTGCTATTTAAGAATATTGATAAAACACCGGAGGATTATGAAAGGGAATATCCTTGCCGTAATCTGCCGGAGGTAGCAAAAGTGACAAGATTTGCACCGAGTCCTACCGGATTTTTGCATATCGGAGGGCTTTTTGCGGCATTTATCGGTGAACGCACAGCAAGGAAAACGGGCGGAGTTTTTTATTTAAGAATTGAGGACACCGATAAAAAGCGTGAAATTGAAAACGGCGTAAGCGGTATCGTAAAAGGACTTTCCGATTTCGGTATAACGATAGATGAAGGAATGTTAACAGAGACCGAGAGCATAGGAAAATACGGACCGTATACGCAGAGTCAGAGGAAAGAGATTTATCAGGCATACTGCAAGGACTTGGTAAAAAAGGGACTTGCATATCCGTGTTTCTGTACGGCAGAGGAGCTTGACGCGATAAGGAAAACGCAGGAAGAAAATAAGCAAAACCCCGGCTATTACGGAAAGTTTGCAAAATGCAGAAACCTCACCTATGATGAAATCGAGGAAAAAATAAAAAGCGGTACGCCGTATGTTTTAAGACTGAAATCGGCGGGTGATGAGACAAGACGCATCAAGTTCGACGATGCCATAAAGGGCGAAATCGAGATGCCTGAAAATGTGCAGGATATTGTGCTTTTGAAGACCGACGGGATACCGACATATCATTTTGCACACGCAGTGGACGACCATCTTATGCGTACAACAGATGTCATAAGGGGCGACGAGTGGATTTCGTCTGTGCCGATACATTTTGAGCTTTTTAAGGTGCTTGGGTTTAAACTGCCGAAATATGCACATATTTCTCCTATTATGAAAGAGGACGCCGAAACGGGCGGAAAACGCAAACTGTCAAAGCGAAAAGACCCCGAGGCTGCGGTTTCCTATTATCACGAGGTGGGATATCCGAAAGAGGCAGTTTTGGAATATCTTTTAACAATCGCAAATTCTAATTTTGAGGAATGGAGAGCGGAAAATCCCGAAAAATCCCGTGATGATTTTGATTTTAAGCTTTCAAATATGAGCAAGGCAGGAGCACTATTTGATTTAGTAAAGCTTAACGACATAAGCAAGAACTATATATGCACACTTTCAAAGGAAACGGTATACCAAAACACTTTGGAGTGGGCAAAGGCGTATGATGCGGATTTTGCAAAGCTTTTGGAGGAAAACAGGGACTATGCGATAAAGATTTTCGGCATAGAAAGAGGTAACGAAAAGCCGAGAAAGGATATTGCAAAGTGGCAGGACACGGTAGAATACACAAAATACTTCTTCGAAAAACCGCAAAACTTTGAGTGGCAGGAAAATCTGTCAAAAGCTGATATGGCGGAGATTTTAAAGACATATAAAACTGTGTATAAAGACGGAGAAACGGCGGAAGAATGGTTCCCGAAAGTGCGTGATATGGCGGAAAGCTTAGGCTATGCAAAAGCACCCAAGCTTTATAAGAAAAACCCCGAAAGCTATAAAGGTCATGTGGGAGACGTGGCGTCGGTAATACGGGTTGCCGTTACGGGACGGCGTAACACGCCCGACCTTTACGAGATAATAAATGTTTTGGGATATACTGAATTTTTAGAGCGAATTGACAGGGCTATTGCCTTGCTTACAGAATAGAAAGGGCAAGTCTTTATAAAATTGCCCATCTCACCACTTTTTGAAAGGGGCGGTACAATAGTACAGCACCACTTTCTGCAAAGCGGCAATATGGACAATTTTCTTTAAGACTTGGGCTTGTGCACTTGGCACGGAAAGGAACGATTATAAAAATGGAAGAATCCAGAAATTTTATTGAGGAAGCAATAGAAAAAGACTTATCGGACGGCGTTTATGACCATGTGCAGACAAGATTTCCGCCCGAGCCTAACGGGTATCTGCATATAGGTCACGCAAAGGCAATCTGCATTGATTTCGGGAATGCCAAAAAATACGGCGGAACTTGCAATCTCCGTTTAGACGATACAAATCCGTCAAAGGAGGATGTGGAGTATGTTGACGCTATCTGCGAGGACATAAAATGGCTTGGTTTTAAGTGGGACAAGCTCTTGTATGCGTCGGACTATTTTGACGACATTTACGAATGTGCAATAAAGCTCATAAAGCTCGGTAAAGCCTATGTTGACGACCTTTCGGCAGATGAAATAAGGGAATACCGCGGAACTCTTACCGAGGCAGGAAAGGAAAGTCCATACCGCACAAGGAGCGTCGAGGAAAATCTCGAATTGTTTAAGCGTATGACAGACGGTGAATTTCCAAACGGTGCAAGAGTTTTACGGGCGAAAATAGATATGGCGTCGCCAAATCTTAATATGCGTGACCCGATAATCTACCGGATTATGCACCAGACACATCACAGAACGGGCGATAAATGGTGCGTTTATCCCATGTACGACTTTGCACACCCTATATCCGACACGGTTGAGGGCGTGACGCACTCTTTATGTTCACTCGAATTTGAAGACCACAGACCGCTTTATGACTGGTTTTTAAGGGAACTCGGATTTTCCAAGCCGTCACGGCAGATAGAGTTTGCGAGAATGAATTTGAACTATACCCTGACGAGCAAGAGAAAGTGCTTAAAGCTGGTAAACGATAAAATTGTATCAGGCTGGGACGATCCCCGAATGGGAACGCTTTGCGGTATGCGTCGGCGTGGCTATCCGAGCGAGGCAATCCGTGATTTTTGCGAAAAAATCGGCGTTGCCAAGGCGAACAGCGTAATTGATTTTTCGCTTTTGGAATTTTGCGTAAGAGAAAATCTCAACCAGAATGCACCTCGTGCCATGGCGGTAATAAGACCCGTAAAGCTTGTTATTGATAACTATCCCGAGGATTTAACCGAGGAAATAGAAGTTGAAATAAATCCGCAAAAGCATGAGCTTGGCACAAGAAAAGTACCGTTTTCCAAAAATCTCTGGATTGAAAGCGACGATTTTATGGAGGAAGCTCCAAAAAAATATTTCCGTCTGTCAATCGGCAAAGAGGTACGGTTAAAGGGTGCATATTATGTTACGGCAACCTCATGCAAAAAGGACGAAAATGGGAATGTTACCGAGATTCACTGCACCTATGACCCGCAGACAAAGGGCGGTGACGCACCTGACGGAAGAAAGGTAAAAGGCACAATCCATTGGGTTAGTGCAGACCACTGCAAAGATGCGACGGTAAACCTCTATGAACGGCTTTTCAATGTCGAAAATCCGTCAGATGAGAGTAAGGTTGGAAGTTTTGAGGAAAACTTAAATCCAAACTCTGTTGAAACGCTTACAAACTGCAAAATCGAAAGCGGATTAGAGGTAAAAGCGGGAGATACTTTCCAATTTTTAAGGCTGGGATATTTCTGTGTTGACAAGGACTCAAAAGAGGATAATATAGTATTTAACAGAACAGTGGCACTAAAAGACAGCTGGGCTAAGATTAAGGCTGAATAAAATTTCCCATCTCGCCACTTTCTGAAAGGGGCGGTACAATAGTACAGCTACCCACACTGCAAAGCGGCAATATGGACAATTTTCTTTCAGCCTTGGACTTTTGAAAGGAGTTTAACTATAAAAATGGAATTTGAAAAATATATAACAAAACGGGCAAAGCCGTTAAAAGCGTCGGGAATAAGGGAAATGTTCAAACTTATGGCAGACCCTGCCGTAATTTCACTTGCGGGAGGTTCGCCCGACCCTGAGCTTTTCCCGACAGATTTTTTGGCGGAAATCTCGGCGGAGATACTTAAAAATAACGGCAAAAAGGCACTTGCCTACGGAACAACCGACGGATATGCCCCCTTAAAAGAGGAACTTAAAAAGCGTACCGAAAATATTTCTTCCTTTGACAAAGAGGACAAAATCATAATCACGACAGGAGCACAGCAGGCGATTGATTTAGTAGCCCGTGCCGTTGTTGAGGATGATGATTTGGTAGTTGTGGAAAGTCCCAGCTTTGTCGGAACTCTTAACTCGCTAAGGAGCGTACGGGCAAATCTTATAGGCGTGACAATGGAGAGTGACGGAATGGATATGTCGGAGCTTGAAAGCGTATTAAAAGGCGGAAAAGTAAAGCTCATATACACCATTCCGAACTTCCAGAATCCGACGGGCATCACAATGTCGCTTGAAAAAAGAGAGAAACTCTTAGAACTTGCAACAAAATACGATTGCCTTATATTAGAGGATAACCCATATGGCGATTTGCGTTTTGCAGGAACACCCGTTCCGACAATAAAATCGCTTGATAAAGAGGGCAGAGTTTTGTATGTGGGCTCACTTTCAAAAATACTGTCCCCGGGACTCAGAATAGGCTATCTTGTATGCCGAGGGGAGCTTTGCGATAAGATTGAGATTATAAAGCAGGTAAATGATGTGCATACGCCGTGCCTTACACAGATGATAGCAACCGAGTTTTTAAAGCGGTATGATGTTGCGGCACATATTAAAAAAGCGTGTGAGGTTTACGGCAGAAAATGCCGGTTTATGATGGAGTGTATGGAAAAGTATTTCCCGAAATCTGTAACATGGACCAAACCGGAGGGCGGACTTTTCATACTTGTTTACTGCCCCGAAAGCATAGACGCGGCAAAGCTTTCAATGGAGGCGGTGCAAAAGTATAAGGTTGCTTTTGTGCCATCAAATAATTTTGCTACAAATATTGACGAGAAAACAAGCTCTTTCCGCCTCAATTATTCCACTATGTCGGAAGAAAAAATAGAAGAGGGAATAAAGGCGGTAGGAACGCTTTTAAAAGAAAAATTAGGAGAATAACGTGAAAAATCACGTTATTCAATATTAAATGCACCGCCGAAATTTTGCCCTTGGCAAAACGGCGATGTGCATAATTTCCATTATACGCCTTATCTTGCCCACAGATAAGGAAAAGTTTGATTTTTAGTTTCTTTTTGGTGGGCAGAAAGGCTATGGAAATTAATATGGATAAAAAGACGATATTTTCAGGCGTACAGCCGTCAGGTAATATAACTCTCGGGAACTACTTGGGAGCTATAAAAAACTGGGTGGGATTTCAAGAGGATTATAACTGCATATATGCTATGATGGATATGCACGCAATAACGGTACGCCAGAATCCGCAGGAGCTAAGACGCAGAACGCTTGATTTATTGAAAATTTATATCGCCTGTGGTATTGATCCGGAAAAAAGTCTGCTTTTTGTGCAGTCGCACGTGAGCGAACACGCACAACTTGCATGGGTTTTAAACTGCTATACATATATGGGCGAACTTTCACGAATGACGCAGTTTAAGGACAAAAGCTCAAAACATGCCGACAATATAAATGCAGGACTTTTTACATATCCTGTGCTTATGGCGGCGGATATTTTGCTGTATCAGGCGGATTTAGTGCCTGTCGGCAAGGACCAGATGCAGCATATTGAAATTACCAGGGATATTGCCGAGCGGTTTAACAGTATATACTGCAAAGAGGGAAATCCTGTATTCAAAGTGCCTGAGGGCTTTTTGCCAAAAGCCGGGGCTAAGGTTATGAGCCTTACCGAGCCTACTAAAAAGATGTCTAAATCGGACGAAAATCCAAAGGCGTATATTTCGATTTTAGACGATTTTGCGGTAATATCGAATAAAATAAAGTCGGCAGTTACCGATTCGGAGGGCAAAATCGAATATCGCCCCGAGGATGAGACAAAAGCCGGTATAAATAATCTGCTTACGATAATGGCAGCGGTTACGGGCAGCACCGAAGAAAAAATCGCAAAAGAATTTAGCGGAAAAGGCTACGGTGATTTCAAAAAAGCGGTAGCCGAAGCGGTTGTTGAAGAAATAAGACCGATCAGAGCCCGTTATGACGAGCTTTCAAAAAGCAAGGACTATTTAGAGGAAATTTGCAAAGCAGGAAGCGAAAAAGCAGAAAAAATTGCTGCAAAAACGCTTGGCAAGGTTTATAAAAAGATAGGATTTTTGCTCTGAAAATTTTTTATACGGAGATTGTTATGAGTACCAAAGAAACAATTTTTTTAATACTTACATTTGTGACTTCGTTTGCGTTTAGTTTTGCATCTACTCCTATCGTTTACCGTCTTGCGTATAAAATAGGAGCTATTGATGTGCCGAAAGACGGCAGACGTATGCATAAAAAGCCTGTTCCAAGGCTTGGGGGATTAGCGATAATTTTCGGATTTACCGTTTCAATCTGCTGTTTTGCACACTTTTCAAGGGAGTTGATTGCAACCCTTTGCGGAGCATTTATTATAGCGGTTATGGGCGTTATCGACGATTGCAAAAATTTAAGTGCAAAGCGGAAATTTGTCATTCAGATAATAGCCGCACTTGTCGTAATAATCGGCGGAAATATACGAATTACGGTGCTGACAAACCCGAACATTTTTTCGGAAAATCCGTATATCGTGCTGCCTATGTGGCTTTCGGTCATAACTACGGTTTTGTGGATAGTATTCATCACAAACGCAGTTAATTTTATTGACGGACTCGACGGTCTGGCAGCAGGTGTGTCGGCGATAATGTCGGTCAGTCTCGTATTTATCGCACTTCGCATACAGGAATATTCTTCGGCGATTATCGGACTTGCACTTATGGGTGCGTGTTTCGGATTTTTGCCCTTTAATTTCAATCCTGCAAAGATTTTTATGGGCGATACAGGCTCGACATTTTTAGGATTTATCTTAGCAACGCTGTCCATTCAGGGCGTTTTCAAAAGCTATGCAATAATAACCTTTGCCGTACCGCTTCTGATTTTAGGACTTCCTCTATTTGATGCACTTTTTGCAATGATAAGGCGTATTTGGAGAGGGCAAAGCCCGATGGTTGCAGATAGGGGACATCTTCATCACAGGCTGATTGATATGGGATTCTCACAAAAACAGACGGTGTTCATTTTGTATGCGATAAGCGGAGTTTTGGGGATAACGGCGGTAGTTCTTGCAGAAAGCGGAACACTAAGGGCTTTAATTCTGCTGTTCTGCGTACTCATATTTATGCTTATTGAGTCGGCTATGGTAAAAAATATGAATCATGAACAGGGGAAAAAGGAAGAATAGACTATGTTTAACAGAAAAGAATTAAAAGAACGGGCAAAACTTGTACTATTTAGGTCATATTCAAAGGTATTTTTGGCGTGTTTTTTAGTAAATATTTTGTCGGGCGGAGGCATAGGTTTTTCGGCAAGAAAATTGCAGGATGTTGATATTTTGTCAATGCCGCCGCAAAAGATATTTGCAATATTTGTGATAATTGTTTCTCTTGCAGTTATAGGAATTGCCCTGTCAATTTTTGCCATACAACCGCTTCAAGTCGGACTCAAAAAGTTTATGACAGAAAATGCAAAAAGTGACGCACAGCTTGACCTTTTGCTCACGCCTTTCGGGGAAGATTATAAAAATATCGTATTAGCACAATTTATGAAAAATCTCTTTATTTTTTTGTGGTCAATCCCTGCATATCTGCCGACGGTGGTTTTGCTGATATTTTCAGACAAAATTACGCCTATGATAGAGGGTGTTTACGCAGGGTCTGTGGCTGCTACGGCTGCAACAATAGGGGTTGCGGTTTTGTGGGTGGTTTTCACGTTACTTTTTTCTGTTCCCTTTATTATAAAGGAACTGCAATATTCTATGGTTTCATACATACTTGCCGATAACCCTGCGACAGAGTGGAAATCGGCACTCTCTAACAGTAAAGAAATGATGGTGGGCAATAAATGGGAATATGTAAAACTCATGCTATCCTTTGTGCCGTGGTATCTGGCGGCAAATTTGCTTTGCTGTATCGGCGGATTTTTGGTAATGCCGTATGTTGAGGCGACTGTCTGCGAAATGTATTTGGAGCTTTCAGGAAAAACGCCTGTAAATGCTGAATATGAATATTAAAAAAGCGTCGCAAAAGTGACGCTTTTTTAATCAAACTTCACATCTTTTATTTCAAAAACTTTGCCGTTTAGGTATTCCAAAATTCCGGCATCTTCTTTAAATTCAAATTTCAGCTTATATGCAAAAAGTGCGGGGTAAGAGTAACCAAAACGGCGGACGGCGTCAGCGGACGCATATTTTCTATCGCCCAAAAGGGGATGCCCGATATGTGAGAGGGACGCACGGATTTGGTGTGTTCTGCCTGTTTTAAGCTCGACTTCAAGCAGGGAATAGCCTGGGAATTCTTCCAAAACCCGATATGTTGTTTCGGTTTTCTTTGCATTAGTTAGAGGGGCATCAAAAAAGGCGGTTTTCCTGTTCTTTTCGTCACGCAAAACATATCCGCTGATTTCCCCCGACTTTTCTTCAAAAATCCCTTCGGCAAGACATAAATAATACTTTTTAATTTCGCGGTTTTTTATTTTTTCGTTTAAAATTCTAAGAGCCTCCGCATTTTTTGCGGCGATTACTATTCCGCCCGTGCCTCTGTCTATGCGGTTTGCAAGGGCAGGGGCAAAGGTGTTTTCCTTTTCGGGCAAGTATTCGCCCTTTTTGTAAAGGTAGCTCTTTATGTGCGAGAGCAGATTTTCGGGATTTTGGCGGTCATCTTCGTGTACCAAAACGCCTTGCGGCTTATTTACCAAAAGCAAATTTTCATCTTCATAAACGATATTAAGCTTGGGCGAAATTTTCATAAAATCAGCATGATACGAGGGTTTTTCAAAAAGACTATCCTCAAAATACAGAGTCAGAATATCTCCTTCCGAAATCTTAAACGCACCGTCTTTTATATGTTTTCCGTTTACTTTCACGCAGTTTTTACGAAGTGATTTATAAAGCAGATTTTTTGAAAGGTCGGGCATAAGTCTTAGCAAAAACTTATCAAGACGCTTGTCCCCGTCATTTTTGTTTACGGTTATTTCACGCATACAGCACACCCTTTCGCATTTTTTCTGACAAAAATATTGTAACATAAAACTTTTTATGATACAATAATCGTAATTATATTTTTGTTATTTGGTAAAGGAATGGTAAAAATGGGATTGTTTTTTAACTACAACAAAGAGGGCCCCGGAGTTGATAAAGATGCACCGAAAAAGAAGGGAATTGCCCTTTATATTGAGCTGTTTTTCAGAAAATTCTGGCTTTTGATAAGAGCAAATATGCTCTATTTTGCGGTGAGTCTACCGGTTATTGCGGTTTATAATATGATTATTATTGCATATTTGCCGGATAATGATTTTAAATTGCAGATTTCGCTGATTCTAACTGCAATTATAACTGTTTTATGGGGTACAGGTCCTGTGACAGGCGGGTATGTTTATCTTTTAAGAAACTTCGCAAGAGAGGAACATGTGTGGTTGCGGTCAGATTTTTTTGAAAAGTCACGCGAAACCTTCAAATTGGGAATTATAGTATTGCTATGCGATTTGGCGGTTTTGGTTTTTGGAATAAATGCCGCAATCTTCTATTCGGGCTTGATGAAAGAGGGAGCCGCAGTTGCCAAATATGCATTTGTAATGGTGATTTTTGGCTTTGCAATATATACTTTTATGCATTACTATGTTTATGAATTGTATTTGACCTTTGACAATAAAACAGGCAAAACACTTAAAAATGCTCTAATTATGAGCATGGCGATGCTGCCTGCGAACCTGATTTTTACAATTTCTATAATAGTCTTGACATTTCTGGTTTTTGGAGTTCTTGCTCCGTTGTTCACAATTGTGCTTTTCTTGTCATTTTGGATAAGCCTTATGCGGTTTCCGATAGACTTTTATGTTGCAAGAATGTTAAAGAGAAAATTTATAGATACACAGTCAAGCGGGGAGAGTGGAGAATAAAATGTCGGAATATCTTGAAAGTTACGACGTTGCCGTAGTCGGAGCAGGACACGCAGGGATAGAGGCAGGACTTGCGGCGGCACGGCTTGGACTTAAAACGGTCATTTTTTCAATAAGCCTTGATGCAATAGCCAATCTCCCATGCAATCCGAGTATCGGCGGTACGGCAAAGGGACATCTTGTCCGCGAAATTGACGCCTTGGGCGGCGAAATGGGCAAAGCGGCAGACGCAACATTTATTCAGTCAAAAATGCTAAATGTGGGAAAAGGTCCGGCGGTGCATTCGCTAAGATGTCAGATTGACAGAAAAAGTTATCACCGCGAAATGAAAAAAAGGCTTGAAAATCAGAAAAATTTGCAGATAAAACAGGCGGAAATAGTTGATATTGAATTTGACGGTGATAATAATGTCAAAGCTGTTGTAACGCAT
The DNA here is from genome assembly GCA_017551095.1 of Clostridia bacterium. Lineage (GTDB taxonomy): Bacteria > Bacillota > Clostridia > UBA1381 > UBA1381 > UBA1738. Next base: position 2,983 of record JAFZMQ010000010.1, on the reverse strand, counting down.
CTCGGTACAAAATACAGCGTAAAATCGGCAATAATCGCAACAGGAACATATTTAAAGGGCAAAATTATGATAGGCGAGTATGAGCGTGAATCAGGGCCGGACGGTATTTTTCCTGCAAATATGCTCTCACAGAATCTCAAAGATAAAGGGATTACAATAAGACGGTTTAAAACAGGAACTCCTGCGAGAATACACGGTGACAGTCTCGACTTTTCCAAAATGGAAAAGGAGGAGGGCGATGAAAAAATTGTCCCGTTTTCTTTTGAAACGGAAATTTCGGGTGAAAACAGAGCAAACTGTTGGCTTACATACACAAACGCGGAAACGCATAAGGTAATTCTGGAAAACTTAGACAGAACGCCGACTTATAGCGGAAGGGTAGAGGGCGTCGGTGCGAGATATTGCCCGTCCATTGAAGATAAGGTTGTTAAATTCAAGGACAAACCACGCCATCAGCTCTTTATGGAGCCTATGGGGCTTGACACAAAAGAGATGTACGCACAGGGCATATCAACAGGACTTCCCGAGGACATACAACTCAAAATGCTGAGGACAATAAAAGGTCTTGAAAATGTGGAGATAATGCGTCCTGCGTATGCAATAGAGTATGACTGCTGCGACCCTACCGAACTTTTTGCGACGCTTGAATTTAAAGAATATCACGGTCTTTTCGGTGCAGGACAGTTCAACGGTACAAGCGGATACGAAGAAGCTGCGGCACAGGGATTAGTTGCAGGTATAAATGCCGCACTGGAATTAAAGGGACAAGAACCGCTTATACTAAAACGCAGTGACGGATATATCGGAACGCTAATAGACGATTTGGTTACAAAAGGCACAAATGAGCCGTACAGAATGATGACCTCACGCAGTGAGTACCGGCTTTTATTAAGGCAGGATAATGCGGATGAGCGTCTGACGCCTTTCGGTTACAGAGTCGGACTTATTTCGGAAGAACGCTATGCAAAGTTTTTGAAAAAACAGGAAATGATAGATGAGGAAGTAAAAAGGCTTTTGTCAGTAACAGTTTCTAAGGACAAGATAAATCCCGTTTTCAAAAAATGCGGGACATCGGAAATTGCGACGGGAATAAGGCTTAGCGAGGCGTTAAAAAGACCGCAGGTGACATATAGTGACTTGGCGGAAGTTGATGAAACCAGACCGGAACTTCCCGATGCAGTTAAAGAGGAAGCGGAAATACGGATAAAATATGAGGGATATATAAAACGGCAAAAACAGCAGGTTGAGCAGTTTTCAAAAATGGAAAATAGGCTCTTACCAAAGGATATTGACTATTCCGAAATCCATGGACTGCGTATTGAGGCAAGACAGAAACTAAGTAAAATAAAACCCGAGTCATTGGGACAGGCGTCACGCATTTCGGGCGTTTCGCCGAGTGATATTTCGGTGCTTGTAATCTGGCTTGAAAGTCAGAAAAAATAGTAAAAAAAGGAGGTACAGAGTATGCTTTTTAATTCTTTCGGATTTTTGGTATTCTTTCCGATAGTTACGCTTGTGTACTTCCTTATACCGCAAAGGATAAAATATTTGTGGCTTCTTCTTGCGAGTTACTACTTTTATATGTGCTGGAATCCCAAATATGCAGTGCTGATTTTCATATCCACTGCCGTCACATTTTTAAGCGGAATTTTAATAAGTAGATTTAAAACCGCGAGGGCAAAAAAATGGGCAGTTTTCGGCAGCTTTGCGATAAATTTGGGGATTCTTTTTCTCTTTAAATATTTCTATTTTGCGGTGGATAACATAAACGCAATAAGGACATTTTTGAATTTAGGGGAGTACACGCCGAAGTTTGATATAATCCTGCCTGTCGGCATATCCTTTTACACCTTTCAGGCACTTTCCTATACCGTTGATGTGTACCGTGGCGAAGTAAAACCCGAAAAGAATTTTTTGAAGTACGCACTTTTCGTGTCCTTTTTTCCGCAGCTTGTTGCAGGACCTATTGAGCGGTCTAAAAACCTTCTTTCACAGGTCAACGAGGAGCATCATTTTGATTACCTTCGGGTACGGCGTGGACTTTTTATGATGCTTTGGGGCTTCTTTTTAAAGCTTGTTATTGCCGACAGAGCGGCAATTTTGGTAAACACTGTTTATGATAACATTTCCGCATTTACGGGTGTGCAGATTTCGGTTGCAACTGTGTGCTTTGCCGTGCAGATTTACTGCGATTTTGCCTCATATTCGATAATTGCAATCGGAGCGGCTGAGGTTATGGGTTTTCGGCTTATGGAGAACTTCAAAAGACCGTATTTTGCAACATCAATTTCGGATTTTTGGCGTAGATGGCATATTTCGCTTTCGAGCTGGTTCCGTGACTATCTGTATATACCGCTCGGCGGCAACAGGAAAGGAACTCTTAGGAAATACCTAAATCTTATGATTGTCTTCTTAACAAGCGGTCTTTGGCATGGTGCGAGTTGGCATTTTGTCATATGGGGTGCAATCCACGGAATATATCAGATTATCGGCTCGGCTACGAAAAATCTGCGTGATAGCTTTCGCAAAACGCTTGGTATCGGCGACCAAAATCCCGTTTATGTATTTTTCAGCAGAGCTTTGAACTTTGTGCTGGTAACTTTTGCATGGATTTTTTTCAGAAGTGCCAATTTGCCGGAGGCAATGGAGGCAATACGCCGCATTTTTACCGAATTTGGCGGTATAATGAGTGTCGGTGATTTTGGCATTGATATTCCGAATTTTGTTGTACTTTTGTTATCGGTATTAGTGCTTTTTGCGGTGAGCTTGTGGACAGAAAAAGACGGAAAAGCACTTGAAAAAACGGAGAATATGAATTTTGTGGCAAGATGGACGGTATATCTGTTGCTGATTTTTGCAGTATTGATATTCGGAGTTTACGGCTCGGGATATGAGGCAAGTCAATTTATATATTTCCAATTCTAAGGAGAAAAAAATGAAAACAGTAAAGAGAGTAATATCTGTAATAGTTTTTTTAGCGGTA